>JARROJ010000010.1:0-57043 GCA_037384065.1 Lysobacterales bacterium
CCGGTCGCCCAGGTTGCGCCGGAGCCTGAAGTCCAGGCGGAACCGGAACCGCCGGCCGCACCACCCGATGCCGTCATGCCGGAGACCCCCGAGGAGATTCCGCAAGCGCCGCCGGAAGAAGAACCGCTGCCGCCGCTCGAAGAGAGCGATGCCTACGTTTCGAACACCCTCGACGGCCTGGTCGGGGAGGCGGCGATGCTGCGCTACTTTTCCACCGAGAACATCGTGCCCAAGGCGGTGGCCACGGTCGACGCCCTGAGCGCCCGCCAGGTGCCGAAGCCGATCCTGCCGCTCAACGGGCCGGCCGGCGAGTACCCGGCCGTTCCCAATCCGGATCCGGCGACCGTCGTTCGCGATGAAGCCGGTGACCCGATTCCGCAGTTTCTGTCCGATCCGTCGGGTTATACGCGGTACACGCCCTATGTCGAAATGCTCGAGGCGGTTCCGCCGGATGAGTTCGTCGGCCTGCTGCGGGACAACGGCCCGCTGTTCGACGAGGCGTTTCAGCAACTCGGTTACGCCGATGCACGGTTCGATGACCGCTTGGTCGACGTGATTGACGAACTGCTGGCGACGCCGGAGGTCGATGGACCGCTGCGCCTGATGAAGCCGGAGGCCTATTACCTGTACGTCGACGAGGACCTCGAAGCGCTCAGCGCCGGTCAGAAAATCCTCCTGCGGATGGGCGCGGCCAACGCCGCGCGGGTAAAATCCTGGTTACGCGAGGTCCGCGCGGCCTTATGAATCAACGATACAGAGCGAACGGAACGAAGCACGATGTCTGACAAGCGAGTGGTCTGCCCGCACTGCGCCGTTACCAACACGCTGCCGGCCGAGCGTCTCGGCGATGCGCCGCGTTGCGGCAAGTGCCACCAGGAATTATTCAGCGCCCACCCGGTGGAGTTGTCCACCGGCACCTTCGAGCGCCATATCGGGCGCAACGACATACCGGTGCTCGTCGATTTCTGGGCGCCGTGGTGCGGCCCCTGTCTCGCCATGGCGCCTGCATTCGAGGAAGCTGCCGCGCAGCTGGAGCCGGAAATGCGCCTGGCCAAACTGAACACGGACGAGGAACAGGCGGTCGGAGCGCGCTTCGGTATCCGCAGCATCCCGACGATGATCCTGTTTCACGGCGGCCAGGAAATCGCCCGCCACTCCGGCGCGATGATGGGCGGCGACATCGTCCGCTGGGTGGAAAGCCAACTCGCCGCCGGCTAGTGATCAAGCCGCGCAGCCGGTTTTCGCCGCGCAGCGATAGAAGAAGGGAAGCGAAACTCGCGTTGTTGACCGGCTGGCGTCAGCCAGAGGGTAACACCTTCATGCCGTTGAGCGCAGGTAATGAGGCGAGTGCGGTTTTGCCGTAGGCAAAGAAGCGCTCGTTGAATACCGTCGCGCGTGCAGCCGGTTTTCGCCGCGCAGCGGCGAAAGAAGGGAAGCGAAACTCAACTATTCGTAGACCCAGCGCGAAAATTCCTTGCCGGCGCTGATCACGCTGTGGGGCAAGCGCTCCATCAACTGCCGGAAGTCCTCGCCCTTGAGGTGAATCAGGTGCTCGTGATCCCCGGCCTCGATGAAGATTTCGGACGCATGCTTGAGCTGGTCGTCCCAGATGACCTTGAGGCCGTAGGCCGCGCTGAGCGCCGGAATCGCGCCGGTTTCGCAGTCTTTGAACAGGGCCTTGAGTTCCGGTTCGGTGGCCAGGCGCAGGTTTCGCTCGAGTTCCTCGTTGACCCAACCCAGGTTCAGGCGGTTGTTGGATGGCAGAACGCTGACGATGAACCCGGCGTCGTCCTCGAGCACCACCGCCTTGGCCATCTGGTGCGGAGGAATATGGGCGGACTTCGCCGAGTCGACGGCGGACTCGGTGTGCGGGTGCGCCACCGTGTCGTATTCGATGTTGTGTTCGTCCAGGAAGTTCTTCAGGGTCCGTGCAATTGCCATGGCTGATTCCTCGGATAACGTCGTCCGATCGGGGCCGCAGACGGTTTCCACCGGGTTGGGCGCAACCGGATCTGCCCTCGCGGACCCCACGATTCCAGCTTATCGTTTCGACCGGAAATTTCAGCGATTCAGGTCAATTAGTCTTTATTTCAGACCCAATTGACGGCGTGCTCACCGCCGCGCATGCGGGTATCGCCGCACGCGTCTTGCGGCGGCGATCGCGGCGGGAGCGGTTCCTGTCGTCCTGCCGTTCGATTCGCCCGACGCTGAATCGCGGACCGATTCGGGGTAGGCTTCGTCTTCATGAATCCCTGGATCTTTCTCGCGCTCGTCATCGTCGCGCTCGCTTTCGCGCTGTGGTTGCCGGCCTGGCGGATGCGCCGCGCCGTGCAGGCGCCGTTTCCCGACGCCTGGATCGAAATACTGGAACGGAACATCGGCGTCTATCGCGACCTGCCGATGCCCCTGCGCCTGCAGTTGCGCGAGAAGATCAAACGGTTCCTGTATAAAAAACACTTCTCGGGCGCCGCCGGTCTTGAAGTGACGGACGAGATGCGCGTGACGATCGCGGCGCAGGCCTGCATGTTGCAACTGAACCGCAAGGGACCGTTGTACCCGCGCCTGCGGTACATCATTCTTTACCCGTCGGCCTTCGTTGCCGAGCGCGACGAAATCGACGAGAGCGGTCTGCAGCACGCGTCGCGGCGCGGCCTGCTCGGCGAATCGTGGAGCAACGGCAAGGTAATCCTGGCCTGGGACGACGTGTTGCGCGGGGCGCGCAACTTCGTCGACGGCCAGAATGTCGTTCTGCACGAGTTCTCTCACCAACTGGACAGCGAGAGCGGCAGCACCGACGGCGCGCCCGTGCTGGCCGGCGCGAGCAGTTACCGCAGCTGGGCGGCGACCCTCTCCTCCGCGTACCGGGTGTTGCAACGCAAGGCCCGCAGCGGCGGATCGACGCTGCTGGATCACTACGGCGCGACCAACCCGGCGGAATTCTTCGCGGTTGCCACCGAGACTTTTTTCGAGAAACCGACCCAGATGGCGAAACACCACGCCGAGCTGTTCGAAGTCCTCGCCGCCTACTACCGCGTCGACCCGCGTGAATGGCGGGCGTCGCGGTGAGCGCGGCGCCGAGCGATGAACGCCCGCGGGCGCGCTCGATACGGCCGCTGCGCACGCTGTGGCCGTTCATTCGGCCGTACGGCGGCACGCTTGCCGCGGCCCTGGCGGCGCTGCTGGTCGCCTCGCTGGCCATGCTGGCCATGCCGGTCGCGCTGCGCTACCTGATCGACAACGGCTTCATCGCGCAGAGCGCCGGCACCGTCAACCGCTATTTCCTGTGGTTCCTGGCCGCCACCGTCGTGTTCAGCCTGTTCGCCGCGGTGCGCTACTACCTCGTCACCTGGCTCGGTGAGCGCGTGGTCGCCGACCTGCGCGACGCCGTCTATGCCCGCGTCATCCGGATGGATCCGACCTTTTTCGAGATCACGCGTACCGGCGAGGTCCTGTCCCGCCTGACCACCGATACGACCCTGGTGCAGGGGATCGCGGGCTCGGGCCTGTCGATTGCGCTGCGTTCGACCCTGAGCCTGATCGGCGGTCTCGTCATGCTGGTGCTGACCAGCGCCCGCATGGCCGGCTTTACCCTGCTGGGGATCGTCGTCGTCGTGGTGCCGGTGATCCTCGTCGGACGCACCATTCGCAAGCTCTCCCGGCAATCGCAGGATCGCGTGGCGGATACCAGTGGCCTGGCCGGGGAGACGCTGAACGCGATGCAGACCGTGCAGTCGTTCACCCTGGAAAGCCTGCAGACGCGGCGTTACGCCGACGCCGTGCGCAGCAGTTTCCAGACGGCCGTGCGGCGCATTCGCATGAACGCGCTGCTCGTGGGCCTGGCGTTCGTGCTCGTGTTCTGCATGCTGACGTTGTTCCTGTGGGTCGGCTCGCGCGCCGTGCTCGCCGGCGAAATGACCGGCGGACAGCTCGGCCAGTTTCTGATGTACGCGTTCTTCGTCGGGTCCTCGGCAACCGCGCTCAGCAGTCTGTGGGGCGAAATCCAGCGGGCCGCCGGCGCGATGGAGCGCCTGGCCGAACTGTTGCACGCGCAACCGCAGATCCGGGCGCCGGCCAATCCCGAACCCCTGCCGAAGCGCGTCACCGGGCGGATCCGCTTCGAGCACGTCACCTTCAGCTACCCGTCACGCCCCGAAGAGCGGGCGCTGGACGATTTCACCCTGGCGGTCGAGCCGGGCGATACCGTGGCGATTGTGGGGCCGTCCGGCGCCGGAAAAAGCACCAGTTTCCAGTTGCTGTTGCGGTTTTACGATCTGCTCGGAGGGTCTATCCGTGTCGACGGCGTGGACATCGCGCGCGTTGACCCCGGCGAATTGCGCCGGCAGATCGGGCTGGTGCCGCAGGAAACGGTCCTGTTCGGTGAAACCGCGCTGGAAAACATCCGCTACGGCCGGCCGGACGCGAGCGACGCGGAAGTCCGCGCCGCGGCGCGTCTCGCGGCTGCGGAGACGTTCATCGAGCAACTGCCCGAGGGCTACGGGACCTTCCTCGGTGAGCGCGGAACCCGACTGTCCGGCGGCCAGCGGCAGCGGATCGCGATCGCGCGCGCGATCCTCAAGGATCCGCCCATTCTGCTGTTGGACGAAGCGACCTCGTCACTGGACGCCGAGAGCGAACAGCTCGTGCAACAGGCGCTGGAAAGCCTGATGACGGATCGTACGACCCTGGTCATCGCCCACCGCCTGGCGACGGTCAAGAAGGTCGACCGCATTCTCGTCATGGACCGCGGCCGTGTCGAGGCGATCGGCACGCATGCCGAGCTGATCCGCGACAACCCGCTGTACGCCCGGCTGGCCGAACTCCAGTTCGGCGGCCTGTGAGGCGCGTCAACCGCCGCTGAGTTGCAGCCAGGCGTGGATCGCCGCGCCCTTGATGCCGATCGTTTCATCCTGGTTCAGGTACACCGGGATGCGTTCGAGCAGGTGGCGAAAGGCGTTGCCGTCGTCGAATTCGTCGAGGAACGAGGGCGTTTCCAGAAGGTGCGGATTCTTGGCCGCGACCCCGCCACTGATGATCAGGGCTTCGACCGGGAAATGGGCCAGGCAGAAATCGCGGCAGACGCGCGCGTAGAACCGCGAGAAATACCGGCAGGTCTCGGATTCGGACGTGTCCCTGCGCAGTGCTTCGCCCGGTGGCACCGCCTTGCCCGTCAGGGCCTCGTGCAGAAGCGCGGCGCCCGAACCGCTGACCATGTTTTCGCTGCTCAGCCAGCGACGGCCGGTGCGGGCCAGGATCTTGTCCTCGATGGCCCGTTCCCGGGCGCCGTGAAATGCGAACGTCGCGTGGCCGGCCTCGGACGTCAGAACGATGCGCTGGCCTTGGTGGGCCTTGAGCGCGGCATGACCGAGCCCGGTGCCCGCGCCGACGATGGCGATCGAGCCCGGCCCGGCTCCGGTGCCGCCGCGCACGCAGTGCAGTCGATCGAAAACCCGCGGATCCATGAACCCGTGCGCCTGCGCCGAGAAATCGTTCAGCAGAAACCCCTCGCGCACCGGGCGCGAGACGCTCAGGTCGATGTCCCAGGAGATGTTGGGCAGGGTTGCACGCTGGCCGCTCACGGCGCCCGCGATCGCGATCGAAAGCGCGTCGAACTGGTCGATGTCGGGCGTCCCGGGCGGCCGGTTGGCCGAATAGTGCTCGAGCAGATGATCGAACGATCCGATCGCGTCCGACCAGGTCGGAAACACCACCGGTTCGGACATCTCCAGCGCCGACAGGCCTTCGATCTCGACCCGGGCGAATCTCGCGTTGGTGCCGCCGATATCGGCTGCCAGGATTTTCATGGCGCCCCCTCTGGAAGTCGGTGTTGCGCGGTCGCGGTCATGCCGGATTCTAACGTGAAACCGGTTCCAGCAGTGATGTCAGCCGGCGTGGGTCGCCGTCGCCCGGTCCCGGTGGTGCGAGGCCGAGCAGTTCGATGAGCAATGGCTGGATATCGGTCACGTGCACGGGGCCTGTCGTCCGGCCGGCCGGTATCCGGGGTCCGGTGGCGTACAGGATGCCGTGCATGTCGGGCGCATCCGGCGGCCAGCCGTGGTCCGCGGCCGTCATTCGGTGCGCCTGTTTCCCGGTGGAGATGACCCCGCAGCCCGGGTCGGGCTGCACGAACAGGTCCGGAAAACGGTCGCTGGGGCCGGCGCGCCAGGCCGCCGGCAGCTCCGTCGGCAGCAGCGCCTGGCCGCAGCGCCACGCGCTGTTGATCGCCGCACGCGCCTGCCGGGCGCGCGCGTCGCGATCGGTCTCGAAGTACAGGAATGCGTAGCTGCCGCCCTCGACGACGCGCACGCCATCGAGGTCGATGACGCGGTCGAGCTCGAGCGGCGCCACCGTTCCGTAGCTCCCCATGCCGTGGTCCGAAACGACGATCAGGGCGACCCGGTCGGCGAAGGGCAGATCGGCCAGGCCGGCTTGCAGCGCGCCAAGCAGGCGGTCGACTTCTTCGATTGCCGCGATGCTCTCGGCCGAACCGACGCCATGGGCGTGGGTTTGCGAATCCACCGCCTCGAAATACAACGTGACGAACCGTGGGCGCTCCGCGGCCGGCAAGCGCAACCAGCGCAATACCTGGCGGACCCGCGCCTCTCCGGGCACGGCCGCGTCGAACAGGCGCCAGTAGGTCGGACGAACGCCGTCGATGTCCGCCTCGGTACCGACGAAATAATAGGCGGCGCTGCGCAAACCCTGCTTTTCCGCCGTCACCCAGACGGGTTCCCCGGCGTACCAGCGACCGTCCTGCACGGCGGCCCGGTCACTCATGCGATACCAGCGTTTTCGCGTCGCGTCCGGAAACGAATTGGCCACGATGCCGTGGTGCTGCGGCAGCAGGCCGGTCGCGATGGAATAGTGATTGGGAAAAGTCAGCGTGGGGTAGGCCGGTTGCAGGGCGCGGGCCTTCAAGCCGCTGCGGGCCATGCGGTCGAGCGTCGGGGTTTCCGCGAAGCGATCGAAATCCCAGCGAAAACCGTCGATCGAAACCAGCACCACCGTGATGGCGTCGTCCGCCGGGGCGGATCGGGTCGCGGGTGCGTGGCACCCGGCCAGCGGCAGCAGGAGCAGCAGGACGGCGGGCAACCAGAGACGGGGCGCGCATCGTTGGGGCATGCCCCGATTTTAAGCCAAAAAGCGTCGTTTGCGGGGCGCCGCCGACGGCTCCACCGGTCGCGGGGCTCAGCGGGTAACGCGACCGGCCATCGGCACCTGGCACACGTCCAGCACGGGCGGGGGCTTGCGGTGGAAAAACTTCACGCGGCGGTCGCGCCGCTGGTCGAGCAGATCGAGGAACGCCGCGTGGCCGGTATCCACGACCAGGGCCTGGGGACGCTCGTCCTCGGGCAGATCGGCGGCAACGGTCATGCGAACGATGCGGCTGCTGGCGGCGTCGTCGCGAATGATGCCGTTTTCATCGGCCGGCCCGCGCCGGATGCGTTGAACGACGTCCATGCCGTCGATCACCCGGCCGAAGACGTTCATGTTGCGGTCGAGGTAGCGCGGCGCCTGGCCGATCACGATGTAAAAGTCGGTCCGGCTGGTATTCGGGCCCTCATTGCGAGCCATCGCGACGACGCCCGGACAATGCGTCAGCCAGATCGTGCCCGCGTCACGGTCACGGGCCACGGCGAAGCCGTCGCTGAAACCGGTCACGTCCGCGAACAGGTCATTGCGTTGCACCGGCGTGAAGGGCATCTCGGGATCGAACTCGATTTCAAACTCGGCGGCGATCAGCGGCACGTCGCTGTACTCGCCGAGATCGCTGCCGTCGCCGCCCTGGGCCACGAATCCGTCGATCACGCGGTAGAAGGGCAAGCCCTCGTAAAAACGCTCCCGCACGAGCTTGAGGAACTGGCGCACGGTGCGCGGCGCAAAGCGCGGATTGAGCTCGATCGCGACCCGCCCCTCCCGGAGCTCCATGAAAACGAGGTTTTCAGGGTCGACTTCGCGCCAGACGAGTTCGCCGTCGGCAGCGGCGGGCGCCGCCATGCCCAACAACAGCAGGGCGCAGAGCAGAACCGGATGGCGGAGACGCATCGGGCGCGCCTCAGGGCATCTGGATCTTGCCACCGCCCATGTTCCCCATGCCGCCCGTCGGGTCCATGCCGCCCTTGGGAACGACGATCGACGATGCCTGCTGGCGCTGCATTTCCTTGAGCTCCTCCATGGTCCGCTCAAACGCCTCGCGCGCGGCGTCACCGAAGGCTTCCGCGGCCTCGGTCAGCGTCGTTGCTTCGATTTCGAACGAAAGCGGCAGCGGGCCGGCAGTGGTCAGCACCTGGGTGCTGCCGACGAACTGGACCGGACGCGCCGGGTCGGTTTCGCCCTCGGCCGTGACCGGGGTCAGTCGCCGCAGCGTGCCGACGGCGTTGTCGGTAAAGGTGTCTTCGCGGTAGAGATTGGCGGTGTCCATCCGGATCGGCGGCGCGTTTTCGTTTGGGTTCATGACTCGGGTTCCTTGTTTGATCTCACTTATCTGGGGCCGGTCTGCGGCATTCGCAACACGCCCTGCGACCGCGCTAAACTGACGCGTATTCAAGCATTGCAGACCGGGAGCGTAAAGTCATCATGGCAACAATCGAGTCGCGTGAAGTCAGGTATTCGGCCGGTGGCGTCGACATGGTGGGCTACCTGGCATGGGATGCCGCGGTCGCGGGTCCGCGGCCCGGCGTCATCGTCGTGCACGAGTGGTGGGGCGCGAACGACTACGTTCAGCGGCGCGCCGATCGCCTGGCCGAACTCGGTTATGCGGGGTTCGCCGTCGATCTGTACGGCGACGGTCGCGTCGCGGCCGATCCGGACGAGGCGGGTGCGTTGATGAACGGCCTGCTCGGCGACCTGCCGGTCCTGCGCGACCGGTTCCGGGCCGCGCTCGATCGCTTGCGGGTTGACCCGGTCGTCGACGGCTCGAAGACCGCCGCGATCGGCTATTGCATGGGGGGCGGCATCGTCCTGCACATGGCCTGTCACGGGGCCGGCCTGGCGGCGGTCGGATCCTTTCACGGCGCCCTGCCGCTGGCGACCGCGGGGCTGGACGAGGTGGTCCGACCGACGGCGCGCCTGGCCGTCTATCATGGCGAGGCGGATGAATTCGTGACGATGGACGACGCCCGAGCGTTCCGCGCCGCGCTGGATGCTGCCGGCGCCGACCTGATGTTCGTGCTGCTTCCGGGCGCCACGCACGGATTCAGCAACCCGCTCGCCACGGAGCGCGGCGAGAAGTACGGGCTTCCGTTGCGCTACAGCGCGCTGGCCGACAGTGCTTCCTGGGACCACATGCAACTGGTCTTGCGCGACGCGCT
This sequence comes from Lysobacterales bacterium, assembly GCA_037384065.1. Classification (GTDB taxonomy): domain Bacteria; phylum Pseudomonadota; class Gammaproteobacteria; order Xanthomonadales; family SZUA-36; genus JABDPF01. The sequence goes on from JARROJ010000010.1 coordinate 9,309, forward strand.
GGCCTGAGCGCACCGGGCCGGCGTCACTGGTTGCCGGCCTCGAAGTCCTTGAGCGCCTGCTCGCAGGCCGCCATGGTCAGGTAGCAGGGATTGCCGATGTTGTGGCGTGAATTGATGCTGTGCTCTTCCTTGCCATTGCGCTCGCGCACCACGGCCAGCAGTTGCGCCGGGCGGAACGCTTCGAGCAGGTAGACGCACTGGTCCCAGCTCGCGTCATCCGGCAGGTCGACGACCTGGATGGCGTCCTTCGGGTAGCGGCAATAGGCGTAATCCAGGAACTTCGTTTCACCGGGCACATACTCGCACGCAATCGCCACGCCGGAAAAGGCGTACAGACATCCTGCGAGGGCGAGAAACAGGAATTGACGTTTCATGATCGCTCCTCCGTCGGTTCGGGGCCGGCGTTTGACGATTCGAACGGACGGGCGCCGCCAGGCGGACGACGCTCCGGCCGGTATCCTCAAACGGCCAGTTACAGTAGACCATCGACCCGCGCGGGCCGCGATGACGTGCGTCAGATCGCCGGCCGATGCCGGCAGGAACGTGGTTCCGCGGCGGTCGAACGTCGGCCCGCGCGGACCCCGTGGTTGGCGCGTCCGGGGCTGGCGGCGCCCGCAGGGAATCCCGGTCTCACCGCGCCCGGCGATGACCGGCGGGGCATCGTTGAATCCGGTTGCGGACGGGTTTTCTCGATCAGTCCGCGATGTCGAGGTTGACCATCTGCTGCAGCTGCTGGCCCAGTTCGAGCACGGCCTCGTCCGCCGTTTCCAGGCTGCGGTAGGCTTCCTGGGCATGGAATTGTGCGGCCGACGTATTGCCGTCCCGCGCCGCGGCTTCGGCCTGCGCGATCTCGTTCGCCGCGGTGTCGAGCCGCAGGTGGATCCAGAGCAAGCGCTCGGTTTTCTGCTGCATCTGGCGTTTGAGTTCGGTGGGTTCCAGGGTGCTGCCCGCCTGCTGAGGCTGGCAGGCGGTGAGGGCCAGCGCGAGGCCGGCCGCAAAGAGCCGGAGCCGGTCAGTCTTCATCCTGGTAGATCCCCACGAACAGTTCGCCATCGGTGTCGATGCGCGCCCGGTACATGCCGGGGGTATTGAAGGTCAGGGTGATTTCGCCGCGGCGGTCGATGGCGATGATGCCGCCGTCGCCGCCCATGGCGCGCAGCTGGCCATTGATCACATCGTCCGCGGCCCGCTTCAGCGCGACGCCGGTGAACTGCACGCGCGCACAGATATCGCGCGCCACGGTGGCGCGGATGAAGTACTCGCCGTGTCCGGTCGCGCTGACGGCGCAGGAGCGGTTGTCGGCATAGGTGCCCGCGCCGATGATCGGCGCGTCGCCGATCCGCCCCCAGCGCTTGTTGGTCATGCCGCCGGTGGAGGTCGCCGCGGCGAGGTTGCCCGCCCGATCGAGCGCCACGGCGCCGACGGTGGATAGCCAGCGGTCGTGCGCGCGGCGCGTCGCGGCTTCGTGGCCCGCCTCGGCGGCCCGGGCATCCTGCAACTGCTGCCAGCGGTAGTCGGTGTGGAAATAGGCGTCGTCCGCGAACTCGAGGCCCTGTTCGCGGGCAAAGGCTTCGGCGCCGCTTCCGGACAGCATCACATGGACCGAGTCGGTCATGACGCGCCGCGCCAGCAGGATCGGGTTGCGGACGTTGTGCACACCGGCGATCGCGCCGGCATCGAGGTTCGAGCCGTCCATGATCGAGGCATCGAGTTCGTGCCGGCCTTCCGCGTTGAACACGGCGCCGCGCCCGGCGTTGAAGAACGGCGTGTCCTCCAGCTGTTGCACGGTTCGGGTCACGGCGTCCAGGCTGCTGCCGCCGCCGACGAGAACGCTGTGCCCGGCGCGCACGGCTGACGCCAGGGCGTCACGGATCTCCGCTTCGCGCGCGGCCGACAGGTCCGCGCGCAGGATGGTGCCGGCGCCGGCGTGGATCGCGATCGCGACCGGCGCGTCATCGGCGGCCGCTGGCGTCACGCTGCCCAGGGTGAAAACGGCCAGCGCCGCGGCGCGGGCGATGAGTCGGGTGCTGCGGGTCATGATGATTCTCCGGATCGTTCCAGCCAATACAGCGCTGCAAAAATTTTCGGGTCGAGCGGCAGGCCGGCGTGGCGCCGGCTGTCGAGCCACGTGTCGATCTCCGCGAGGGGCACGGCATGCACACGGATGTCTTCGCTGTCATCGCCGCCGCCCGGCCCGACCCGTTCAAGCCCGTCCGCGCGGATGAACGAGACGATCTCGTCGGTCATGCCGGCCGAGCTCGGACAATCCATGATCCGCGCCAGTGAATCGGCCGCGTACCCGGTTTCCTCGATCAGTTCCCGCCGCGCCGCCTCGAGGATCGATTCGTCGGGGTCGACGTGATCACCGACCAGCCCGGCCGGCAGTTCGATGACGCGCGTGTCCACCGGTCGCCGGAACTGCTCGACCAGCAACAGCCGCTTGTCCGGCGTGACCGCGATGATCACGACCACCGCCCGGGCGTTGGAGCGCGTGCTGTACTCCCAGCCGTCGCGCTCGACGAGGTCCAGGTAGCGGCCGCGATAATGCGTGATTGTCTCGTTCATGACAGTCTGGCCCCGGGGGTCTGGTAAACTGTTCCGATTGTATCGGGATTGGGGCCGAATGGAACCTGGCGTGCCGTTTGCGCTCCAAAGCACCCCGCTTGACCGAATCAGACACGAACCTACCGGAATCAAAAACGATGATGAGCAAATTGATGCGTGCGACCGCGATGGTGGCGCTCCTGTCCTGGGCCGTCGGCCTGTCCGCCCAGCAGGCGCCCAGCGCGGTTTCCGATGCCGCCCGGGCGGCGAGCGAAATCGTTCTGCTGGAACGCAAGGCCGCCGAGGCGCGGAGCCAGGAAAACTGGTCCGAACTGTATGAGAGCGCGTTGAAACTGCACGAACAGCGCCCGCACGTGCCTTCCTACATGATTGAAATCATTCGCGCCAGCGCGGCCATGGGCGAACGACAGAGGGCGTACGAGTACATGTTGAAACTGCAGCAGTCGGGCCTGTCCTACGACATGACCCGGATTCCGCAGACCGCAGAAATGCGCGACAGCGAGGCCTTTCAGCACATCAACAATCTGATGTTGGAAGCCAACAAGCCGATGGGCGTCGGCAAGGACTTTCTCAGCCTGCCCGGGCGGCCGGCCGATATCGGCGACCTGGCCTGGGATGCCTCGCGCGAGCGCTTCCTGCTCGGAACACGTCGCGAAGGCCGGATCATGACCGTTGCGGACGACGGCAGCACCGAGATCCTGCTCGAAGCCAATGATGAAAACGGACTCTGGTCCATCGGCGGCCTGGCGGTGGATGTGGACAACAACGCGCTGTGGGTGGCCAGTTCGGCCACGCCGGCGTTCGCGCGCTACTCCACCGCCGACGCGCACCGCAGCGCCCTGTTCCGCTTCGATCTCGAAACGCTGGAGTTGCTGGAGCGCTACAACCTCGGGGCCGATGGCCTGCCGCACCGGTTCGGCGGTGTCGCGGCGACCAGCGACGGAACGGTCTACGTGCTCGATCGGGCGTTGCCGTTCATCTTTCGCAAGGCCGCGGATGGCGATCGCATCGAACCCTTCGTCGCCATGCCGAAGCTGGTCGGCCTGAGCGACTTCGCCGTCACCCCGGACAACAGCCGCCTGTTCGTCGTCGACCCGGTGATGGGCATTCTGGCGATCGATCCGGCGGCGGGTCATTCGACCATGCTCAGGAGTCCGGAGAACCTCAACCTGTTCGGGATTTACAGCATCGAGTACGCCGACGGCAGCCTCGTCGTGACACAGAGCGGTATTCGCCCGCAGCGGATCATGCGGTTCGTGCTCGACGCGGCCGGCGCGGGGATCCAGTCGGTGGTTCCGATGGCCGTCGCGCTGGAGCAGTTCGACACCCCCGGAACCGGGGTGATTCGCGGCGACAGCCTGTATTTCTTCGCCAACCAGGGCACGCGCTCCGACGACGACCGGATGCGGATGATGGTCTCGCCGCTGGATTCGGGTGAGCAGCTGGTCACGCCGGACATGCGCGTGTTCGAGCGGATGATGCGTGAGCGCGCGAAGATGAACGAAGAGAAGCCGGATACGCCGTGAGCCTGCCGGCCGTCTACCTGGTCGACGCCAGCGTTTACCTGTTTCGGGCCTGGTTCTCCATGCCCGACGATTTCGTCAACGACGCGGGGCACCCGACGAACGCCGTGTACGGATTTTCGGGGTTTCTCTGCAACCTGCTCGAACAGACCGGCGCCGAGCACGTGGCGGTGGCGTTCGACGTTTCGCTCGCCAAGAGTTTTCGTAACGAAATCTACCCGGAATACAAGGCCAACCGGGATCCGGCCCCCGAGGAACTCAAACGCCAGTTCGCGTGGGCGCGTTCGGTGGCGGAGGCCATGGGCCTGCAGTGTTTCGCCGATCCGCGCTACGAGGCCGACGACCTGATCGGGACGCTGGCCGGCTACTGGCGGGCGCGCGGGCACCCGATCTGCGTGGTCACCGCCGACAAGGACCTGGCCCAGCTGGTCGGGGAGAACGACCACTGGTGGGATTTTTCACGTAACAGAAAACTCGATGCCCGACAGCTGACCGAGAAATTCGGGGTGCAGCCGTGGCAGATCGCGGATTACCTGGCCCTGACGGGCGATGCCGTGGACAACATTCCCGGCGTGCCGGGCGTCGGTCCGAAATCGGCGGCCGCATTACTGAATCACTTCGGCGACCTGGACAGCCTGTTCGAGCGCCTCGACGAGGTGCCGGCGCTGCCGATCCGCGGTGCGAAGTCGCTGCAGCGCAAACTGCGCGAGCACCGCCCGGCCGCGGAACTGGCGCGCCGCCTGACCGGTATCGAAATGGCGGTGGAATCTGCGCTCGCGGCGCCGGGTCTGACCCGCGCCGAGGTCGACACCGCGCGGCTCAATCGCCTGTTCGACGAACTCGCTTTTGGCGGGATGCTGCGGCAGCGGTGCCTGCGCGCGTGATGCCGGGCCTAGGCGAGCAGCCGCTCGCCCCGTTCGACGCGCCGGCGCAGGCGGCTGTTGCGCGGGAAGTGTGAAAGGAGAAATTCCATCTGGTCGGCCAGGATCCGGCGGCCCTGCAGGTAGACGTATTCCGCGTGGGTCGGCTTGAACGGGATCGCCAGCAATTCCATACCGGCCTGTTCCGGCGTGCGGCCCGCCTTGAAGTTGTTGCAGCGTTTGCAGGCCGTCACCACGTTGACCCAGTTGTCCGCGCCGCCCTGGCTCAGTGGGTTTACGTGATCGCGCGACAGCAGGGCGTTCGGAAAGCGTTCGCCGCAATAGAGGCACAGCGACTGGTCACGGCGGAACAGGGCCGGGTTGCTGAGGGGCGGGGTGTAGGAACTGGAAAACAGGTGGGCATGCGGGTGGGTGCCGTGGCTGGCGATGATGGCCCGGACCTCGATCGCGCTGCGAACGCCGGTTCGGGCGTTGATGCCGCCGCGTATTCGAAACACCGTGCGGCCCAGCGAGTAACTCACCTGGTCGAGGCAGATCAGGCGCACCGCGTCCCGGTAGCCGACCCATTCCAGCGGCATGCCGGAGACATCGGTGCGCAGCACCTGCTGATCCAGGTTCAATGCCCGGGTCGGCGTCGGGTTGTCCGTAGCGGGTTCGGACACAATATCGTGCGTGTGCAACATGACCTGTTGCCGGTATATCCCTTTTCCGGCGCAAGCGCAAGCCAACGCGTCAGGCCGGCCGCCGATCGCCCGGGCTCCGCGCGCCGGCCATCGCTTTACTGCGGCTCGGGAACCGGGCAGGGTAGAGCGGGTCGAACCGATTTTTGGAGGAATTGACGTGCCGCAGCCAATCCAGAGTGTGCTGGTCATCTTCGTCGTGCTGGGCTTTCTCGCCGGCCCGCCTCGCGCGGAGGCCGCATTGCCGGTTGCCGTGGACGGCCAGGAACTGCCCTCCCTCGCGCCGGTGCTGGAACGCGTGACGCCCTCGGTCGTCAATGTCTACACGCAAACCCGGGTCCGGGTCCGCAGCCCGCTGCTCGACGATCCCTTTTTCCGTCGGTTTTTCAACGTGCCCGAGCGGGCGCGTGAGCGCGTCTCGCAAAGTCTCGGCTCGGGCGTGATCGTGGACGCCGAGGAGGGGTACATTCTGACCAACAATCACGTGATCGCCGGCGCCGACGATATCTCGATCACGCTGGCGGACGGCCGCAGCTTCGAGGCCGAGGTCATTGGTACCGATCCGGCTACCGACCTCGCGATGGTGCGCATTCCGGCGGAAGACCTGGTGGCGGTTCCGTTTGCCGATTCCCGAGCCCTGCGGGTCGGCGATTTCGTCGTCGCCGTCGGCAACCCGTTCGGCCTCGGGCAAACGGTGACCTCCGGCATCGTCAGCGCGCTGGGCCGGACCACGTTCCGCGAGCTCGAATTCCAGAACTTCATCCAGACGGACGCGTCGATCAACCCGGGCAACTCGGGCGGCGCACTGATCAACCTGCGCGGTGAGCTGGTCGGGATCAACAGCGCCATTTTCACCCCCAGCGGCGGCAACGTCGGCATCGGGTTCGCCATTCCCTCGGCGATGGCGCAGGCGGTCATGGATCAACTGGCCGAGCACGGCGAGGTGCGGCGCGGAACGCTCGGAATTTTCGTCCAGGATCTGACGTCGGAGCTCGCCGGCGCCTTCGGTCTGCAGCAGGGCGCCGGTGTGCTGATCTCCGAGATCGTGTCCGGGTCGTCCGCCGACCGGGCCGGCCTGCTGGCCGGTGACGTGATCACTGAGGTCGCCGGCAACAAGGTGACCCGGGCGATGGAATTCCACAACTACGAAGGCCAGTTCCCGGTCGGGGACGAGGTGACCGTCGAATACCTTCGGGACGGGCGCGCACAGGATGTCCGCCTGGCCGTGCAGGCGCCGCGCACGATCGACGGCGTCGATCTCGACGTGCGCCTCGCCGGCGCGCGCTTCGAGGAGCTGCCGATGAAGCTGCGCAGCGAGCGGGTTCGCGGCGTGCTGCTGGGCGAGCTGCGCGCGGACAGCCGGCTGGCGCGGCGCGGCCTGCGGCCGGGTGACGTGATTCTCGGCGCGAACGACGTCCGTGTCCGCGACCTCGGCGAATTCGAGGAGGCGATCGGCGCGGCGCGCGGAACGCTTTATCTGGAGGTATTGCGCCGCGGCAGGGAATACGTCGTTCGGTTAGACTGAGCCGGCCCCGGGCGGCAGCGAAAAACGCAGCAGGAGAGAACCGCAGTGAGTTATCTGTCAAAGCACGAATTGGCGTCGGACCGGACGGTGACCCCGTTGTGGCCGCTGGATCCGGACGGCTTCGAGGCCTGGAAGCAGGGTGCCAGCGCGGCGGCGCGCCGCTGGGTCGATCAGGCCGGGTTCACGGCTGCCGCCGGCGAGGTCTGCGCGCTCCCCGGCGCGGACGGTGGGCTGGAAGGTTACCTGTTCGGCATGCAGGAGGCGGACGATATCGCGCAGTTGGCCGACCTGGCCGGCCGCCTGCCCGCGGGCGTCTATCGCCTCGACTGCGACTGGTCACGGTCGCGCCGGCGCCAGGCGAGCCTCGGATGGGGCCTGGCCACGTACCGTTTCGAGCGCTACAAGGCCGCGCCGCAGAAGCGCCCGGTTTTGCTGCTTGACGAGGACATCGATGCGGAGGTGCGCCGCCTCTGCTCCGCCCAGTGCCTGGTGCGCGACCTGGTCAACACGCCGACCGAGCACATGGGGCCGCAGCAACTGGCCGATGCCGTCGTGAACGAGGCGGATGCGTTCGAGGCCGAGAGTTCGACGATCAGCGGCGATGATCTGCTGACCCGGAATTTTCCCGCGATCCATGCGGTGGGTCGCGCGTCGCACCGCGCGCCGCAGCTGATCGAATTGCACTGGGGCGAAGAAGACGCCCCGCGGGTCGCCCTGGTCGGCAAGGGCGTGTGCTTCGACACCGGCGGACTCGACCTCAAGCCCGCCGCGGGCATGGCGCTGATGAAAAAGGACATGGGGGGCGCGGCGCATGCGCTGGCCCTGGCGCGGCTGATCATGGAGGCGCGTTTGCCGGTGCGCCTGTTGCTGCTGATCCCGGCGGTCGAGAACGCGGTCGCCGGCAACGCGTATCGGCCCGGCGATATCATCACGACCCGCAAGGGCCTGTCCGTCGAGATTGGCAATACCGATGCGGAGGGACGGGTGATCCTGTCGGATGCGCTGGCCTACGCCTGCGAGCATGATCCCGAACTGGTCATCGATTTCGCCACGTTGACGGGTGCGGCGCGTATCGCCCTCGGCGCAGATCTGCCGCCGCTGTTCAGCAATCGTGACGACGTGGCGCGCGCGATCCAGCAGGCCGGCGACGAGGTCGGGGATCCCTTGTGGACGATGCCGCTGTACCGGCCCTACCGCAAGCTGATCGAGAGCCCGATCGCGGACATGAACAACATGGGCAAAAGTCCATTCGGCGGCTGCATCACGGCCGCGCTGTTCCTCGAGCACTTCGTCGACGAGAATGTGCCGTGGGTTCATATCGACACCTTCGCCTGGAACCAGGCTGACCGTCCGGCGCGGCCGCAGGGCGGTGAGGCGCTTGGTCTGCGCGCGGTGTTCCGTTATCTCGAGGCGCGCTACGGATCGGCCTGAGGCGCCGCGGACGCGACCTTTTTCGTCAGCGCTCGGACGGTGGCGCCGCCGACGCGCGGATGATGAGCTCGTGCGGCAGGATTTCGACCCCGGCGTCGTCCGCGTCCGTCGCGCCGATCTCCAGCAGCAGTCGTTCCATGACGCGCTCGCCGATGAGCCGCGCCGGCTGGCGGACCGTGGTCAGCGGGGGGTCGGTGATCCGTGCGTAGCGCGTGTCGTCGAAACCGACCACCGAGACGTCGCGCGGCACCGCGAGGCCGGCGGTCTTGAGTGCGTGCATGCAGCCCATCGCCATCTCGTCGTTGGCGCAGAAAATCGCGGTGGGGCGCTCCGGCAGGTCCAGCAGGCGGGACGTGGCCGCGATGGCGCCTTCGATGCTCAGCTGACCTTCGACGATCCAGTCCGGGTGCACGGGTAATGCCGCGGCATCCATCGCCTGCCGGTAGCCGGCTTCCCGGTCCGCCGTCAACAGGGTCGCGTGCTCGCCGTACATGAAGGCAATGCGCCGGTGACCCAGGTCCTGCAGGTACGCGGTGGCCTCCCTCGCGGCGGCGACGTTGTCGATGTGGATGCCGGGAATCTCGGACAGCTCCGGCGCGATCGTCTCGCAGCCGATCACCATCGGCAGTGCGCGCCGATTCTCGGCGGACAGCACACGGGTGCCGAACGGGGACAGGCTGGCCAACAGGATGATGCCGTCGGCCTGCCGCGACACGACCATCGCGCCGATCTCGTCGGCGGTCAACGTGTTGAACTGGGTTTCGTTGATCAGCAGGGAATACCCCTCGCGGGCGGCCACGGCGCGCACACCGCGCATCACCTCCGTGAAAAACGGATCGCCGACGGACGGCAGAACGACCATGATGACCTGTGTTCGCCCCCGGCGGAAACTGCGGGCGAGGCTGTTCGGTGCATAGCCGGTCTGGCGTATCGCGTCCTGCACGCGTTCCCGCGTTTCGCGCCGCACCCGGTCCGGCTCATTGACCGCGCGCGACACGGTCGCGATGGAGACCCCGGCGAGTCGCGCGACATCCTTGATCGAGACCGTGCCCATGAGTTCGCCCCGTTCGAATTTGGTATATAATTGTAAACGTTTACAATTTTGACCGTCAACGCAGCCATGACCGCATCCGAAAATCGCACCATTCAGACCTATTCCCTGCAGGCTGACAACGGTCTCGCCGTCGAATTGCTGGACTACGGTGCGACACTACGCTCCATTCGCGTGCCGACGGCGCACGGTGTGGTCGAAACCCTGCTCAATTATCCCGACGTGCAGGATTACCTGCGTGATCCGTTCTTCCTCGGCAGCACCGTCGGGCGGTACGCCGGGCGTATCGACAACGGCAAGTTCGAACTGAACGGTGAGCTGTACCTGCTGGATCGCAACGACCCGGATCATGGCCATTGCCTGCATGGCGGCGCGGGCGGTTTTCACAGCCGTTTCTGGGCGGTCGATGAGGACCCGCGTTCCAACGCGGTTGCGTTCCGTATCGAATCGCCGGATGGCGACCAGGGTTTCCCCGGCAACCTCACCGTCACCGTGCGCTACAGCCTGGTCAGCGACCTTTGCCTGCAGATCGATTACTTTGCCGAAGCGGACGCCGACACCGTCATCAACCTGACCAACCACGCCTACTTCAACCTCAACGGCGATCACAGCCCGATCGGCAACCACGAGGTCTGGATCAACTCCGAACTGTACCTGCCGATGGGTCGAAACATGCTGCCGACCGGCGATATCGCCAACGTCAAGGGGACCGCGTTCGATTTCCACACCAAGGCCCGCCTGGGTGAGCGCATGGCGGCGTCCGCGCCGCAGCTGGAGCTGGCCGGCGGTTTCGATCATTTCTTCATGCTCAACAAGGCGATGAAGTACCCGGCCATCGCTGCCTCGCTGGCTTCGCCGGAGAGCGGTATCCGCCTGAAATTCTACAGTTCGCGGCCGGGCGTGCAGTTTTACACGGGCAATTACCTGACCGATCCGTTCCCGCGCCATTCCGGCCTGTGTCTGGAGTTCCAGAACGCACCGAATGCGCCGAACACCGGCGGTTTCCCTTCACCCGTGCTGAAAGCCGGGCACCTGTGGCACCGGCAACTCGTGATGGAGTTTGAGTGCACCTGAGCGCTGTGCTAATGTAAACGTTTACAAAAGCAGCCGATTCCGGGGGCAGAATGAAAACCGTGCTGGGTATTGACCTGGGCACCCAGTCGCTCAAGGTCGTTTTTTACGAGTATGGGACGCGCCGCATTGCGGCTTCGGCCAGCGCGCCGCTGGAGCTTTACCAGGACGATACCGGCGCCGCCGAGCAGCAGGCGGACTGGTGGCTGGACGCGCTCGACGTCGCCCTGCGTGCGGTCGACGACGACGTTCGCGGGTCGGTGCAGGCGATCGGGGTTTCGGGTCAGCAGCACGGTTTCGTGCCGGTGGCGGCATCCGGCGAGGTGCTTGCGCCCGTCAAATTGTGGTGCGACACCTCGACGGTGGCCGAGTGTGACGAGATCATGGCGGCGTTCGGCGGCGCGCAGAAATGCCTGGACGAGGTCGGCAACCTGATCCTGCCCGGCTACACCGCGTCCAAGGTTCGCTGGCTCGCGAAAAACAGGCCGGAAGCCTATGCCCGCATGGCCAGCATCCTGCTGCCCCACGACTACCTGAATTTTTATCTGACCGGCGAACTCGGCATGGAGGCGGGCGACGCGTCCGGCACCGGGTTCCTCGACATTCGCCGTCGCGAGTGGTCCGCGGACATGCTGGCAGCCATCGATCCCGAGCGCGATCTCGGGTCCTGTCTGCCGCCGCTGCGGCGGGGGATCGCGGCAATCGGCCGGGTCACCGAGGCGGCGGCTCGCAGCACCGGCCTGCCAGCGGACGTTCCGGTGGCGACGGGCGGCGGCGACAACATGATGGGGGCCATCGGCACCGGCAATGTCAGTCCCGGTGGACTGACCATGAGCCTCGGCACTTCCGGTACGGTCTACGCTCACGCGGACGAGCCGATTATCGACCCGCGCGGCGAGATCGCCGCGTTCTGTTCTTCGGCCGGCGGCTGGCTGCCGCTGATGTGCACGATGAACTGCACCGTGACGACCGAGCTGATGCGCGGCGTGCTGAAGACCGACATCGAGGCTTTCGAGCAGGCGGTCAGCGCGGCGCCGCGCGGCGCCGACGGCGTCGTCACGCTGCCGTTCTACAACGGCGAGCGTACGCCGAACCTGCCGCGCGCGAAGGCGTGCGTGGTCGGACTCGACAGCCACAACATGCGCCGCGAGAACCTGCTGCGCTCGGCGCTCGAAGGCGCGACCTTCGCACTGCGTTACGGTGTCGAGCGGCTGTGCGAGCTGGGTATCGAGGCATCCGATATCCGTTTGACCGGCGGCGGCGTCGGCAGCCCGACCTGGCGCCAGGCCGTGGCCGACATCTGTAATGCGCCGGTCACGGTGTTGCAGCAGGACGAAGGCGCCGGTTTCGGCGCCGCCCTGCAGGCCCTCGCCGTGCTGGAGGGCGTGGGGCAGGGCGAACTGCAGGCGTTCGTCGATCGCCACCTGGAACGGAACGCGCAGCTGTCCTGCGAACCCGATCGCGACGCGGTCGAATTCTACGACGCGGCCTACGCGAACTATCGCGCCGCGGTGGACGCGGTGACCCCGCTTTACCGCTGAGCGGCCAATCGAACACGACAATTTCACGAGGTAGTCAGTAATGAGCAGAACCCTTTTCACCGGTGACACCGAGTACTTTCCCGGCATCGGCCGGATCGAATACGAAGGCCCCGACTCCGATAATCCGTTGGCGTTCAAAGCCTACGATCCGGAACGCGTCGTGGCCGGCAAAACGATGGAGGAGCACCTACGCTTCGCCGTCGCCTACTGGCACACGTTCTGTGCCGACGGCGGCGACCCGTTCGGCCCCGGCACGCGGGCGCATCCCTGGCGGGGCGACGGCGACGCGATGGCCAACGCCCGTCGCAAGATGGACGCGGCTTTCGAGTTCTGCACCAAGCTGAACGTGCCGTTCTACTGTTTTCACGATCGCGACATGGCCCCCGAGGGCGATAGCGTGGCGGCGTCCGAGGCCAACCTCCAGGCGATGGTGGCGCTGGCGCAGGAACGCCAGCAGGCGACCGGGCTGGAGCTGCTCTGGGGCACCGCCAACGTGTTCTCGCACCCGCGCTACATGAACGGCGCCTCCACCAACCCGGATTTCGACGTCGTCGCGCACGCCGGGGCCCAGGTCAAGGCGGCGCTGGAGGCGACGGTGGCGCTGGGCGGCTACAACTACGTGTTCTGGGGCGGCCGCGAGGGTTACGCCTGCCTGTTCAATACCGACACCAGGCGCGAACTCGATCACATGGGCCGGTTCCTGACGATGGCGCGCGATTACGGCCGCAGCATCGGTTTCGAAGGTACGTTCCTGATCGAGCCGAAGCCCATGGAGCCGATGTACCATCAGTACGACGTCGATGCGCAGACCGTGATCGGTTTTCTGCGCGAGCACGGACTGCAGGACGACTTCAAACTGAATCTCGAGGCGAACCACACGACGCTGGCGGGCCACGCGGCGCCCCATGACATGCAGATCGCGGCCGAGGCCGGCATGCTCGGCTCGGTGGACGCGAACCGCGGCAACGCGCAGAACGGCTGGGACACCGACCAGTTCCCGACGGATCTGTATGACTGCGTGCACAACATGCTGATCGTTCTGGCGGCCGGCGGCCTGGGCCGGGGCGGGTTCAATTTCGACGCCAAGGTGCGCCGCGAGTCGACCGATCTCGAGGATCTGTTCATCGCGCACATCGGCGGCATGGACGCGTATGCCCGCGCGCTGGTGATCGCCGACCGCATTATCCGGGACGGCAAACTGCAGGCGTTCAAGGCGGCGCGTTATGCAAGCTTCGACAGTGGCCCCGGCCGTCGATTCGAGGCCGGCGAACTGACGCTGGGTGACCTGCGCGAGCATGCCGCGGCAACGGGCGAGCCCGCGCGGATCAGCGGCAAGCAGGAATGGGTCGAGAACCTGATCAACGACTTCATGTTCGGTCGATGACACGCCGCCAGCGGCGCGCCCAGTGACGCTGCCGGTTCGCCCGAGCGTTTAGCCATGGAACGATTCCGGCGGTTGTGGCCGTTTTTCGGCTGGCTGGCGCTGTTCTACGGCGCCTGGCTGACCGTGGTCCTGGCCGGTGGCTGGCTGGACACGGCGCTCGCGCATTGGCCCATGGCCGCCGCGATGGCGGTCGGGTCCTACCTGGCCGGTTCGACCCCGATGGGCGGCGGTACGGTCGGATTCCCCGTACTGGTGTTGATGATGGATATGCCGGCCACGCTGGGGCGTGATTTCAGCTTCGCGATCCAGGCGGTCGGAATGACCAGTGCGAGCATTTACATCCTGTGCCGCCGGCAGGAACTGGAGTGGCCCATGTTGCGCGCGGCCCTGCCCGGCGCCCTGCTTGGAACGCCGCTCGGCATCGCGTTCGTGGCGCCGCTGGCGTCCGACCTGTTCATCAAGCTGCTGTTCGCGTCGATGTGGTGCAGTTTCGGGTTGCTACACCTGCGTCGCATCAACGAGATCACGAGCTACAAGGGCATGACGCCGCATGACGTCACCTTCGACCACCGCGTCGGTTTCGTCGTCGGTTTCTTTGGCGGCCTGACCGTGGCCAGCATCACCGGCGTCGGCATCGACATGTTCATCTACATGGTATTGGTGCTGTGGTGTCACGCCGATCTCAAGATCGCCATACCCACATCCGTCGTGCTGATGGCCTTCACGTCCGTCGTCGGTGTGACGGCCAAGTTGCTGCTCGGCGGTTTGCAACCCGGCACGTTCGAAAACTGGCTGGCGGCGGCGCCGGTGGTTGCGCTGGGCGCGCCGTTCGGGGCAATGGTGGTCAGCCGGGTGGGGCGGCGGCCGACGCTGATCATCGTATCGATCCTCTGCGTGCTGCAGTTTTTGTGGACGCTGGTGCACGAACGCGCGGCGCTGAACGCCTGGAGCCTCGCCGCCGCGCTGCTGGGCGTGGTGGTGTTCCTGCTCGTTTTCCAGGACATGTACCGCCACGGCTACCGCCTCGCACGGCGCCAGCGCACGGCGCCAACCGGCTAGTGTCGCAGCGTTCGAACCGCGGATTCAGGTCGCCCGCTTGCGGCGCGTCGACGTCCCGATTCCGATGTCCTGGGCGGGCATCGTCACGACCAGGGGGTCGTTCGAACTGAACGCCTCGTTGCCGGCGTCGTTCTGCAGCCAGTAGAGTTTCGCCTTGCGGTCGTTCTGGATCATCAGGTGGCCCTTGCAGGCGTACCCGACCAGGTAGACGCACAGGAAACCCGCGGCCCAGGTCAGGGCTTCGCCGAGGCCGCCCTCGGCTACGTACCGTCCGAGCAGGAACAGGCACAGGACAACGCCGGCGCGCAGCAGCCACGCAGTGACGTGTTGTGCGTGCGCGCGCATGACGTGGCGGTTCAACTTACGACGGGCCTGCTCGAGGCTGGTGGACGGGTCGAGCATGCGGGCATTCGCGCCCAGGATGCTGATCACGTGAAACTGTTCCATGGTGTTCATCCTCAACTTCCGTGTCAGGGACGCTTCTGATTATATACAGATCATTACGATTCTGCGAGTTTCTTCCAAGCCACTAATCCGAAACGCTTTCTGGGGCGACAGGAATGCCCCCTCAGACCAGGACGAAGCTCAGCACGGCGACGACGACGGTCACGAACGACAACAGAACGAGGTAGGACGTGCCGATCGCCGAGTACTTGAGCAGCGTCATGCCCCAACCCTGTCGGTAAACCCGCTTCAGGGAAAGCAGCAGGTACAGCGGTATCCAGATCCACGCGGCCGTCCGCAGCCACGCGGTGGCCGTGGTCAGCACGCCGTCGCCGGACGGTTCCCGCCACGTCGCGAAAGCGCCGGTCAGCAACATGAGGACGGCCAGCGTGAACACGAAGGCGTGATTGTGAAGTGCAAAAATGAGATGTTCGACGTAGTACTTCTTCGAGAACAGGTACCAGAACTTGAACAGCAGGGCGACCAGTGGCAGCAGAACGAACATCGTGGCCGGCAGCACGTCGAAGATCTTGTCGGTGAACAGGTCGGGATTTTCGGCGACCGCCCGGCCTTTTCGCGGCGAATCCGCGATCTCGTCGTTGATCCAGCGGTTGACCCAGTCGGGCATCAGGGGCACCTCCAGCGGGTTGGTCTCCCGGTCCCAGGGCTTGCCGTTCAGGTCGAACTCGGGTTTTTCCGGAATTTCATCGGCCACGCTGGGCGCCGGTTGGTCGGGCTGCGCCACGGCCTCGTCGACCCGCCGGGTGATCGTCTCCGCCGCTTTCGGGTCCACGCGGTCAAGTTCCGCGATGGCCGCATCGAGTTCCTGGCGCTCCTCGTCGTCCAGTTGCACGCGGACGCCCGGTTCGTCGGAGTCCAGGTCCGGTCCGATCTGAATGGCGTCGGACGTCAGCAGCGCGGCGAGAAAAAAGAACGCCAGGCTCGAAAAGATGTACAGCCGTAACGGCGGAACATAGCGGAACCGCCGCCCGTCGAGGTAGTCACGGGTCAGCTTGCCCGGCCGAAACAGCAGCGGCTTGAGCGTGCGCATGAAGCGTGAGTCGAAGTCCATGAAGTCTTCGAGCAGTTCGCGCAGGAGCGCCGGGAAAAAACGCATCAGGTTCTTGTCCGGCTGACCACAGAAATGACAGAAAGGCCCCTGCAGGGCGGTACCGCAGTTCAGGCAGCGGGCCGAGCCCGCCAGCCGTTCGGCCGGAAGGCTGAGCTTGCGATCCGGCACGGGTACCGGAAGCTGCCGTTCCGGGGGTATTTCCGGGTTGTCCTGCGGGTTGCCCGAGGGGCTCATGCGCGGTGTCGCTCCTGTGCAATAATCGGCGAGAATGCAAAGTATAGCGAAAGTGAAAAACCACTCGCGTGAAATCGGGCGCACGATGAAGCTCGCGTTGCCGGTGATCATTGGCCAGGTCGCCGTGTTCAGCATGAATTTCGTCGACACCGTGATGGCGGGTCGCCTGCCGAACCGGGAAATCGCGCTGGCCGCGCTCGGCATCGGCGGCGCTGTCTGGTCCGCGATGCTGATGTTCGTCATCGGCACGCTGCTCGCCGTGCAGCCGAGCGTGGCGCAGCTGGACGGCGCGCGCATGCAGTCCGAGGCCGCCTACCAGACCCGCCAGGCCTTCTGGATCGCGCTGGGACTCGGCGTGCCGTACTGGTTGCTGTGCTATTTCAGCGAACCGCTGCTGGTCGCCTTTCGCATCGATCCCGACATCGTGCCGCAGGCGGCGGGCTATCTGCGGGCGGTCTCCTGGGGCGCCCCGGGACTCTGCCTGGTTCTTTTGCTGCGTTACTTCAGCGAGGGCACGGGAAACACGAATCCGACGATGTTCTACGGGGTGGTCGGCGCCCTGTTGAACATTCCGCTCAATTACGTTCTGATGTTCGGCAAGCTCGGCTTACCCGCGCTGGGCACCGTGGGTTGCGGCTACGCCACGAGCATCGTGATCTGGCTGCAGTTCGTGTTTCTTTTCGCCTATGTCGCGACGCACCGGCACTATCGGCCGTTTTCCCTGATGTCGCGGCTGGACCTCCCCGACGCGAAGGCGATTCTCGGTCTGCTGAAAGTCGGCCTGCCGATCGCGGTCGCCATCGCGGTGGAGGGCAGCCTGTTCGTCGGCGCGGCCCTGCTGATCGGCCGCCTGGGCCCGGTGCCCGCCGCCGCGCACCTGATCGCGATCAACTTTTCCGCGCTGGTTTTCATGATTCCGATCGGCCTCGCATCGGCGATTTCGATCCGGGTCGGCAATGCGCTCGGCCGCGGCGACCCGGAGGGCGCCCGCTACGCGGGCTTCATCGGGCTCGTCATCGTGCTCGGTTTTCAGACGGTCAGCGCGACGACGATGTTCCTGGCGCCCGACCTGATCGTCCGGATCTACACCGACGATATCGTCGTCGGCTCGCTGGCGGTGAGCCTTCTGTTCTACGCGGCGATTTTCCAGTATCCGGACGGAATCCAGATGGTGATGGCCGGCGCGCTGCGCGGCTACAAGGACACGCGCGCGCCGATGCTGTACACGATGATCTCGTTCTGGATCGTGGGCATGACCCTGGGGTATTCGCTGACGTTTCGCTTCGGCATGGGTCCGGCCGGCATGTGGGTGGGCATGATCGCGGGGCTGACCGTCGCCGCTGGCCTCATGCTATGGCGCTTTCGACGAACCGCGCGGCGTCATGTTCTCGCCCCCGGCGTGGCCTGAGACGAGCGCCCGCCCGGTCAACCGTCCTCGAGATCGCGAAAACGCTGCTCCAGTTCGGTGATCCGGCGGTTGCGCGCTGCGAGTTCGGGCGAGCCGAGATCGTCTTTCGGCCGGCGACCGCCGGGCGCGGGACGGAAATGGAACAGCACGGCAAGCGCCGCGTAGGCGAGCACCGCCCACAGCGTTTTGACGAGCAGAAAGACGACGAACAGCGCGCGCAACGCCCAGACGTTCCAGCCGAACGCCCGGGCGGTGCCGGCGCAGACGCCGGCGAGTAGTGCGCCTTCGGTGCGCTGCAGGCTCATGCTTCGGTTTTCTCCCCGGTCGGCGCCGCGTCCGTGGCGGGCTTCCGCTCCGCGAGCCGTTGTTTCAGGCGCTCGAGCTCCGCTTCGATCTCGGGATCGGGCGGCGAGGCGTCTTCCCAGGCGCTGCGGGCGGTGCCGCCGACTTCGTAGGACCGAACCCGGGCCTCGAGGTTGTCGACCTGCGCCTGCAGGTGGTCGAAGCGCTCCATCGCGCGCCGGACACGGCGTTCACCGGGTGAGGTATGCTCCGCCGCCGCGCGAGCCGGGGCCGATCCGGTTCGGACCTCGGCCTGCATGCCCTTCAGGCGTGTCTTGGCCTCGGCCAGCTTGGTCTTCAGCGTCAGCATGTCCTGCTCCATCTGGCCGACGCGTTCGGCGACCCGTTTCTGCTCGTCGAGCACCGCGCGGTGCTCGTCTTCGAGTTCCGCGCAGGCCTTCAGGGCCGCGCGCGCGAGGTCATCGCGCTCCTGGCTGACCGCGCTCTCGGCCCGACGGCGCCACTCGGCGATGTCGTTGGTCAGCCGCACTTCATGCCGTTGCAGGCGCTGCTGCTCGGCCAGCAGGTCGGCGCAGGCCATGCGCGCTTCTTCGCTGGCGTCCTCCATCTCGCGAATCAACGCGCGCAGCAGCTTCTCGGGGTCCTCGGCTTTTTCGAGCAAGGCGTTGACGTTGGCGGCGATGACGTAGCGCAGGCGTGAAAATGTACCCATCGTTTACTCCTGAGTCAGTGATTCGGCAATCTGGAGTAATGGATGCAGGTTCTGTGCCAATCAAGAAAGAAATTCAAAAACAACGAGATAGCAGTCGGCGCACCGTGTGACCGTCACCCCCGTTGGCATTTTTCACGAATAGTTGGCGAGCCGCTGCGCCCCAAGCAATGGCCATTGTGGCGGAGCCGTGCGGCGTCCTAGAATAGGGCGCTGACCCCCCAAGGAATTCAGATGAATAAAGAGCGTTCCCTTCCCGCACGCATTCTGCTGGGTATCTGGCGCGTAATCGACGGCGCCCGCAAGTTCGCACTGAACCTGGTCTTCTTTCTGATCGTCTACCTGGTGATCGTTGCGCTCATCGACAGCGGCGACCACCTGATCGTGCAGCCCGATACCGCGCTGGTTCTGCGGCCGCAGGGCGACATCGTGGAACAGTACAGCGGTACGCCGCTGGATCACGTCATCATGCAGGCCACGGAGTCAGGTCGTCAGGAGACGCGCCTGCGCGATCTGGTCGAGTCGATCCGGCGGGGTGCGCAGGACCCGAAGATCACGCGCATGGTGATCGACCCGAACGAAATGCGCAGCGTTGGCCTGGCTGCGCTGCTGGAACTGGAAAACGCGATCGACGAGTTCCGGGCGACGGGCAAACCGATCGTCGCCCTGGTGGATAACGTCGGACAGCAGCAGTACTTCCTCGCAGCGCTGGCCGACGAGGTCTGGCTGAACCCGATGGGTCTGGTCTGGCTCGACGGTTTCGCGGCCTATCGCCAGTTCTATCGCGAGGGTCTCGACAAGCTGGAGGTCGAGGTCAACCTGTTCCGGGTCGGCAAATACAAGTCCGCGATGGAACCCTTCATTCGCGACGACATGTCGCCCGAGGCCAAGGAGGCCAACCTGCACTGGATCGGCGATCTCTGGTACCAGTACCTCGAGGCGGTCTCGCGTCACCGGGGCGTTCCGGTGGAAAACCTGACGGCCGCCATCAACGGTTTCGCGGATCGTCTGGAGGCGGTCGACGGCAATTTCGCGCGCTTCGCCCTCGACCTCGGCCTGGTGGACCAGCTGATCAGCCGCCCGGAGGCGCTCCTCGAACTCGCCAGGCGCGGCGCGCCCGCCGCCAGCGGCGAGGGATTCCGGCAGATCGACCACGACAACTACCTCGCCGTCACCGCACTGCAGCAGAAGCCGGCCGGTCGCCAGCAGGTCGCCATCGTGGTCGCCGAGGGTGAAATCGTCCAGGGCCGCCAGCCGCAGGGCACCGTCGGTGCGGCCACGCTGGCGGAAAAGCTGCGCACGATCGGTGAAGACAGCGACGTACAGGCCGTCGTGCTGCGGGTCAACAGCCCGGGTGGCGACGCCTTCGCCGCCGAAAAGATCCGGCGCGAACTCATGGCGCTCAAGGAGGCCGGCAAGACCGTGGTCGTATCGATGGGCGATGTCGCCGCATCCGGTGGCTACTGGATTGCGATGGGCGCCGACGAGGTCTGGGCGAGCCCGTCCACGATCACGGGTTCCATCGGCGTCTTCGGCATCGCGCCGACATTTTCAAAACCGCTCGCCCGGCTGGGTATCCACACCGACGGGGTCGGCACGACGGAACTGGCCGGCAAGATGCGGCTCGACCGGCCCATGGACGACGATTTGAAGCGCATTTTCCAGGCCGCGGTCGAACGCAGCTATGCCGATTTCATCACCTTGGTGGCCGCAGGTCGCGGCCAATCCCCGGCAGCTGTGCAGGAGGTGGCCCAGGGGCGTGTCTGGAGCGGCGGCCAGGCGCTCGAGCACGGCCTCGTGGATCAGACCGGGACACTGCAGCAGGCGATTGACTCGGCCGCGCGGATCGCCGGGCTGGGCACCGACTACGAAGCCGTGTACGACGAGTGGGAAATCAGCCCTTTCGAGGCGATGCTGCTCGACATGACCGGCGGTGTCGCGACCCGTTTCGGCGCCGGGCAGGGTGCGACGCTGCTGCGCCTGCCGCTGGTGGAAAACATCCTGTCCGATCTGAGGCTGCTGGCCGGCAGCAACGGTGGACTGACCGTTGCGGCCCATTGCCTGTGCGGTGTCGAGTGACATGAGCGTCGCCTGGCGCCTGGACGGACAGCGCGCGCTCGTTACCGGGGGCAGCAGCGGAATCGGTCTGGCCGTGGCCCGGGAACTGGCCGCCCTGGGCGCCGATCTGGTGCTGGTCGCGCGCAATCCCGACCGGCTCGATCACGCCCGCTCGTCGGTGATGGACGCGAGCCCCGGGTGCCGGGTAACGCTGATTGCGGCGGATCTGTCGCGCGACGCGGATCGCCAGCGGGTTGCGGCCGAGGCCGGCGACGAACTGCAGGTGCTGGTCAACAATGCGGGCAGCAATATCCGCAAGCGGATGACCGAGCTCAGCCTGGAGGAGTACCGCAAGGTTCAGTCGACGAACATCGAATCCTGTTTCGAGATGTGTCGCCTGCTGTATCCCGCGCTGCGTCGCGGCCAGCCGGCCAGCGTGGTGAACAATGCCTCGGTGGCCGGCCTGGTGCATCTGCGTACCGGCGCCCCGTACGGCATGAGCAAGGCGGCGATGATCCAGCTGACGCGCAACCTGGCGGTCGAGTGGGCTGCCGAGGGAATCCGCGTCAATGCCGTCGCGCCCTGGTACATTCGCACTCCGCTCGCGGACCAGGTGCTGCAGGACGCCGAGTACCGACAGGCGGTGCTGGAACGAACGCCGATGGGCCGGGTCGGCGAAGTCGAGGAGTGCGCCCGGGCGATCGCTTTTCTTGCGCTGCCGGCCGCCAGTTACATCACCGGCGCCTGTCTTCCGGTCGACGGGGGCTTCAGCGTCTTCGGGTTCTGAACCGGTTCCGCGACGCCTCAGTATCTCTGCGTCGGATCCGGCAGGCCGCTGTGCAGGTACCAGCGCTGGGCGGCCTCGTTCCAATGCCATTCCTGCTCGTCGATGATGGCGCGTTCGATGCCCTGGCGCTTGTTGAACAGGCGGATTTCGACCTCCTGGCGCGTCGTCAGGCCGTTGTCGAAGATTCCGGTGGAGCGCAGCGTGTAGGCCGTGACCTTGAACAGCCGCAGGCGATCCATGTCGAGGCGGGAGATCGGGTTTTCCATCAGGTATTCCGGGGCCAGGAAGTCCGCCGCCGCGTCCCACTGGCTCCAGCGGATGATGGTTTCATACTGCTTCAGCGTTTCGCTGAGTTCTTTTTCAGCGGGGTTCGGGGTGCAGGCGGCCTGCAGCGCCGCCAGTCCGAGCGCAGCGAGGAGCGCGAGCATCGCGCGAACGCGTGGGCGTCGCATCAGTGAATTCCGGTGCATTCGTTCAATTCTCCTGCCGCATCAGTCTGGCGGCATTTTAGCCCATCTGGCGACGGGCTACTGCGGGCGTTCCGTCTCGCACTCGCCGTCGCGGAACTCGGTGATGCCGGCGGCCCGCGCGCCGCAGGCGTTCGGGTAGGTGATCCCGTCGCAGCCGCAGACGGGTTTCCAGTCCATCGTGCACACCATCGGTTGCGCGGGCGGGGTGCGGACGCATTCGGCCACCGCCTCGGTCGCGGATGGGGTCGAAGACTCGTTTGCGGGCGCCTCGACCGGACGGTCGCAGCCGGCGAGCAGGGCGGACAGCACCAGCAGAAGCGGGACGAGCGAGCGGTATCGGTTCATGTCAATTTCCTCCGCGGAAAAGATTCTGATACGCGATGACCAGCCAGGACAGCGCGACCGCCAACAGGCAGATGAAAACGGCTGCCGAGCCCAGGTCCTTGGCGCGACCGGACAGCTCGTTGAACTCGTTACCAATCCGGTCGACCACGGCCTCGATCGCCGAGTTGATCAATTCGACGGTCAGCAAGGCCAGCACGGGAAGGATCAGCAGCAGCCACTGCACGGTGTCCCGGGCGAGCAGCAGCGAGGCCGGCAGCAACACCGCGAGCAGCAGCACTTCCTGGCGAAACGCGGCTTCGTGGGACCAGCAGGCGCGAAGGCCGCGGATCGACCAGCGGGTCGCGTGCAGCAACCGTGCGACGCCGGAATGCCCCGCTTTCATCCGTCGGCGCCCGCCGGCTGGTACTGGCCGTCGAACAGGACGCTCCAGGTGGCGCCGTTATCCTGGCTCGCCTCCCAGAGCTGGCGTATGCTGCCGTCCGGGTTCGGAGTCCAGCTGATGCGGTGCCGTATGCCGCGTCCTCCGCCGGCGCCGGGCTGGTCGCCGCTGAGGACCATGACGCCGTCGACCAGGCCGCCTTCCAGCTCCAGGAGGGTGCCGCCCGAGTCGATCCAGGTCTGATGCCAGCGGCCGGTCGCCCGGTCGTAGGCATTCAGGCTGGTGCCGGTCATGCCGTCCTCGCCGGCGCCGCGCCAGTTTTCCTGCAGCGCGCAGCCGCCGTGGATCGAGCGGATCTCGTTGGTGCCGGCCGTCCGGTCATCGGACAGAACGTTCCAGCGGCCGAGCCAGAAATCGAATTGGCGGTATTCGGCGGCGGCGCAGGCGCTCGCCGGCCCGGGGTCGGCAGGGCTCTCGTCCACGGCCACGGCGGACAGCGGGCACAGCAATAACAGGGCGGCAATCCGTTTCATCGCACGGTCCTCGATATCAAGTCATCCATGCTACCATTCGGCGCTGTTCGTTTTGAAGGCGCCGCGCATGTCCAACCCCCTCCGTCCGTCCGGCGACTCGCCCGGGCTTCCCGAGTTCGGCGCGATCCGGCCCGGGCACGTGATGCCGGCCCTGGCGGAACTGCTGGAGGACTACCGCGAAGGAATCGAAGGGCTGCTGGCATCCGGCGTTACGGGCTGGGCGCTGGTCGAGGCCGAAGTCGAATGGGCGGACCGTGTCGCCCGGGCCTGGTCGCCGGTCTCGCACCTCAACTCGGTGGCGGACGATGCCGACCTGCGCGACGCGTACAACGCCGGGCTTGAGCGCCTGACCGAACACGCCAACTGGCGGCAGCAACATGCCGGGATTTTCGGCGCCTATCGGGACTTGCGACAATCCGCCGGCTTCAGCGGACTCGACCCGGTGCAGCAACGCATCGTCGAACTGGAGCTGCGCGATTTCCACCTGGCCGGCGTCGATCTGCCCCCCGCGGAGCAGGCCGAGTACCGCGACATCGTCATGCGGCTGAGCAAGCTGGGCGCGAAGTTTTCCGAGAACCTGCTGGACGCGACGCGAGCCTGGACCTTGCGCCTCGATTCGCCCGCGCGGCTGGCCGGCTTGCCGGAAGCGGAGATGAAGCTTCTGGCCGGCCTCGCCAAAACGCGTCAGCAGGACGGCTGGCTGGTCGACCTCAGCGCGCCTTCGTTCCAGGCCGTGATGACGTATGCGGAAGACCGCGCTCTGCGCCGGGAGGTTTACGAAGCGTATGCCACGCGCGCCTCGGACGTCGGGCCGAATGCCGGCCGGTGGGACAACGGCCCCCTGATCGCGGAGATTCTCGATCTGCGGCACCGCCTGGCGCGCCTGCTGGGCTTCGGTAACTACGTCGCGTATGCGCTGGCCACGCGCATGGCGGATACGCCCCGGACCCTGCAGGCGTTTCTCGAGGAACTGGCGGTGGCGGCCCGGCCGGCGGCGCGCGCCCAGTTCGATCGGCTCTCCGACTTTGCCCGGGCGCACGGCGCCGATGACCCGCTCGCCGCCTGGGATGTCGCGTTCTGGTCCGAGCGCCTGCGGCAGCACGAGTTGAACCTCTCGGACGAGGAGCTCAAGCCGTTCTTTCCGGCGCCACGGATGATCGAGGCCCTGCGGCACCTCACGACCGAGCTGTTCGGGCTGCAGCTGCGGGAGGACGCGTCGGTCGCGACCTGGCATCCCGACGTGCGTTATTACTGGCTGGTCGACGACGCCGGGCACGAAATCGCCGGGCTGTACATGGACCTGTACGCCCGGCCCGACAAGCGCGGCGGCGCGTGGATGGATGTCTGCCGGTCACGTCGCCGGCGGGATGCGCACGTACAGCGCCCGGTCGCCTACCTGACCTGCAATCTGGCGCCGCCGGTCGACGGCCGGCCCAGCCTGATGACCCACGGCGAGGTGCAGACGCTGTTTCACGAGTACGGCCACTGCCTGCATCACCTGCTGACCCGGATCGACTGGCCGCAGGTCAACGGCATTCACAACGTCGAGTGGGACGCGGTCGAACTGCCGAGTCAGTTGTTTGAAAACTGGGCCTGGGACGATGCGCTGCTGACCCGATTCGCGCGGCACCACCGCACCGACGAGCCGCTGCCCGAGGCGCTGAAACGGCGCCTGCTGGCCTCGCGTCACTTTCTGAAAGCCCTGTTCCTGGTGCGTCAACTGGAATACGGACTGGTCGACCTGCACCTGCACCTGGATTACGATCCGGACCAGCCCGCCGACCCGCGGTCGGTGCTGGCCGACACCCGCGCCCGCGTCGCCGTCGTGCCGGTGCCCGACTGGAGCCGGTTCCTGAACGGCTTCAGCCATATTTTCGGCGGCGGCTACGCGGCGGGCTATTACAGTTACCTGTGGGCCGAGCAACTCGCGGCCGACGCCTGGGGGCGGTTCAGCGCGGAGGGCGCGTTCAACCGCGAGACCGGAGCGGACCTCGAGCGCGAAATCCTGGCGGTCGGCGCATCGCGGCCTGCGCTTGACTCCTTCGTGGCGTTTCGCGGGCGCGCGCCGGACCCCGCTCCACTGCTGGACAGTTACGGACTCGGAGACTGATATGAAGATCGCTTCCTGGAACGTGAATTCGCTGAACGTGCGCCTGCCCCACGTGCTCGCCTGGTGCGACGCCGCGGCCCCCGACATTCTGGCCCTGCAGGAAACCAAGCTCACCGACGACCGGTTTCCGGTGGAACCGCTGCAGGAAGCCGGATACCAAAGTGCGTTCTCCGGGCAGAAGACCTACAACGGCGTCGCCATCCTGAGTCGCGAACCGTTGCGCGATGCGGTGACGGACATTCCGGGGCTGGATGATCCGCAGCGCCGGATTCTCGCCGCGACGATCGGCGACGTGCGCCTGGTCAACCTGTATGTCGTCAACGGCAGCGAGGTCGGCTCGGAGAAATTCGACTACAAGCTGAACTGGCTGGAAAAAGTCACCGAATGGCTGGCCGGCGAGATGGCGGCCCATCCGAACCTGGTCGTTGTCGGCGATTTCAACATCGCGCCGGACGACCGTGACGTTTACGACCCCGACGCCTGGCGCGAAAAAATCCTGTGCAGCACGCCCGAGCGCGAAGCGCTGGGCCGCATACTGGACCTCGGCCTCGAGGACACCTTCCGGCTGTTCGACCAGGAGGACCGCGTGTTCAGTTGGTGGGACTACCGGATGAACATGTTCCGCCGCAAGATGGGGCTGCGCATCGACCTCGTGCTGGCGTCGCCGGCGATGGCGCGTCGCTGCACGGCGAGCTACATCGATATCGAGCCGCGCCGCCAGGAGCGGCCGTCCGATCACGCGCCGGCGATCGCCGAGTTCGGCCCGGCCTGAAAAAAAGGGCCGAACAGTGACGTGTTCGGCCCCGGTTTATCGAGTCCGGCGGATGCCGGGCACGCGGACGATCAGTAGGTCGGCACCGACGAATCGATTTCCAGCGCCCAGGCGTTGATACCGCCCGCGACGTTGTTGACGTCGGTGAAGCCCTTGCGCCGGAAGTATTCGGCCGCCCCCTGGCTGGAGTTGCCATGGTGGCACAGGAAGGCCAGACCGGTATCCTTGGGCATGGCCTCGAGCCTGGCCATCGTGTCGCGGTCCAGCACCAAAGCGCCGTCCAGCGCGGCGTGCGCGCGCTCGGCCTCGCTGCGGATGTCGACGACGACGATGTCGCCGCGCTGCATGCGCTCGGCGAGTTCCTGCACCGTCATCTGCTTGACCGGCGCGGGCGCCTGCGGCAGTTCGATGGCCAGACCCTCGCCCTGCATCGTCGAAACCCAGTCGATCACCGCCCCCTGCGCCCGCTGGGCGGTCGCGAGATCCATGTAAATCTTGATCCCGTTGCTCTCGGCGGCGATTTCGTGGCCCTCGAGTGGCGCCAGGTTGAACTGGGCGTTCCAGTTCGCATCGACCTGGAAGTGCAGGCCGGCGCCGTCGTGGCCGTGCATGGCTTCGCCGATTTTCGCCGCCGCTTCCGCGGTGATGGTGACCTCGGGCGGCGTGCGATCCGGCGCCTCGACGCCCAGGTGCTGGTGCAGTTCGCCCGAGTTGAGCATGCTCAACACGATGTCGCAGCCGCCGACCAGTTCGCCGTCGATGTAGAGTTGCGGAATCGTCGGCCAGTTGCCGTACGCCTTGATCCCCTCGCGGATGTCCGGGTCGTCCAGCACGTTGACCGCGACGTATTCGGGCACGACGCTGTCCAGCGCCGCCACCGTCTTGGCGGAAAAGCCGCACATGGGCGATTGCCGGGTGCCCTTCATGAACAGCACGACCCGGTTGCCCTTGATGTAGTCTTCGATCTTGCCCTTGACGGCGTCTGTCAGTTCCATCGTTCCTTCCCGTTCACGTGATTCAGTTGCGTTCGTTCAGCGGATATGGCGGCAGCGTCCGGCCAAATCAAGCAGTTTCCCAATCCGGCCCGTAGTCGATCGTGATCTCGGCGCCGGGAGGTATTTCGCACAGCGCGTAACACTGCAGGCCGTCCATCTCGGCGTTGGGCGCCGCCGAATGGTTCATGTAGCGCATTTCGTTGCGGCCGTCGTAGCCGATCCAGTCGCCCCCGGGCTCGTCCTCGATCCACAGTACATGTGGCCCGTCCTGCTCGACCCGCGGGCCGTCATAGACGCCGATCAGCTGCCCCGGGCGCAGCGTGCGCACCGCGAACAGGCCGCGTCCATGGATGGGCGACGGAGCGACGTAGACCCGATCGTTGGCGCCGGCCTGCGGGCCGTTCATGCCGGCCCGTTTTGCGGTCGGTACGTGTCGGCCACCAGGCAACGGTTGCGTTCGTCGTACAGCACCGTGCCGGGAAAAGCCACGGTGTGTTTGTCCGGAATCCGGGCCCGCAGGTGATCGTGGATGTCGTTCAGACCCTGGGCCGTGAGCGGATAGTAGTTGTCGGAGCGCCCGTCATGCACCACGGTGACCGCGATCGTGCCGAGGTCGCCGTAGCTGTGTTCGGTCACCGCCGCGTCGAGGGTCCCGGCCTGGCGTGTGCCGGCCTCGCGGAACCAGCTGCCGTCCAGGGGCTCGGTCCGGCCGGGCAGATGGAAGCGGACCGGCAGGCCGTGCGCCGCCAGCGTGGTCGCGTACTGGCGCACTTCGCGCGTCCAGTCCGCGTAGGCGGCCGCCAAATGCTGCCGGGCCGCGGGTGTTCCCGTGCCCGCGCCCCGGTTGGCCCAGTGGTCGAAGGACTGGAACTCGGCCCGGACCGCGGCATCCCGCAGTTCGAAGCGTTGGCCCATGTTGCCTTTCACGGCGAGCGGGGTGTCCCGGCCGTTCAAGGCGCCGTCGAGCAGTTCCCACAGCGGCAGAAAGCCGAAGTGCTCCAGTTGCATGCGGAGCATCGCGTTGAGATCGGTGAGGGTCATGAACCGCGCGTGGCGGATCCGGATATCGAACGCGCTCTCGAGCCATGCCGCTGAATGCGCGGACACCTGGCCCTCTTCGAGAAAGCGGTACTCCATCGCCTGGCCGAGTTCGCGCACGCGCGCGACCGGCCCATGGACAACGATCGGCAGAAGCTGCATGAGGCCCAGCGGAACACCGCCCAGCGGCTGCAGATCCGGATCCGGCAGGATTCCGTCCCGGCCGCCCACGCTGACCAGTCCCGCGCGGAACGGATCGGCGTCGCCGGGGGCGCGGTCGTCGTCCCGTACGACCGCCTCCAGGGCGCGGAACACCGGAAAGCCGGGGCGCAGGATCTGGACCTGGTCATAGACGGCGCCGGCGGCGATCAGGCTGCAGCCGGTGATGTCGGGCAACAGCGTGCGCAGGTCGGCGGAGACGTGGGCCAGCATCTGCTCCGCGTCCGCGGTGCTCAGCACCGCGGGCCGTTGCGCATCGGCGCCGTAATAGCGCGTTGCGTCCGTCTCGACGGCGACCAGGATGCGGTAGAAGGCGGTGTCGTCCATCGCGGCGTTACCGGGGTCAGTTGGACCGGGTATCCAGCGGATCCCCGGCGCGCAGCTCCCGGGTCTGCGTCACCGCCGAGCGATACTGCCCGGGACGTCCGGGGACGGGATACAGGTAACCGGTGTATTCGAAGCGCAGCGTGCCGTCCTCCGCCGTTTGCACCGAGCCGGCCAGGTCGAAGGGCAGGCTGGTCAGTTCGCCGGAATCGAGCGAGACCAGCAGGGTTCGCACGAACGGGTCGACCGGCTGTTCGACACGGACGTCTTCGGCGCTGTTCGCGTCGATCGGCAGGTCGAGCGTCTCGGCATGGCGCAGCAGGTCGGTACCGCGGACGGTGACGGCGAGCTCGGTCGCGCTGATCGTCATCGGCACGCCGTTCTGGTTGGAGAAGCCGAACTCGGCGTGCAGGCGGTCACCCTCGAGGCTCAGTCCGGCAAGGGTGACGAACGGCGGCCGGCCCCGGATTACGTTCGGTCCGCAGGCCGTGACCACGAAAATCGCAAGCGTAAGCGCCACCAGGGTCAGGCCGGGCAGCATGCGGCGCGGGGTGATCATTGCGTCCATAGGTGACAACTCGCACGGTGGCCGGTCCCTTCCGGCGTTCGGTCTCCGATTTCCTGCTCGGTCGGCGGCTGCTCCGCGCAGCGCGGCATGGCCGCCTCACAGCGGCTATGAAACACGCACCCGGCGGGCGGCGTCAAGGGTGATGCGGCATCGCCGACCGGCACGCGGGGACGCGGATGGGCCGGATCGGCTACCGGTACGGCGTCCAGAAGCGATCGCGTGTAGGGATGCGCGGGGCGATCGAAAATCGCCGCGGCCGGCCCGGATTCGACGAAGCGCCCGAGATACATGACCGCGACGCGGTCCGCCAGTTGCCGCACCACCGACAAGTCGTGCGAGATGAACAGGAAGGCGATGTTCATGCGCGCGCCGAGATCACGGATCAGCCGGACCATGCGGTGCTGGACGGTCAGATCCAGCGACGACAGCGGCTCGTCGGCGACGATCAGTTCGGGTCGCGGTGCGATCGCGCGGGCGAGGGCGACCCGCTGACGTTGCCCGCCCGACAGTTCGTGCGGGTAACGTCCGGCCAGCGCGCGGTCGAGGCCTGCCGTCTCCAGCGCCTCGAGCGCCCGGTCACCGCGTTCCGGGGCGGGGCCGATTCGCAGGTGATCCAGCGGTTCGCGCACGCTTTGCAGCACCGTGCGGCGCGGACTCAGTGACGCCAGCGGATCCTGGAACACGGCCTGGATGCGCCGGCCGGCGACGCGGCGGCCCGGTCCGCGCAGGTCGACGCCGTCGAACCCAAGCGTCCCGCCGGAGGGCTCGACCAGGCCCAGTATCGCGCGGGCCAGCGAGGTCTTGCCGGAGCCGGATTCGCCGACCACGGCGAGAATTTCGCCGCGCCTGATGTCGAAACTGACGTCGCAGACCGCCTGCAGCATGCGGCGCGCGGAGCCGGCCAGGTGGTAATGGACGTCCAGGTGGCGGACGGCGAGCAGGCCTGCGGGCGCCGATTCGCGGTTCAGCCGGCTCACGCGCCTGCGCCCCGGCTCGCGGCGATCAGTTCGGCCGTGTAGGGCGATTGCGGCGCCCGGAACAGGTCGCGGACCGCGGCGTCCTCCACCAGGCGTCCGCGCCGCATCACGAGCGCCCGGTCGCAGTACTGGGCGACGATCCCCAGGTCGTGCGTGATCAGCAGCAGCGCGGTTCCGGTCTCTCCGGCCAGGGCGATCATCTGCGTCAGCACCCGCGCCTGGGTCGTGACGTCGAGTGCGGTGGTCGGCTCGTCCGCGATCAGCACCCGCGGGCGGCAGGACAGGGCCATCGCGACGATCACGCGCTGGCGCATGCCGCCCGACAGGTGGTGCGGATAGCTGCGCATGACCTGCTCCGGGTCCGAAAAGCCGATCCGCGCGAACATGAGCGCGGCGGCCTGGCGGGCGCGGCGGCGGTCGTACCCGCGATGCCGCCGGTACAGCGCCGCCAACTGTTCGCCGCAGCTGAATACCGGGTCGAGCGCGGTCATCGGCTCCTGGAAGACCATCGAGAGGTCACGGCCGCGGATGCGACGCAGGGCGGATTCGCCCAGGCCATGCAGATCGGTGTCACCGAGCCGGATGCAATCCGCGGTCACGATGCCCCGGGCGGGGTCGATCAGGCCCATGACGGCCTCGGCCGTTTTCGATTTGCCGCTGCCCGATTCACCGACCAGCGCCAGTATTTCGCCGGCGTACAGGTCGAAATCGATACGGTCCACCGCGCGGGTCCGGTGACCGTCGCCGCGCAGTTCGACGACCAGCCGGCGCACCGAGAGCACGGGTGTCTGCGCGGCCCGGTTCACAGCGCGGCCTGTTTCGGGTCCATCGCATCCTGCATGGCGTCGGCCAGCAGGTTGAACCCCGTCAGCAGCACGAACAGCATGATCGAGGCCGACAGGAAGTTGGCGAACTGCCCCGCGAGCACCTCCTGGGTGCTCTCCGCCAGCATCAGGCCCCAGCTCACGCCGTCCTGCACGCCGAGGCCGAGAAAGCTGAGCACGACCTCGGTCTTGATCGCCGCGACGAAGGCGAGCGTCGCCTGGACCAGCAGGATATGGCTGCAGTTCGGCAGCACATGCCGCGCCAGGATCAGCGGTCCCGGCAGTCCGATCACGCGGGCGGCGAGCACGAACTCGCGGGACTTGAGCTTCAGCACCTCGGCGCGAACCAGTCGGCCGGTGCCGGTCCAGAAGGTTGCGACCATGGCGAAGTGCATCGCCCAGGCCTGGCCCTGCAGGGCATAGGCCACCGCCGCGACGAACAGGTAGAACGGGATCGAGTCCAGCACGCCCTTGAGCCAGAGGATGCCGCCGTCCACCCAGGTGTCGCTGTACCAGCCGGCGACGGCGCCGAGCACCGCCCCGAGCGCCGTGGCCAGAACGGCGACCACGACGCCGATTTCGAACGCCGTTCGCACGCTGTACAGGGCGCGCTCGAAGACGTCCTGTCCGAGCACGTTGGTGCCGAACCAGTAGTCGCGGCCCGGTGGCTGCCAGCGCCCGCCGTCCGCGATGGCCCAGTCCTGGCCCCAGGCGCCGAGCCAGACGCCGACGGCGGCTATGAGAAACGCGCCGACGATCACCAGGCCGAGCACGCCGCCACGGTCCTGCCGCAGCCGGTTCCAGGCACGGCGCCGGGCGCTCATGTGCGAAGCCTCGGGTCGAGCGCCCGGTACGACAACTCGGCCAGCACCTGGAGGATGACGAAGGCCACGGCGGTGAGGCCGACGACGGCCTTGAGCACCGGTTGGTCGCCGTTGGTGATTGCATCGAACGTCACGCGGCCGACGCCGGGAATACCGAAGTAGGTCTCGATCAGCAGGCTGCCCGAGATCACGACGAGCGGAATCGAGAACAGCACCCGGGTCATGATCGGCACCATGCTGTTCTTCAGCACGTGCTTCCACAGGATCGTGGCCTGCGACGCCCCGAAGGCCCGGGCGGTGGTGATATGGTCCTTGCCGGCTTCCTCGATGAACACCGCGCGGTAGAACCGCGTGTTGTAACCGAGCGTGACGAAAATCAGCGACAGCGTCGGCACCGTGACGTAGTACGCATAGGACGCCGGTCCGTCGACCTGCCAGCCGCGGACCGGAAACAGGTCGAGTCCGTAGGGCGTGCTCAGCAGAACCTGCAGCAGAATGATGATGACCAGGAAGCTGATGCTCATGCCGGCCACCGAAAAGCCCGAGATCAGGCGGTCGCCCAGGCGGCCCCGCCGGGCCGCTGCCGCCAGGCCGAGCGCAATGCCCAGCAGGTTGCCGAGCACGAAACCCGGCAACATCAGGGCAAGGGAGACCGGTACGGTGCGCGCCAGCAGGCGCGCGACCGGTTCGCCCGATGCGTTGGAGGCGCCGAGATCCAGCGTCGCGAGATCGACGAGGTAATCGATGTAGCGGCCGACGAAGGGCCGGTCATAACCCAGCTCGCGCCGCACCTCGGCAATCTGTTCCGTCGTCGCGTTCTTGCCGATCAGCGTGTACGTCTGGTCGGGCCCGAACCAGACCATCAGGACGAAACTGACCAGGGTGACCCCCAGAACGAGCAGGATGCCGTGCAGGAGCTTGAGCAGCGCGAACCGCACGGTCAGCGCTCCGCCGCAGCCCCCGCGGCGGACTCCTGCCGGTCGGAGCCGACGAAGCGGAAGAAGAAGCCGCCGACGAACGAGCGGTCCGGCAGCATGACCAGGTCGCGGTCCCACAGCAGGATCAGCGTGCGCGCGATGCCGCTGATCGTCACGCAGTCGTCCAGTACGATGCGGTTCATGTTCCGGTACAGGGCGGTGCGCATCGGCGACGGCTGCATCACGGCGGCTGCACGGTAAAGGCGGTTGAATTCCGGGTCGTCGTAGTTGGCGCTGTTCGAGCCGGGCGAGGCATTGGGACCGTAAAACAGCTGCATCGTGTTCTCGGTGTCCGGGTAGTCCATGGTCCAACCGGTGGTGGTGAGCATGACCTCACGATTCAGGTAGGCGCGCGCATAGTCGCCGTAGGTGGCGAACGTCAGCGGACGGATCTTTTCCGCAGGATAGCCGATGTCGCCCATGAAACTGCGGAACTGCTCGAACATCTGCCGCTCCGTCACGCTGGCGGGGAAGCCGTATTCGAGCACCGGCAGGTTGCCCGCGTGCCAGCCGGCGTCGCGCAGCAGGTCGCGCGCCGCATCCAGGTCCCGCGTGACCCACTGGCGGTCGGCCGCCGCATCGAACTCGGCCGCCGAGGGCGGAATGATGCCGGGAAACACGCGGCCGATGCCGTAGTAGAACACCTCGTTGCGCCGCTGCCAGTCGAAGGCCTTGATGATCGCGCAACGCAGCGCGGTGTTGCGCGCCCGCTGATCGGCGTCGTGGTGGTAACCGATCCGCGGATCGTCCATGTTGAAGTCGGTGTGCACGAAACCCGATTCGAGGTTGGCCGCCAGCCGGTAACGCGCTGCGAGTTCCGGCAGCAGCTGCGGCGGGTCGCGCTCTTGCAGGATGCGATCGAACTGCGTGACGGGGGCCTTGATGAAGTCCGTTTCGCCGGCGATGAACGCGTTCCACCGGGCCGCGTCCTCGGCGATGAACTCGACCTCGATGCGGTCGGTAAACGGTGGAATCGCACCCTCGAGTCGCTCCAGCCCGAGCTCGCCCTGGCGCGTCGGATCGTAGCCTTCGGCCTCGAGGTTGAACGGCAGGGCGCGGAACGATGGGTTGCGCTCCAGCACCGCGCCGGCGCTGTCGAACCGGGTGAGCCGGTAGGGGCCCGATCCGACCGGTCGGACGGCGAATTCCGGGCCGTAGCGTTCAACGGCCTCGCGCGGCACGATGGCGGCGAACCCCTGCGCGAGCGTGTGCGTGAGCTGCGGGAAGGGCGAAATCAGCTGGATCTGGATCGTATGGTCATCCAGCGCCCGCAAGCCGGGGACCTCGGCGTCGTAGTCGGAACCGCTGGCCTTCCAGTCATCGAGGCCGACGATACGTCCCTGCCAGAGCCAGGCGCCCTGCGCGCGCATCGACGGGTCGAAATGGCGCTTGATCGAGTAGACGAAATCCTGGGCGCGAACCTCGCGCCCCTGGCCTTCCGGAAAGGCCGCATCGTCGATGAACCGGACGCCGGGCCGAATGCGGATCGTGTAGATCAACCCGTCAGCCGAGACCTGCGGCATGTCCTCGGCGAGGTTCGGGGCCAGCTCGTAGGGCCGCGCGAGGTACTTGTAGCGGTACAGGGTGTCGAACAGGTTGACGGCCAGCATCTTGGCGTAAACGCTCGATGCCTGGGCCGGGTCCAGGCTGCGTGGCGCACCGTCCATTGCGTGCCGGTAGACGGTCGCCGGAGCCGTCGGCTCGCCCGGTGCTTCGGACGAATCCCGGCACCCCGCGCCGGCGAGTACGAGCGCGCAGCACACGGCCGACAGGATGATCCGGCGGGTGCTGCGGGTCGGCGGCATCAGTCGTATTCCAGCAGGGCGTCGTAGTCCGGGATCGGCGGGTCGCCGTCGTAAATCTCGAACTCCCGGTTCTGCAGGTAGACGTCCCGGACCAGGACGTAGGGATCATTGGCGTTGTCGATCTGCTGCTGGAACGGCAGCAGTTCGGCGCGCAGGGTAATCAGGTCGAGGACCAGCAGCGAGTAGTCGTCGTACTCCCGAATGCGGTAGCTGATCGGATGGAAATA
This sequence comes from Lysobacterales bacterium, assembly GCA_037384065.1. Classification (GTDB taxonomy): domain Bacteria; phylum Pseudomonadota; class Gammaproteobacteria; order Xanthomonadales; family SZUA-36; genus JABDPF01. Next base: position 44,422 of record JARROJ010000010.1, read on the forward strand.
GCCGTAAAAACTCCGCCCGAGGAGGTCACGCACGGTGTACGGACCGATGAACGGCATCACCAGGTAGCGGCTTTCCTTCCAACCCCAGACGGCCATGGTCTGGCCGAAGTCCTCGTCGTAACGTTCCATGCCGCCCTTGCTCGCGACATCGAAAAATCCGAACAGGCCCAGTGTCGAATTCACCAGGAAGCGCCCGGTGGCGTTGGCCGACGCTTCGAACTTGCCCTGCAGAAGCAGGTTCAGGAACGTGACCGGGTAGGACAGGTTTCGAAAGAAATTGCGCACGCCGCGTTGCGGCGCATCGGGCATGACGGCGTCATACCCGCGGGCGATCGGCCGCATCAGTACGCGGTCGAAGCCCATATTGAACGCGTGCATCTTGCGGTTGTAGGATTCCCAGGGATCGATATCCGGCGCGCTCGGCTGGACCTGCCGGGACGAGCAGGCGGTCAGCGCCAGGCCCAGCACGATGAGTGCGCCGCATCGCAGGACCGGTCTCATACCGCCGTTTCGTCTCGTCCGCTGAGGTTCAGCAATTCAACCGCTTCGGCCAGTTGCGCCAGGCGCAGCAGGCTGTCCGGGGCGTTCACCAGGCTCAGCCGGTGACCGGCCGCCTTTTGTTGGGCCTGCCATTCGAGCAGCACGGCGAGTCCCGCACTGTCGACCTGATCGACCTCGGCCAGATCGACCGGGCCATCGACAGGGGTCGTTTCGCCGCGGCGCTGGAGTTCTTCGAACAGGGGTGTGCAGGTCCGGAACGTCAGCCGGCCGCCGAGTCTTGCGCCGCCTGCAGCCAGCCATTCCAGAGTGTAATCCTCGCTCATCGTCGATTGGCGCGTCTCAGTCGGTATCCAGTGCGATGGTACCGGAGCGGATTTCCTGCGTCACTTTGTCGATGCCTTCCGCCTGCGCGCGGGGCGCGATCTGGTTGCGGAACGTCATCACGTAGGAAATACCCTCGACCGTGACGTCGAACACCCGCCAGCCGTCGTCGGTTCGGCGGAACGCGTAGTCGATGGGCACGAAGCTGCCGCGTTCGAGCTTGAGCCGGGTTTGGACGCGGGTCAGTTTGTCCGTGTTGTTGCCCTTCAGCGGCAGCACGTCCACCTGCTCGCCGGAACGGAAATCGAGCAAGCCGTGCGCGTATCGATCGAGCAGAACCGTGCTCAGCGCCCGGCCGAAGGCGTCCAGCTGCTCCACGCTCGCGCCGCGCGCCGCCGGACCGAGAATCAGGCGGGCGGAATAGCGCAGGTCGATCAGCGGCAGGATGTCCGCGTTGACCAGTTCGTGCAGCAGTTCCGGGTTCTGGGTGAATTCGTCGCGGCGCTCGTCGAGCACCGAGAGCAGGTGGCTCGTGGTCTCGCGAATGAGCGTAACCGGATCGCGTTCGTCCGCGGCGGTCGCCGCGCCGCTCGTCAGCAGGAGCAGGACTGTCAGTAAAACGTGCTTCATTCGTTTTCGTTTCCGCCTCCGGCGTTGAACAGGAATTTGCCGACGATCTGCTCGAGGACGATCGCCGACTGGGTGATGAACAACTCGTCGCCGTCCGCCAGCATGTCCGGGGCTCCGCCGGGTTCGAGCCCGATGTATCGGTCGCCGAGAACGCCGGAGGTCAGCACCGAAGCGCCGGTGTCCGACGGTATCTCGTCAAAGCGCGCAGCCACCGCCATCGTGACCACCGCCTGGAATGAGACCGGATCCAGCTCAATAGATTCCACCAGACCGACGGTGACGCCGCCGATCTTGACCGGCGCGCGCAGGCGCAGGTCGCCGACGTTCTGGAACCGCGCGACAATCTGGTAGGTTTCCTTGCCGATGTCCTGCCCGTAATCGGTGGCGCGCGTGGCCAGCCAGACCAGGGCCGCAATGCCGAGCATGAGAAATATTCCGGAGGCCAGTTCGACCTTGTAATTCGCGCGCATGGGGGTTCCTCACGTCATGTAGGAGGTCATGATGAAATCGAAAATCAGGATGAGTACCGAGCTGAGCACGACCGTGTTCGTGGTCGCGGTGCCCACACCGGCGCCGGTCGGGCGGGCCGAGTACCCGAAATAAACGGCGACCAGGCTCACGGTGCCGCCGAACACGATGCTCTTGTAGACGCCGCCCAGGAAGTCCTTGCCGAAATACACGCCGGTTTGCAGCTTGCTCCAGTAGACGCCGGCGTCGAGGCCCATCACGCCGATCGCGAACACGACGCTGCCGAGAATCGCCAGCGCATTGAACATCGCGGTCAGCAGCGGCACGGAGATCAGGCCCGCGGCGAAACGGGGCAGGGCGATGCGCTGCACCGGGTCGATGGCCATCAGTTCCATCGCCTCGATCTGGTTGGTCGCCTTCATCAGGCCGATTTCGGCCGTAATCGAAGTGCCGGCGCGGCCGGCGAACAGCAGCGCGGTGAGCACCGGGCCCAGTTCGCGGAACAGCGACTTTCCGACCAGCAGGCTGACCTGGTCCGATGCGCCGAACTGTTCCAGCGCGTTGATCGCCTGCAGCGACAGCACCATGCCGACGAAAAAACCGCAGATCATGATGATGACCAGGGAGCGCGCCCCGATCAGGTAGGTTTGCTGCAGGATCGACAGGATCTGTTCGCTCTGCGGGCGCAGACCGCCGAGCATGCGAAACAGGAACAGCAGGCACTGGCCGGCCTGCACGATCGGCCCGAAGATGGCGCTGTGTTTCAGTGTTTCGCCCGCCATCTCAGTCCAACAGCCCCCAGTCGGCGCCCGAGGGCTGGTAGTGAAACGGGATCGGCCCCTCGACCTTGCCGTTCATGAACTGGTCGACGGCCGGATCGGTGCTGGCGCCGAGTTCGTCGGGATGGCCGGCGCCGGCGATGCGGCCCTGCGAAATGATGAAGCAGTAATCGACCAACTGCCGCATCTGGGCCACATTGTGGGTCACCACCAGGCTGGTCAGGCCAAGCGCGTCGTTGGTCTCGCGCATCAGCGTGCGAATGGTCGAGACGGCAATCGGGTCGAGGCCGGTCAGCGGTTCGTCGTACAGCATGATCGAAGGGTCGAGCACGACGGCCCGTGCGAAGGCCACGCGCCGCGCCATGCCGCCGGACAACTCGTGCGGCATGCGGTCCTCGACACCGCCCAGGCCGACCGCGCTGAGCTTGCTCATCACGAGCCGGCGAATGAGGGGCTCGGGCAGGTCGGTGTGCTCGCGCACCGGTGTGGCGATGTTCTCGAATACCGTAAGGTCGGTGAACAGCGCGCCGTCCTGCAGCAGGACGCCGATGTTGCGGCGAAAGCGCTGGAGTTCGCTTGCGGACATGCGGGCGACGTCCTGGCGGTTGACCTCGACGCTGCCGGAATCGGGCTGCAACTGGCCGGAAATCAGGCGCAGGATGGTGGTCTTGCCGACGCCACTGGGCCCCATGAACGCGACGATCGAACCGGGGTAGATGTCGAGACTGATGCCGTCGAGGATGGTTTTCGGGCCGCGACGGAAAACGAGGTCTCGAACGCGGATAACCGGTTCCTTGTTGCTTGTCTGCCCCTGAGCGTTGCGTTCCATGGCGTGGCGGTCGTCCGATCTGGTGTCCGGGCCGGATTCCGGCCAAGGCGCCATTGTAGTATGAAACGCGAGAACACGCAGTCGGCCGATCGCCGAAGGGCGGCGCACCGTGCGTGGCCCAGGTCATTTTTCGAGCGCAAAAAAAGAGAGGAGGCTTGCGCCTCCTCTCCGTGTAGAAGTATCGGAACTCCGCTTACGAGACACTGCAGACGTCTCTAGGCCTTTCCAACTCCAACCGGTCCTCAGCACTCTGCTCCTGGGCTCCGGTTGCGGGACTTCTACTCCCGCCTTATTTATCGACGTCTTCCGGCCCACGGCATCAATGATTCGCATCTTTGTTGCCGCCGGCTTCCCGGGCTCGCACCCGTTCCGCCTGTCGGTCGTTCCGGCTTGCGCCTTCCCTACCGCGGGTTCTTCCGGCTCGCGCCTTCCAAACCCGACCTTCCGCCAGCCTAAGCTGCTTCCGGTCTCGACGTTCCGCAGTCTGCACTGCTTCCGGTCTTCAGGCCTTGCGAGGCTTTCACCTCCTGGCGTCTATCTCCAGGGATCGCGTCTCCCTTTCGAGTCGCCCTGTATGGCACGGCCGGCGTTTTCAGAGCCCGGCCTGGGCGACATGCTCCGTACCATGAGAGCATTCGGTTCCCGTGTTTCTCAACCCTCCGTTATGCCTTCCGGCGGGTCGGCCTTCTGGCCGGTGGGTTTTGCCCCACGGGAAGTTCAGGTTACTCCCTGAAAATCGCTTCTGTCAAACGCATTTCCTCTTGAGTTAGATGGGTTAACTCAGACCCGGTGTGACGATAGAAAGGCAAGTTGCTGAATCGAATGACAAGAGCTGTTTTTGTGCTGCACCCTAATTTGCGACGAACCGAATTTTTCGATGGCCGAGCGCCGATCTCGGCGTTATTCGGGGGTCAGAATCGAACGCCGGCGGTGAACGTGACGACGGCGAGCCCGCCGAGGTTGGCCTCGACCAGCACACGCCGATAGCGAAATCCGAGGCTTGGAACGATGGCCGGAGCGATGCCGAGGCCGTTGAACGGGATCTTGTCTTCGTACGGCTCGGTGTATCCATGCAGCAGGCCGCCGGTCAGCTTGAAGTACCAGTACTTCGAGTGCAGGATCGGCCAGGTCTTGCCCACGTACACGAGTTGCGAGGACTGGCCGAAGCTGTTGTCGAACACCGCGGCGCCGGTCAGCCAGTCGTTTGCGAACACGGCCTCGATGCCGATCAGGTTCTGATCGTTGTTGTGTTCCGGGTCCGGGTCAAAGTGCTTGGTGTACAGGGAGGTCTGCACGTTCCAGGCCGCGACGCGCCAGGGCGAAGCGGCGTCCTCGCCGGTTCCGGACGCGTGCGCGTTCGCGCAGAGTAACGTGCTGAGCAGGAACAAGACCACCCTGATCGCCTGCAACGGGCTCCGGGGACTGGCCGGTTTTCGTATACGCATTGGATAAGTGTTTTAATCATAAGCCCGTTCGGGCCGGCTACTTTACCATTTTGCGGAGCGATTGATGACATCGAAATCACCTGGACGCACGGCGGCACGGGTCGCGGTGCGATGAATACCCCGGGGCACGCGTCGGACGGGCTGCGACGCGAGATCGGCAAGTGGGGCTTCGGCGCCATTGCCCTCAACGGTACGATCGGCGCCGGCATCTTCGCCCTGCCGGCGATCGCCGTCCAGCAGGCGGGCTGGTTCAGCCCCTGGGTGTTCGCATTGTGCGGTGCCCTGATCATGGCGATCGTGCTGGTGTTCGCGCGCGTCGCCAGCTTCGTCGGCGACACGGGTGGGCCGGTCGCTTACGCGGCCAGTGCGTTCGGCCCGTTCGCGGGTTTCCAGGCCGGATGGTTGCTGACCCTGTCCCGGGCGGCCGCATTCGCCGCCAATGCGCACCTGATGGTCACCTACGCCGCCTGGTTCATTCCCTCGCTTGCAGCGGGTCCGATGCACACGGCGATGGTGCTCGTGCTGTGCCTCGTGCTGGCGATCGTCAATGTCCTCGGCGTCCGGCAGGGGATGCTGGCCCTGTTCGTGCTGACGGCGCTCAAGCTGTTACCGCTGCTGTTGCTCATCGCGCTCGGTCTGGGCCAGCTTCGGCCGGAACTGTTCAGTCGCGATGCCCTCCCGCCGCTGGACTCGCTGGGCGAGACGATGCTGGTGGTGTTTTACGCCTTTGTCGGTTTCGAGAGCGCGGCGATTCCCGCCGGTGAGGCGCGCAACCCGCGGCGAGACATTCCGCTGGCACTGGTACGCACGGTCCTCGTGATCACGGTGTTTTACGTGTTGCTGCAGGCCGTCGCCGTTTCGGTGGCGCCGGCGATCGGCGGCAGCGACGCGCCGCTGGCGGACGTCGCGGTGGTTCTGCTGGGTGGCGTCGGCGCCGCCGTCGTCGCGCTCGGCGCGGTTTTTTCGATCAGCGGGAACCTCACCGCCAGCATGCTCTCCGCGCCACGCATGCTGTACGCCCTGGGCCGGCAGGGCAGCCTGCCGGCGTGGTTCGGCCGCGTGCACGGCCATTTTCAGACGCCGGCGAACGCGATCGGCTTCTATGCCGGGTTCACCATTCTCCTGGCGCTCAGCGGAGGATTCGTCTGGCTGGCGGTCGTCAGCACGGTGGTGCGCCTGATGGTGTACGTCCTGGTCGTCGCGACGCTGCCGGTACTGCAGCGACGGAGCGCCGCGGAAGAGACGCCGTTTCACCTGCCGGGCGGTTATTCGGTGCCGCTGCTGGCGGCGATCATCAGCGTCTGGCTGATGAGTTTCGCGCCGCTCGAGTCGTGGATCGGTGCAGGCGGCTTCATGGCGCTCGGCGCGCTCATTTACGGGCTGGCGCGGCGTCGTTCAGCCCGGTTCCGCAGCTGACGAGGCGCCGTCGGGTCACCCCCCGGGCAGGGTCAGGTCGGCCCGCAAGCCGCCCAGTTTGCTGACGCCCAGCTCGAGCTTTCCGTTGTACAGCTCGACGATGTCCTGAATGATGCCGAGGCCGAGCCCGTGGCCCTGGGTGGATTCGTCCAGGCGCTGACCTCGTTGCATGACGCGTGAGATCTCATCGGCCGGTATGCCCGGCCCGTCGTCTTCGACCGTCACCAGCGTGTCCCCGTTCGAAGGACGGCAACTGACGGCGACCTCGCTGCGCGCCCACTTGCAGGCATTGTCCATCAGGTTGCCGAGCATCTCCTCGAGATCCTGCGCCTCGCAGCGCACGGCGCATTGTCGGATGTCGTCCAGGTTGAACCGCAATTTACGGTCCTGGTAGATCCGCTGCAACGCGAAAACGAGGTCTTCCGCCACCGCGCGAATCTTGACCCGCGCGCCCAGCACGTTGGTGGTGCCCGAGGCCCGCGCGCGGGTCAGATGGTGGTCGACACTGTCCTGGATGTCGCCGGTCCGCGCCAGGATCAGGCGACCCTTGTCGGAATCCATCGAGCGCGCCTCGTTGTTGATCACCGTCAGCGGGTTCTTGATCGAGTGCGCCAGGTCGCCCAGCTGGTTGCGCGCACGCCGCAACAGCGTGGCATTGTGTTCCACCAGGTTGTTGAGTTCGTCCACCAGTGGCTGGATCTCGACCGGGAATTCGCCGCTGATCCGTTCGTCCCGACCCTGGTGGATCGCGCTGATGCCCCGGCTGATGTCGTTGATCGGCCGCAGGGTCAGTCGAACCTGAAACACGACTGCAATCAGCAGCACGCCGGCCAGCAGAGCGAGCGTGGGCACCATGTGCTCGACAATGTGATCGACATCGTCGGTAACCCGGGTCATCGGCGCCGAGCTGACCAGGAGCAGTTGCTCCCCGCTGCTGCCGGCTGGAACCAGGCGGGTCTGCACGCGCAGTTCCTTGTCCGCGGGCCCCATCAGGATCACCGCGTCGCGATTCTCCGAGAAAGACTTCTCCGGCAGCTTGATTTCGTCCTCGCCCAGCGAAGGCGAGCGGGCCAGAATCCGTCCGCGTTGGCGGATTTCCCAGTACCAGCCCGAGTGCAGAATTTGATAGCGGGGATCGCTGGGCTGGTAAGCGAGCGTGAGACTGCCGTCGCTGTTCAATCGGGCTGCGGCGACCATTTCCTCCATGTGCATGCGCACGTGGGCGTCGTAATGCTCCTCGACGTGGCTCTGGTAGAACGACCAGAGCATGATTCCGGCCGCGACCAGGGCGATCGCGATCCAGACGCCGGTCAGCGCGACGATTCGCGCGGCGAGCGATCTACGCGTCATCGGGGGGCACCATCAACTGGTAGCCTAACCCGCGCCGCGTCTTGATCAGGGTGGGGTCGAGCTTGTTGCGCAGGTGGTTGATGAGCACCTCGATCACGTTGGAATCGCGTTCGACGACCTGCTCGTAGATGTGCTCGCTGAGTTCGGCCTTGGAGACGACCTTGCCCTCGTTCTGCATCAGGTACTGCAGGGCGCGGTACTCCTGCGCCGTCAGGTTCACGTGGTTGCCGTTGATGGTCACCCGGGCCGAACTCGTGTCGAGTTCGACCGGGCCGGACCGCAGAATCGGGTTGCCGTGCCCGGTGGAGCGCCGCAACAACGCCTCGAGCCGGGCGAGCAGTTCCTCGAGCTCGAACGGCTTGGCGAGGTAGTCGTCGGCGCCGGCGCGCAGGCCCGAAACCTTCTCGCGCCAGGTATCCCGGCTGGTCAGGATCAGAACCGGAATCTGGTTGCCGCTCTGGCGCCACCGTTGCAGCACCGACAGGCCGTCCAGCTTGGGCAGGCCGAGATCGAGCACCACGGCGTCATAGGTTTCCGTGTCGGCCATGAACCAGCCGCTTTCGCCGTCGGCGGCAACATCGACGACGAAAAATTCTTCCTGGAGCGTTTGCTTGACCTGGCGGGCGACATCGGCGTTGTCTTCGACGACGAGGATGCGCATGGAAATCTCCTGCGTGGCGTTGCGACGGCATGCAACCCATTTTTAATAGCATGATGCGCGAGGGGGTGCGACGATCAAGGTCAATTGTCCGGCGACCGGTCAACGGCCGGCAGGCGCAGGGCAGGCGGATTTAGGGGCGCCGCGCGGGCGCCGACTCAGAGTTGCAGGACGATTTTCTGGTAGAGGCCGCCGAAATAGAAATCGGAGGTGATCTGTTCGGCGCCGACCGATGCCGGCATGAACGCGGGTAACTCCTCGCGCCACAGGTCCATTGCAAACGGTTCCAGCCAGGTCAGGATGGGTTTCATCACGTAGCGCATCGGGTTGCTCTTGCGCGGCCCGTGGTAGTCGACGAAGATCACGCGGCCGCCGGGGCGGGTCACGCGGATCGCCTGCTCGATGGTCTTGCGGCGCGCGTCTTCGGGCTGCTCGTGCAGCAGGAAGAACACCACCGTCTCGTCGAAACTGGCCTCCGGGAACCGCAGCGCCGTGGAATCCTGGTGGTGGAGGCCGATGTTGTCGTTACCCGAGAGCTTCTCACGCGCGTTCTGCAACTGGATCGGCGCGACGTCGACGATGTCGAGGCGTGACCCGCTGTGCGCGAGGTGCCGCGCGAGCCTGTTGGAAAAATCGCCGTACACGCAGGCCACCTGCAGCACGCGGCTGCGCGGTTCGACCTGGAGGTCCGCCAGCACCGCCTGGGTGAGCCGGTTCATGTTGCCCCACAGGATCAGGTTGACCATCCATTCGCGCTCGAAGAACTTGAGCGCCTTCGGGTGCAGATAGGCCCACCAGTAGGTTTCCTGCAGGTAATCGGGAATCTCCGGCGTGGCGGGCACGCTGGCGAAGCGCCGCTCCCGGCTTACCGGTGTGCCGACGTTATCTTCCGCGAAACGTTCCTGTACAGCTCTCGAATCGTCGTTCATTCTTGCTCATATGGCGTACAAATAAAAAGCCGTCAGTACGGTGCCGATCACGGCAACCAGGTAGACGGCCCTGGCGACATTTTTGTCCATGCGCACCCCGAAATCGTGGAACACGACCCGAAGGCGATGTGCAGCATGCCACAAAGCAAGTGAAATTACGATAAAGAGCAGAAATTTGCCCGGCAGGCTCGCCGCGAAGCCGCGGATGTTTTCGTACTGCAGGCCGTCCGGCACGTTGCCGGAGGCGACGAGGAGGAACAGCGCAATCAGCGCGGGAAACAGGAAAGCGGCGACCGTGCCGCCCGCCGCGAACAGGCCCCAGACGACGGATTTCTTTGCGATTGCCATGTCAGATCACCCCCGCGAGCCAGAAGACGATTAAGGTCACGACGACCCAGGCCACGTAATGGGCCACCACGATGGCGATATCCGGGACTTTCTGTTCGCCGAGCTGGACCGGCATCGCCTTGGGCGCCAGCTTGAACCAGTCGAAGGTCATGTAGACCAGGAAATAGATCAGCACCGCGGCATGCAGGCCGACCCAGAAGCCGGTTTGCTGCGAGGCCAGGAATGCGTTCCAGGCCGCCGCCGAACCGCCGGCCAGCACGGCCAGCGCGTAAATGGCGAGGAAGCTGTACAGGCCGACCAGCACGCAGGTGACCTCGCGCAGCATGTATTTGCGGTAGCGCCCGTTGCGCATGTACCAGGTGGTTTTGGACACGGGCCGGACGTAGGGGTTGCGGCTCATGATTTACCTCCGGGCAGTTTCTGCAGCCAGTACTCTTTCGCGCCGTCGAGCTTCATCTGCTGCAGCGCGGCAGCCGGATCGACGCTCTTCGGGCAGACCTCCGAGCAGGCGCCAACGAACGAGCAGTTCCAGACGCCGTCGTGGTCGGCCAGGATGTCCAGGCGCTCGGATTTGCCCTGGTCGCGCGAGTCGATGTTGTAGCGATGCGCCAGCGCCAGTACGGCCGGGCCGATGAAGTCCTTGTCCAGCGCGTACTGCGGGCAGGCCGCATAGCAGCACATGCAGTTGACGCACATCGTGTACTGCTTGAACTTGTACAGCGCGCTGCGCGGCTGGATGTGCTCCTTGTCTTCCGGCGGCGGATCCTTGCGGATGATGTAGGGTTTCGCCCGCTGCAGTTTCTCCATCACGTCGTCCAGCACCACCACGAGGTCGCGCTCGATGGGGAAGTTTTCCAGCGGCTCGATGCGCACCTCGTCGGGCAGGTCGCGGACGAAGGTCTTGCAGGTGAGCACCGGTTCGCCGTTGACCATCATGCCGCAGCTGCCGCACACCATCATGTGACAGGACCAGCGGAAGGCCAGCGTGGTGTCCAGGTTTTCCTTGATGTAGTTGAGCCCGTCCAGGATCGCCCAGTCGTTCTGGCAGGGCACCTCGTAGGACTGGAAATGCGGCTCGCTGTCCTGCTCGGGGTCGTAGCGCAGGACTTCGATTTTGAGTAGACGTTCGCTCATTTGCCCTTGCCTCCCGAGTAGTCGCGCACGCCGGGCTGGGAACGCGTGATGGTCACGTCGAGCCATTCGATCCGCGGTCGGCCGTCCGGTTGGCGGTAGGCCAGCGAGTGCTTCAGGAAATTCTCGTCGTCCCGCTCCACGTAATCCAGGCGCTGGTGCGCGCCGCGGGATTCGCGTCGTTCGAGCGAGGCCTCGGCCACGGTCTCGGCCACGTCCAGCAGGTTGCGCAGTTCCAGCAGTTGCTGCAGGTCGGTGTTGAACACGTTGCTCTTGTCGTTTACCTCGATCCCGTCGAAGCGCGCACGCAGTTCAGCGACCTTTTCGCAGGTGGCCCGGGTACCTTCCTCGTCGCGGTAAATGCCGGCGCCTTCCTCGAGCGTCGTGCGCATTTCGCGGCGGATGCCGGCGGTCGTCTCGCCGCCGCCGCTGCGCTGCAGCAGGCCGCGGACGAAGGCGACCGCGTCTTCAGCCTGCTGGTTTACGCTCGAGCAGGGCTCGCTGCGGCCGGCTTCCTTCGCGTAGGCCGTCGCGCGGTCCGCCGAGCGTTTGCCGGACACCAGCAGGTCGGTGAGCGAGTTCGAACCGAGTCGGTTGGCGCCGTGCAGCCCCGAACAGGCGGCCTCGCCGATGGCGAACAGGCCGGGCATCGGGGTCTCGCCGTTGAGGTTGCAATCGATGCCGCCCATCATGAAATGGATCACTGGACGCACCGGCACCGGGTCGGTGACCGGGTCGTGGCCGACATAGGACGACGCCAGCTCGCGCACCAGCGGCAACCGTTCGTTGATCTTCTTTTCGCCGAGGTGGCGCATGTCGAGCAGCACGCAGTCGCCCCAGGGCGTTTCGACCGTGTTGCCCTTCTTCTGCTCGTGCCAGAAGGCCTGGCTGAGCCGGTCCCGGGGACCGAGTTCCATGGTCTTGAGCTCCGGCTTGCCGATCGGGGTTTCCGGGCCCATGCCGTAGTCCTGCAGGTAGCGGTAGCCGTTCTTGTTGACCAGGATGCCGCCCTCGCCGCGGCAGCCCTCGGTCAGCAGGATGCCGGTACCGGGCAGGCCGGTCGGATGGTACTGCACGAATTCCATGTCCTTGAGCGGCACGCCCGCGCGGTAGGCCATGCCCATGCCGTCGCCGGTCTTGACCGCGCCGTTGGTGGTGAACGGAAAAACCTGCCCGCCGCCACCGGAGGCCATGATCACGGCCGGCGCATGGTAGGCGAAGAAGCGGCCGCTGCGCATTTCCATCGCGACCACGCCGCGGCACTTGCCGTCCTTGTGCAGCAGTTCGAGCGCGAAGTATTCGTCGTAGCGCTTGATCGAGGGAAACTGCAGCGAGGTCTGGAACAGCGTGTGCAGGATATGAAAGCCGCTCTTGTCGGCCGCGTACCAGGTGCGTTTCTTCTTCATGCCACCGAACGGTCGCACGGCCACCGAGCCGTCGTCCTCGCGGCTCCAGGGGCAGCCCCAGTGTTCGAGTCGCACCAGTTCGCGCGGCGCCTGGCTGACGAAGTACTCGACCACGTCCTGGTCGCACAGCCAGTCGCCGCCCCCGACGGTGTCGTTGAAATGCAGTTCCAGGGAATCGTCCGCGCCCTTCACGCCGGCCGCGCCGCCCTCGGCGGCGCAGGTGTGGCTGCGCATCGGGTAGACCTTGGAAATGAGCGCGATCTCGAGCGAGGGGTCGGCTTCGGCGATGGCGATCGCCGCACGCAGGCCGGCGCCGCCCGCGCCGACTATCACGACATCAGCGTGGATGTGTTCCATGAGCAGTCCTTCTTAGTTGTTTTTGGCGCCTTGTTCGATCCAGCGGCGAATCGT
>JARROJ010000011.1:0-54757 GCA_037384065.1 Lysobacterales bacterium
GACTGGACGATCTTGTACGGGTGCGCGCCGCAGGCCAGCGCGGCGAACTGCACGTCGGCGAGCACCGGCAGGCTGTAGTCCTTGCCGGCGGCCTTGCCGATCCACTGGTTCTTGTCCAGCGTCGTGATGCAGCCCGTGTCGTGACCGATCATGACGTCGGCCTGCGCCTCCTCGACCGCGACCTTGATCTTGCGGTCGATGGCGAAGGAGCGGGTGAACTCGCGCTCGGAGATGATGTGGCGGAAACCGAAACCGCAGCAGTCGTACCAGGTCGAGTAATCGATCACCTGCGCACCCAGCGACTGCATGACGCCGGTCGACACCGCAACGCGGTTGCCGCCGAGCACGTCGTCGTCGTAAACCACATCTTCCGGCACCATCTTGTACACGTGGCAGGCGGGATGGATCGTCGCGCGGATGTTGCTGACGTCGATCGTCTGCCGCTGCGCGATGTCCTCACGCATCATGTGCACCCACTCCGAGTAGTGCACCACTTCCTCGGGAATCAGCAGCTTGCCGTCGACCAGGCGGCCCAGCTTGCCGAGGATCTTCTTGACCTGTTCGCGCAGCTCCGGCGACTCGATCAGGTAGGCGCGGACTTCCTTGTAGTTGCCGAAGGAGGTGCCGCAGTGCACCAGCGGGTAATAGTAACCTTCCGGCAGGCCCTGGGCCTTGGCCGAAATGTAGGCCTGGTGGAAATTGCGCAGGAACACGGCCGCGAGGCTGACGATGTTGCCGATGCCCGAGCCGTGATAGTTCCATGCCGTACAACTGGTCTGATCGGTCTCGTCGAGGTAACTGATGTTCATTTCGTTCATCAGCCACAGCAGCGAGGCCGGGTAACCCGGAATGTTGCCGCACTGCCCGCAGGACTTGTGGTGCCACAGGCGGTTGGTCGGAATCTTCTTTTCCCAGCCGTAGATGGTCTTGGCGACACGGGGCTGGTGCTCGTCGTTGATGCGGTGGACGGCGATTTCGCCTTCCTTCTCGAGCTGCCACATGTGGTCGCGCACGTCCTCGACGCGGTCCTTGTTGACCTCCATCGAGCGCTTGTTGATGACCTGTTCGACCCAGGCGGTGGCGGTTTGCGCCTCCTCCGGGCTCAGGTTGGAATCGCGCCACTCGGGGCCGTGCCCGGTGAAACGCTCGCCGTTGTCGCCATTACCTGTATTCATTCCGTTCTCTCCAGTCGTTTTGCGTGATCCCGGATCGCCGCTGCGCGGGTTCCGGGATGACGGATCGGGCTTCGTCCTCGATGACGTCCCGGGCTTCGTCATCCCGGTCCCGATCCGGAATCAGTCCTCGTCTTCCTGTTCGTCTTCCCAGTCCTCCAGGTCCTCGCGTTTCTCATCCATGATGTCGAGAATGACGTCGTAGAGGTTCTCGTCGATCGTTTCGAGCTGATCCAGCACGCCGGTTTCCTCCCAGATCGTGTACAGCTCGACCGAGGTCGTGAGGTTGACCTCCCACGCGGTTTCGGTGGTGTTCAGGGTCGGCATCGGAATCGCCTTGCGCAGCACCTTGAGCGGCGCGTTGACCTTCGAGATGTTCGGGCCCCAGTCCGGGAAGCCGTCCGCGTTGATCATGTCCGGCGACAACTGGTTGCCGGTCGAGATCAGCTTCAGCATCACGCGGCTGAATGGCCGCAGCACGTTCTTGGCCGATTCCATGCCGTGCTTGATGGCGGCCTCGCGCATCAGCATGACGAGCCCGCCCGGGGAGTTCTTGAACGGGCAGCGCGCGGCGCAGGTGTAGCACTGGGCGCAGGCCCAGATTTTTTCCTGCATCGCGTCGTAGATGGCCTCGAGGTTTTCGGTCCAGAGCAGCTGCACGATTTCGCGCGGGCTGAAATCGTAGTAGTGCGCGGCCGGACAGGTCGCGGTGCAGATGCCGCAGTTCAGGCAGCCGTTGAGTTCATGGTCGAAGCGGATGTCGCTCTGGATATCCTGGAAGATTTCCTCCAGCATTTCCCGGTCGACGGGCGGGCTGTCCGAAACCGGATCGCCGATGTATTCCTGTACTCTGCTTGTGTGCGCGTGCGCCATGGTGCCCCCATGACCGCGGCCGCCGGGCCGCGGGGTTCCGTGTCAGTCAGTAAGTGAGAACCTTGCAGTCCTCTTCCATCACCTCTTCGATGAGGTGTGCGCCGCCGACGATGCCCTCGCATTCCGGGATCAAATCGTCGGTGGTCATGTCGAACAGGTCGAGGTTCGGAGAACAGCAGTAGAATTTCGCGCCGGCCTCGTGGGCGTCCTTGATGAAATCGTAAACGGACTTGGGCGAACCTTCCTTGACGAACAGGTTTTCCGCCACGCCCTTTCGCATCAGGCGCCCCGCGGTCGCGGTGCAGATCACATCGACTTCGTATTCCATGGCCGCGGCGACGGTCGCCTGGAAGATGGGCGCGCCGAGTTCTTCGCCGTTCTTGGGGTCGGTATTGGCCATGACGATGATCAGTTTGTCAGCCATTTCGTGGAGTTCCTTTCTTCGGGTGGATCGGAAATATTACGATAATCTAATTTAGATAGCCAGTATACGCAACAACATTTGCCTGGCGGCGGGCGGGCCTGGCCAACCGACTCACGGGCCGCGGCGTTCGAAACGCGTGGCCGAAGCGTCGACCGCCCGGAGCAGAAGGGGACAGGATGCGCCGGGTCGTCAGACTTTCAATTCTAGCGCGATTCGACGCCGAGGTCTCATCCAGCCGGTGATTTTGATGAGCCCGGTCATGATCGGCACCAGCGCGTCCTCGATCTCGGGCACCATCACCTGCAGGCGTTGCAGTTGCGGCGCCGGATCGTCCGGCGCTTCCTCGAACTCCATGATCAGGTCCTCGGCCATCGCCGTCTTGAATCCCGGGTGACCGGTGAAGCCGAGCGAATTCGGTCCGACCTGGAACAGCACCGGCCGTTCCTGGTCGTCGACGGCCAGGATGCGCGCATCGCTCGGCGGCAGCGGCCGGTCGCGCATGTAGGTGGCGCAGGGAAAGCGCTCGGGCAGGAAACCGGCCAGCGCGTCGTCGTCGACGCGGAAACCGTACCCGGTCTCGAACACGAGCGGCGCCGGTTCGGCGCCGCCGCCGGCCGCGATCGCCAGGATCTGCGCCCCCAGCCCGATGCCGACCACCGGCTTGCCTTCGTCGAGCAGGGCGCGCGTGTACCGGACTTCCTGGTCCAGCGTCGGCACGTCGCGCTCGCCCGCGCTGCCCCAGGGCCCGCCGCCGAGCAGGATCAGGCCGTCGCACAACTCGCCCGGTTGCGGCACCGTGCCCTGTTCGGTGAACGGGCGGAAGTACCGGAACCGGATGCGCCGCCCCTCGAGGTGATCTTCCATCAGCCCGAGATAATCGGCCGACGTATGCTGAATCGCGTGCAACACGTTCATTTGAGTGCGTTCCTGATCGATGCGATGAAGTCGGCCGGGGTGACCGACAGGACCTCGATCCCGGCGTCGGCGAAAAAGGCGTCGACCGCGGCTTCCAGATCGTCCACGAAGACGCCGCGCAGGCGGGACTCGAGGTCGTAGATGACGCGCGGGGGCGTTACGAAAAAGTCACCGGTCACGAGCGCCTCGCGCACCCGGTTCTGGCCCGGCCCCTCGAGCCGCAACCAGGTGGTCACGGTCCCGCCGGAACAGGTGTGCGTGCCGCGCAGCAGACCGCGCGCTTGCGCCGGTTCGTCGATCCCGGCGACGAAATCCTCGGTGCCGATCTCCGCGTCGAACAGCTGCTGCGCCCGTTCGAGTTCGAACGATTCCGGCGCGCCGGCTTCGGCCGTCAGGCCGAAACGCTCGCAGAACGCGTCGGTCAGCGCCGCCTGGATCGCCGCCAGGTCGGGCGTGGCGGCGCCCAGCAGTTCGCGCAGCGTGACGACGCGCCGGGCCGCTGAATCCAGCTGGCGTTTTTCCAGCTTGGCGCGCGGCACCCGCAGCGCGGCGATCATCTGCGCGGCGTCCATGTCGACCAGCACGGTGCCCTGGAAAAACAGCGTATCGCCGTCGAAAAAACCGCCGGTGCCGCTGATCTTGCGGCCGTCGACCTCGATGTCGTTGCGCGGCCGGTAGCGGGCCGCGACACCGAGCCGGGAAATGCCGTCCGCCGCGGCCTCGCAGATCACGCGGGTCAGTTCCGGCAACTGCGCGATGCCGAGGGTTCGCCGGTTCAATGCCAGTTCCCAGCCCAGCTGGCCCGGGTCGAGAAAGATTGCGCCGCCACCCGTGATGCGCCGGGCGGTGCCGACACCGTGGTCGCGGCAGTAGTCGAGGTCGATTTCCTGCGCCAGCGCCTGGTGGCGGCCGACCAGCGCGGTCGGCGGAAAGCGCAGGAAGCGCAGGGTGTCGGGCACCCGGCCGGCGGCGTGCGCGTCGCTGATCGCCTGCCCGAGCGCAATGTTCAGACGGCCTTCGATGACCCCCGTGTCGAGGACGCGCAGACGACCCACCGGCGGCTCAGACCAGGCGGTTGGGAATGCCGAGCTGCTTGCGGATCTTCTTGATGTCCTTGCGGTCCGGCTGGAACGGGTAACTGGCGATATCGCTGGGCGGCGAGTCGCCATAGGGCCGATCACAGGCCGAAACGTCCTCGGCGACCTTGCCCGGGCAGCCGGAGGTCCGGAACGGCAGACCGGACTGGATGATGTCTTCGAGTTCCGCCGCCGGCAGCCCGAAATGCGTGACCCGGCCCCGGTCGTCGAAGGACATGTGGTCGATGCGCGCGTCGCAGTAATCGATCAGGTAGCGACCGAGCTGCACGCGGCGCCACTGGTCGCGCGGCGTCGCCGGCAGATGATCCATCAGCGAACCTTCCTCGGGAAAGAAGCTGAACATGTGATTGTGGCCGCCCATGTCGACCACGCGTTGCACCACGTCGAGCATTTCGTACTCGGTTTCGCCCATGCCGGCGATCAGGTGAACGCCGAATTTTTCGGGCCCGAAGATGTCGCGCGCGTGCTCGAGGACCGTCCAGTAGGTCGCCCAGCGGTGCGGCGACTGAACGCCCTTGCCGCGGGTGCGGTCGAACAGCTCCGGCGTCGCGGCGTCGAGCGCGACCGTGAAGATGTCGGCGCCGAGGTCCCGCAGGCGCTGGACGTCTTCGCGGCCCATCGTGGTCGGGTTGGACAGGATCGAAACCGGAATGGTTGCGGGGTCGATGCGCGACGTCCACTTTTTCAGCACCGACACGGTGTCGTCGTCGGAACGGGGGTGGGTGATCATCGAGATGCACATGCGGTGGAAGGGGCTGTCGGCGCCGTCGCTGGCGACCTTGTCGACCACCACGTCCATCGGTACGGCGGGCCAGTCGACGCGAATGAAATTGCGATCCGCGTAATCGCGCTCCGCCTCGCGATGGCGCGCCAGGCCGCAGTAGGCGCAGTTCGCACGGCAGCCTTCCGGGTAGGTCAACAGCAGATTCAGGCAGCGCGTGCAGGAGCAGCGGTACATGCGGCCGGCGGTCACGCCGAGCGTGATCGCCGCCGCGGTCGACATCTGCACGTATTCCGGCGAGCGCATGTGCGGCGTCAGAATGTTGTAGTCCGGGCGGTAGACGCCCTGCGGCGCGACGTCGTGCGCCTTGACCGGCGCACCGTTCCGCTTGTCCTTCGGCGTACGCGACGGCAGGCGCGGTTCCATCGCGTCGTAGGGGTTGAAATCGAGTCCGTTGCGGCCCTGCTCGGCCGTCGTGGCGTTCTCGTTCTTGATACAGCCCATGATGCTCTCCGCGTGTCTCTCAGGCCGCGCAACTGGTCGACGCCAGAGTCGCGATGTTGGTGGTGGCGCTGGATTGGCCCAGCTTGATCGAACAGCAGGCGTGCGCCTGGTGGAACGGCCGGCCGGTGATTCCGGCCACCGCAACGGCGCCGTCGGCCGGAAACGCGATGCCGTCGAGTCCGGCCATCACCGCGTAGGCGTCGGTGACGCGCTTGTGCATGCCCGGTGGCCGGGCGCAGCCCAGCAGGACCTGCCGGTCCGGCAGGCGTTGGCGCGCCGCGAGAAAAATACGGCCGACCTCGGCGGCGTCCGGCGTCGCAAACGTGCCCGGCCGGGCGTAAAACGGCATGATCACGACCAGCACCAGGGCCCGGGTGTCGTAGCGGCTGAGGATGTCCAGCGCATTCTCTTCACCGAGGATGCGTCCGTAATGCAGGCCGATCACGATGTGCGGCGAGATCTGCATCGACGTTTCGCACAGCGCGGCGACGGTCGACTCGAAGTCGGCAACCGGACGATCGAGGTGGTACACCTCGCGGATCGTCTCCTCGGCGCCGATGATGTCGAGCATCGCGACGTCGACCCCGGCCGCCTCCATCTCCTTTGCCCCGGCGCGATCGGTCAGGGCCGTGTGGATGGCGATGCGCAGGTCGGGAAAATCGCGCTTGAGCCGCTCGATCACCGGGTAGAACTTCGAGTAGTTGATCTCGTTGCGCTTGTTGGAGCCGCCCGAGAGCAGGAAGCCCTGCATGTCCTCGGTTTCGATCAGGTGCCGCACCTTGGCGTCGAGGATGTCCGGCTTCACCGCCGGGATCATCGGCTCGAGGATGCGCGCCTCGCAGTGGTCGCACATCAGGGCGCAGCCGGCCGCGGTGATCGAAAAAGCGGGAAAGCTGTTCTTGCCGCAGCTCGAAAGCTCGCTGCTCTCGTATTCCTTGAACGTCGGGGTCGAAAAGCGGACCAGTCGGTCGCGCCAGGCGTCTGCGCCGCGTTCCATCTCGGCCACCAGGCCGGCGTCGAACTCGGCGTCCTCCAGTTCCTCGATCTGTTGCAGGGCTTCAAGCCAGGACATCAGTTTTCACCTGTCATGTTTTGCGTCAATTTAACACGAGCGCCGGAAGGGCCTCGATCTGCGGCCGCAGCGGGCCGTGGTTCGGCTCGTCCAGCAGGCGCGTGCGCCAGCTCTCCGGCACGTCTTCCTCGTCGATGAGATCGCTCTCGAAGCCGGCCAGCATGGCCTGCGCCGCCGCCGGCAGTTCACGGGGAAAGTCGCGCCCGCTCAGGCGTCCCCACAGGCCGCTCCAGCAGCGCACGACCGTCCACGGATTATAGCCGCCGCCACCCAGCACGACGCTGCGCTGGGTCAGTTCCACCAGCGATTCCACGGCGCGCCACAGCGCCCCGTTGCTGAGTTCGAGCTTCGACAGCGGGTCGCCGGCGAGGGGATCGGCGCCACAGGTGATGACGACCGCCTGCGGTTCAAAGGCCCGCGCCAGCGGCAGCACGGCCTCGCGCATCAGGAAATCGAGTTCATCGTCGTTGAAACCGGCCGGCACCGGCAGGTTGCGCGCGCCCCCGAACGAACGGTCCTCGACCGGTCCGGAGTGCGGCCAGCGCTTCTCCTCGTGGATCGAGACGGTCAGCACCCGCGCGTCCTCGGCGAAGGCGTCCTGTACGCCGTCGCCGTGATGGGCGTCGAGGTCGACGTACAGCACACGATCCAGGCCCCGTTCCAGCAGGGTCAGCAGCGCGAAAACCGGATCGTTGAAGTAGCAGAAGCCGCTGGCCCGATCGGGCCGGCCGTGGTGGGTGCCGCCCGAAGGGTGAAACACCACGCGCCCCTCCAGGGCCAGTTCCGCGGCCAGGATCGAGCCTCCGACGGCCGTCGTCGCCCGGCGGTAGAGGCCGGGAAACAGGGGGTTTTCCATCGTGCCGATGCGGTAACGCCGGCGGACTTCCGGGTCGACGCGGCCGGCCGCGTCCGCCGCGCGCAGTGCGGCCACGTAGTCGGGATGGTGGAATTTCAGCAACTGCCGCTCATCCGCCCGGGGGCTGTCGCGAAACTGGCCCGGCTCGAACCAGTCGAGCAGTTCGCAGAGATCGACGACGCCGGCGACCCGGATGATCGACAGCGGGTGGTGCCGACCGAACGCCGCCTCGCGGTAGACGTCGCTGCCGACGAACAGGGCCCGCCGGCCGGCGCTGGCGGTGAGGCTGGAACCGTTGCTGGCCATCGCCGGCCATAGTATTCGAATTTACTAATAAATGAAATCGGTCTAGAATGGGCTGTCTGTGTCCCCCGATTCCAGAGGTCGAAGTCCATGTCCGAAGAAAACGCCAAAGCGATCGATCCCAACACGATGTCCATCATCGTGACCAAGGGTAGCCTCGACTGGGCCTACCCGCCCTACATCCTCGGCACCACGGCCGCGGCCATGGGCCTGGACGTGACCATGTTCTTTACTTTTTACGGCCTCTCCCTGCTGAAAAAAGACCTGAACCTGAAGGTCACGCCGCTGGGCAACGCGGCGATGGAGATGCCGATGGCGGGCGGTCACATGGTGATGCCCAACGTCGTCGGCATGTTGCCGGGCGTCGACGCCATGGCCTCGAAGATGATGAAGAACCTCATCAAGAAAAACGGCGTCGCCTCGGTCGAGGAGCTGCGCGAACTCGCCGTCGAGGCCGATGTCCGCATGATCGCCTGCCAGATGACGCTCGAACTGTTCGACTACAAGAAGGAAGACCTGATCGACGGCATCGAAATCGGCGGCGCCGCCACCTACATCGAGGTCGCCACGCAGTCGCACATCAACCTGTTCATCTGATCCGGTCCGAATCACTCAACCCGATACGCAACCGCAAGCAAAGGAAACCCCCATGGCAGACAAAGTACTCGACGCAAAGGGCCTGAATTGCCCGCTCCCCATTCTCAAGGCCAAGAAAGCCCTGAAGGAACTCACCGCCGGCCAGGTCCTGCAGGTGCTGTCCACCGACCCCGGCTCGGTTGCCGATTTCGAGGCGTTCTCGCGCACCACCGGCAACAAGCTGCTTTCGCACAAGGAAGAAGGCGGCGTTTACGAGTTCATGATCGAGAAAGTCTGAACCGTTCTTAAAAACAGTCCGTCAAAAGAAAACGGCCAGCGATCTGCTGGCCGTTTCTTTATGCCTTTGTCCGCGGGGAATCAGAAGCGCCAGCTGTAGCTCGCCTCGAGTTCCCACTGGAACATCTCGAACTCGACCGTCTGGCTCGGATCGAAGTTCTGCGGACCCTTCACCGAACTGTTCGGGGCGTACATCAGGGCCATGTTGAACTGCCGGCCCGGGGTGCGCTCGAGCGTGAAACCGCCGGTGATGTGCTGCTCGATCGTCGCCGGCGCGAGGATGTTGAAGGTCATCTCGCTGTTCGCGATCGGCTGCTCGCCGTAGCTGTAGCCCAGGCGCCAGGTCCAGTCCTCGTTGTTGCTCCACTTCAGGCCGAGCTTGTAGACCGTCATGTCGTCCCAGCCGAAGCCGGCGCCCTTGTTGCCGCCGAGACACATCTCGAGGTTGGTGCCGCCCTGGCCGGCCGTGGGGCACTGGAAGATGTTGGCGATCGGGTTGCCGACCGACCCCACGTCGCTGTACCAGATGTGCTCGATATCGAAGCTCAGGTCGAGCGCTTCGCTGGCGTGGAAGGTCAGGCCCAGTTTGAGGTCGGCCGGAATGTCGAACCCGCCCTGCTCTGCGAACAGGTCCGCGTAATCGTCGAATTCGCTCATCCAGATCTTGGTCTGGTACATCGCGCCGAAACTGAACCGTTCGTTGATCGGTGCGTGGATGCCGACCTTAAGGCCATACCCGTAGGACCAGTCCGTGCCGTTGTTGGACAGGTTCTGCGGCATTTCCATGCCGCCACTCGCGGCGAAGGTCCTGGTGTACTGCCCGAAGGTGCGAACGCCGTCGGCCTCGAACATCTGCCCGACCAGCACGGCGGACACGCCGAACGACAGGTCGTTGGCGAACTTCTTGGCCCAGGTCAGGTCCAGGAACGCCTGGCTCAGGTTGACGCCGGCGTCGCCGTCGCCGCCGAAGGCGCCGTCACCGTAGGTGCCCGGAAAGGTCATCGCGGGCGCCGGGCCCATCGGACCATCCGGATCGAAGCTCGCCGAGCCCCCCTGCCAGTCGGTATTCATGCCGCCGCGACCGTAGAACGAGACGGCAATCGCGCTGTCGTTGTCCAGCTGCTTGCTCCAGGCGATATGCGGAATATAGAAATAGTTGCTTTTGCTCTTCAGGCTGTTCGGACCGATGGTGAACGCGCAGCCCATGCCCGGGAAACAGCCTCCATTCGCCATGCTCTCGGTGGTTTCGTACTTGCGTTTCGGACTGAAGACCGAAATACCCGCAATCAGCTGATCGCCGACCAGCACGGCCGCTGCCGGGTTGTTGGTGACGTCGATCGCGTCCTCCGGCAGCGCGATTCCGGCGCCGGCCATGGCCTTGTTCTTGGTGCCGTTTCCGTGCGTGAAATAGCCGTTCGTGGCGAATGCGTTGCCCGCCACGGCCAAGCTAACCGCCGCCGTGACCGCGGTTAACCAATTGATTTTATTACCCATCTTCTCGAGCCTCCATTGACTGTGCCTGCACGAATGTAATGTTAAGCCATTCTAAAGTAAAGAAATTTAAAGCGCGTGGCGGAATGACTCGCCGGGTGATCTGCGTCAAATGGTCGCAGGGCGGGGTCTAAGGGCGCGCGCCGCGTTCAGTGCGCACCGCAGTACAACTGGTGCATCAGCCGCACGAATTCCTCGGCTTCGGTGCTGGCGATCGAGTAGAAAATGGTCTGCGCTTCGCGCCGGGTATTGACCAGCTTTTCCTTGCGCATCCGGGCCAGGTGCTGGGACAGCGGGGACTGCGGAATGTCCAGCAACCGCGCCAGTTCACCGACGGACTTTTCGCCGTTGGTCAGGTGGCACAGGACCATCAGGCGGTCCTTGTGGCCAAGGGTTTTCATCAGGTCGCTGGCTTGCTGCGCGGCCATTGCCATGCGCCGCGGATCGATCGTTTCCTGCTCGTTCATCGTTCGATTTCGTTGCTCTTCTGGTTCCCTGTTCTAGTTTAACCCGTTTCCGCGGCGCGCACCGCTGCCCGGGCGAACCGGTAATAGCCGAAGCGTTGCTCGCGGTCGGTCGGCGTGCGGTGCGCCTCGGCGCGCTCCTCGAGCAGCCGCCAGCGGGATCCGAGCGCGGCAGCGAGGTCGGCCGCGCCGTAGCGCAGCGTGTCCAGGCCGCTGCACCGCAATGGCCCGTCGGGTCCGAAGGTCGCGATCACGGCCTGGCCGTCGCTTGCCAACGCCGCGTCCATGGCCGCAACGTAGCGGGCCCGCTCGGCGGCGTCGAGCAGGAAGTGAAACACCGCCCGGTCGTGCCACACACGGTAATCCCGTTGCGGGCGGAAGGTCGTGACGTCGGCCTCGATCCAGTGCACCCGCGCGGCGCGCGCACCCAGCCGACGCCGCGCCCGCTGCAAGCCGGCGGCCGAAATATCGAGCACCGTCAGGTCGCTGAATCCGCGGTCGAGCAGGTGGTCGACCAGGCGCGACGCGCCGCCGCCGACGTCGATGAACGGATCGTCAGGCCGCGCACCGGCCGCCGCGATCAATTCCAGCGACAGTTCAGGCGCCGTCTGAAACCAGCTGGTCTCGGTCTCGTCCTTCTGCGACCAGGCCCGCTCCCAGTGCGCCTTGCGCGCGATTTCGTTCATACCGTTGCCGTCCGGTGGCGGCGCTGTTCCGATACGGTCGGCGTCCTTCGGGATCGCCTTTTGCGCCGAATCGGTTTAATGTAACAAATATTAGCAATCGTTAAACCACGCCAAATTGGATAGTGCATATCGCGGGGCCCGCGTCCCGCTTTCCCGATCGGAGGATACATCGATGAAAACCCGCTGGCTTACCGCCCTCGTCGTGCTTTTTCTGGGTACCGGAACGGCGCTCGCCAAGACGACGTTCCAGCCCTTCGTGCTGGCGTCGGTCAACGACGCGCCCCTGGCCGCGCAGACCGCCGCCACGCGTGACGCGCTCGAGGCCGCCGGTTTCTCCATCGAGGGCGAATACGCTCCGCTGGACAGCGCCCGCGTGCTCGTCGTGACGCACGGCGAGCTGCTCGCGGTCGCGGCGCAGACGCCGCGCGGCGGCTACGCGGCGGCCCAGCGCGTAAGCGTCGCCGAACGGGACGGCAAGACCGAGGTCGCGTTCGTCAATCCGCTCTACATTCAACACGCCTACCGGCTCGCCGGCGATCTGCAGGTCGTCTACGAGCTCCTGTCGTCGACGCTCGGCAACATCGAGAGTTACGGCACCGAGGACGGCATGAGCGCCAGCAAACTGGCCAAGTACAACTACAAACCCCTGATGGAAAAGTTCGACGACCCGTACGAACTGGGCCAGTTCGCCAGCCATGAAGCCGCCACGGCGGCCGTCGAACTGGGCCTGGCCCGGCCCGATGACGCGCTGAGCGAAATCTACCGCATCGACATTCCCGGTACCGAGCAGGTGCTCATCGGCGTGGGCATGAAGGCGGCGAGTGAAGACGACCTCGATATCGACGAGGCGCACCAACTGAGCGTCGTCGACTACGAGGGCCACAGCAAGGTCGCTTACTTCCCGTACGAGGTGCTGGTGCGCGGTCGCGAGGTCGAAGCCCTGCACATGCGTTTTCGCATGGCCGTGCATTTTCCGGACCTCAGCATGATGGGCGCGCACGGCTTCACCAAGCTGATGTCCTCGCCCGGCGCGACCGAAGACGCTCTGGAGAGCCTCTTCGCCACGAACTAGCCCGCAGGTCGCCGGTTCGGCCGGCGACCTTGCAGCGTTCGGCGACCGGCCCCATGTTCGGGGGCTGAAAGCGTTTGCAAACCCGTTCCGGAGCTGAACCATGCTGAAAATCCTTTCCCGTGCCCTGATCGTCGTGCTGCTCGGTGCGCAGAGCCTGGTCGCGTGGGCCGACGCGCCGCACTGGATCGACGTACGTTCCGTCGGCGAATACGAATCCGGCCATGTCGAGGGCGCCGTCAACATCCCCCACACCGAAATCGCCGAGCGGATCGCCGAGGTCACCGAGGACAAGGACGACGTGATCTACGTCTACTGCCGCAGCGGGCGCCGCTCCGGCATCGCCCAGTCGGTGCTCGAAAACGCCGGCTTCACCAACGTCGTCAACATCGGCGGCTTGTCGGATGCGCAGGACTTCGCCGCCCAGGAGCGCATCGCGGACTAGCGCCGCCCGCGGCGCGGCGGCAAAGCCCGGGGCACACCGGGCGGCCCGTGTGCGCCGCAACGGGCGGTGCCACAGTGCGGCCCACCGGCCTTTCCACGCCTCGCCTGCGTTGACCACCCAGGGTCGAAACGCCGGGAGCCGCTTCAGCGCAGATCCGTCGTTCGATGACCCGGCTCGGAGCGAGAACGCGCTGTCGGGTCGCCCGTTGCGGGGCCGTCAGCCGCAGGGAACGGCTGACCGAGCGCCCTGGGACGGCTCGAGCGTGTCCTGCAACGGGTGGCCCGGCCGCGCGTTCTCGCACACCCTTGCCCCGACCAACAGCTTCTCGAGCGTGTTCGACTACGGAAGGTCACCCACCGATGCCCGATCGATGGATTTTCTGAAATAAGCGGGTAGCCCGGGGCCCGAGCGGCCCCGGACGTTTCATTCAGCCGCGCAGTTTCTGCACGCCCATCAGGCGCATGGCGTATTTCTCCCAGAACGGCTCGACCCGGCCCTGCTTGATCTTGCGCAGATAGTATTTCTCGAAACCGATCTTGGCCCAGTGCACCCAGCGGCCCGAACCCGACCAGTTGGTGTTGCGCGGCGGAATCTGCGGCAGCGCGATGAACGCGACGCCGCGGTCACCGAAGTCGGCCAGGCAGAACGCGTTCCACGTGGCGTGATGGGTCGGTTCCTTGCCGGCGAGGATCTCGGCCAGGTTCTGCACCGTCGCGGTCACCATCGACTCGATCATGTAGCCGGTTTTCGGCACGCCGACCGGCAACGGCGTTCCGCCCACCGGCGGAATCGCCACGCAGACGCCGACCGCGAAGATTTCCGGATAGGTCGGGTTCCGCTGGTGCTCGTCGACGATGATGAAGCCGCGCGGGTTGGACAGCCCCTCGACCCCCATCACGGCCTCGATGCCGGTGAAGGCCGGCAGGATCATCGAATGGGCGAATTCGAGTTCGTGGCTGACCTTGTCGCTGCCGTCTTCGGCCACCTGCGTGATCTTCATCAGGCCGTCCTCGACCGCGTCGATCCGCGTGTTGGTATACCACTTGATATGCCGCTCGCGCATCTCGGATTCGAGCATCCCCTTGGTGTCGCCCACGCCGTCCAGGCCGAGGTGGCCGATGTACGGTTCCGGCGTCACGAAGGTCATCGGCACCTTGTCGCGAATCTTGCGGCGCCGCAGTTCGGTCTCGATGATGAAGGTGTACTCGTAAGCCGGCCCGTAACAGGATGCGCCCTGCGCGGCGCCGATCACGACCGGGCCCGGTTGGGCGCAGAATTCGTCGAACTTCGCCGACATCAGGCTGGCGTGGTCGGTTTTGCACACCGACCCCGTGAATCCGTTGTGCGGTCCCAGTCCGGGCACCTCATCGAACGCCAGGCGCGGACCGCTGGCGATGACGAGGTAGTTGTAGGTCAGGATATCGTCGTCTTCCAGCAGCAGGTTATGGCTCTCCGGCTGAACCCGCTTGACGGCCTTGCCGACGAACCGGATGCCGTGCTTGTCCATCAGTTTGTTCAGGTCGAGCCGGATCGACTCGGGTTTGCGCCATTTGACGGCGACCCAGGGGTTGGACGGGGTGAACTCGAAGTGGTCCTGGTCCGACACCAGAACGATTTCGTGGGCGTCACCGAGCTCGTCCTTGAGTTCGAACGCCGCCGAAATTCCGCCGATGCCTCCGCCAAGTACGACAATGGTGCTCATTCTTCTTCTCCTGCGATCAGTTCTTCGATGGTGCGGTTCAACGGTATCTTCAGGTAGCTTACACCGTTGTCCTCGGGGGCGGGAGCGCGGCCGCCCAGTATGTTGACCTGCAGCGCGGGCAGAATGAGCCGCGGCAGCGCCAGCGTCCGGTCACGGGCCTCGCGCTGCCGGACGAATTCCGCCTTGTCGCGGCCGTCGCGAATGTGGATGTTCTCCGCCCGCGACCGCGCGACGGTCACGCCGCACACCGGTTGGGCGCCGTCGGCCGGGTAGTCATGGCACAGGAACAGCCGGGTCTGCGGCGGCAGGTCGTACAGTTTCATGACGGAATCGTACAGGCGCCCCGCATCACCGCCGGGAAAGTCGCAGCGCGCGGTCCCGGCGTGCGGTGCGAACAACGTGTCGCCGATGAACGCGGCATCGCCGACGAGGTAGGTGATGCCGTCACCCGTGTGACCGGGCGTCTCGAGCACCCGGACCCGAAGCGAGCCCACCGCCACAACGTCGCCCTCGCGCAGCAAGCGGTCGAACGGGCCGCCCTCGGCCGGCAGGTCCCCGAGGTTGAACACCCGTGCGAAATTCCGCTGCACGGCGGTGATCCCGGCGCCGCAGGCGAGCCGGGCCCCGGTCGCCGCGCGCACCACCTCGGCCGCCGACAGGTGATCGGCATGGGCGTGGGTCTCCAGCACCCACTCGACGCGCCAGCCGGCTTCGTCGGCGGCGTGCAGCACCGTGTCGATGAAGCTGCGATCGGTCCGGCCGCTGACCGGATCGTAAACCCATACGGGGTCGATAACCGCCGCCGCCCCGGTCTCGGGGTCGGCCAGCAGATAGGTCCAGGTGCCCGAATCGGGCTCGTGGAAGGAGCGAATATCCATAGGCCGCGCGATCGAATACTTGAGAAAAGGCTTATTAAGATATTTGTAATTTAGATAAATTGCAAATACAATCAGGGGGATGAACATTCCGACGGAAACGGCCGGCCCACCGCCGCTCGACTACGACGCCATGCAACGCAACGCCGGCAATGCGGTCAGTCTGCTCAAGGGCCTGGCCAACGAAAGCCGGCTGATGATCATGTGCGTGCTGTCCGAAGGCGAAATCTCGGTCGGCGAGCTCAACAAGCGGATCAAACTCAGTCAGTCGGCCCTCTCGCAACATCTGGCGGTGCTGCGGGACCAGGACCTCGTGCAGACCCGGCGGGAAAGCCAGACGATCTACTACCGCCTGCGCGACTCGGCGGCGATGAACATCATCGAGATGCTGCACGACGTCTACTGCACATCCGACGCCGTTCGCTGACCGCGCCCCCCGCGCCCGATTCGCGCCGCGACGGGCGCGCGCGAACCGAACGCCCTACTTGCCGATACAGAAACTCGCGAAAATGCGGCCGAGCAGATCGTCCGGCAGCAGTTCCCCGGTGATCTCACCGAGCGCCTGCTGAGCGAGCCGCAACTCCTCGGCCAGCAACTCCCCCGACCCGGTCGCCGTCATTTCCGCGACGCCCGCCTGCAGGTGCTCGCGCGCCCGCAGCAAGGCGTCGATGTGCCGCTGGCGGGCCGAAAACGCCCCTTCGGCCTGGTCGCCGGCGCCCACCGCCGCGCGGATCATGCATCGCAGGCGGTCGATTCCCTCACCGGTGCGCGCCGAGATCACGACCCGATCCGCTTCGGTCCGGGGTCGCTCCGCCTGCAGCAACAGATCAACCTTGTTGCCTACGCGGATGCAGTGCACTGCGCCGGGAACCTCGCCACGCAAGGCGTCGTCCGGCCGGGGATCGGTCAGATCCTCGACCAGCAGGGCCACGTCCGCTTCGGCCAGGGCCTCGCGCGCGCGCCGCACGCCCTCGGCCTCGATCCGGTCCTGCGTCTCGCGAATACCGGCCGTGTCCGCGATGTGCACCGGAACGCCGTCGAGTTCGATCTGCTCACGCAGCACGTCCCGCGTGGTGCCGGGGATTTCCGTGACGATCGCCCGGTCGGCGCCCGCCAGGGCGTTGAGCAGGCTCGACTTGCCGGCATTGGGCCGGCCGACGATGGCCAGGACGATACCATCGCGCAACAGGCGGCCCTGACGCGCACCGGCCAGCGCGGCGTCAAGTTGCGTCGTCGCCGCACCGCAGCGCGCCAGCACGTCGCTTTCGGCCAGGAAGTCGATCTCCTCGTCGGGAAAATCGATCGCCGCCTCGACGAACACGCGCACGCGCGTCAACGACGCCTGCAGTTCATGGATGCGGCGGGAGAATTCGCCCTGCAGGCTGCGTTGGGCGGCGCGCGCCGCCGCATCGGTGCCGGCCTCGATCAGGTCAGCGATCGCTTCGGCCTGCACGAGGTCGAGTTTGTCGTTGAGAAACGCGCGGCGGCTGAATTCTCCGGGCTGTGCGGCGCGGGCCCCCAGTTCCCGGACACGCTGCACGATGCGCCCGAGAACGTGGCCACCGCCATGGCCCTGGAGTTCCAGCACGTCCTCGCCGGTGAACGAATGGGGCGCGGGAAAATACAGCACGATCCCGCTGTCGATGCGTTCGCCGTCGGCCGCACGGAACGCGGCCAGCGCGGCATGACGGGGGGCCGGCAGCGACCCGGTCAGCGCGGTGCAGATCGAGCGGACCGCGGGCCCCGAGACGCGCACGATGCCGATTCCGCCGACCCCGGGCGGGGTGGCCACGGCGCAGATGGTGTCCCCGCCGGTGCTCATGTGCGGCCCGGCGTCAGCCCGCCGCGGCGATCTTGCGCGTGATGTAGTACTGCTGCGCCAGCGACAGGCCCGCGTTGGTCGCCCAGTACAGCACCAGGCCGGCCGGGAAGAAGGCGAACATGATCGAGAAGATCACCGGCATCATCGTCATGATCTTCTGCTGCAGCGGATCCATTCCGACCATCGGCGTCAGCCGTTGCGTGGCGAACATGAACACCGCGTTGAGCGCCGGCAGGATGAAATAGGGGTCACGCACGGACAGGTTGTTTATCCACAGGATGAACGGTGCCTGGCGCAATTCGACCGATTCGAGCAGGACCCAGTACAGCGCGATGAAAATCGGAATCTGCACCAGGATCGGCAGGCAGCCGCCGAGCGGATTGACCTTTTCCTTCTTGTACATCTCCATCATCGCCTGGCTCATGCGCTGGCGGTCGTCGCCGTAGCGTTCCTTGAGCTGCTCGATGCGCGGCTGCAGTTTGCGCATGCGGGCGGTGGAGCGGTACTGCGCCTCGGTCAGCTTGAAGAACGCGGCCTTGATCAGCACGGTCAGCAGAACGATCGCCCAGCCCCAGTTGCCCACGAACGCGTGGATCTTGGACAGCAGCCAGTAGAGGGGCTTGGAGAACACGGTAAAAATACCGTAGTTGACGGTGTACTCGAGCCCGGGCGCGACGTCCGGGATGACTTCCTGCAATTTCGGCCCGACGTACAGGGTGCCGTCGAACGCGGTGCGCTCGCCGGGCGCGACGGTCCGCACGGTCGAGACGGCGCGCGCGATGTACCGCGGCCCGTTGTCGCCGGCGATGGCCTGGGTCGTGTAGGTCATCTGCGCGTCCCCGACCGGAATCCATGCCGCGAAGAAATAGTGCTGGATCATCGCCAGCCAGCCCTGCGTGGTCGTTTTGCGGAACGGGTCCTCGGCCACATCGTCGAACGCGATCTTCTCGAACTTGTCCTCCGGATTGAAGAAGCCGATGCCGAAGAAACTGTAACGCCCCGGGTTGGTGAAGCCGGCCTCTTCTTCGCCGACCGGCACGTTGCGCTGCAGCTGGCTGTAGTAACTGCCGCTCCAGCCGGTGTCACCGTCATTTGCGACCGCATGGCTCAGGCCGATGTCGTAGCGCCCCCGGTGAAAGGTGAAGGTTTTCGTGACCGTCAGCCCGTCGTCGGAGACCCAGCGGAACGGCACCTCGAGCGAATCCGCGCCGGTGTCGAGTTGATAACGTTCGCGGGCCGTCTCGAAACGGCTGGTGTGATTGGGCGCCGCGGCGCGTGAGAGCAGGCCACTCTGGGCGACGAACAGGCGCCCGGGATGACGCTCGAGGAGTTCGACCTTGATGTCGGGCTGATCCAGGTGAACCGGGTAATCGCGCAACACCGCGGAAACCACGGTGGCGCCGACCGGGTCGATGCGCACGTCCAGAACGTCCGTCGTGACGTGGACCAGCGCCGCGCCGGAGGCCATCGCGTCCGTCGGCGTCGCCGCCGGTGTCGCCGGCGCCGGTTGTGCGGCGGGCAGGTCGGCGGCCGGCGCCTCGCCCAGGTCCGGAAGATCCGGGGCATCGGTCGGCGGCCGGACCTCGGCCGATGCCGGCTCCGACGCGGTTGTCGGTGTCTGGGGCGCGGGTCCGTAGTCGCGTTGCCACTGGACCCAGATCATGTAGCCGATCAGGACGAGCCCCATGATCAGGACCGGTCGTAAATTTCCCATCAGTTCACTTTCCTCGTCGCGCGCGGCGCGCGATCGATGTCGGCCCGGGTCCGCCCGACCCGTTGCCAGAGCCGGTCGAGCGAACGCCCGAGGCTCGCGTTATCGTCCTGAGCGGCGCGGGGCCGCGGTATCACGACCACGTCGAAACACCGCTCGGCGCCGACCTGCGTCGCGCGCCAGTGGCGAAACCGTTCGCGGATGATCCGTTTGATCCGGTTGCGTCCCACGGCACGCCGGTCGACCTTGCGTGAAACGGCCATCCCGAGGCGATGCGTGCGGCCGTCGTTGATCCGCCAGAGCACCCGGAACAGGCCATCGGAGGATGCCTGGTTGTTCTTGAAAACCTGTTTAAATTCAGAGGCTTTGAGAAGCCTCGCCGTGCGGGGCAAGGGCGCGCCTGAGGGCGGTGCAATCGCTCGGTCCGGGTGCGACGCGATTGACAAGACGGGCCTCCGGTCTCTGCGGGGCGCTCGGTCCGTGTCGCCGCCGGTCAGGCAGAAAGGCGCTTCCTGCCCTTGGCGCGACGGGCCTTGATGATCGCGCGTCCCGCGCGGGTGGACATGCGTGCGCGAAAACCGTGCCGGCGAGCGCGCTTCAGATTACTGGGCTGAAATGTACGCTTCATGGTGTTTGGTCCTTCGAAATCGGATTAACGGACCCGGCCGGCTTCATGGGGCCGCGACGGGCTGACAAAAGAGGGGAATTGTACCGCCAAAAACAAACGCGAACAAGGGCTTGGCCCCGGGAGTTTTTCCCGGTGGTCAAGTTATCCACAGCACGTTAGACTTAGTCGCCCCGGCCCCGTCACGCACGCCAGCGCCACGGATCCGAATCAGCACGAGCGACGACCCGGCATGTCCAAGACCGATTGGAAAACCTGCACCGATCACCTGGAGCGCGAGCTTCCGGCGGACGATTTCAACACCTGGATCCGCCCGCTGCAGGTCAGGACGTCCAAGGGCCGCACGGTGCTGATGGCGCCCAACGAGTACGTGCGCGATTACATTTCGCTCAATCACCTGGAGCGGATCCGCGACATCTACGAACACCTCGGCGCCGCCCGCGATGCGGTCGTCGTCGAAGTGAGTCGCGGCAACCCTGCCGCGCCGGCCTCCGCCACCCCCGGACCGCGCCGCACGACGCCGGTCCGGACCGGGCTCGACAAGCGCTACCAGTTTGCGAACTTCGTGCAGGGCAAATCCAACGAACTCGCCCTGGCCGCCGCGCAGCAGGTCGCCACCAAGCCGGGCGCCGCCTACAATCCGCTGCTGTTTTACGGCGGAACGGGCCTGGGCAAAACGCATCTGCTGCACGCCGCCGGCAACCTGATCCACCAGCGCGACCCGGATACCCGCGTCATCTACCTGCATTCAGAGCATTTCGTCAGCGAGATGATCAAGGCCTTGCGGGGCAACACGATCGAATCGTTCAAGCAGCACTACCGCACGGCGGGCGCACTGTTGATCGACGACATCCAGTTTTTCGCCGGCAAGGACCGGACCCAGGAAGAGTTTTTCCATACGTTCAACGC
This sequence comes from Lysobacterales bacterium, assembly GCA_037384065.1. Classification (GTDB taxonomy): domain Bacteria; phylum Pseudomonadota; class Gammaproteobacteria; order Xanthomonadales; family SZUA-36; genus JABDPF01. The sequence goes on from JARROJ010000011.1 coordinate 20,610, forward strand.
CTTGCTGGACAGCCAGCAGCAGATCATCCTGACCTGCGATCGTTATCCGAAGGAACTCGAAGGCATCGAGGCGCGCCTGCGCTCGCGGTTCGGCTGGGGCCTCACCGTATCGATCGAACCGCCCGATTTCGAGACCCGCGTGGCAATCCTGTTGAACAAGGCGCAGGAGCGGGGGATGGCGCTGGACGACGGGGTCGCCTACCTGATCGCGCGGCGGATCCGGTCCAACGTCCGCGACCTCGAGGGGGCCTTGAACACCCTGTGCGCGAACGCGCGCTTCAGCGGCCGCACGATCAACGAGAGTTTCGCCCAGGAAGTGCTGCGCGACCTGCTGCTCGTGCACGACCGTCTGATCACGATCGAGAACATTCAGAAGGAAGTGGCGGAATACTACAAGTTGCGCGTCGCTGATCTGCTCTCGCGTCGCCGCACGCGGACCATCGCCCGACCGCGCCAGGTCGCGATGGCGTTGAGCAAGGAACTGACCGAACACAGTTTGCCGGAGATCGGGGACGCGTTCGGCGGCCGCGACCATACCACCGTGCTGCACGCCTGCCGTAAAATCGAGGCGCTGTGCGAAACCGATGGCCGCCTGCGCGAGGACCGGGCCAAGTTACTGCGCAAACTGACCGCGTGACGGCCTAAGTTGTGGTAAAACCCTGTTCAAGCTGTGGATAACTGCGGGATGAAATCGGTGCTTCGGGTTGTCCACAGGCCGTCAACAGGAATGCTGCCGGTTTACGCGCCGAAAAAGAAAACGTAAGGTACTGATTCAGAATCAGGTTTACCGGTTATTGCGTTTTCCACCGGGCTTACTGTTACTACAGGTTCTTTATTTAAATAGATTTAATAATTAAGGATAGGAAACGGGTCATGAAATTCAGCATCCAGCGCGAGAACCTTCTTCAGCCCATCAGCCAGGTCGTCGGCGTGGTCGAACGCCGGCAAACGTTACCGGTCCTGGCCAATTTCCTGATTTCGGCGCGGGATGGCCAATTGTCGATAACCGGAACCGACATGGAGGTCGAGCTGATCACGCGAACGGACGCCGATGTCGAGATGGAGGGCGACATCACGGTGCCGGCCCGAAAACTGGTCGACATTGTGCGAATGCTGCCCGAGGATGTCCGGATCACCGGCGTGCTGGAAGGCGACAAGATGACCGTTTCCTCGGGGCGAGGGCGCTACACACTCTCGACTCTGCCCGCCACCGAGTTTCCGGCAACCGATCAGGTAGAAACGCTAGAAACCGTTAATATTCAAGAAGTTAAGTTAAAAAACCTGATCGACAAAACGGCCTTTGCGATGGCCAACCAGGACGTTCGTTATTACCTGAACGGCTTATTGTTCGATTTTCACGACAACGAGCTGAGCACCGTCGCGACCGACGGTCACCGCCTCGCGATCTGTGATCTCAACGCCAGTGTCGGCGTGGCGGAGGAGCGGCAACTGATCGTACCGCGCAAGGGCGTGCTGGAGCTCGCGCGCATGCTGTCCGACAGTGACGATGCGGTCGAACTCGCGCTCGGCAAGAACCATATCCGCCTGGTCAAGGGGAACACGGTGTTCACCTCCAAGCTGATCGACGGCCGTTTTCCGGAATACCGCGCGGTGATCCCGCGCGGCACCGACCATCACATCCGGATCGACCGGGCCGCGTTCATCCAGGCCCTGCAGCGCGCAGCGATCCTGTCGAACGAAAAGTACCGGGGCGTGCGCCTGGAGGCGGCCGACGGCTCCGTGCGGATCATTGCGCACAATCCGCAACACGAAGAAGCCGTCGAAGAACTCGAGGCCGAGCTGAATTTCGAAACGATCGCGATCGGTTTCAATGTCACCTACCTGCTCGACGCCCTGACGGCGATCGATGCGTCGACCGTCGTCATGGAGCTGAAAGACCCCAACAGCAGTTGCCTGATTTCTGCGGATGGCGGGGGCGACGATCGCCATGTCGTCATGCCCCTGAAACTCTGAGGGGCGTCACGGCCCGCGTCGACGACGGCGGGCGGAGCACACGCAGAACGCCGTGATCGTCAAGCAACTGCAGGCGGGCAATTTTCGCAACCTGGAAGCGCTCGAACTCCGGCCGCATCCCCGACTCAATTATTTCTGGGGCGAGAACGGCGCCGGCAAGACCAGCGTCCTCGAGGCCCTGGTCGTCCTTGCGCGCGGTCGCTCGTTTCGAACCAGCCAGTCGATCGAACTGGTCGGACCCGCCGGCCGGGCCTTTCACGTGTTCGCGGAAATCGAAAACGAGCAGGGTGCGCGCCAGCGACTCGGCCTCGAGCGCGCCGGCCGGCACTGGCGCGGGCGTCTCGATGGCCGTGATCTCGCGCAACTGAGTCAACTGACGCGCTGCCTGCCTTTGGTGCTGATGGAGCCGGACAGTCATTTGCTGGTCAGCGGCCCCCCGGAAGTCCGACGCAAGTACCTCGACTGGGGCATGTTTCACGTGGAACAGGACTTCCTGGCCGACTGGCGAAGCTATTCGCGCGCGCTCAAACAACGGAATGCGGCGCTGCGCCGCGGGGAATCGGGCGTTCTCGACAGTCTCGATGCGGTGGTCGCGGAACAGGGGGAACGGCTTGGCGCGCTGCGACGGCGCCACGCCGAGGCACTCGCGGAACGCATCAACGGGTTGATGGAAGACATCGGCGAGCGGTTTGGCCCGATCGACCTGCGCTACCAGGACGGGTGGTCGAAGGGGTCTTTGCTGGAATCGCTGCAGGAGAACCGAAAACGCGATCTGGAACGGGGCCTGACCGGAAGCGGCCCGCACCGGGCGGATCTGGCGTTGCTGGCGGCGGGGCAGGCCGCGCGGATGCGCCTGTCGCGTGGTGAGCAGAAGGCGTTGGCCGCCGCGCTGCTGCTGACCCAGGCGGAAGCGCTGGCGCAATCGGGGCCACGGCCGATTCTTCTGCTGGACGACCTCGTGTCGGAATTCGACGAGCATCATTTCAAAGCGGTTCTCGAGCGCGCCGGCGCATCGGGGGCCCAGTTGTGGCTCACGGGAACGCAACGACCGGAGTTGCCGCCCGAGCACACGATGTTCCACGTGAAACAGGGGCGGGTCGCGGAACTGGTATAATGTTCACCTGCCCGTTCGTCATCGTTCCGTGGTCGGAGCGGGGCTTTCAAACGGTTTGAAAACAGACAGTTGGCGTTGCCGGTTCGGTAAACGGCTACGCCGTGGAACCACGTATGACTGAAAAAATCTACGACTCGACGAACATCAAGGTTCTCAAAGGCCTGGATGCGGTCCGTAAGCGCCCGGGTATGTACATCGGAGACACCGATGACGGCACCGGTCTGCACCACATGGTGTTCGAGGTGGTCGACAACTCGATCGACGAGGCGCTCGCCGGCTACTGCGATGCGATTCGCGTAACCATCCACGCCAACAACTCGGTGACGGTGGCCGACAACGGCCGCGGCATTCCGGTCGATCTGCACGAGGAGGAGGGGGTTTCCGCGGCGCAGGTCATCATGACGGTGCTGCACGCGGGCGGCAAGTTCGACGACAACTCCTACAAGGTGTCGGGCGGGTTGCACGGGGTCGGCGTTTCGGTGGTGAACGCACTGTCCGAGACCCTGAACCTGAAGATCAAGCGCGATGGCAGCGTCTGGCGACAGTCCTATCATATGGGTGTTCCGGAATCACCCCTCGAGGAAACCGGGAAAAGCGATGAAACCGGCACCGCGATCACGTTCCTGCCGAGTCGGGAGGTGTTTTCCCAGACCGAGTTCCATTACGACATTCTCGCCAAGCGACTGAGAGAACTGAGTTTTCTCAATTCCGGCGTGCGGATCGAATTGATGGACGAGCGCACCGGGAAAACCGATGTCTTCGAATACAAGGGTGGCATCCGTTCCTTCGTCGAACACCTGGCGCGCAACAAGACACCCCTGCACCCGACGGTCATGCACATGATCGACGAATCGTCGGGGATCGCGGTCGAGGTGTCCATGCAATGGACCGATGCGTATCAGGAAACCGTGTTCTGTTTCACCAACAACATTCCGCAAAAAGACGGCGGCGCGCATCTCGCCGGATTTCGCGCCGCACTGACCCGAACGGTCAATCAATACATCGAGGAAGCCGGGATCGCGCGCAAGGACAAGGTCGCGACGACCGGTGATGACGCCCGCGAAGGCCTGATCGCCGTATTGTCGGTCAAGGTTCCGGACCCGAAATTCTCTTCGCAAACCAAGGACAAGCTGGTTTCTTCCGAGGTGAAGCCCGTCGTCGAATCGATTGTCGGCGAGAAACTGCGCGACTTCCTGCTGGAAAATCCGGTCGAGGCCAAAACCATCACCTCCAAGGTGGTCGAGGCGGCGCGCGCCCGCGAGGCCGCTCGCAAGGCCCGCGAGATGACGCGCCGTAAAGGCGTGCTCGATATCGCAGGTCTGCCCGGCAAACTCGCCGACTGCCAGGAAAAGGATCCGGCGCTGTCGGAACTGTTCCTGGTCGAGGGCGATTCCGCCGGCGGATCGGCCAAACAGGGCCGTAACCGCAAGTACCAGGCGATTCTTCCTCTGAAGGGCAAGATCCTGAACGTCGAAAAGGCGCGGTTCGACAAGATGCTGTCGTCCGCCGAGGTCGGCACGCTGATTACCGCCCTGGGTTGCGGGATCGGACGCGACGAGTTCGACATCGAAAAGCTGCGCTACCATCGAATCATCATCATGACCGATGCGGATGTCGACGGTTCCCACATTCGAACCCTGCTGCTGACGTTCTTCTATCGCCAGATGCCCGAGTTGATCGAACGGGGCCATATCTACATCGGGCAACCGCCGCTGTACAAGATCAAGCAGGGCAAGCAGGAGGTCTACCTCAAGGACGATCTCGAGCTGAACGATTACCTGCTCGCGCGCGCGCTCGACAACGCCGCCCTGGTGTTCGATCCGGACGCGCCGCAGTTGGGCAGCGAGGCCCTCGAAAAGCTGATGCGGCAGTACCTCGCGGTGCAGTTGGCGACGCGTCGCCTCGAGCGCCGTTATGACCCCACGTTCTTAGAGCAACTTGTTGATTTTGAACGTTTTGATCTGGATTGGCCTCGTTCGGAAATGGCCCGCTGGGCCGACGCGCTGGAAGCGCGCCTGCAAGCCGGGGCGCCGCCCAGCATCCGTTACGCGCTGAGCGTCGTCGACGGGGAAGAGGGTCCGGAACTGAGCCTGATCAGGACGACCCATGGCGTGCAACACGAGCAACGCATCGGGCGCAGTTTCTTCCAGGGTCCGGAGTACCGGCTGATCGGCAGCCTGGCCGAGACGCTGTTTGGCCTGATCCGCGAGGGCGCCGTTGTCCACCGCGGCAAGTCCAGCCAGGAGGTCGCTTCGTTCCGCGAAGCGCACGAGTGGCTGATGGAAGAGAGTCGCAAGGGCCGCACCATCCAGCGCTTCAAGGGTCTGGGCGAGATGAATCCCGACCAGCTCTGGGAGACGACGGTGAACCCGGAGACGCGCCGCCTGTTGCGGGTCACGATCGAAGACGCGGTTGCCGCGGACCAGATCTTCACGACCCTGATGGGCGACGAAGTGGAGCCGCGCCGCGAATTCATCGAGAAGAACGCGCTCGACGCCGCCAATCTCGACGTCTGACGGCCCGAGGCCCCGCGCCGGCCGTCAGTCGTCTGCCGAAAGGTCGTCCAGCAAAACCTTCAGCGGTCGCTGTTCCGTGATCGCCTCGGCGTGGATGCCGAGCGATTCCGCGACCGCGACGAACTTGCGGCTCGAACTGAACAGGAAACACTCGTCCGCAGCCACGGCGAAGCGCGCCAGGAGATCGCGCAGCGCGGTTTCCCGCCGGGTTTTCTGCGTCAGCAGCGAGTGGGGCACGTAATACACCGCGTCGAGCGCACCGCCGGCTTCCTCGATCAGTTGCCGCAAGCCTCTGGGCCGCGGGTGGCTGCGGCTCGAAACGGCCTCGTTCTTCGACCAGTCGTTGGTCAGGGATGCCGCGGAAACCAGTTGGTAACCCTGTCGCGTGAGTTGCGCCAGCTTGCGATACACCTCCGGTCCGCCGGGCGCGTCGGCGAGACTCAGGGCATCCCGACGACCGATGATCAGCAAGGGGTGCCGCGCCATGGCTTCAGCCCAGCACCGACAGGTCGGCGATCGCGTCGAACAGCCCCTTGAGCCGGGCCAGCAGGGCCAGCCGGTTGGCGCGTACCGCAGGGTCGTCGTCCATCACCATCACGTTGTCGAAGAACGCATCGACCGGCGCCCGCAGGCTGGCGAGACGGGTCAGCGCGGCCGCGTAATCGCTCGCGGCCAACAGCGGTTCCAGTTCGAGCTCGTTTGTCTTAACTTCTTCGAAAAGCTGTTTTTCTTCGTCTAACGTGAAGGCATCAGGGTCGATCGTGCTTGGTTCACCGAAATCCGACTTGCGCAAAATATTGCCGATGCGCTTGTTGGCCGCCGCCAGGCTCGCGGCCTCGTCGCGGCCCATGAACGCGGCGAGCGCGCGCAGGCGGCGATCCAGGTCCGGCAGGGTCGACCAGGGCGCCGACAGGGCCGCGGTGATCAGTTCTGCGCTGAAGCCCTGTTCGGCGTAGTAGTGGCGCAAACGCTCGATAATGAACGACCGGACGTCGGCCTGGACCGTATCGGAAACCGCGAGCTGCTTCGTCAGGGCCTGGGCGGCCAGCGAGACCAGCCGGTCGGGCGTGATCGCGCGCCGCCCTTCGAGCAGAATCCGCAGCAAACCCAGGGCTGCGCGGCGCAAGGCGAACGGGTCCTTGTTTCCGGTTGGCTTCAGCCCGGCCGCGAACACGCCGACGAGGGTGTCGATGCGGTCGGCCAGGCTGACCACCTGGCCTGCATCGCTCGCGGGGATGGCGTCACCGGCGAAACGGGGCTGATAGTGCTCGCCGATCGCCGTCGCCACCGCCTCGGTCTCGCCGCCGACGCGGGCGTAATGGGCGCCCATCAGGCCCTGAAGCTCGGGAAACTCGCCCACCATCTGTGACAGCAGGTCACACTTGGCGAGTCGCGCCGCGCGCTCACAGGCCGCCGGATCAATGTTCAAGTCTTCCGCGATTTGCCTTGATAATGAAGATATTCTTCGCGTTTTGTCGCCAACGGTACCGATCTTCTGTTGAAAAACGACGCGATCGAGGGCCGGTAACTGGCCCTCGAGCGGGGCCTTGAGATCCTGCTCGAGAAAGAATCGCGCATCCGCCAGGCGCGGCCGGATGACCCGTTCATAACCCGCGCGTACGGCATCGACGTCCCGGCTCTCCAGGTTGGCGACCGCAACGAAGCGGTTCGTCACCCGCCCCGGGTTCGCGGCGTCACGCACCGGAAAAAACTTCTGGTGGTCCTGCATCGCGGCGATTAACGCCGCGTGGGGCACTTCGAGAAACGCCGGTTCGAAATGGCAGGCGATCGCGACCGGCCATTCGACGAGATTGGTCACCTCCCGCAGCAGGTCCGGGTCGATCGACACGTCCGGTTCGACGGCGAGTAAGGCGTCTTTGATGTTCGCCTTGCGGCGCTCATGATCGGCCAGCACGCAGGCGTGCTCGAGCACGTCCAGATAACGATCGGCCGCCGGGACCGGATGCGGACCGGGCGCGTGAATGCGGTGGCCCCGGGTCGTCGCGCCGGCGTCGAGGCCGAACAGGCGCCCGGGCACGACGCGGTCGCCGTGCAGGACGATCAGCCAGTGCACCGGACGCACGAAGCTGAACGCGTGATCCGCCCAGCGCATCGGTTTCGGGACCGGCAGGTCGCGGATCGCCTGCTCGAGGATCGGGTAGAGCAGTTCGTCGAGCGGCTTGCCGTGTTCGCGCAGCCGGCAGTAGAGCCACTCGCCGCGGTCGGTTTTCAGGGTCTCGAGTTCCTCCGGCGTTTTGCCCACCGAACGCGCAAAACCGATCGCGGCGCCGGTCGGTCGCCCTTCGGCGTCAAAGGCAGCGCGCAGCGCGGGGCCGCGTCGTTCGAGTTCCTGGTCGGGTTGCCGGTCCGCGACGCCGGCGATCACAAGGGCCAGCCGGCGCGGCGTCGAATAGGCGCGACTTCGTTCTGCATCGAACGAAAGCCGGTTTTTCTCCAGGCCGCTGGCGACCCCGTCGAAGAGCGCGTCGCGAATGGCGTCGAGCGCTTTCGGAGGCAGTTCTTCGCAGCCCAGCTCGATCAGAAGGTCGGCATGGTGGCCGGCGGTTCCGGTTTCAGTCATCGTCGCCTCCCGCGGTCGGCGTGCCGGCGAGCCCGGGGAATCCCAGCGCTTCGCGGCTGGCGTAGTAGCTTTCGGCCACGCGGCGGGCCAGGTCGCGTACCCGCAGGATGAAACGCTGGCGCTCGGTGACCGAGATTGCGCGTCGCGCGTCCAGCAGGTTGAAGGTGTGCGACGCTTTGAGGACCTGCTCGTAGGCGGGCAACGGCAGGCCGAGGTCGACCAGCTTGCGGGCTTCGTTTTCGCACTGGTCGAACCAGCCGAACAGGGCGTCGACGTCGGCATGCTCAAAATTGTAGGTCGACTGCTCCACCTCGTTCTGGTGGAACACTTCGCCATAGGTGACGGTGCGCCCGCCGATGTCGGTCCAGACCAGGTCGTAGACGCTGTCGACTTCCTGCAGGTACATGGCGAGCCGCTCGATGCCGTAGGTGATCTCGCCCATCACGGGCCGGCATTCGAGCCCGCCGGCCTGCTGGAAATAGGTGAACTGGGTCACTTCCATGCCGTTCAGCCAGACCTCCCAGCCCAGGCCCCAGGCGCCCAGCGTCGGTGATTCCCAGTTGTCCTCGACAAAGCGGATGTCGTGCACCCGCGGATCGATGCCGACGGCCTCGAGCGAGCCGAGGTAGAGTTCCTGGAAGTTTTCCGGCGAGGGCTTCATCACCACCTGGTACTGGTAATAGTGCTGAAGACGGTTGGGGTTCTCGCCGTAGCGTCCGTCGGTCGGGCGTCGACTGGGCTGCACGTAGGCCGCATTCCACGGCTCGGGGCCGATCGAACGCAAAAACGTGGCCGGATGGAACGTGCCGGCGCCCACCTCGAGATCCAGCGGCTGGACCAGCACGCAACCCTGGGCCGACCAGTAGGCCTCCAGGCCCTGTATGAATTCCTGAAACGTCATGTCGTGGTTCCGCTGCCGCGCCGCGCCGGCGGGAAGCCTTCAAAGGCGCCCGGCGGCTCGGCCCAAACGCGCTATTATAGCGGGATCAGGGCGCTTCCGCGCTTTCCACGATGAACACGACCCCGTCCACGCCGGTGACGCGAACGCGGGTCCCGGCCGGCAGGTCGGGACCCTTGACGCGCCACGTCGAGTCATCCACCTCGACCTTGCCCACGCCGTTCACGATCGGATGGTCCAGCGTGAACACGCGCCCGGCATACTGCTGTCCGCGCTGGTTGAGGAACGGCTGGTCCGAGACCGGCGGATGGGACTCGCGGTAACGGCGCCAGGTGATCACGGCCACGATCGAAAGCACGCCGAACAGGACCAGCTGGGCCTCGATCCCGAGATTGGGGAACACCAGCAGCAGGAAACCCACGGCGGCGGCCGCAAAACCCAGCCAGAGAAACACGAAGATCGGCGTGGTCAGTTCAAAGATCAGCAGCACGCCGGCGAGAATCCACCAGTGCCAGAACAGGACGGCGTCGAGCCAGCCCATCAGCGTTCTCCCCCTTCCGGTTGGTCGTCGAAGGCCTCGCGGGCCACCTCGGCGATCCCCGCCAGACTGGACAGAATGCCGGTCGCCTCGACCGGCAGCAGCAAGGTCTTGGTGTTGGTTCCCCGCGCGAACTCAGCCAACGCCTCGACGTATTTCTGCGCGACGAAGTAATTCACGGCCTGGATATTGCCCGAGGCGATGGCATCGGAAACCATGGTCGTCGCGCGGCCTTCCGCCTGCGCCAGGCGTTCACGGGCATCGGCGTCGCGGTAGGCGGCCTCCTTGCGTCCGTCGGCCTCCAGGATCGCCGCCTGTTTCTCGCCCTCGGCCTCGAGGATGGCGGCCTGCCGCTTGCCTTCGGCCTCGAGAATCGTCGCGCGTTTTTCGCGCTCGGCTTTCATCTGGCGCGCCATCGCGGCGACCAGGTCGCTCGGCGGGCTGATGTCCTTGATCTCGATGCGCGTGACCTTGATGCCCCAGGGCGTGGTCGCTTCGTCGACCACGATCAGCAACCGGGCGTTGATGTCGTCGCGTTTGGACAATGCATCGTCGAGGTCCAACGATCCGAGCACGGTGCGGATGTTGGTCATCGTCAGGTTGAGGACTGCGTGCTCGAGCCGAAAGACCTCGTACGCGGCCTTGGCGGCGTCCAGCACCTGAAAAAACACCACGCCGTCGACGGTCAGCACCGCATTGTCCTTGGAAATGACCTCCTGCGAAGGTACGTCCAGCACCCGTTCCATCATGTTGACCTTGTGGCCGATGCGATTGACGAACGGAATGATCAGGTGGAAACCGGGGCGCAGGGTCGTGCTGTACCGACCGAAGCGCTCCAGCGTGTACTCGTAGCCCTGGCGCACGATGACGACGGCCGTGCGCACGACGACCACCGCCAGAGCAGCGGCGATCACGGCCCAGATGAACGCAGAATTGAACATGACGACCTCCACAACCGATGAGCGCGGTTTTTGAACCCCTTGAAGACCCCCGGGGTTACGGGAATCCCCTGGCGCCAGCCTAGCAGAGCGATGACGGCCCCGGATGCGCCGGAAGTCACGCCGCCGGCGCCGCCGGGTCCGGGTATCATGATAGCAGTCCAAGCGGAACCCTGCGGCACCATGACCGAGCGCGACCGGCTGTACGAAACCGTGATCACTCAACCCGGTGAATTCGTGTTCGACGAGCGCGTCGTGCGCGTGTTCCCGGACATGATCAATCGTTCCGTGCCCGGTTACGCCACGGTCGTGCCGATGCTCGGCATGCTGGCGCGTCGCTACGCGCAGGCGGACAGCGAACTGTACGATCTCGGTTGTTCGCTGGGCGCCGTCGCGCTGGCGATGCAGGCCGCGGTGCGGGCGCCGGGCGCCCGCATCGTCGCGGTCGACAACGCGCCCGACATGATCCGCGCGCTCGAGGCGCGGCTGGGCGCCGCACCGGCGGAACAGAGCGCCCCGCCGATCCGGGTCGTGCAGCAGGACATCCTCGTCACGCCCATCGAGCGCGCCTCGGTCACCGTGCTCAATTTCACCCTGCAGTTCGTGCCCCCGGAACAGCGGTCCGGACTGCTGGCGCGGATCGCCGCCGGCACCCTGCCGGGCGGGGTCTTGCTGCTGTCCGAAAAGATCCGCTTCGCCGATCCGGTGGAGGACGACCTGCAGATCGAATGGCACCATGACTTCAAGCGCGCCCGCGGTTATTCCGACCTGGAGGTCGCCCGCAAGCGCGAGGCGCTGGAAAACGTGTTGCTTCCGGAGCCGCTGGAAACGCACCGGGCCCGGCTCGAGGAGGCCGGCTTCACACGGGTCTACCGCTGGTTCCAGGGCTTCAACTTCGTCTCGCTGGTCGCATTCCGGTGACCGATCGCTTCGCGGGCCTGCCCGGGCGCTGGCCGCAGAGCGCCTGGCTGGAGGCGGTGTGGCGTCGCGCCGAGGCGCGATTGCGCGAGCATCCGCACGGGGACCTGCCGCGTTGGCGGGCCGCACTCGATGCGCTTCCGGTGGTGGCGACGCGCGCGGAGACCGACCGGCCGGCCCCACGCCTCGGGGCGCCGGCGCGCGATCCGGACCGCCTGCGCGAATGCCTGATGGCCCTGCACCCGTGGCGCAAGGGGCCGCTCGAACTGGGCGGCATTCGAATCGATACGGAATGGCGTTCCGACCTCAAGTGGGCGCGCGTCGCGCCCCACGTCGATCTGCGCGGACGGCGGGTGCTCGACATCGGCTGCGGCAACGGCTATTTCGGCCTGCGCATGCTCGGCGCCGGCGCAGACCTGGTGGTGGGCGTCGATCCGACGCTTGTTTTCGTCATGCAGCACCTGGCCTGTCGCCATTTCTCCGGCGAGCTGCCGTCCTACGTCCTGCCGCTCGGAATCGAGGACCTGCCGAACGGGCCGGCCGGCTTCGACTGCGTGTTTTCGATGGGGGTTCTGTACCACCGGCGCGACCCGCTCGAGCATCTGCGCCGGATTCGCGGCTTGCTCAAAGAAAGCGGCAGCACCCTGGTTCTGGAAACCCTGGTGCTGCCGAGGCACAGTCGGGGAGAACTGCTGATTCCCGAGGGCCGCTATGCGCGCATGCGCAACGTCTGGGCGATCCCGGGCACCGGTCGGCTGGAGGAGTGGGTCAGCCAGGCCGGGTTTTTCGACGTCAACGTGGTCGACGTCACGCCGACCACGATTTTCGAACAACGCGCCACCGATTGGATGCGGTTCGAATCGCTCGAACGGGCGCTGGACCCGGAAGACGCGTCACGGACGGTCGAGGGCTTGCCGGCGCCGGTTCGAGCGGTGGTCATCGCGCGGGTTTAACCGTCACCCGGGCATTGCAGCGGGCCAAAACCGCCGCGACCTTCGTCGCGTCCGCCGTCACGCCGTTGCAGCATCGCCTCGTGTGCGGCCAGCTGCTCCTCGTTCAACAGGGCGCGGACCTCCGAACGGTGCTGGTCGCGCAGCGCGCACAGTTCCTCGCCGAAGGCGTTGAAAATTTCGTTGCGCAGCTGTTCGCGGTCCTGGGCCTGGAGTTCGAACAGGTCGAGAACGGCTTTCTGCTGCTCCAGGGACAGTCCAAGGTTCCGGGCCATGCGCGCCATGCGCTCGGCGCCGCCGCCATGCCGCTGCGCGCTTGCGGGGTTTCCGGCAGCGCTGCCGTCGCAGACGCCGTCGCCCGTGCCGTCGCAGCTGCCGTTACCCGGGCCGCCCGCGAATGCGGGGGTCGCGCCGAGCAGGCCGGCCGCGGCGAGGATCAGAATCGGTTTCGAAAAACGAGCGTTCATCATGTGGTCTCCTTGCGGGTTGTCGGCCCGGGCCGTTTCGGGGGTCCCGGCGCCGTTGGGTACAGCCTGCATTCTGGGGTTCAATTTCCAATGAAATGTGGCGAAAAAACGAAGTTTGACGCAACCCCTTGAACGGACCGGACGGAACGCGGCAGGATGACGGGCATGAAGACCCTGTTTTCCCGCATCCTGCTGGCCCAGGTCGTGGCCGTGGTGCTGGCTCTGCTGGTGGTCACCGTGATCACCCGCGCCAGCCTGACGCACGGTTTTCGCACGTTTCTCGAGCGGCAGGAGGCGACCGTGCTGCAGAACGTGGTTCCGACCCTGACCGAACTGTACGAGGCGCGTGGCGGTTGGGCCTTCCTGCGCGATAACCCGGCGGCGTGGCAGCGGATCTGGCGATCCTCGATCGGCCCGGGTGGCGGGCCGCCCCAGAACGCGGGACCGCGCAGCGGCCGGGCCCGAGGGCACGACGGACCGAACGGCGATGGCGCGACGGATACCGATCCGCGATTGCGCTGGCTGCGGGCGCCGGATCGGCGCCTGTTGCGCGATCGCCTGTTCCTGCTGGACGCGGAGCGTGCGCGGGTCGCGGGCGCGCGGGTCGCGGTCGAAGAAGTGCAGGGCGTCGCGCTGGAAGCGTTGGAACTGAACGGCGAGATCGTCGGCTGGATCGGCTTCGAGCCGATGGGCACCGTGTTGCCGCCGGAAGCGGCCGGTTTTCTCGGCCGGCAGCTGCGCGTCACCGGCCTGGCGCTCGGGCTGGGTTTGCTGGTTGCGGCGGCGCTCGCCTGGTGGCTGGCGCGCACGGTCAGCCGGCCGGTGCAGCGGCTCGGCCGCACCGTGACCCGTCTGAGCGAAGGCGACTACGCGGCGCGGGCCGGCCACCACGGACGGGATGAAATCGGTACGCTCGGCGCGCGGGTCGATCGCCTGGCCGCGACCCTGGAGCAGAACCGCACGGCCCGGCGCCGCTGGATCGCCGACATCGCGCACGAATTGCGCACGCCGGTCGCCGTGCTCAAAGGTGAAATCGAGGCCGTGACCGACGGCGTGCGCAAGGCCGATGGCGCGATGCTGGCCTCGCTGGCCGAGGAAATCAATCACCTCGCGAGCCTGGTCGACGATCTGCAGGCCCTGGCGCTGGCCGACGCCGGTGCGCTGAACGTGGTCACCGAGCCGCTGCGCCTGGCGGCCCTGGCCGAGCAGGTGGCGGAGTCGTTCCGCACGCGCCTGGCGGACCGGGGGATTGCGCTTGAACTGCGGTTGGCGGGCGATGTCGCCGTGAATGCCGATCCGCAGCGCCTGCGGCAATTGCTGCACAACCTGCTCGAAAACAGCGTGCGCTACGTCGAGGACGACGGGCGCGTGCGGTTGACGCTGAGTGGCGGGAAAGGGGCGCTGCTGGTGCTCGAGGATTCCGGCCCGGGCGTCGACGATGCGCAGCTGTCCCGGTTGTTCGACCGCTTCTACCGGGTCGAGAGCAGCCGCTCGCGGGCCACCGGCGGCGCGGGCCTCGGGCTCGCCATCTGCCGCAACATCGTCGAGGCCCACGGCGGTTCCATCGCGGCCGGGCGCAGTGAACTGGGCGGCCTGGCGCTGCGCATCGAGTTACCCGAATGACCGGACGGCCGACATGAGCGAACAGCACATCCTGATCGTCGAGGACGAACCGAAAATCGCCGCGCTGCTGGCGGATTACCTGCAGGCGATGGGCGGTTACCGCACGCAGGTGCTGGAACGGGGGGATGTCGTGCTGCAACATGTGCGCGCGGCGCCGCCGGACCTCGTGCTGCTGGACCTGATGCTGCCCGGGCTCGACGGCATCGAAGTCTGCAAGCAGATTCGCGCCGAAAGCGAAGTGCCGATCATCATGGTCACCGCGCGCGTAGAGGAAATCGACCGCCTGCTCGGCCTCGAACTCGGCGCCGACGACTACATCTGCAAGCCGTTCTCGCCGCGCGAGGTGGTGGCGCGGGTCAAGGCGGTGCTGCGGCGCGCGGGCGGAGCGACGGCGTCAGCGACCGCGTCATTGCGGATCGACGAGGACCAGTTTCTCGCGTTCTGGGCCGGCACGCGGCTCAACCTGACGCCGGTGGAGTTCGCGTTGCTCAGAACTCTGGCCGCGCATCCCGGTCGCGTCTTTTCGCGCGATCAACTGATGAACGAGATGTATTCCGATTACCGCGTGGTCAGCGACCGGGCGGTCGACACGCACATCAAGAACCTGCGCAAGAAACTCGCCGAGGCCGGCGACGGCCGCGAGGTGATCGAGTCGGTCTACGGCCTCGGCTACCGTTACGCGACCTGAGTCGGATTCCGGCACGCCACCGGGTCGATTGCCGACAGACCGCCAGCGGGTCGCGAGGCATACTGGCGGCATGCTGCAAACGTCGTATTCCTGCCTGCCCCTGATCGTCGCCGCCATCGGCCTGGCGCAGGCTGCGGCGGCGGACAGCTACCGCTGCGGCCGGCAGGTGGTCAAGGACGGCGACAGCGCAGCGCGCCTGCTGCGCCTGTGCGGTGAACCGTACCGGCGGGACAGCGGCAGCGAGACGGTGATGATCGACGGCGCCTGGGGGCCGCAGCGCGTGCAGCGCTGGTATTACCGCAAGAACCGGCGCAGCCTCGAGTATGTCGTGATGGTGTATCGCGGGCGGGTCGTCGCGATCGACGCCGGGCGGCGTTGAGCGGGCGGTGCGTCAGTCCGCCGGGCGGTCCCGCCGATCGGCGCCGGCGGGGTCGTACCAGTCCAGCCCGACCGCCGCCAGCACGCGGGACCAGGGAAACAGGGGGCCCGGGTCGCGCTTGCGGTAAACGCGTCGTTCGGGGTCGTCCGAGGCCGGCACCCGCGCCGTGTCCAGCACCTCATGCCCGCTGATCCAGCCGAGCGACGGCAGCGTGTCGAGCAGGTTCTGCAGCAGGTCGATCAGGGCGTCGATCTGCGCCTCGGGGTACGGTTCCGTCATCGCCTGATGGCGCGAGTCGAACCAGTCGGGATAGCGGCCCGGATTGCACAGTTCGATGCCGACGCTGCGCGGGTTGTAGCCGCGCACGTGATGGGCGATACGGTTCAGCGGCACCCACTGGTGCACGCGGCCGTCGTGCTCGATGTAATAGTGCCCGGCGTTGCCGGTCCCGCTTTCGGGATAGTGGATTCGTTCGCCGTACGCGCGGGCCGTGGCCAGGTCGGGTAACTCGGTGCAGTGAATCACCACGCCATCGATTGCCTCCAGCGATCGCGCTTCGAGGCGCGCGCAGTACGGCAGGGGATCAAAGCGCTCAGCCATCGTCGCGGGGGCAGGGGCCGGGCGAATCGCCGTGGCCGAGATGAACGAAACTGTCGGCGTTGGAGACGGCCAGCGTTTTGCCGTCGTGGCAGACGAGTTGCTGGCCGTGACGCCGGTCTTCGACACGGTCGGAAGCGCAGGCGGCGAGCAGTCCGGCGAGCACCACGCCGACCGTGACGGCGCGGATCGAGACGAATGCCGGTCCGGGCGGGCCGGTCAGCGGCGCCACTCAGCCCTCCTGCAGCAGCTTGCGCAGGTCGATGATCGCCGCGTTGGCGCGGGCGATGTAGTTGGCCATGATCAGCGAATGGTTCGCGAACAGCCCGAACTGGCTGCCGTTCAGCACCATCGGCGCATTCAGCGGCTCCTGCGTCGCCTCCAGTTCACGCACGATCTGGCGGAAACTGACCACGGCGTTCTTCTTGCGCAGAACGTCTTCGAAATCGACTTCCATCGCGTGCAGGAAGTGCACCAGGGCCCATGCCGTGCCGCGCGCCTCGTAGAACACGTCGTCGACCTGGGTCCAGGGTGTCTTGACCAGCATGACGCCGGGGCTTTCGGTCGATTGCCGCGCCTCGGTTTCACCGGACAGATCGGTATTGAGCCGGGCCTGGCCGACGCTGGCGGACAGGCGCTGGGAGAGGGATCCGAGCCGTTTCTCGACAATCGCCAGCCAGTCGGTCAGATTGTCCGCCCGCGCATAGAATTGCGCGTCGGGGGCGTTGCGCGAGGAAAGCCGGATGACGTAACGCTCCAGCGCTTCCTGCCCCTTGCGGTAGCGTCCCTCGGTGTCGGGCGGAAACCAGCGCGCGTTATCGTAGTGAAACAGCGGGTCCGCCTCGGACAGGTCGGGGTCCTCGGTGGACTGCGTCTGGGAGCGGCTGAAATCGTTGCGCATCGTGCGCGCCAGGTCGCGCACCTGCACCAGGACGCCGTATTCCCAGTTGGGCACGTTATCGAGGAAAACCCAGGGCGGAAGGATGTCGTTCGAGAAGTATCCGCCGCGCTTGGACAGCAGCACGTCGACCGTTTCGATCAAAGTCGCCGTCGTCGTGTAGCCGGTCACGACCTGGTGGCCGTGCTCCTGCGCGTGCAGCGTGGCGCGCGCGACGGGGTTGAAGCGCGGCGGTTCGTGGTTGAGGAAAAACATCGCCACCAGGGTGGCGACCACCAGCAGGATCGGGATGCCGGCCCACAGCAGGCGGGCGCGGTCGGACATGTGCATGATCATTCGCCAAACATACCAGAAGCGGCGCCGCGCCGCCTGTGCCGAAAGTGCTCAGGATCCGCCCGCCAGCGGTCGCAGCGCGTCGTGTACGAAGGCGTAGTAGGCGTCGACCTCCGGGCCGATGACGGCCGCCGAACCCGACGGCAAATCGATCAGCATCGCCTCGAGGCCGTCGAAGGCCAGCTTGCCGTGGTCGGTCACCGGGGTGTTCGGCATGTAAATGACGGTCAGGGGGCCGGTCTCGGTGTTCAGCACCATGTGGACGCCCCGGCCATCCGGCGTCGGGCAGACCTTGATCACGCCGATGATGCGCGCCAGCCCGGGCGCGGCGGTCAGCCCGAACCCGGCCAGCATCGCCTGCGCATCCTCCGGTTCGGCCGTGCCGAGCCGCTCGAGCAGGCCGGGCCCGTCGTGGCGGTAGTGTGCGACCACGTAGTCCTCGACGCTGTCCCAGCTCGGCCGCAACGTCCACGCGAGGCCCGCCGCGCCGGCGGCGAGCAGCAGGCTGGCGGCCAGCGCGGCCGGCCAATGCCACCGGGTCCGGCGTGGCCGTAGCGCCGCGAGTTCGTCGACGAGCCCGTCCGGCACCGGCACTTCGACCGCGTCCCGCAGCACGGCCTCGAAGCGGTCCGCGGCGGCCGCGGCGGCCTCGAATTCGGGTCCTGCATGCCGCGCCGCGCGGAGCTCCGCGTCCTGGCTGGCCGGTTCCGCGCCGAGGCGGCGCCTGAACTCAGTAAGATCCATCGATGTTCCCCGTAATCCCGTCCCGTTGCAGCTTTGCCTTGAGTTTCTCGCGCGCCCGGAACAACCGTGTCATGACGGCGCTCTGGCCGATCTGGAGCGCCCCTGCGATTTCCGCGCAACTCAGGCCGACCACGACCTGCAGCAACAACGGTTCGCGGTAGCGCGGCGGCAATTGCGCGATCGCCTGGCGCAGCAGTTCGCGTTCGGTGCGCCGGTCCGGTTCGGGCTCCCGGGTCTCCGTCACGGTGACCGCGTCGATATCCACCAGCGGCGGCACCTTGCGTTCGAAGGTGCGGGCGTATTCGCGGCGCAGGATGGTGATCAGCCAGCTGCGCGCCGCGTCGTCGTCGCGCAGCGCCTCCAACGCCTTCCACGCGCGCAGAAACGTCTCCTGCACCAGGTCGCGGGCCAGGGCCTCGTGGCCACACAGCCACACGGCGAACCGATACAGGTCGGCGCCGTGCGCCCGCGCCAGGCGGTCGAAACGCGCTGCGCGTGCGTTGCGCTCTCTACCCATGACCGGTTTTCGTCGCTGAAACTTGCAAAAATGTTGGCCTCGCTGTGGTGCCGGACGCGGGCGCCGGCACGCCCCGGTTCGACGGGGCAACGGCACCGGCGCACGATAGCCTGCCCCGCGTGAGCGCTGCAAGCGACGCGCCGCGGTCGATGGCCGGGCCGCGTGACTTATGGCACTTAATCGGCCGGTCAGCAGGACGCACTCTTTCGCTTGATACGGCGTTGCCAAAAGCTTACGCTTTGCGGTTCGCAAACGAGCTGCCGGGTCCCGCAGCCAGGACAAAACGAAATGAATTTCGAACAAGCCCGATTCAACATGGTGGAACAGCAGATTCGCCCCTGGGAGGTCCTCGACGGCCGGGTGCTGGAACTGCTGGAAACGATTCAGCGCGAGGATTTCGTCCCGGTCCGCTATCGCAAGCTGGCGTTCGCCGACATCGACATTCCGCTGGATTGCGGCCAGGTCATGATGCGGCCGAAGATCGAGGCGCGGTTGCTGCAGGCGCTGGATATCCAGCCGGACGAGACCGTGCTCGAGATCGGCACCGGAAGCGGCTTCGTCACGGCCTGCCTGGCCGCCATGGCGAAGCACGTCGTCAGTGTCGAAATCCACGAGGAACTGCACCGCGAGGCCGCCACGAAACTCTCCGACCAGGGCGTTTCCAACGTCGAATTGTTCACCGGCGACGTGATGAGCGGTTGGCAGCCGGAGCAGGCGCACGATGTCGTCGTGGTCACCGGCTCGGTCTTCGAGGTCCCGGAAGCCTTCCTCGGCTGGGTCAATCCGGGTGGCCGCATGTTCGTGGTTCGCGGCCGTTCACCGGCGATGGAGGCGCTCCTGATGACGCGGCTCAGCGTCAGCGAGTGGACCGTCGAAAGCCTGTTCGAGACCGACCTGCCCGCGCTGGAAGGCGCGGCGCCGGCGCAGAAATTCACCTTTTAATCAGGCGATCCCGCCACGGCGAGGAACGCATGGCGGAATTACAGACTGGAGTCACCGCATGAAGATCAAATCCACCGTGTTTGGCCTGGCCCTCGCCGGGCTCGCGCTGTCCCCGGCGGCGCAGGCCGTCGATCTGGTTGGCGTTTACGGCATGGCGCTGGATAACGACCCGCGCCTGCAGGCGGCCGAGTTCCGTCGCCAGGCGGCCGGCGAATCCAAGTCCATCGCGCGCGCCAACCTGTTGCCGCAGATCGGCGCCGGCGCGCAGTGGAACCGCGGCGAGTCGAGTTCCGAATTCCAGAGTTTCGACCTGGGCACGAACAAGCTGGACACCGTCAATTACGACGTTTCCCTGCGCCAGAGCCTGTACCGCCAGGCCAATTACGAGTCGCTCGACATCGCGCGGGGCCAGATTTCCCAGGCCGAGGCCCTGTACGAACTGGCCTTCCAGGACTTCCTCCTGCGGGTTTCCGAGCGCTACTTCACGGTGCTCACGCTGCTGGACGGCGTGACCTTCGCCGAGGCCGAGGAAAAGGCCTTCCAGCGCCAGTACGAGCAGGCCGAACAGCGCTTCGAGGTCGGTCTGACCGCGGTGACCGACGTGCATGAAGCCCGCGCGACGTACGACAACGCGCGCGCCCGGGCGATCGTTGCGCGGAACAACCTGGAAGACGCCAAGGAAGCGTTGCGGGAAGTGACCGGCACGCTGTTCGAGGAATACGACGCCCTGCAGGAGCAGTTGCCCCTCGTCGACCCCGATCCGGCCAACGCCCAGGAGTGGGTGCAGATGGCGTTACAGAGCAACCCCAACGTGCTGGCGGCCCGCGCCGCCGTCGACATCGCTGATTCCCAGGCCCGCCTGGCCCGTTCCGGCCATTTTCCGACCCTCGACCTGGTCGGCAGCGTCGGCCGCTTCGAAAACAACAATTCACGTTACACGGTGCCGGGGGAAGACGGCATCCAGATCTTCGAAGGCAAGCTGACGTCCGACGACTGGCGGGTCTCGCTGGTGTTCGACGTGCCCCTGTATGAGGGCGGCCGGGTCAGCGCGCAGACGCGGCAGGCCCGCTACCTGCTCGACGCCACCGGCAGTGATCTGGAAGAGGTCCAGCGCGGTGCGGTGCGCCAGACGGAAACCGCCTATCGCGCGGTGCTGGCCGGCATTCAGGAGGTCGAGGCGTTCCGCCAGGCCATGATCTCGGCGGAAAGCGCGCTGGAAGCGACCCAGGCCGGTTTCGAGGTGGGCACGCGAACCATCGTCGACGTGCTGATCGCCGAGCAGCGCAAGTACCAGGCGCAGCGCGACAACTCGATCGCCCGCCATGCGTACATCCTGCGCCACCTGCAGCTGAAGGCGGTGGCCGGCCTGTTGCAGCCGGAAGACCTGCAGGTCGTCAATCAGCTGCTGCAGTAAGCAGCCGTTCGATTTCGTCCAGGGTGCGCGCCAGCGCGCCCTGGCCACTGGCCACCAGTCGACGCGCCGCGGACCCCATGCGGTCGCGTTCGTCCGCGTCGGCGAACAATGCGACGACGGCCGCCTGGAGCGCGGCGCCGTCGGCCACCTGCCGCGCCGCGCCCGCTTCGATCAACTGCGCCGTGATGTCGCTGAAATTGAACGTGTGCGGACCGACCAGGACCGGCCGGCCGAGCGCCGCCGGTTCCAGCACGTTGTGTCCGCCCACCGGTTCCAGACTGCCGCCGACGAAGGCGACGTCGCCGACCGCGTAGTAGCGCAACAATTCACCCATCGCGTCGACCAGGAAACACTGGACGTCGGCCGGGCAGGCCGCGCCGCTGCTGCGCAGGGCGACGTTCAGACCGGCGTTGCGCGCGCTCTGGGCGGCGCGCGCAAAGCGTTCCGGGTGGCGCGGCACCAGCACCAGAAGGGCGTCGGGAAAAGACGTCAGCACGCCCCGGAACGCGTCGAGCAGTGCGGCTTCCTCGCGTTCGTGCGTGCTGCCGGCGACCAGCACCGGCCGCTGCGCGCCCCAGGCCACGCGAATCGCTTCCGCTTCCTCGACCAGCCCGGGTGGCAGGTTCACGTCGAACTTCAGGTTTCCGGTCACGGTCAGTCGCTCGTCCGCGGCGCCGAGAGCGCGCAGACGCGCGGCGTCGCCCGCGCTCTGCGCCACGATGCGCGCCGTATTGCCGAGCGCCTCGGCGGTCAGCCCCTGCAGGCGCCGGTAGCGGCCGAAGGAGCGCTGCGAAATCCGCGCATTGGCGATCAGGATCGGTATTCCGCGCGCGGCCGCCTCGGCGTACAGGTTCGGCCAGATCTCGGTTTCCATGACCACCAGCAACCGCGGGCGAACGCGGTCGAGAAATCGTCGCACGGCGCCGGGCAGGTCGAGCGGGGCGTACACGTGAAAGGCCGCGTCGCCGAACCCGGCGCGGACCCGCTCCGAACCGGTCGGCGTGAAGGTGGTGACGGTCAGCGGTTCATTCGGGTACTGCCGGGCCAGCGCGCCGATCAGGGCGCTGGCGGCGTTGACTTCACCCACCGAAGCGGCGTGGACCGCGATGCCACCGGTCCGTCGCGGGGCGGCAAAGCGGCCGAAACGCTCGCCCCAGCGCGCGCGGTAGCCCGGATTGCGCAGGCTGCGCAGCAGCAGGAACAGCAGCACCAGAGGCAGTACGAGGTACAACAGAACGGTGTAGAACCGGCGCATTGAACGGAATTTAGCTCATCGGCGACAATATGGCCATGTCGAATCGCAGCCAGGCGCGACCCTCCCTTGCCCCGCAACACTGGCCCGGCTGGCTGGCCGTCGGGCTGATGTGGTTGACCGGCAAGTTGCCGTGGCGCGTGGGCTTCGGCCTGGCCGTGCCGCTCGGCGGTTTGCTGCTGCGGCTTGCCGGACGTCGCCGGCGCATCGCCGAGCGCAACCTGGAGCGCTGTTTTCCGGATTGGGAGCCCGAGCGCCGTGAACGGCTGCTGGCCGCGCATTTTCGCTCGCTCGCGCGCATGCTGTTCGAAACCTGCTGGTCGTGGTCGGCCGCCGAGGCGCGGGTCCGCCGCGTGGCGCGGGTCGAGGGCGCCGAGCATCTCGACACGGCGCGCGCCGGCGGCAAGGGCACCATGCTGATCACCGCCCACGTGACCTGCCTGGAGATGGGCGGGCGGATCAACTGTCTCGCGGCACCGGAAACCCACCCGGTCTACCGTCCGCTGCGCAGCCCGGTCCTGGAGTGGTACCAGAACCGGAGCCGCGAATCCTATGCGGCTGCCGCGATCCGCAACCGGGACACGCGCGGCATTCTGCGCGCCTTGCGCCGCAACGAAGCGATCTGGTACGCGCCCGACCAGGATTTCGGCGCCGACCGCAGCGTATTCGCGCCGTTTTTCGGCATCGAAACGGCGACCCTGGAGGCGACGGTGCGCCTGGTTCAGCTCAGCGGCTGCGCGGTGGTGCCGATGTACCCGGTCTTCGACGCGCCAAGCGGAACCTGGACGGTGCGCTTCGATGCGCCGCTGGACGGCTTTCCGAGCGGGGACGTGCGGGCCGACCTGGCGCGGATCAACCGGATCTTCGAAGAGAAGATCCGCGGCGCGCCGGAGCAGTACTGGTGGATTCACCGCCGGTTCAAGACCCGGCCCGACGGCGAGCCGCCCTTTTACGACTGAGCCGCTGAAAACCGCCGCAGCAAAAGGAACACAACGCGATGAAAAACGTAATCCGCATCTTTTTCCTGCTGACCATCGCCGTGATTACCGCGGCGATCCTGCGGTCGATGATCTGAGCGGCAACGGCCGGCCGAGCCTGTAGAATAATCGTTCGCCAGCCGGAGCCCGCCCGTGACCCACCGCCCACCCGCCAGGACCCTTCGACGATGCACGTAGTGCAGGCCCTCGTCGCGCTCAACGTCGGCGGCTCCGAGCTGGTGGCCACCGAACTGAGTGAGTACCTGACCGGCCGGGGACACCGGGTCACGGTGATCGCGGCCGACGGACCGATCGGCGACCGGGTTCGCGCCTGCGGCGCCGAACACCTGGACTGGCCGATCGGCCGCAAACGTCTGGCGACGCTGCGCTACATCCGGCGCCTGGCCGAGTGGTTCGCAACCGAGCGGCCGGACATCGTCCACGTCCATTCGCGCCTGCCGGCGTGGATCTGCTGGCGCGCGCTGCAGCGCGTGGATGCGGCGCAGCGGCCGGCGTTCCTGACCACGATGCACGGCCACTACTCGGTCAGCGCCTACAGCTCCATCATGGCGCGCGGCCGGCGTACGATCGCGGTGTCGGAGCACATCCGCCGTTACACGCTGCGCAACTACCCGGCCGCGCAGCCGGAGGACATCGTGACGATTCACGGCGGCGCCGACCGGACGCAGTTTCCCTTTGGCCATACCCCGCCGCCCGGATGGCGGGAAGGCGTCGAGACGGCGTTTCCCGAACTCGCCGGCCGTCGCTGGCTGATGTTGCCCGGGCGGGTGACGCGCTGGAAAGGTCACGTCGACTTTCTGCACCTGATCGACGCCCTGCAGAACGATTACCCGGACATCCACGGCCTGATCGTCGGTGGCTGCCGGGCCGGATCGCGCTACCAGGCCGAACTCGAGACGCTGGCTGCGCGAATGGGGATCGCCGACCGCCTGACGTTCACCGGGGACCGTCTCGACATCCGCGACTGGATGGCCGCGTCGGAGCTGGTGTTCAACCTGTCCAACGACCCGCCCGAGGCGTTCGGGCGCACCGTGCTCGAGACGCTCTGCCTGGGCCGGCCGATGATTGCCTGGAACCATGGCGGCGCGGCTGAAATCCTGGCCGAGATGTTTCCGGCGGGCGCCGTGGAGCCGCTCGATTACGCGGGTCTCGAAGCACGCACCCGGGCCTTTCTGGACGCCCCGCCCCGGGTGCCGGAGAGCACGGCGTTCAGCCTGGAGGCGTCGATGCGCAAACACCTGGCCGTCTACCGCGACCTGATCGGGAGTCGAGAGTCATGAAAATTCTGTTCCGCCGCCTGCAGCACGAATGGCCGGCCTGGCTGGCCGTCTCGTTTTTCGCGCTGTTGCCGTTCCACCGCCTGGCCGAACTGCCGCTCAGCCTGTTCGCGCTGAGCCTGCCGTTCCTGCTGCGCCGAGCGGAGTACCGCGCGCGTGTGCGGACCCTGCTGCCGCTGGTGCTGGCGTTGTTCCTCTGCTTCTGGTTGCCGATCCTGTTGTCGAGCTTCGACTCCTTTCTGCCGGAAAAAAGCTGGACGACGTCACTGGCCGCGGTGCGCTACCTGGCGGCGGCACTGAGCATCGGCGTGCTCCTGCACACCGCGTCGCTGCGCTGGCAGGTGCTGCGATGGACCACGTACCTGTTGCTTTTCTGGGCGATCGACGGTTTCATCCAGCTGGCCTTCGGGGTCGATCTGCTGGGCGTGCCGCTGCACCCGGACCGGCTGAACGCACTGTTCAACGAGAAATACCAGTTCTACGGGCCGACCCTGGCCATGCTCTCGCCGCTGGTCTTCGAGTACACGCGGCGGCGCTGGCCGGCCTGGGCCTGGGGCACCAGCTTCGCGCTGATCCTCGGCGCCGTCATGATCTCGGGCATGCGCTCGGGCTGGTTGGCGATCGGGATGGTCGTGTTCGCCTACTTCGTGCTGATGCTGCGCCGTGACAACCGCGACCTGCGGGGCGCGACGGTGACGATTCCCGTGCTGACGCTGGCCGTGATCGCCGTCACCTATCTGGTCTCGCCGACCGTGCAGGAACGCGTCGCGCGCACGCTGACGATGACCGAAGGCGTGGCGTCGTCGATCGACTATGCGTCGTCCTGGCGGCTGCCGATCTTCCGCACCAGTATCGTGATGTACCGCAACCACCCGGTCAACGGCGTCGGTGTGCGCGCCTTTCCGGTGGCCTACGCGCACTACGCGACGCCGGAAGACTACGCGGTGCTGCGTCATGAACACGACGAGGGCACGCACGCCACGCATGCGCACAACGTCGTGCTGGAGGTGATGGCCGATACCGGCACCATCGGTCTGCTCGGATTGCTGGCCGGATTCGTGCTGGCCTGGCGGACGTGGCGCGGCATGTCGCCGCCCAATCGCCAGGAGGCGTTTCCCTACGTGGTGGCGCTGGTGCTGGTGCTGTTTCCCCTCAATTCGCACTTCGCGATCTACGGCACCTACACCTCGTCCCTGGTATGGGTCCTGGTCGGGCTGTGGGCGGCCGCCTGGAAGCGCTGACGCGGGGCCGACCGGCAATGCCGGCGCCGCAACGCGCGCCGTTTCGTTGCGGCCGGGCGCGACCGCTCGGGGCCGTCGTCAGCGGGCGGCCTCAGTCGACGAGGCGGTACCGGGCGCCGCAGTAGGGGCAGCTGGCGCTGCCGGTCTCTTCGATCGGCAGGTAGACACGCGGGTGCGAGTTCCACAGTTTCTGTCCCGGCATCGGGCAGGACAGCGGCAGGTCCTGTCGGTGGACCTCGTACTCGCGCTGGGTGTTGGCGGGTTCCAGGCTCGAATCGCTGGCGTCGGTCGGGTGCGTCATTCCAGGCTTCCTGTGGTGCGCGGTTGTTCAGCCGCCTATTCTAAGGCAGCGAGTGGCGTTTGTGACAGCGTTTCCTCAGCCGGCCCCTGACTGCAGCTTGCGCTCGACGATTCGCGCCGCTTCGTCGAGCCCCGGACAGTCGGCGGCGGAGCCGCCGACCAGGACCGCCATCAGCCGCTGCTGGCGCAGGCAGTCCATGGTGGCGCGCAGGTGCTGCGCCGCGCCGTCATCGAGCCAACCGATGGCGGCCAGCTCCTGCAGTTGGTCGCGGGTGCCGGTCGCCCGGATCACGCGGGGATACCGTCGCGCGCTGGCCAGCACGCCGAGCTGGGTGGCGAACTCGATGTCGACCAGCCCGCCCGGACCGTGCTTGGGCGAGGCCGCCAGCGCTTCGCCCCGGCGCGCCGCCTGTTCCTGCCGAATGCGCTCGCGCATCTCGCCGAGTTCGGCCGCGAGCCGGGCCTCGTCGCGTTCGCGGCACAGCACGTCCTGGCGGATCCGGGTGAAGTGCGCGGCCAGCGCCGGGCTGCCGGCGATGAAGCGGGCCCGGGTCAGGGCCTGCAGTTCCCAGGTCCACGCGTCGTTCAGCTGATACTCCCGGAACGCCTCGATGCCGCTGACCAGCGATCCCGCGCGGCCGTTGGGGCGCAGCCGCGTGTCGACGTCGTACAGCCGGCCGGACGGGGTCATGACGGTCAGGAAACTGAGCACGCGCTGCGCCAGGCGGGCGAAGTACTGTTCCGGCGCCAGCGGTCGCGCGCCATCCGACTGCGCGCCGCGCGGTTCGAACAGGAAAACCAGGTCGAGGTCGGAACCGTAACCGAGCTCGGCGGCGCCCAGGCTGCCATACCCGATCACGGCCAGCGCGGCCGGCGGGCGCAGGCGGTCCTCATCCACGGGCCCGTCACCGGAAAAGCGGCCGTGCCGCACCTCGATCTCGCGTCCCGCCACGATCAGGACGCCCCGCAGCAGCGCGGCAGCGAGGTCGGACAGGATCGGCAGGGCATCCGCTCCCGGCAGGCCGCCCTGCAACTGGCCGACCGCCACGCGCAACTCGGTCGCGAGCTTGAGGTAGTTGAGGCCCTCCAGAATGGCCTCGGGGCCCTGCGCGGTCAGCAGAATGCGATCGACGCTGGCCTCGAGCTCCGCGCGCTCGGGCAGTTGCCGGCCGAGCGCCGGGTCGATCAGCTCGTCGAGCAGCGCGGGAAAGCGGATGACTTTGGCCGCGATCCAGGCGCTGCGCTCGAACAGGCCGAGCATGCGGTCGAGGGCCTTGGGGTATTGGACCAGCAGCACCAGGTAGGCGCTGCGCCGGCAGATCGCCAGCACCAGGTCGAACACCCGGTTCAGCGTTTCCCGGTCCGGATGCCGTTCGTCCAGGCGCTGCAGCAGCCCCGGCATGAAACGGTTCAGGCGCTGGTTGGCCCGCTGACTCAGCGCGATGCGGTCGAGACGGCGCACGAACAGCGCCAGGGGGTCTTCAGCGTCGCGTTCCGGCGCTTCCGCGACGTCCTGGCGGCGGCCATGCAGTTGCTGCCACCGCGTGTTCCAGTGCTCGGCGCCGGGCAGATCCGGCCGGTTCGGGAAAATCCCGCCGAAGCGCTCACCCACGCGGCGGCGCGTCCGCTCAATGCCGGTCTCCAGTGATTCGACATCGGGCTCCGCCATCGCTTGGGCGATGCGGGCCCGGTCCGCGTCGGCCGGCAAGCGGTGGGTCTGCTGGTCGCGCAGCGCCTGGATGCGATTTTCGAGCAGCCGCAAGAACGCGTAGTCGTTCCGGATCTCACCGACCGCTTCCGGCGTCAGCAACCCCAGCTGTTCGATGGCGCTCAGCGCGCCGTCCAGCGACGGCGTCTGGAGCGCCGGTTCCCGCCCGCCGCGCAGAATCTGGAAACTCTGGGCCAGGAACTCGATTTCGCGGATGCCGCCGGGGCCGCGCTTGATGTCGTCGAGCCGGTCCTTGCGGCGTGCATCCTGCTGCACGTTGGCGTGCATCTCCTGCAGCGCCTCGATGGCGCTGTAGTCGATGTAGCGGCGATAGACGAACGGCCGGACGTCCTCGATGAAGCGGTTGCCGGCCTCGCGATCGCCGGCTACCGGCCGCGCCTTGATCAGCGCGTAGCGCTCCCAGTCGCGGCCCTCGCGCTGGTAGTACTGTTCCAGCGCGGCCAGGCTGGACGTCAGCGGTCCGGCCGTTCCGAACGGCCGCAGGCGGGTGTCGACGCGGAAGCAGAAGCCGTCCTCGGTGATTTCCGCGAGGCTGGCGATCACGGCCCGTGCGAGGCGCGTGAAAAACGGATCGTTGTCGAGGCTGCGACGACCGTCGGTGCTGCCCGATTCCGGATAACAGAAGACGATGTCGATGTCCGAGGACAGGTTCAGCTCGCCGCCGCCGAACTTGCCGAGACCGATGACGAAGATGCGTTGCGGGCGCCCGTCCGCGCCGCGCGGCGTGCCGTGTTTTTCAACCAGGCGCCGCTCGTGTTCCTCGATTGCGGCCTGCAGGCACAATTCGGCGAGGCGGGTCAGGCTCGCAAACGTTGCGCCCAGTGTCGCGGTGCCGCACAGGTCGCGCCAGACGATGCGCAACATCTCGCGGTTCCGGAAGCGCCGCAGGCCGGTTTCCAGGCCATGTTCCTTCAGCGCGTTGCTGAGCGTCGTGATCGTCGGGACACCGGGTTCGTCCAGGCCGTCGATCCAGTCCGGAAACCGGTCGAGCAGCTGGGCGGCGAAATCGCTGCAGCCACGCACGTGGCCGAGTCGCTCCTCCGGCGGAAGGGTGGCGGGCGGCAGGATGTTCCAGCCGGCAGGGTCGGCGGTGGGGCTCATGGCCGGATTATAAAGGAGCGCGGGGCCGTTGCCGCCGGTTTCGCGCAGTGCGGGCGCGACGGGCGTCGCCGGACCGAGCTTCGCCACCGCCGACCCGCGGTCCCGCGGGGTCGTGTCCGGGCGGCAACCCGGGCGGCCGCCATCGACCTGCCGGCACGTGGCAAGTGACGCCACGAAGTCGCATGACACCTGTCAAGTCAGCGGGCAATTAGTTTGATCTTTGGGACTATTTTGACCTGCATCATGGCTGCTCGATCGCTGTTCGGCGCATGGTTGAGGCGACTCCGGAACGCGGGGATTCAGCGCCGACTCTTTCGCAGCGGCCGCTCCGCGAGCCCCCAGGACAAGGAGCCTGCCGTGACGACGAGAAAAGCCAAAAAGGCGGTTCGGCCGCGACCCCGTGCGGGAATGCAGCGAACGGAATTGCTCGACTTCCTGTGGCGGGCGCAAAACGCGCACGGTCACATTCGCACGGCGGACGTCGAGGAGGCGGCGGCGGCTCTCGGTGTCTCGACGATTGACATCGAGGGGGTGATTTCCTTCTACCATTTCTTTCACCGCCGGCCCAAGGGCGCCTTCACGGTCTACCTGAACAACAGCCCGGTGGCCGCCAGCAAGGGGTTCGAGCGCATGCGCGACGCCTTCGAGCGATACACCGGCGGCCGCTTCGGCAGCGTGGACCCGAGTGGGCGCTGGGGCCTGTTCGAGACGGCCTGCATCGGCCTGAGCGACATGGAACCCGCCGCGCTGATCAATTTCCAGCCCTTCACCCACCTCAACAGCATGAAAATCCGGGACATCGTGGGCCAGCTTCGGCAGGGGGCGGAGCCGGCCGAGATCTGCGACCCGGTGCCGGACCACATTCGCAGCGTGCCGGACGGCGACCGCGCGATCCTGTTGCGCGACTATGATCCCGGCGTCGCCGTGGGCCGCCTGCCGGCCCTGAAACCGGAGGCCGTGCTGGCCGAAATCCGCAAGTCCGGGCTGCGCGGCATGGGCGGCGCATTTTTCCCGGCCGGCATCAAGTGGGCATCCTGCCGCAAGGCGGCCGGCACGCCGAAATACATCGTCTGCAACGCCGACGAGGGCGAACCGGGCACCTTCAAGGATCGCGTGCTGATGAACGCGCTGCCCGGCCTGGTGCTCGAGGGCATGGTCGTTGCGGCCTATGCGGTGGGCGCCGAGCACGGGATCATCTACCTGCGCGCCGAGTACACCTGGTTGCGGGCCAAGTTGCAGCAGACCATCGACCATTTCCGCAAGATGAACCTGCTGGGCCGGAACATCGGCGGCGTGCCGGATTTCAACTTCGACATCCGCCTGCAGCTTGGCGCCGGCGCCTATGTCTGCGGCGAGGAAACCGCGCTGCTGAACTCCCTTGAGGGCCTGCGCGGCGAGCCCCGCAACAAGCGCGTTTACCCGACCGAACGGGGGTTCCTGCAAAAACCCACCGTCGTCAACAACGTCGAAACGTTCTGCGCGGCGGCGCGCATCATTCAACTCGGCGCCGACCGCTTCCTGGCCGTCGGCACGCCGGCCTCGCCGGGCACCAAGTTGCTCAGTGTCTCGGGCGACTGCCGCCTGCCGGGCATCTACGAAGTCGAATGGGGCATCACTTTGCGCCGGGTGCTCGAACTGTGCGCGGCGGACCGCCCGCGCTTCATCCAGGTCAGCGGCCCGTCCGGCGAATGCGTCTCGCTCGACGAGGCGGATCGCAGGATCGCGCTGGACGATCTGCCGTGCGGCGGCTCGGTGATGATTTTCAACCGGCAACGCGACATCCTGGAAATCCTCGCCAACTACAACCGCTTCTTCAAGCAGGAGTCCTGCGGCCTGTGCACGCCCTGTCGCGGCGGCAATTTCATCCTGCAGAAGAAACTCGAACTGTTTTCGAACCGGCTCGCGCACACGACCGATGTAGCGGACGTTCGCGCCTGGGGAAACATCATGAAGACGACCTGTCGTTGCGGCCTGGGCAAGACCGCGCCCAATGCCTTGCTGGGAGCCATCGATAAATTCCCGGAGGTATTCGGCGGCCAGAGCGCGGCGAACCCGGAGCGGCTCAGCCGGGGGTTCGACCTCGACGAAGCCGTACGCACCTATGACCGATTCGGCAGCTGACACGGGGGAATGCAACGATGAACACAGTGAAAAGCGCCGTGAGCGGCAAGGCGAAGGACCGGGCCCGCGGGAAAACGAACGGCGGCGACGGCGCGAAACAGCAGGTCACGATCACGATCGACGGCCGCGAGATTCGCGCAGCCGCCGGGCGCAGCCTGGTCGAGGTCGCGAACGAGAACGGCATCTTCATCCCCAGCCTGTGTTACTACCCCGAAATCGAACCGCCGCTCGGCACCTGCCGGGTCTGCACCTGCACCATCAACGGCGTGCCGGGGCCGGCCTGTACCGAGACCGTGCGCGACGGCATGGTGGTCGAGGTCGACACGCCCGAGCTGAACGACGTTCGCCAGGCGATCGTCGAGATGATGTTTTCCGAGGGCAACCATTTCTGCCCGGGTTGCGAGAAGAGCGGCGACTGCGACCTGCAACACATGGCCTACGAACTCGGCGTCAAGCAGTCCCGTTTTCCGCACATCTTCGAAAACCGGCTGATCGACTTCAATCCCAAGCGCATGATTCTCGAGCACAATCGCTGCATCAAGTGCGGCCGCTGCGTGCAGGAAGTGTTCACCGACGACGGCAAGGCCGTGTTCGCGCTGAATCAGCGCGGCAGCGCGACCCACGTCGGCATCGACTACGTCGAGGAGGCCCGCCTGAGCGACGAGCAGGCCATTCGCGCGATGCACATCTGCCCGACCGGGGCGATCATCGTGCGCGGACAATCGCGTGCGCGGCCCTTCGGCATGCGGCGGTTCGACATGGAGTCGGTGCGAACGAGAAACGATGCGCCGGAAGACCCGCTGCCGCTGCCCACGACCCGCAAGCGGGTCGCCACGGCGTCCCTGGCGGGGTGCTTCGGTTGCCACATGTCGCTGCTCGACATCGATCTGCGCTTGCTCGACCTGGTCGGGCTGGTCGAGTTCGACCGTTCACCGATCAACGACATCAAGACCTTCACGGGGCAATGCGACATCGGCTTGATCGAAGGTGGCTGCTGCAACTCCGACAACGTCGAAACGCTGCGCGAGTTCCGCCGCAAGTGTGACGTGCTGGTCGCCATCGGCGAATGCGCGATCTGGGGCGGGGTCCCGTCGATGCGCAATACCATTCCGCTCGACGAATGCCTCGAGGAGGCCTACCTGAACAGCGCGTCCTCGCAGTCCGACGAGGGCGGGGTGGTGCCGTACCACGGAGACCTGCCGAAGATTCTTGACAAGGTCTACGCCTGCAGCGAAATCGTCGAAATCGACTACTTCATTCCGGGTTGCCCGCCGGATGCCAACCATATCTGGAAGTCGCTGCTCGGCCTGTTGTCCGGCCAGCCGCTGTCCGTCACGTACTCCGAGTTCAAGTACGACTGAGCGAGGGCGCCATGTCGAAACCCAACAAGATCACGATCGATCCCGTCACCCGCGTCGAGGGCCACGGGCGGATCACGGTGCAACTGGACGACCAGGGCCACGTCGACCAGGCTCGCTTCCACGTCGTCGAGTTCCGCGGCTTCGAGCGTTTCATCCAGGGGCACCCCTACTGGGAGGCGCCATCGCTGGTGCAGCGCCTGTGCGGGATCTGCCCGGTCAGCCATCACCTGGCCGCGGCGAAGGCGGTCGACCGGATTTACGGTGTGGGCCCACAGGACCTGACCCCGACCGCGACCAAGATTCGACGCCTGCTGCATTTCGCGCAGATTTTCCAGTCGCACGCGCTGCATTTCTTCTACCTGGCCTCGCCCGACCTGCTGTTCGGCGTCGACGCGCCGGTCGCCAAGCGTTCGGTGGTCGCGGTCGCGCTGGAGCACGAGGACCTGGCCCGCCGCGGCATCCAGATGCGCCAGTTCGGACAGGAACTGATCCGCGCGCTGGCCGGCAAGAAGATCCACGGCATCACGGCGATACCGGGCGGCGTGCACAAGACGTTTCACGCGCACGAACGGGACCGTTTCCTCACCGCAAACGGTGCGCCACCGGTGGATACGATGATCCAGTGGGCGCAGGACATCGTCGGTTTCATCAAGGACTATCACGACCGGCATTACGCCTGGCTGGATCGCTTCGCGTCCTATCCCTCGGGGCACCTCGGCCTGGTCGCGGCGGACGGCGCGCTGGAGTTCTACGACGGCAATCTGCGCGCGATCGACGCCGCGGGCAAGGTCACGCTGAACGACATCGACGGCGAGGACTACCTGAAGTACTTCGGCGAAGGGGTCGAAAAGTGGTCGTACATGAAGTTCCCCTACCTGCGCCAACTCGGTCGCAGCGGGGGCTGGAACCGCGTCGGACCGCTGGCGCGGCTCAACGTTTGCGATTACATCCCGACGCCGCGGGCCGACGCCGAATTGCGTGAATTCCGGGCCTACACCAACGGCAAGACGAACAACCACACGATGCACTCGCATTGGGCGCGGCTGATCGAACTGCTGCATTGCGCCGAGGCGATCCACGAGCTGTTGCTCGACCCCGACATCCTCGGCACCGACGAGCGGCCCCCGATGAACCGACGTGGCGAAGGCGTCGGCGTCATCGAGGCGCCGCGCGGCACCCTGATCCATCACTACCAGGCGGACGCGAAGGGCAGCATCACCAAGTGCAACCTGATCGTCTCCACCACGCACAACAACGAGCCGATGAACCAGGCGGTGCGCTGGGTCGCGCAGAACGTCCTGGAGCACGAACACGAGATCAGCGACGGCGTCCTGAACCAGTTCGAGGTGGCCGTGCGCGCCTACGATCCCTGCCTGAGCTGTGCGACGCACGCGATGGGCGGCATGCCGCTGATCGTCGAACTGCTCGACGCCGACGGCCGGCTCATCGCGGAGCGCGTGCGCGAGGGGGCGTGATGGCCGCGACGACGGGGTGGGCGCGGCCGCGCTTCGGGCCGGATACCCTGGTGTTCGGAATCGGCAACAGCGCGCGGAGCGACGATGGCCTGGGCTGGGCGTTTCTCGACCGGGTCGAGCGAACCCCGGGATTCGCCGGGCAGGCCGAGTACCGTTATCAGTTACAGGTCGAGGACGCGTTGCTGGCGTCCCGGTTCGAGCACGTCGTTTTCGTCGACGCCAGCCGCGCGGAACTGCCCGGCGGATTTCGCTGGGCGCCCTGCG
>JARROJ010000011.1:54780-100484 GCA_037384065.1 Lysobacterales bacterium
GCCGGTCTGCTGGAGCTGCAGGGCCATCGCTGGGAACTGCACACCGGCCTGAGTGAACCGGCCGTCGTCAATCTGGCGGCGGCGCTGGATTTCTGCCTCAGCGCCGGGCCGGCCTGAGCAGAACCAATCTTCAGCCGTCGTCGTCGTCGACTTCCAGCTGGCCGCTGAGCCGGCGCCACACGTGCGACCAGCTGAGGCCGACAGCCAGGACCAGGCCCAGCGCGAACAGAACCAGCCAGGTAACCGCCTGCCTCGATTCGATGCGAATCACCCCCACGTCGACCAGCAGCCAGAGACCGGTGCCGACCAGCGCGATCAGAATGACGATGCCCAGTGTGCCGAGACTGCGTTGGGTGGCGACGAGGAACACGGTCCAGGCGGCGAGCAGCAGAACGCCCGTGAAGTAGTGCACGGCCGTCAGGCCTTCGGCGGACAGGGCCTCGTAGACCCAGTGGAACCAGGAGTGGCCGCTGGGGTTGAACGAGATCAGCACCAGCGCCGTGGCCGCAGCCCAGCGCCACGCGAACGCGGTAAAACCGAACGAATCATGGTTGCCGGTGGCCATTGTCCCGCTCCTGTTTGCGATTCCGCCGCAAGGATAACCCGGGTCGTCCGAACATGGAATCACGCGGGCGCACCGTCCGGCGCGGTCTCACGGCGTCCGTCGTTCGCGACCGACGTGGGGTGAACGCCCGGTGACCGATCGCACGGTTCATGCGCGGCGGCTCGCCCGGCCGGCTCGTGCGGCAATGCGCGCGGTCACGCCGGGTTCGGCCCGGTGATGGCTAGCCGATTGATCTGGATGCCGAAAACGCGGCGCAAGCCCCCAGTTCTGCAACCTCGGCCGGTATACTCGATAGCCGGAACGCACCAGAATTCCGGGACCCATGAAAAAAGAAAACGCGCCGTCACAGGACCCGTGCGCGAACCCGCGCCGCATTCGCGAGCACCCGATTCTCACGGCGCCCGATCGTGAGACCGTCACCTTTCGCTGGAACGGGCAACCCCTCGAAGCGCAGGACGGTGAAACGATCGCCACGGCGCTCTTCGCCAGCGGCATCCACGTGTTCGGCCACCATGCGCGCGACGGCAGTCCGCAAGGCATTTTCTGCGCCAACGGCCAGTGCGCGCAGTGCATGGTGGTGGCCGACGGGCTGGCCGTCAAAGCCTGCATGGAGCCGGTGCGCCCGGGCATGGACGTCCGCTCGCTCGATGGCGTCCCGGAGCTGCCCGCGACGGTCGCGCCACCGGTCTTCCACGACATCGCCGAGCAGGCGGTCGACGCCCTGATCATCGGCGGCGGTCCGGCCGGGCTGGCGGCGGCGGTCGAACTCGGCAAGGCCGGCGCCGAGGTGCTGCTGGTCGATGACAAGGACCGCCTGGGCGGCAAGCTCGTACTGCAGACCCACAAGTTTTTCGGTTCGGTCGACGAGGTGCACGCCGGCACGCGCGGCATCGACATCGCGACGCTGCTGGCGCAGGAAGTCGCCCAGTATCCGAACGTCAGCTGCTGGCTCAATACGAACGCGGTGGCGGTCTTCAGCGACCACAAGGTCGGTGTCGTGCGCCACGGGCGAACCTACGTGCTGATCCGTCCGCGCGCGGTGCTCGTCGCCGCGGGCGCGCGCGAGCGCTCGCTGACCTTCCCCGGCAACACGCTGCCCGGCGTGTACGGCGCCGGCGCCTTCCAGACCCTGGTCAACCGGGACCTGGTGCGGCCGGCCGAGCGCTTGTTCATCGTCGGCGGCGGCAACGTCGGCCTGATCGCCGGCTACCATGCCCTGCAGGCCGGTATCGACGTGGTCGGCCTGGTCGAGGCGCTGCCCGAGTGCGGCGGCTACAAGGTGCACAAGGACAAGCTGGTGCGCATGGGCGTGCCGATCCACACCCGCCACACGGTCGTCAGCGCCAACGGCGTCGACCACGTCGAGTCGGTGACCATTGCCGCGCTGGATCCGGACGGCGCCATCGTGCCCGGCAGTGAGCGCTCCTTCGCCTGCGATACCGTGCTCATCGCCGTTGGCCTGAACCCCTGCGACGAGTTCTACCAGAAGGCGCGGGCGTTCGGCATGCAGGCCTTCGCGGCCGGCGACGCGGCCGAAATCGCGGAGGCTTCGGCCGCGATCTTTTCCGGCAAGATCCAGGGCGTGTCGATCGCCCGGGCGCTGGCGCTCGACGCGCCGGAAATACCGGAGGAATGGGCCCGCATCGAGCAGATCCTGAAGTCGAAACCGGGACCGGTGGCCGAGGAAGCGATTCCGGAGGCTCGCGAGGGCGTCTCGGTCGTCTTTCATTGCGATCAGGAAATTCCCTGCGATCCCTGCACGTCGGCGTGCCCGCAACAGGCCATCTCCACCGGCGCGGACATGCGCGGCCGGCCGCGCTTCATCGGTGACGAAATCGGCGCGGTCTGCAACGGCTGCACCAAGTGCGTGACGATCTGCCCCGGGCTCGCGATCACCCTGGTCGACTACCGCAAGGACAGCGACTGGCCGACGGTGTCGCTGGCCCACGAGTTCGGCAAAGACGAAATCCGCCCCGGTGATCTCGTCACGGTGCTGGACACCGAGGGCGTCGCGCTGGGCCAGGCCGAGGTGTCCAAGGTGGCCGCCGGCCGAAAAATGGATCGCACGGTGCTGCTCCGTCTCAAGGCGCCGGCGTCGATCGCCCCGCGCATCGCCGGCATCCAGGTGCAGTCGCCCGACGTCGGCCTGCCGCTGGATCACTGGGTCCGGCGCATGACGGACGACACCATCGTCTGCCGTTGCGAGCGGGTCACGGCCGGCGAGATTCGCGCGCTGATCCGGGCCGGCATGCGCGATGTCAACGAGATCAAGACGGTCACCCGCACCGGCATGGGCGCCTGCGGCGCGAAAACCTGCGGCAACCTGGTCGACACCCTGTTCCGCCAGGAGGGCGTCGGTCCGGAGCGGGTCACGCGCAATACCGATCGGCCCCTGTTCGTGGAGGTGCCGCTCGGCGTGTTCTGCGGCGCCGGCAACGGGGTCGAGCCGTGACGGGCTCCGGGCGCGGTTACGACGCCGTCATCATCGGCGCCGGCAGCGTCGGCGTGCCGGCCGCGTACTTCATGGCGCAGGCCGGGTTGCGGGTGCGCGTGCTCGACCGTTACGCCAGTGTCGGCCAGGGCGCCAACAAGGCGGCGATCGGCGGCGTGCGTGCGACCCACTCGGATGTCGCGAAAATCCGCATCGGCCTGAAGAGCATCGAGATTCTGTCGACCTGGGAGGAAACCTGGGGCCACAACATCGAGTGGCATACCGGCGGCTACACCTTCGTGGCCTACCGCGAGCACGAGGCGCAGGTGCTGAACGACCTGCTGACGGTGCAACACGCCCATGGGCTGAACATCGACTGGCTGGACCGCGATGCGCTGTTGACCGCGGTGCCGGCGCTGCGCGCCGAGGGGTTGCTCGGCGGCACCCTGTCACCGGAGGACGGCAACGCGTCGCCCCTGCTGACGCTGCACGCCTTTTACGATCGGGCGTGCGCCCTCGGGGCCGAGTTCGGTTTCGGCGAGACCGTCACCGGAATCGACACCGACGGCGGGCGGGTGCGGAGCGTGCGAACGGACCGCGCCCGCTATGCCACCCCGGTGGTCGTCAATGCGGCCGGCGCGCAGGCCCGCGACGTGGCGCGGCTGGCCGGTCTCGACGTGCCGGTGACGCCGGATTCGCACGAAGGCGGCGTGACCGAGCCGGTCGCCCGGTTCCTGGAGCCGATGGTGGTCGACACCCGGCCGTTGCCCGGCTCGGCCAATTTCTATTTCTACCAGCACCACACCGGGCAGGTCGTGTTCTGCATCACGCCGGATCCGCCCATCGTGGGCACCGACCGGCGCGAGACCTCCAGCTTCCTGCCGCTGGTCTCGCGACGCATGATCGACATCATGCCGCGGTTGCGCCACATCAAGGTGCGGCGCACCTGGCGGGGGCTCTATCCGATGACGCCGGACGGCGCGCCCATCGTCGGCTGGTCACGCGAGATCGAGGGTTTCGCCCAAGCCGTCGGCATGTGCGGCCAGGGGTTCATGCTCGGGCCGGGCCTCGGCACGTTCCTCGCGCGACTGGTCAGCGGTGACCTCGAGCCCGGCGACGAGGCGGTATTCGAACAGCTGTCGCCGTATCGCAGTTTCGCCGCGACCGAGCAGTTGAAATAGCGGCGTCTTTCAACGGCCCGAACGAGCCAGTACCATTGCCCCTTTTTAGCGACCGCGCGGCGCGTGCTCTCGCGCTGACCGCCGGCCCCGACTGACCACTGCAGCCCCGGAATACCGAATGAACCGGCCCCAGCTCCTGCCCCCCTTCGTTTGCCTCCTGTTGGCGCTCCTCTTCGTCCCGGCCACGGTGCTGGCCGACCGGATCGTCATGCAGAACGGCGATGTCATCACCGGTCGCGTCACGCGCGTGGACGCCAAGGAAGTGATGATCGATCCGCCGTACACCAAGCCATTCGCCGTGAAACGCGATGCGGTCGCCTCGATCGAAACGGACGAACCGCTGGAGGTCGTGCTGAACGACGGCGCCAAGGTGCGCGCGCGGTTCGCCGGGGCGCCGGATGGCCGCCAGGTCGTGCGGCCGGAGGCGACCGCGCGCGTGATCGAGGCCGCTGCGGTCCGGCGCGCGGCGCCGCCACGCGCGTTCTATGCGCGCGAATCCCGCGCCGAGGGCACGGTGACGATCAACGAGGGCAACACCGTGAGCCGCACATCGATCTTCGATTTCGACACCCGGCTGCGGCTGGGCGATCACCGCCAGTACGCCCGGTTCCTTTACCGGCGGGACGAGAACGACGGGCAGACCGTCAAGAAGCAGACCGAGGGCTCCTACGAGTACGACTGGCTGTTCCGACGCGGCTGGTACACGGCCGCGACCGCGGCCTACGAGCGCGATCCGATCCGTGACCTCGGTCACCGCTTCACGTTCGGCGCCCTGCTGGGCCATGACTTCATCGACACGGGGCGCAGTTTCCTGACCGTCAAGGCGGGCGCCGGATATACCGACGAAACGCTGGGCGAAATCAGCCAGAGCGGCGCCGTGGCGCTGTGGGAACTCGAATTCCGGCACCAGTTCGGCGTCCGGCGGCTGGAATTCGTCCATGAACACGCGCTCACCTACCAGAATTACGGGGCGTACAACATGATCGTGGGATCGAACACCGGCTTGCGCCTGGACGTGTTGTGGGACATCTACGCCACCGCCACGTACCGCTACAATTACGAATCCGAGCCGGCGCCGGGACGCTTGGGCAAGGATGCGACGCTGTCCTTCGGCCTGGGAGCGAAATTCTGAACCATGGAGCACAGCCGATGAGCGACGAGCGGGCCGAAAGCGGCGACAAGGTGTCCTACCGCGACAGTCGGCGGGCCGCGTTCCGGATTCTGCGGCCGGGCCGGCGCCATGCGCTGCGCCGCGCGCTGACGTTTCTCATCGTGGCGATCACCGTCTGGTCCGTGTGGCGCCTGACGGCCGGAACCCTGCCGCCGGTGCAGCAGGCGGTCCTGTTCCTGTTCCTGCTGGCCGTAGGCCTGTGGATCACCGAGGCGGTGCCGGCCTTCGCCGTCGGGCTGTTGATCATGGGGTACCTGGTCTTCGCGCTCGGCACGCCCCTGATCGTCGACGAACCCCGGGACGTCAGCCCCTACCTGAACACCTGGTCGAGCCCCGTGATCTGGCTGATGCTGGGCGGGTTTTTCATGGCCGAAGGCCTCGCGCGCACCGGGCTCGACCGTCAGCTGTTCGCGCTTTCCATCCGCCCGGCCGGCACGCGCCCCGAGAACGTCCTGCTCGCCGTCATGCTGACCGCCGGCATCGCCTCGATGTTCATTTCCAACACCTCCACCACGGTGTTGATGATCGGCGCCGTGCTGCCCCTGGTGCGGCAGCTCGGCCCGAGCGAGCCGTTCGCGAGGGCGCTGGTCGTCGCGGTTCCGCTGGCGGCCTCGGTCGGCGGCATGGGCACGATCATCGGCAGTCCGCCGAATGCGATCGCCGCCGGTCTCGCCGCGGAGAACGGCCGCGTGCTGGATTTCGTCGAGTGGATGTTGCTTGGCGCGCCCGTCGCGCTGGGGCTGATCGTCATCGCCTGGCTGTTTCTGCGCCGGCTCTACCCGACGCGACTCGAGGCGGTGCGGCTGCAACTCGACCGGCTGGACGAGCCGGACCTGCCGGGCCGCCGCGAACGCGTGATCGTCGGCGCCCTGTCGGCCGTGACGATCCTCCTGTGGCTGACGACCCCGTTGCACGGGATTCACGTCGCCGCGATTTCACTGATCCCGATTGTCGGCCTGACGCTGACGCAGGTCCTCGGCGCGGCGGATGTGCGTGGGCTGCCCTGGGACACCCTGATGCTGGTGGCGGGCGGTTTGTCGCTCGGCGCCGCGGTGACCGACAGCGGCCTGGCCGCGCGCATGGCCGAGTGGCTGACGTTTCTCACCGCCCTGAACCTCGACGTGCTGGTTTACGCGGCGCTGGCCCTGGTCACCGTCGCGCTGTCCAACGTGATGAGCAACACGGCCACGGTGTCGCTGATCCTGCCGGTGTCGGTGGCGCTGGTGCCCGGCCGGGAAGTCGAGATGTGCATCATTCTCGGGCTCAGCGCGTCCTGCGCGCTGCTGCTGCCGGTATCCACGCCGCCCAACGCGATCGCCTTCAGCACCGGAGAAATCGCCACCCGCGACCTGCGCCCCGGCGGCCTGCTGATCGGCCTGCTCGGCCCGGCCGTGGTCATCGCCTGGGTCATGCTGATCGGCCGCTGGGTGCTCTGATCGCGGCACCGATCGCCCGGTCAGCCGTACCGCCCCTCGATGTAATCGGCGGTTTCCTTGTGCGCCGGGGTGACGAACATCCGGGCGGTTTCGGCGTGCTCGACCACCTTGCCCATCAGCATGAACACGCATTCCTCGCTGGCCCGGCGCGCCTGCGCCATGTTGTGCGTGACGATCAGGATCGTGTAGCGGCCGCGCAGGTCCCAGATCAGCTCCTCGACCGCTTCCGTGCCCTTCGGGTCCAGCGCCGAGCAGGGTTCGTCCATCAGCAATACGCCGGGCTTGACCGGCAGCAGCCGGGCAATGCACAGCTTCTGCTGTTCCTCGAGCGACAGTTCGGTCGCCTTGCGGTCCAGCCGGTCCTTGACCGTGTCCCACAGCAGCACCGTCTGCAGGGCGTCCTCGACGATGTCGTCGTTCTCGCTCTTCGAGGTGCGCCGCCCCGCGTTGTGGATGCGGTGGCCGAACAGGACGTTGTCGCGAATCGAGATCGGCAGCGGATTCGGCCGCTGGAACACCATGCCGATCTGCTTGCGGACCTGCACCAGCTCGACGTCCGGGTCGTAGATGTTTTCGCCGAGAACGTCGATCGTGCCGGTAATGCGCACGTAGCCGAGGCGCTCGTTGATCCGGTTCACGCTGCGCAGGAAGGTGCTCTTGCCGCAGCCGGACGGCCCGATCATCGAGGTGATGATCCCCTGCCGGATGTCCAGGTCGATATCGAACAGGGCCTGGAACGTGCCGTACCAGAGGTTCAGGTCGCGGGTGCGGATGGCCAGCGATCCGTCCCGCCCGGGCGTGGTCGGCGGCGTCATCCGAATCGGCCCTCGACGTAGTCGCGGGTGCGCGGGTCCGCGACCTCGCCCGTGAACAGCTGTTCGGTCTCGGCCACTTCGACGCAGCGGCCGTCGAGGAAAAACGCGGTTCGGTCGGCAAGGCGGCGGGCCTGCTGCACCAGGTTGGTGACCAGGATGATCGTGACCTCGCGCTTGAGTTCCTTGAGCACGTCCTCGATGCGCATCGTCGTGACCGGGTCGACCGCGATCGAGAATTCGTCGAGCATCAGCAATTCCGGGTCCTGCGACAGCGCTCGGGCGATGGTCAGGCGCTGCTGCTGGCCGCCCGACAGCAGGCTGCCAAGGGAATCGAGCCGGTCCTTGACCTCGTCCCACAGCGCCGCGCGCTGCAGGCAGCGCTCGACGATCACGTCCAGTTCGGCCCGGTCTTTTTGGCCGGCCAGGCGCGGCGCCAGCGCCACGTTGTCGTAAACGGTCATTGGCAGGCCGACCGGCAGCGGAAACACCACGCCGATCCGGCGGCGCAAACCGTAGACGTTGCGCACCTTGTGCACGTCGACACCGTTGAAGGTGACGATCCCATCGACGTCCATCGACGGATCGAACAGGTCCATGCGGTTGACGGCCTTGAGGAACGACGTCTTGCCGGCGTTGGCCGGCCCGATGATGCCGAAAATCTCGTTTTCCCGGACGTCGAAGCTGACGCCTTCGAGCGCGGTCGCGCCGCCGTAGCGGATCGCGAGGTCGCGGACGCCGAGCTTCACCATTTCTTCTTGCCCCTCAGGTACATCCGCAGAGCGATCGACAGGCTGTTCATCAGCAGCACGATCGAGATCAGGACCAGCGCCACGCCGAACGGCAGTTGTTCGGGCATGCCGGGCACCTGGGTGGAGACCACGAACAGGTGCAGCGACAGGGCCATGGTCTGGTCCAACACGCCCTGCGGCAGCAGCGGCAGGAAGAAGGCCGCGCCGGTGAACATGATCGGCGCGGTTTCCCCGGCCGTGCGCGAAACCTCGAGGATGACGCCGGTCAGGATGCCGGTGATGGCGTTCGGCAGCACCACGCGGCGGATCGTCTGCCAGCGCGTCGCGCCCATGTTCCAGCAGGCTTCACGAAAGGCCATCGGCACCGCCTGCAGCGATTCGCGGGTGGCCACGATCACGACCGGCAGGGTCATGATCGCCAGGGTCAGGCTGGCGGCCAGGATGCTGGTGCCGAACCTGAAGAAGATCACGAACGCGCCGACCCCGAACAGGGCGTGCACGATGGACGGCACGCCGGCCAGGTTGATGATCGCCAGGTTGATGGCGCGCGTGAACCAGTTGTCCGGCGCGTATTCGCTGAGATAGATCGCGGCGGCGATGCCCAGCGGCACCGAGGCCAGCAACGCCACGACGACCAGCAATACCGTGCCGAGCAGGGCCGGGAAGATGCCGCCCGCCGTCATGCCGTCGGTCGGACTGGTGAACAGGAATTCGAAGGAGATGACCGGCGCGCCCTTGTAGATCAGCGTTCCCAGGATCAACGCCACGGGCAGGATCAGCAGCCCGGTCATCGTCCCCAGGCCGGCCCGGAAAAGCTTCTGGCGCAGCGCGTTCCTGCGGTTCAGTGCGGTGGCTTCGAACATATCGGATCCTCTATCCCTTGCGCACGCCGCGGACCACGAGGTCTGCCGCCAGGTTGATGATGAAGGTGATCACGAACAGGAAAATGCCGATCGTGAACAGCGCCTGGTAGTGGTCCGATCCGGCCGCGGTTTCACCGAGCTCGGCCGCGATGGTCGCGGTCAGCGCGCGGACCGAGTCGAAAACGCTGGTCGGGATGTTGATCGAATGGCCGGTGGCCATCAGCACGGCCATGGTTTCCCCGAACCCCCGGCCGACGCCGAGCAGCACGGCGCCCAGCAGGCCGTTCTTGGCGGCCGGCAG
Organism: Lysobacterales bacterium; assembly: GCA_037384065.1. Taxonomy (GTDB): domain Bacteria; phylum Pseudomonadota; class Gammaproteobacteria; order Xanthomonadales; family SZUA-36; genus JABDPF01. The sequence continues at coordinate 64,293 of JARROJ010000011.1, forward strand.
CACCACTTTCCAGATCACCTGCCAGCGGGTCGCGCCCATCGCCTCGGCGGCCTCGCGGTAGCGGTCCGGCACGGCCTTCAGCGCGTCCTCGGCGATCGAGGTCATGATCGGGGCCGCCATCAGGCCCAGAATCACGCCGGCGTTGAGCACGTTGAGCCCGACCGGGACGTTGAAGGTCTCGATGATGATCGGGTTCATGATCGCCAGGCCGATGAAGCCCCAGACCACGGACGGGATCGCGGCCAGCAGTTCCACGGTGATCTTCAGGAACTCGCGGGTTTTGCCGGAAGCGAACTCGGCGATGAAGATCGCGGCGCCGAGCGAAAACGGAATCGCGATCAGCATCGCCAGGCCGGTGACGCTGGCCGTACCGGCGATCAGCGCCAGGATGCCGTAGGTTTCCTTCGTCTCGGAGGTCGGGCGCCAGTTCGGGGAAAAGAAGAACTCGCGGAAATCGAACGCGCCGGCCAGAAAGCCGAAGCCCTCGCGGCTGATGAACACGAAGATCCCGATAATGAAGACGATCGCGGAGATGCCGCCGATGAAAACCAGAACCTGGACGGCCTTGTCGATGTACCAGTCGCGGTTCAGCCGGTCGAAGTCGGCATCCGCGGCGCGGTTCGCGCCGCCGGTCGGCGTCGGCATCGGTTCAGTCCCCCGACTCGGATCCTGCCAGCAGGTCGACCAGGCCGCTGATGCGCTCGCCCAGGTCACGGTACTGGCCGGTGAAGTCGTCACCGGTCGGAACCGGCCAGTTCAGCGCCGAGGTGTGAAACGGCACCCGCTCGATGTAGTCCGAGTACGGACCGTTCAAGGCGATGATGATCTCGAAATTCGACAGGTCGTGCTCCAGCGCTTCCAGAGGCTCCGTCTTCAGGTCCTCGTCCGGCAGCCCGGCGGTGGACAGGAAGGTCACCAGGTCGGCGGCGGGCGCCTGGCCGCGGCCGGGCGTTGCGGCGGTGAACTCGACCGTGTGCGGGAAGTTGTGGCGACCGATCGCGGTGGCCAGCTGGGCCAGGTGCGAGCCGGCGCGGTCCAGGAACAGGATCCGGTAGACCTTGGGCAGCTTGTCGATGCCGCGAACCGCGAACACCGTCTGGTCACAGATGTTCTTGGACTGGTCGGCCACGCGCTTGAGGACGGCCAGGATGCCGAAAATGACCATCCGGTTGTTGCGGTTCAGCGCGGGGTCCTTTTCGAACAGGTCGTCGTAGATCGCATCCATGCGGGCGTCCAGCCGCTTGGCCGCCTGCATCAGCGCGATCGCGCGCTCGGCATTGCCGTCGCGGAAGGCCTTGCGCGCGTCGTGCAGGATCTCGATCGCGGTGTCGGTCGCATCGTCGATGCGCTGCTCGAACTTCTCCGGCAACGGTTTGTCGAGCTGCAGCGCCTCGCGGCAGATGGTCACTGCATAGTCGCCGATGCGTTCGAGGATTACGTTGATCCGGATCGTCGAGGCCATCTCGCGCAGCGCACCGGCGCCGGGCAGGTAGCGCGCGATGAAGCGGTGGCACAAGCGGTCGCAACGACGCGATGCGCGGTTGATCGGATGGTCGCCGAGGATGATGCGGTAGGCCAGCTCCGGGTCCCGCAGGACCAGGGTCTTCTTGGCCTCGCGCAGCGCGTTTTCGACGTCGTCGCCGATCTTCCACACCCAGTCACGGATGGCGTTCAGATCGGCTTCCATGCGTTGTTCAAGGTGGCTCATGCTCGATCCTCACAATGTTTCGCGGGCTGCCCCGGCGCGTCAGCCACAGTCGACCGGGGTGGCTGGCGCGTAACCCTTGTTCTCGATGATGCACTGGCCCTCGTCGGACTTGATCCAGTTCAGATACGCGCCGACGATGCCGGTCGGCTCGCCGTTGGTGTACATGAACAGCGGCCGCGCAATCGGGTAACTGCCGTCGACCGCGCTCCTGATGCTCGGGGCCGTGCACGCGCCGCCTGTTTCTTGCGCCACGCAGGCCATTTTGACATGGTCGGTGGCGTAGGCCAGGCCGCTGTAGCCGATCGCACAGGGCGTTTTCTCGACCAGGTCGACGACGTCCTTCGAACCGTGCATGTCGCGCGTGCCGAGCCGGAAATCGCCTTTTCCGAGCACGGAATCGCGAAAGTAGGCGTAAGTCCCGGAGTTGTTCTGGCGGCTCACCACGACGATCTCCTGGTTCTGACAACCCGGCACCTCGACGCCGAGGTCGGTCCAGTGGGTGATCTCGCCGCCGTCGCCGTACACGCCGGCCAACTGCTCGATGCTGATCTCGTCCAGCGGATTGTCGGCGTGTAAAAACACGGCCAGCGCGTCGTAGCCGACAACATGTTGCAACGGGTGCTGGCCGTTGTCCTCGGCCAGTTTGAGCTCCTTGTCCTTGATGGCGCGGCTGGCGTTGGCGATGTCCACCGTCCCGTTGATCAGGGCGGCGATGCCGGTGCCCGAGCCGCCGCCGCTGACGGCGACCACGACGTTCGGGTTGACCTTCTGGTAAGCCTCGGCCCAGGCTTGCGCGACGTTGACCAGGGTGTCCGAACCCTTGTTCTGGATGACCTGCCGGCGTTCTCCGCCACCGCAGGACATCAACACGGCGGTGACGAGGGCGAGCAGGATGACGAGTGCTGTACGGCGGGTGGACATGTCGGACTCCAGTCGGGTGAGGACGCAATCGGATCGGGCGATGCGCCAATTATGACAAGTTCGCGGCAAAGCGGTAGCGGCGACCGGCGGATGCTTGTCCGACATCAAGCCGAGGCAGAATTTTACTTCTGCGTCTCGGCGATGCGTCGCGCGATCGCGAACACACTCTCGAAAATCTCCATGACCTCCATTTCACGCACGAAGGTGTTCAGCCGGTTCGGTTCGTCAGCGGTCAACCGCTCGAGACCGTACTCGGTCAGGTCGCGGGACAGGCGGTTGAAATCCTTGCGCCGCTTGCGCACGTCCCTGGCCAGCGCGGCGTCCTGCGCGGTGACGGCCTTGATGGCATCGGATACGTTCGTCACGACGAACTGGTGGTAGTCATTGAGCACGGCCGCGGTCTGTGGCGATACCGTGACCTCCTCGTCGATGCGTTTGCGCGCCGAGGTCACCAGGCCGGTCGCGATGCGGTCGCCGATCTGTTCCAGCGCATTGGCGACCTGGACCAACTGCACCAGCTCGATCGATTGGCGCTCGGACAGGTTGGCCAGGCTGATGCGCCCCAGGTAATCGATGATGCCGATATGCAGGGCATCCACCACCTTGTCCATGGCGGCGACCCGCTCGAGGTCCTGGCGCGTACCGGTAACGGCGGCGGGCATGATCTCCTTCACCATGCGCCGAACGCGTTTGCCCAGCCGGCGGAGTTCCGAGCGTACGGCTTCGAGCGCGATCGAGGGCGTGTCGAGCAGGTCGGGGTCGAGATGCTTGGGCAACAGGGCCTTTTCCGGCTTGATCGGCCGGTCGGGAACCAGCCATTCCACCAGGCGCGCGATCTGACTGGTGAAGCCGACGAACAGAACGGCGTTGGCCACGTTGAAGAACGTATGGATATTGGCGATCTGGCGCGGCATTTCGGCCGCGACGCGTTCGGCGCCGGCCAGGCCGCTCGCGGTGGGCGAGAGCCATCGGGCGAGTTCCGCGAGCTGTGGAATGAAGCCGATCCACAGCAGTACTCCGGCCACGTTGAACAGCGTGTGAACCACCGCGGCGCGGACCGCTTCACGCGGCTTGCCGATACTCGCCAGCGCGGCGGTGACGCAGGTGCCGATGTTGGCGCCGAGCGCGATGGCGATCGCGGCCTCGAGATTGATCAGCCCCTGGGAGGCGAGCACGATGAGGATTCCGGTGGTGGCCGCCGACGCCTGGATGATGGCGGTGAACGCGGCGCCGATGGCGGCGCCCAGCAAGGGATTCTGCATCGTCACCATGAACTCGATGAACGGCTCGTAGCTGCGCAGCGGCGCCAGTCCGGCGCTCATGACGCCCATGCCGTAAAACAGCAGCCCGAGGCCGAGCAGTCCGTAACCCGCCTGGCGCCAGGAATTCGTTCGCGCGGCGTAGGCCGTCAGCAGACCGATGGCGATGATCGGCAGCGCCAGCTGGGTGACCTTGAAGGCCAGGATCTGCGCGGTGATCGTGGTGCCGATATTCGCGCCGATGATGACCGAAACGCTCTGCGACATCGACATCAGCCCGGCCGAGATGAAGCCGACCAGCAACACCGTGGTGACGGACGAGGACTGCATCAGCGCCGTCACGAACGCCCCGGTGCCGACGCCGACGAAGCGGTTGCGGGTCAGCCGGCCGAGAACGTCCTTCATGTAGTCGCCGGCGGCTGTTTTCAGCGCCTTCGTCATCACGTCCATGCCGAACAGGAACAGCGCCAGCCCGCCGAACAGGCCCGACCACAAATCGAAGCTGGCGAACGGGTTAGTCATCGACGTCGTGCGCGACCTCCGGGTGCTCGATGCCGAGAATCTTGCGCAGCTTCTTTTCGTCCTTGCGCAGGCGCTTCTCCCGGCGCTTGCGGGCTTTCTTGTCGAGCTTGCCGAACTCGTCCGACTTCACCACGACGACGGGCATCGGCGCCAGTTCGACGACGCGCTCGGAGGTCGAGCCGATGAGCCGGTGCGGCAGGCCGGTCTGGCCGCGGCTGCCGACTACCACGAGCCCGGCCTCGAGCAGTTCGGCCACTTCCACGATCCGCGTCGGCGGCAGGCCCGGCACGAAATACGGGGCCAGTTCCGTCAGGTGGCCGAACGTGGGATGGCGCTCCACGAAGCGCTCGAGGAACTCGGCCATCATCGACTCGGCGACCGCGTGCATCGGCCGGAACAGCGAGTCCGGCGTTTTGCGGTAGAAGCCGGGGCTGGCGGCGGGGTCGTGCACGACATGCAGCAGGACCAGTTCCGCCGCGCGGCACTCGGCGTAGCGACAGGCCCACAACAGGGCCGCATGCGCGTCTTCCGAGAAGTCGATCGCGACGACGATGCGAGCGGTTACCGCGGCCGGGTCCCGTGCGGTTTCGCCGGCAGCGTTCATGGTGTCACCTCCTTCGACCGGGCCGCTTCGGCGCGTCAGCTGAACATGCCCTTCAGGGTGAAGAAGAACAACGCCGCGAGGATGCCGCCGACCGGCAGCGTGATGACCCAGGAGACCACGATGCCGCCGATCACGCGCAGGTCGATCGCGCCGACGCCGCGCGCCAGGCCGACGCCGATTACCGCGCCGACCGCGATATGGGTGGTGGAAACGGGCAGCCCCGTGCGCGAGGCGAGCACCACGGTCGCGGCGGCCGCCAGCGTCGCGCAGAAACCGCGGCTCGGCGTGAGTTGCGTGATCCGCGTGCCGATGGTCTGCATCACCCGGTAGCCGAGCGTGGCGAGGCCGATGACGATGCCGGCGCCACCCATGATCAGGATCCACAGCGGCAGCGCGGATTGCTGCGCCACCTCGCCGCCCGACTTGACGATGCTGGCCACGGCGGCCAGCGGTCCGATGCCGTTGGCGACGTCGTTCGAGCCGTGCGCGAAGGCCATCGCGCAGGCCGTGAAGATCATCATCGGGACGAAGACCTTCTCGACGCTCGCGAAGTGGTAATCACGATCGGCTTCGCGGTCGACCTGCACCTTGCGGATCAGCCACCAGCCGATTGCCGCCACCAGCAGGCCGAAGACGACGGCCGACAGGAAGCTCTGGTTGATCGTCAGTTCGAGGTTCAGGTGCTTGAGGCCCTTGAACATCGTGACCAGCGAGATGATGAACCCGACCAGGAACACGTAGGCCGGCGCCCAGCGCTTGGCGGCCTGGAACGGCTGCTCGGTGTTCAGGATCAGCTTGCGGATGCTCATCATCAGCAGGTAGGCGAGAAAGCCGCCGAGCATCGGCGAGACGATCCAGCTGGCTGCGATCTGGGTGATCTTGCCCCACTGGACCGCTTCCGTGCCGATCCCGGCCAGTGCGAAACCGACCAGCGCGCCGACGATCGAGTGCGTGGTCGATACCGGCCAGCCGCGCGACGAGGCGATCATCAGCCAGACCGCTGCGGCCAGCAGCGCCGCGAGCATGCCGAAGACGAGAATCTCGGGCTGCCCGACGATGGCCGTCGGGTCGACGATCCCCTTGCGGATGGTCGAGGTGACGTTGCCGCCGGCGATGAAGGCGCCGGCGAACTCGAAGATCGCGGCGATGACGATGGCCTGTTTGACCGTGATGGCGCCGGAACCGACCGACGTGCCCATCGCGTTGGCGACATCGTTGGCGCCGATGCCCCAGGTCATGTAGAAGCCGAAAACGATGGCCAGAACCAGGAACACGGTTCCGTATGTGGCGATAATTTCCATGGTCCCCTCCGCTACTTGGCGATCAGCAGGCGCAGATGATCGCCGACTTTCTCGGCGTAGTCCGCGAGATCGCCGACCCATTCGATGATCTGGTACCACATCATCACGGACACCGGATCGAGTTCGCTTTCATGGTCGAACAGCGCGCGGGCCAGCTTGATGCCGAGCTCGTCGGTCTCGTCCTCGATGCGGTTCAGCTCGACCAGCATCTCGTCGACCCGGTCGACCTCGCGGCCGCGAAAACCGATCGCCAGCAACTCGTCGAGCTCGTCGATCACCGACGCGGCGTGGTTCACCGTATCGATGCAGCGCACCGTGAGCTCGGTGAGCGGCTCGCGCAGGAACTCCGGGATCGTCATGCGTCGCTCGATCAACAGCCCGGCGATATCCTGTGCCGTGTTGGCGATGGTGTCCTGCAGTTGCAGCACCTCGAGCAGATCGCGCCGGTCGACCGGCATGAACAGGCTCTTGGGCAGGTGAGCGCGCAGTTCGTGCTTGATGCGGTCGGCCTCGGCTTCCTGCGCGAAGATGCGGTCCTTGTGGTCCTCCACCCGCGGCTGATCACCGGCCACCAGGGCGTCGATCAGGGGCTGGACTTCGCGGGCGCACTCCACGACGGCCCGCATGTGCTGCTGCAGTGCCGTGAACGGAGACTGCCCGAACAGCTTGGAAAATGTCGTTCCGCCGGACATGGCTGGTCCTCCTTCGAACGCGTTGTGTGACAGTGTGGTGTCACCCTAGGTTGCCAGAAACCGGCACGCGCGTCCCGGCATTGGGTCAAGTCGAAGCGACGCCGCGCGTCAGAGGGCGCGGCGCGGCGCTTGCGAAGCGGTAAACTGGAGCACAGAAGCCGGGTATTCCCGGCGGGCGCCGCGCGCAACAGACCAGGACATGCAGACCGTCGCGATCGAACCGTTGCAGATGATCAAGGGCGTGCCGTATCCCGCCGGCGACGTGTTTCGTCGCGTGATCGTGACCGGGCCGCCGGGCAGTGGCAAGACGACCCTGATCGAACGACTCGGCGGCTGGCCGGGGGAAGGATTCCTCGACCTTGCCGAGCGCGGCTGGTGGCGCAATCCGCTGTTGGGTTACCGCCCGCGCGAGGTCCACCTCGGGCTGCCGTTCGAGGGCATGTCCGAAAGCCACGCCGTGTTCGATCCGGAGTGGCTGGAAGTGACCGCGGCCGTCGCCCCGGGGCGCATCGTTCTGCCGCCCGAGCGACGTCGTTTCTGGCAGTCCGACTGGCGCCGGCGCTACCTGTTCGATTTCCTGTTACCGCCGCCCGCGACGATTCATGCGATGCGCACGAAACGCCGTTCGATCGGAACCCACCCCGTCGACGTGCGGCTGACGCCGGAAATCGTGCACAGGCAACACGAGGTGTACGCGCAGGTCGCGCGTCACCTGTCGCGGCACGGCGTGCCGGTGATCGTGCGCCTGGCCTTCCAGGGCCCGCCGCACTACGTGCTCTGACGCGCGGCGATCACGCGCTGCAGGTTCTCGGAAGGATAGACCTGGGCGAGGAGTTCGCCGCCGACACGCGTGAACAGGCCGACCCGGTCGGTCCGGGCGCTGTAGATGATGTGATGCTGCGGGATGCCCCCCGCATCGAGCCAGACGGTGGCGTCCCGGGTTTGCGGGTAGTGGGCCACGATGAACGGCAGACGGTCGTCGAGGCCGAGCGACTTGCGAAACCGCTTGACGTCGCTGCGCGTGTAACCGCTCGGCCAGTGCGGGGTTTTCAGCCGGTTCCAGGTCAGCTCGTGAACCAGGGCGGGCTGCTCGCGCGCCTCGATGAGCGCGTCGAGACCGACCGCGCGCCGGGGCGGCCCGGCGTGGCAGGCGAGGAAGTCATCGGACAGCGCCACCAGCGGCGAGCGGCGGTAGAACAACGCCATTTCCTGAGCGTACTCTTCGCCGCGCAGCTCGCGCAGGGCGCGCTCCCAGAGCACGCTTTGCGGCACGCCGCCCTTCATCACGTCGGGGGAAAAGCTCTCGTGGTTGCCCATCAGCAGGACGACGCGGTCCGGCCAGTGGCGCTTGAGCGCCAGGATCAGATCCATCATCAGCACCGAGGCGGCCATGTCCTCGAGCTCGCCGTCCTCCTCCGAGTGGATCGCATCGCCCAGCAGGACCAGGATCGCATCGCCGGACTCGAGCGCGTTCAGGAAGGCGTTCTCGGTCAGCACCGTGAGCAGATTGTCCACGCGCGCATGCAGGTCGCCGACGATGATCGGCGCGGGCTGTGGCGGCAGTTCGACCAGGGCGCCGGCGTTGCCCTGCGCGTCCTTGCGGCGCCAGGGGTCGTCGATCAGCCGGCTGTTGACGTCGCGAATCTGCGCCAGCGCCGCGGCCGGCGACAGCGGCTGCAACGGTCCGCCGAAAAGGTCGGCGACGCGATCGAGCCGGCGCAGGCGTGCGTCGCGCAGAGCGGTTCCGCCCCGTTCCGGCGGCAGTACCGAGAGGTAGGTGCCGAGTTCGGAAATCGGGTCGCGAAACACCAGCTCTTCGCCGCGATGCGTGATCTGCAGATGGCGGCGGAACGCATCCCGGGGCTCGCTGAACAGCGCGCGCTGGCCGGCCTGGCGGTGTTCGATCGCCACGCCGGCGCCGGGCTCCAGCCGCAGGGCGTGGTAAATGCCGGACGCCTGCCGCTCGGGGTCGAACACGCGGTAGGCGGGCGGCCCGGACGCAGGGCCCGCGAGCGGCAGTTCCGGGCAGACGTGCAGCATCTGCCGCCCCATCTCGATGGCGTAGGCATCGCCGCTGCAGGGCACGCGCAGGCTTTTGCCGGACAGGCGCAGGCGGTCGCTGGCGGCCGGTTGCACCGGCTGGTAGCGGCCGCCCTGCAGCAGGTCGCGGAGGGCGCCGAAGGGGGAACGCTTCGTCACGAGGGCCCCGTGGCGCGCGTCACTCGAGCGACAGCGACGTTGCGGCGTCGCGTTGCCCGACCGCTACCGGGTAACCCAGCGCGACCCAGCCGCCGATGCCCTCCCAGAGCACCGCGGTGTTCGTGAAACCGTGCGCGCGCAGCTTGCGGTTGACCGAGTCGGCGGCGGCGCGCGGGCATTCGCAGTAACTGACGATCCAGGTGCCGTCATCGGGCATGTCGGCCGCGATGCCCGCGAAATCGCCGGTGTAATAGGGGATCGGCACCGCACCCTCGATATGCGCGATCTGCCACATCGACATCACCCGCGTGTCGAGCAGCACCATGCGCCGTTGTTCTTCGAGCGCCCGCGCCAGGTCGGCGGCGAGCACGTAATGCCCGTCCCGCAGGGCGAACTCGGGCGCCGCCCCGTCCGGGTTGATCACGTAGTCGGCCGGCGCGGGCGGCGCTTGCAGCACCGGTTTTTCGACCGACCAGCCGGTCGCGCGGGAGCGCAGGAACGCGGTCAGGCCATCGATTTCCGCGGTCGACAGCGTTCCGCCGAAGGCCGGCATCGGCGTGCCGTCGCGGCCGTTTTCGATGGCGTAGCGCAGGAAGGCGTCCGGTGTCAGGGCGAGCATCGCCGGGTTGCCGACGGCCGGTCCGGTGACGCCCTCGCCATTCGCGCCGTGGCACTCGGTACAGTGCGCGGCATAGGTTCGGCGACCGAGCGCGACATCGCCCTCGACCGGGTCCAGCGGCAGGTTGAGCGGGTCGACATCCACCGTTTCGCCGAGCCACCGCACCAGGCGGTACAGGCGGTCGCGATCGAGCGGCCCGCCGACTTCGTCGAAATAGGCGCCCATCGGCGTGCCGCGCCGGCCGTAGGCGATCGTGTTCAGGATCGGCCACGGAAAACCGGAACGCAGCAGCGACTCGGAACGCAGCGACGGCGCGTGATCGTTGACGTAGCCCTGCCGCTCGGCGCCGTGGCACAGGGCGCAGTACGTCTGGTAATCGGCCGCCGCGGCCGCCCGCTCAGCGGCGGAGAGCACGAAGGGATCGGCGGCGTGCACGGCCGTGGCGGCCAGCAGGGCGACGCCCGCAGCGAGACGCTTGAAGAGGGTACTGGGCATGGTCGGACGCTCCGCTTGACCGACCTTCAATATGCCAGAAACCCTCAGTCGGCGGAAATCCGGTCCAGGGCATCGGACAGGCGGCCCACCGTGCGGTCGATATCGGCCAGCTTGTCGAGGCCGAACAGGCCGATGCGGAACGCCCGGTAATCGTCCCCCTCGTCGCACATCAAGGGCACGCCGGCCGCGATCTGCAGGCCAAGCCCGGCAAACCGGCTGCCGTTGGCGATGTCCGGATCGTCGGTGTAACTGACCACCACGCCCGGCGCCTGGAAGCCCTCGGCCGCGACCGACGGGTAGCCCTGCATCTCGAACAGGGCGCGCACGCAGCGTCCGAGTTCCCATTGCTGCTCGCGGACGGTTTCAAAGCCGCGTTCGGCGGTCTCGAGCATCGTGTCGCGAAAGGCCCGAAGGGCGTCGGTCGGCAGCGTGGCGTGGTAGGCATGGCCACCGGCCTCGTAGGCCTGCATGATTTCCAGCCACTTGCGCAGATCGCAGGCGAAACTGCTGCTGGTGGTCTGCGTGATCCGCTCCAGAGCGCGCTCGCCGAGCATGACCAGCGCGGAGCAGGGCGAAGCGCTCCAGCCCTTCTGCGGTGCGCTGATCAGCACGTCCACGCCGGTGCTCGCCATGTCCACCCAGAGGTCGCCCGAGGCGACGCAGTCGAGCACGAACAGCCCGCCGTTCTCGTGTGTCGCGGCAGCCGCGGCCCGAATGTACTCGGTGGGCAACAGCATGCCGGACGAGGTTTCGACGTGGGGCGCGAAGACCACGTCGGGCCGCTCGGCCGCGATGGTGGCCACGACCTCGTCGATCGGCGCCGGCGCGAACGGGGCCTGCGGGCCTTCGGCCACGCGGCGCGCCTTGAGCACGGTGGTGGTGGCTGGAATGGCGCCCATTTCGAAGATCTGCGACCAGCGGTAACTGAAATAGCCGTTGCGGATCACCAGGGTGTTGCGGTCGTGGGCGAATTGCCGTGCAACCGCCTCCATGCCGTAGGTGCCGCCGCCCGGCACCACGACCACCGCGGCTGCGTTGTACACTTCTTTCAGCGTCGCGGAAATGTCGTTCATGACCTGCTGAAAGGCCTGCGACATGTGGTTCAGGGAACGGTCGGTGAAGACGACCGAGTATTCGAGCAGGCCGTCGGGATCGATGTCGGGTAACAGGCCGGGCATGGTTCGTTCCTTCGCTAAGGGTCAATCCCTGAGGATAACACCCGGGCGCCAGGATGTGATCGGGGGAACTGCGTAACGGCCAATCGCGCCAGGGTCCGGGAATAAATCGGGGCGCTGGCGCGTATAGAGGACAGGACCACGAATCGGAACACCGACATGCAAAACGAGCTGGCGGCACTGGGCAACGGGGCGCATGCGCTGGCGATCCAGATCCTGGGCAACCCGGATGACGCCGCCGACGCGGTGCATGACGCCTTCGCGCAGGTGCTGGCCCGGCCGCAGGCCTGGGACCGCACGCGGGGTCCCCTGCGGCCGTGGTTTCTGCGCGTCGTGCGTAATCGCTGCATCGACCTGTTGCGGCGCCGGCGCCCGACGGGCGTGCCGGTCGAAGGCCTGGCCGCGGACGGCGCCGGACCCGACGCGGCGCTCGAGACGTTGCAACGCGATCGCCGCCTGGAGCGTGCGCTCGCGGAACTGGGCCCGGAACAGCGGCAGATCATCGTGCTGCGGGACTACTCGGACCTGAGCTACGCGGAGATCGCGGCGGTGCTCGGTCTGGCCCCGGGCACGGTCATGTCGCGCCTGCATCGGGCCCGCCTGGCCCTGCGTGAACGATTGGAGCGAAGCGATGACGACTGAACACGACGGCGCGGATCGCGCCGCGCACGTCGGGGAACGGCTTTCGGGCTACCTCGACGGCGAATTGACCCAGCAGCAGCGCCAGCGGGTGCGGCTGCACCTCGAGGAATGCGCCGAGTGCGCGAAACTGCTCGATGAACTCACCGCCCTGCGCGCCCGGCTGGGCGAATCGGACCTGAGCGGGCGGTCCGATGACCGGTGGAGGGAAGACATGAACGAATCCGGAGTGACCCTGTCGCGCGGCCTCGGCTGGCTGTTGCTGATCGGCGCCGGCGTGATCATCGGCGCCATTGCGGTGTTCGAATTCCTGACCGAACCCGGGCTCGGCGCCGGCTGGAAGGTGCTGATCAGCGCCTTCTATCTCGGCTGGCTGGGGTTGTTCGTCTCGGTGCTGCGTCAGCGCCTCATCGAGCGCAAGACCGACCGCTACAAAGACGTGGAGATATGACAATGATCGTAGTGACCAGTGAAACCATCGCCGGCAAGAAAGTCGTCCGGACCCTCGGCCTGGTGCGTGGCAACACCGTGCGCGCCCGGCACATCGGCAAGGACATCATGGCGGGGCTGCGCAACATCGTCGGCGGTGAGGTGCACGAGTACGCCAAGCTGATCGCCGAGAGCCGCGAGCAGACGCTCGATCGCATGACCGCGGAAGCGCGGTCGCTCGGCGCCAACGCCGTGATCGCGACACGGTTCACCACCTCGGTGATGGCGGCCGGCGCCGCGGAGTTGCTGGCCGTCGGCACCGCGGTCGTGGTCGAGGACGCATAGCGCGCGCGCCGGGACTCGGGCCCGGGCTCAGTCGGTCAGCGCGCGGGCGCGGGTCAGGCTGAGCAGTTCGGCGGTGCCGCCGTCGAGTTCGGCCCACGACGTCGGAATCGCCAGGTGGGCGAGCGCGGCGGTCGGCATCAGTTTCCAGTCGTCGGGCATCGGCACCCGGTCCCGGCACAGGTTCTGCACCAGCGATTCGAGGCCCGGATTGTGCCCGGCGATCAAAACGCGCTGCGCGTCTTCCGGGCTCTGGGCCAACACGTCCATCAGCGTGCCGGTGGCCGCGTGGTAAATGCGCTCGTCCCAGTGGATGTCCGCCTCGTCGATGCCCAGTTCGGCGCACACGGCGATGACCGTCTGCCGCGCGCGCAGCGCCGGCGAGGCGACCACGTAATCGGGCGTCAGGCCCGAGCGGCCGATGAAGCGTCCGACCCGCGGCGCGTCGCGGCGGCCCCGTTTGGACAGCGGCCGGTCGAAATCGCGCGCCGCCCCGGTGTCCCAGGCGGACTTGGCGTGGCGCAGTACCAGCAATTCGCGGCTCATGTCGGATTCCTCGCTGTGGGTGGCCGTTCGCTCGATAGCTTAACCGGTGGCCGGGGCGCCGTGAAAGAACGCGACGTGCTCGAAGCCCTGCAGGGCAGCCACGGTGGCCGGCGCGGTGGCGCCGAGATACTGCGCCAGCGAGCGCAACGGCGCGTCCGGCACCCGGTACCGGCTGACGAACCGGATGGTGACCGTGCCGGCGCCCGGGCCGCCGGCCGATCGCCGGCCGATCGCGTCCGTGATCATGCGCCCGGCCCGCCGGTTGGGGTTCAGGATCCGCACGGCGCTGAAGGTCTTTTTCAGTTCGTTCTCGAAGCGCTCGGCCTGGTAGCCGTAATGCGTGCAGCCGAGAAACGCCGCGACGCGCGCAGGCCGCGGATCGAACTGCGCGACCGCGGCCGGGACGTAACGCTGCAGCAGATCGGTGGCCAGCGCGCCGCTGGCATCGTTGGAGATCGCGTCCGGCAGCCCGGGGCAGGCCTGGCGGGCGATCCGGGCGGGCGGCACTCCGAGTTCGTCCAGACAGTGCGCGTAAATGCCGTCCTCGATGGTCGTCGGCGTGGCGAACAGGATCACGCCGGCCTCCGGGTCGGCGCGCCACGCCGCTTCCAGTTCACGCCGGCCCGCCTCGACGATGCCGAGAATCGGAACGTCGCGATGCGGGTCGAACCAGGGGTCGCGGAACAGCACGCTCAGCGTGTTGCAGGCGATGAACAGCAGATCGGGCCGGTAACGCGCCGCCGCGGCATGCAGGAAATTGTCGAAGGTGCGCAGTTGTTCCTCGCGGGTCGGCATCGAGTTGTACGAGTAGTCGTCTTCCAGCGCCGCGTTGAGATAGAGCAGTTCCACCGGACCCGCGGGTGGGTGACGGCGCAGACGCGCCTCGACATCGGCGCAGACCGACAGGCCGCCGACGCCCGAATCGGTGATCGCGATTCGCATTCAGCCGTTCCCGTGCCCGTCGCGCGCCCGCGGATAGTCACCGGTCAGCAGGCGGCGCAGCACCGGAGCGTGCGAGGCGAGCAGGGCGGGGAGCGGCTCGGGCGGCAGTTCCCAGGTGATGATGTTGATGCCCTGCTCGACCGACCAGGTGCCGAACGAGCCCGGCGTCAGGTAGCCGACGTCCGGCACCAGCGGCAGGCCCACTTCCCCGGCGATCCAGTGCGCCAGCGGCTTGCGGTCGGGATCTTCCACGCAGCCCAGCGGCGCATGCAGGGACACGACCACTGCGGGTTGCAGTTCGCGCACCAGGTCGAGCAGCGCCGCCGTCTCGGGCTCGGACGCGGGCGTCGCGCCCGGACTCAGCTCGATGTCGCGGACGGTTTCGCCGTGGGCCTTGTAATGGACGGCGTCGGGCGCCCAGTTGCGTGTCGGCCAGTTCCGGTTCAGATCCACGCCGCGCGCGTTGGCCCGGGTGCCGAGCACGGTCCCGTCCGGGTTCACGCTGAGGATCACCGGCGTGGCCAGGGCGGCCTCGGGCACGCTGCGCAGCGCTTCGGACAGCACCACGGTGGACTCGCACTCGTCGCCGTGCATCGCCGCCATGACCAGCAGGTCGACCGGACCGGAGGTCGGGCCGAACACGTTCAGGGCCGCGCCGTGCACCGAGGTGCCGTAACGTTGCGGCGCGTGGCGGACGACGCCGCGGCGCGCGCGCGGCACCCAGTTCGTGTCGGCTTCCGAATTCATCCGCGCACGCTATCACCGGCGCCGGGCGGGCACAAGAAAGGGGCCGCCTGGTGTAAGCTTGCAGGATTCGCCCAACGCCTGTTCGTACCGCGCATGACCCGAGGAGTGTTCGATGGACCGCCCCGACCCCCAACCACGGCGCCGACGCTGGATCGCCTTCGTCGCCGGTCTGCTGCTGGCCGCCGTCGCACCCGTCGCGCAGGCGATGGATAAGGCGGTCGCCAGCGCCGAACTCGATGCCGCCCTCGATGCCATCGTCGCGGGGGAGGTCGACGGCTCGCCGCAACTGGCCGGGCTGCAGGTGCTGGTGTTGCGGGACGGTGCGGTCGCCTACGAGTACGCCGGCGGCTTCGCGCGCCGGACGGCCGACGGGGTCGTGCCGATGGACCTCGGGCACCGCATGCGCGTTGCCTCCATCTCCAAGCTCGTCGCCGCGATCGGGTTGCTGCGCCTGGTCGAGGCGGGCCGGGTGGACCTCGACGCCGATGTCTCCGGCTACCTGGGGTTCACCCTGCGTAACCCCAGCTTTCCCGACACGGCGATTACGCCGCGAATGCTGCTCGCGCACACCTCGTCGATCCGCGACGGCAGCTACTACTGGCTCGCCGCGGGCGAACGCTTCGCGGACTTCTTTACGCCGGGTCGGCCGCATTACGAGGATGGCGCGCATTTCGCCGTTGCGCCGGAGCAGCGCCCGGGTCAGTGGTTCAGTTACGCCAACCTGAATTTCGGCGTCGTCGCGGCGATCATCGAGCGGGTCAGCGGCGAGCGATTCGACCGTTACCTGCGCGGCGAGGTGCTGCGCCCCCTGGGATTGCGCGCGAGCTTCAATGTCTGCGATCTGTCGGCGACGCGGCCCGATGAAATCGCGACGCTCTATCGCAAGCGGGACGAGGCCGAGGTCTGGCAGCCGGGGGGCGACTGGGTCGCGCAACTCGATGACGCGGCGTTCGCCTGCCATTACGGACGCGAGCCCGTTCGCCGCGGCGAGGACCCCGGAGCGGTGTTGCCCGGCTACGTACCGGGCGAGAACCCGACCCTGTTTTCACCCCAGGGCGGTCTGCGCGCTTCGGC
Organism: Lysobacterales bacterium; assembly: GCA_037384065.1. Taxonomy (GTDB): domain Bacteria; phylum Pseudomonadota; class Gammaproteobacteria; order Xanthomonadales; family SZUA-36; genus JABDPF01. The sequence goes on from JARROJ010000011.1 coordinate 80,507, forward strand.
GCGCGACCTATCCGTGATCGGCCGGATGCTCCTGGCCGGGGGGCGCTGGGACGGATTCCGGGTGCTCGACGAAGCGACCGTCCGGGCCATGCACGCACCGCAGTGGCGCTACGACGCGGAACGGATCAACGGCGACACCGGCGAGGGCTCCTCTCCGGAGCGACCGCTGTTCACCGGCTGGGGTTTGTCGATGCAGCTGATGGACCCGCAGGCGTGGGGGCTGAGCGCAGCCTCGCGGCCGCTGGCCGGCCATCTCGGCGACGCGTACGGCATGATCGGCCAGTTCTGGCTGGATTTCGAAACCGGTGACGGCCTGATCGCGCTGGTCACCGGCGCCGCCGACGACCCGGATCGACACCCCGGCGCGACACCGCTGTACCGGCCCTCCGAGGAAATCATGCGCTGGTGGCTGCGGCATTTTCCACGCGGTACGTGACGCGACCACGCGCGACGACCGCCGCAAGGAGCGATACCCGATGAGCGATACCGTCACCATAGCCTCGCGTTTCAACGGCCCGGCCGATTCGGGCAACGGCGGCTACAGTTGCGGCCTGCTGGCCGCCTTCATCGACGGCCCGGCGCGCGTACGCCTGCACGCGCCGCCGCCGCTCGATACGCCGCTCGCGGTCGTGCGCCACGACGACGGCCGCATCGACATGCGCGACGGGGACACGGTGGTCGGCACGGCCTGGCCGGCACCGCTGGAACTCGACGTGCCGCCGCCGCCCGGCCTGGCCGCGGCGCAGGACGCCGCCACGCGGTTCCGCTTCTACGAGGGGCACCTGTTTCCGACCTGTTTCGTCTGCGGTCCGGGGCGTCCGGCCCATGACGGCCTCGAAATCTTCGCCGGGCCGGTGAACGACTGGAGCGTGCTGGCCGCGCCCTGGCAACCGGCTGCCGACCTGCTCGACGCGGACGGTTCGGTCCGCGGCGAATTCGTCTGGGCCGCGCTCGACTGCCCGGGCTGTTTCGCCGCCATCGGCGAGAACGAGCGCACGGCTGTGCTGGGCGAACTGCACGCCGAGCGCCTGGCGCCGGTTCCGGGCGATCGACCGCTGGTGGCCTTCGCCTGGCCGCTGGGCCACGACGGCCGCAAGCTGTTCGCGGGCACGGCGCTCGCCACCGCACAGGGCAGGGTGCTGGCGCGCGCCCGGGCCGTCTGGATCGCGTTGCAGGGCTGAAAACCGGTATTGGACCGTTGTAAACTAGGCGGATGAATTATCGACATCTTGGCCGGACCGGCCTCCAGGTCAGCGAGTTGTCCTTCGGCTCGTGGGTGACCTTTCACAACCAGGCGGACCTCGGGCTCGCCGTCGACATGCTGGCGGCCGCCTACGAGGCCGGCGTGAATTTTTTCGACAACGCCGAGGTCTACGCGCAGGGCAAGTCCGAGGAAATCATGGGCGCGGCGCTGCGCGAACTCGGCTGGCGCCGCGGCAGTTACCTGGTTTCGACCAAGCTCTACTGGGGTCTGCACGACGGCCCGAACCAGAAGAACACGCTCAACCGCAAGTACCTGCTCGAGGCGATCGAGGGGTCGCTGGAGCGCTTCGGGCTCGACTACGTGGACCTGCTGTACTGCCACCGGCCGGACCCCGAAACGCCGATCGACGAGACCGTGTGGGCGATGCACGACATCGTCGAGCGCGGCCAGGCGCTGTACTGGGGCACCTCCGAGTGGGCCGCCAAGGACATTCTCGCCGCGCTGGACTTCGCCGAGCGCAACGGCCTGCGCAAGCCGGTGGTCGAGCAGCCGGTCTACAACCTGCTGCAACGTCATCGCTTCGGCCAGGACTACCGCGCCGTGTACGAAGACCACGGCTACGGTTCCACCGTGTGGAGCCCGCTGGCTTCGGGCCTGCTCACCGGCAAGTACCAGCAGGGCATTCCCGCCGGCAGCCGCGGCGAAGTGGGCGGCTACGAGTTCCTGCGCCAGGAACTCACCGACCCGGAGCGCCTGGCCAAGGTCGCCGCATTGAAGCCGCTGGCCGACGGCCTGGGCGCCAGCCTGGCGCAGTTCGCGCTGGCCTGGTGCCTGCAGAACCCCTACGTCAGCACGGTGATCACCGGCGCCAGCCGGGTCGAGCAGATTCGCGAGAATATGAAGGCGCTGGACTTCGTCGATGCGTTCACGCCGGAACTGATGGACGAGATCGACCGCGTCTGCGCCTGAACTTCTCGCGGCGAGGCATTCAAATCCGGCGCAAAGCGCAGTATCATGCGTCTTCCGCAGTACACGCGTGGGGCCGTAGCTCAGCTGGGAGAGCGTCGCGTTCGCAATGCGAAGGTCGGGAGTTCGATCCTCCTCGGCTCCACCACTTCTTTCGTTCACAGCGCCAGGCGCTGCCAGCGCCGGCCGCGAAACCACCAGGCCGAAGCGATCAGGCAGATCGACCAGGCGATCGTCTCGCCCAGCAGGATGACGCCGAGTCCGAGCGTCGTGTGCCGGGCGATGAGCCAGGCCCAGAGCACGGCGCCGATCGTCGCGGTCAACTGGATCGCGAAGCTGGCGCGCGTGTCGCCCGTACCCAGGACGGCCGAGAACCAGGTGTCGGCCGGCACCGCCAGCACCGTCGCGAGCGTGATCGCCAGCAGGCCGCCCACGGATGCCGCGGCCAGCGCACGATCGGGCGTGAACAGGCCGAGCAGGGGTTCCGGAAACAGGACCGCCAGCACCAGCAGCGGCAGGATCACGGCGTAAGCGAGCCGCATCGTTCGGCCGAGCAGCAGGCGCAGTTTGCGCAGGTGGTTCTGGCCGATCAGGTTGCTGACCATCGTGCAGATGGTCTCGGAAAAGTTGTCGACCGGAATCAGGAACAGCGTGTAGCAACTGAGCACGATGTTCGCACTGGCCAGGGTCCGCTCACCGAGGCGCTCGATGATCACGATCAGCAGGAACCACTTGGCCATGTCGACCAGGGCGTTGAGTGAGACCGGCAAGCCGATCAGCGCCAGTTTCGCGGCCAGCCGAATGTCCCAACCGCGGAGCCGGAACAGGCCGAAACGCGACACGTAACCCCGCCGCAGCACGTAGCCCAGCAGGAAGCCGCTGGTGGCGATCTCGGCCGTCAGCGTGGCCCGCGCGGCGCCGCCGATGCCGAGCTCCGGAAAACCGGCGTGGCCGAAGATCAGCAGCCAGTCGAGTGCGATGTTGGTCGCGGACAGGACCAACGCCGCGCCGATCAGGACGCGGGTGCGCGAGATGCCGATAAAGAACGCGCTGAGGGCCAGGTTGAAGGCCTGGAAGACGAGGCCGAAGACCGCCACGCGCAGGTAGCTGAACGCATCATCGGCAATGCTCGGCGCGGTCAGCAGGTCGTTCAGCGCCGCCGGTGCGAGACTTAGGATCAGCGGGATCATCAGCAGCGAGGCGAGCATCAGCAGGGCGAGCCCGTGGTTGAGCACGTCACCGACCTGCGCGGGGCGCGCCTCGCCGGAGCGGCGGCCGATCAGGATCTGCGTGGCTTCGACCAGGCCGATGATCAGGAACAGGCTGAGCCCGTAAACCGAATCGGCCACCCCGATTGCGGCCAGTTCGGCGGTTCCGTAATACGCCAGGAAGATCGTATCGGTGACGTCGATGACGGTTTCGCTGATGCCGGCCAGAATCAGTGGCCAGGTCACGCCCCAGATGTTGCCGTACGTGGGCCGGAACCGCATGAGTCGCTCCGTCGCCATTGGCCCGCCTGCCGTCTTACATCAGGGCCAGGTCGTAGGACTTCCGATTCAGGTGCATCACCATGCAGGACAGCAACGCGCCGCTTTTCAGGAACTCGCCGAGGTTGAAGTACGCGACTTCGAACGCGTTGCGCGTCGCGATGTCTTCCAGTTTACGGTTCTTGGCCAGTTCCTCGTCGTAATGGGGGTCGCTGCGGCTCATCTCGTGAAGGTTCGACGCATTCAGCAGCGTGTTGCCGAGGCGCACGCAGTTGCAGATGCCGGAAAAGCACTCGTCGGCGCTGACGTCGATGACGTCGGTCACCGCTTCGAGCCGGCGCACTTCGTCGCGCGCGTACATCTCGGTGCAGAACAGCGTGCTTTCCCGCGTCAGCGGAAACACGGTGCAGTCGAGGTGGTACAGGTGCGGCTCGGTTTCCCGCAGTTTGATCACCTGCATGTCGAATTCGGCCGCCATCCAGTCGTACGCGGCGGCATCCGAGCGGATGCCGTACCCGCCGGCGTACACGTTGTCGTGCAGGTGTTTGAGTTCGGCCTCGCCTTCGAAACAATGCGGCGGCGCCACGACCCGATAGCCCATTTCCTCGAAGAACTGCCGGCCGACATCCTCCTCGGGGACGCGCACCTGGCTGCAGAATTTGGTCAGCACGACGGTGTCGCGCTCGGGCAGATGATCCAGCAGAACGCCGAGGTTCGCGCAGTAGACGAGGTCCTGCAGGCCGTCCTGGCGTGGCGTAGGCACCAGGAAGACCGCCGCCTCCGCGGCCATGAAATGATACAACTGCATGAACTGGTTGATCGCCTTGCGCTTGTCGATCCGTCGTTCGTCCGGATCGATTTCCTCCATCCAGACATTGTTGGCGACATCCGCGGAGATCGAGAACGGAACGTTCATCAGGTAGGCCGGCTGCTCGAGCCGGGACGGATTGGTCGGGGCCGCGCCCGTGCGGTGCGATGCGGTCTCGTGGACGGTCTGTAACATGATCAATGGACTCCCGTTGTTCCGGTCCCGGTCTTGTCGATGACGCGCACCAGCGGGTCGATCCCGGCCTCGACGTGCAGGCCCTGGGCGACCAGTGGACGAAATTCATAGCGTTCGGACAGCGGAATGACCAGATCCACCTGGGACCCGAAGCGGATCTGCGAAAAGCGCTGGTTTTGCGCGAAGTGCTGGTTCTGCTTGATGCGGAACGGGGTAATGGAATCGACGTCGTAATCGGCGATCTGCAGCACGTAGTAAGGCTGGCCCAGTTCGATGCTGAAGATACGGTTGACGACGCGCTGGTTGGCGAACAGGTAGCGCGCGTCGTGGCCGAACGGCCCGAGCTGCTCGAGCAGCTCTTTCTCGACGTCCAGCATCGGCAGGTTGTAACTGTCGATCGGATCGAGTTCGCGATAGTGCAGATGGCCGGCATAGGGAATTCGGTTGACGTGGACGTCGTAGAACGTCATGAAGATGCCGATCACCAGGCTCGGCGCCGCGTAGCTGTGATCGCGCAAAGCCGTGTGCAGCGAATAGGGCATGCCTTTGATGTGGACCAGGGGTTCATCGGGCAGCACCTCGCGCACGTAGACGATGACGCCGTCGGCCGGCGAGAAAAAAAGTTCCGGGTCCGAGTAGACCGGTCGACAGGGATCGCGGAAAAAATGCCGCTCGACCAGAAACTGCACCGGTTTGCCACGGATCGCGGCAACGTCGTCGGAAAGCCAGTCGCGTAGGGGTTTGGTCATGATCCGGCTCCTTCAGAAACGAGGGTCCGGTGTAAAAGAAATGAAGCGTTCACGAGCGTCTCCCGGGGTGGATGAAAGAGACACTCCCCGTATGGCTTGAACGCCAGCTGGGCACGGCGGTATCGTCAGCCGATCCCCCCCTGCCAGCGAATTCTCAAGTCATCGTTAGCATGGATGACGGTGAACTGTAAATGACGCACGTCAGCCAACCGTCGCATCGGCGCCGGCGTTGGCCGTCAACGCCGCATTCGCCCATCGTCACGCACCGATTCGATGCCGCAGGGACGACCGCAGTGCATCATCGACCCGCCGGGGAACCGATCGACGGCGTCGTCAACACGGGCGCCTCGGTCGCGGACCGTTTGGCGGTTTCCGGTCGCCGCGCCGGGACGGTTCAGGCGGTATCCGGCAGGGTCGCGCCGAGCGCGGCGCCGGCCAGGCCCATCAGGGCGAGCAGGCCGATGACGCCGGCGTGGCCGATCAGCGGCGTCAGCAGGCCCACGGTGCCGACCAGCAGCAACAGCACGCCGATCACGCTGTTGCTGATCGCGACGTAATCGGTCCGGCGATTGCCGCCGGCCAGGTTGACCACGTAGGTCTTGCGGCCGACGCGCACGCCGCTGTGCGCGGTGCTGAGCACGAAGTAGGCCGCCGGCAGGTACCAGGCCGTGGCTATCAGGGCCGGCATGACGGACCAGGCCAGGAGCGTGAACAGGCCGACTCCGGAGGTTATCAGCGCCGCGGCCACCATCACCGCCTTGCTGGACCGGTCCGCGAAGCGCCCCCACAGCGGCGCGCTGACGAGGCTGGCGACGCCGGCGGCGGCCACGAAGGCGCCGAGCAACCAGGCGGGCGAGCCGACCTCCTGCTGCGCCAGCGCGACGTAGAACGGCGCGCTCAGGGCCGAACACATCAGCAGCGCGCGGGTGATCACGAAGCGCCGGAACGGTTGGTCCGTGGCCAGCAGGCTCAGCTGGCGCAGCGCCTCCACGGCGTTGCGGGCGCCACCGGTTTCGCCCGGCTGTTCGGGAACCTGGGCGTAGATCAGCGAGGCGAGCAACCACAGCGCGCCGGCCAGCATCAGCAGCAGGCCGAGCATGGCTTCGCCGAGGCGACCTTCGTCCGGCATCATCAACACGATGCCGACGCCGATCGACACCGCGCCCGCGAGGCTGGCCGACCAGCCGGTCAGCTGACCGCGCTTCGGTTTCGGGATCGTCTTGCCCATCACGTCCTTCGACGCGACCGAGCAGAATCCCCGCGCCAGGCTGAACAGCGTGACCAGGGCCAGCAACGCCCAGCCGGCCGCCGCCCCCTCGAGCGACAACACGACCAGACCCATCGCGGCCACGGCCAGGAACTGCACCACGCTGCCGGCCACCCAGACCCACTTGCGCACCGCCAGCTGGCGGATGTAACTGCCGATGAACAGCTGCGGCACCATCGAGCCGGACTCGCGGATCGGCACGAGGAAACCGAGCACGAACGCCGGCGCCCCGACCGCCGTGGCGGCCCAGGCCAGGGTGGTTTTCGGGCTGGACAGGGCGTCACCGAGCTTGGTCAGGAAGGAACTGGCGAGGATCAGCAGAAAGCTGAGCGGGCGTTCGCGACAGGCGGCCTCGTCGATATCGGCGCAGATGCGCGCGTCTTCCTCGTCCGTCAGAACGTCGTAAACGGTCTCGCCGACCCCGAATAAGGTGTTCCTGATATCGGACACGGCGGTGTTCAGGCCAGCGGCGACTTGCCCGGCTCGCCGGGCACTTCGGCGACGTACCGCGGCACCAGGTAGCCGGGCAGGCTGCGCCGCAATCGTCGGACCAGGGCCTGCCCGCGTTCGGGCGTGACGGCGAAGTGCGCCGCACCGGCCACCGGGTCGAGCTGATGCAGGTAGTACGGCGTCAGTCCGCAGTCCACCGCGCGCTCGAACAGCGCGGCCAGTCGTGCGAAGGAATCGTTGACGCCGCGCAGCAGCACGGTCTGGGTCAGCAGCAGGACGCCGGCTTCGCGCAGGCGGGCCAGGGCGGCGGCCGTCTCGTCATCCAGCTCGTCCGCGTGGTTGACGTGCACGGCCACGATGACCGGACGCGGCGCACCGGCCAGCAGCGCCGCCAGTTCCGGCGTGATGCGTTCGGGCGAGAAGACCGGCTCGCGGGTATGGATGCGGATGCGCCGCACGAAGGAATACCGCGCGATCTCGTCGAACCAGTCCGCCAGCCGCCGGTCGCTCAGCACCAGCGGATCGCCGCCGCTCAGGATGACCTCGGTGATGTCGTCGGAGCGCGCCATGCGCCGCCGGAACGCGGCGACCTGGTCCGCGCGCGGCGGCCCGGCGTCGAGCAGGTGCCGCCGAAAGCAGAAACGGCAGTGCCCGGAGCAGGCGGGCGTGACCATCAGCAGCAGGCGGCCGGGGTATTTCTCGATGACGCCGAGCCGCTCGGCGGGCGATTCATCCAGCGGATCGGCACTGAACCCGGGCACATCGCGCAACTCCTCCGGGGCGGGCAGGATCTGGCGCAACAGGGCTTCGGGCTCGCCGGCGCGCTCGATCTTGCGGGCGTAAGCCGGCGGCAACAGGAACGGAAACGCGGCGGCGGCGCCGGGGTCGGCCGGGCGGTCCGGCGGTGCCGTGGGCGTGTCTGTTCGGGCGAAGGCATCAAGCGTCATGAGGGCGCCAAGTATACCGCCCGGACCCGACCTTCGCAGCGGGCGCAAAAAAACCGGGGGACGGGTGTCCCCCGGCGTTCGAACGCGTCGGTCGGCTCAGGCGGCCTTGACCGGGATGTGTTTGATTTTGCTGCGGGCTTCTTCGGTCTTGGGCAGTTCGATGTACAGCACGCCCTTCTTGAATCTGGCCTCGATCTTGCCCTCGTCGACGTCAACGGGGATCGGCAGCGAGCGGCGGAAGGCGCCGAAGCTGCGTTCGCTTCGATACCAGTCCTTGCCCTTTTCTTCCTCGTCCCGCTTCTTCTCGCCGCGAACGGTCAGTACGCCGTTGGCGAGCGTGATGTCGACGTCTTTCTCGTCCATGCCCGGCAGTTCGACCTTGACGTGAATCGCCGTGTCGTCCTCGCTCTCGTCGACGCGCGGGGTCAGCGCGCCCTCGAACCCCGCCTGGTCGGCGTGATGGTGCATTCCGGAACCCTTCCAGAAATCATCGAACAGGCGGTCCATCTCCTTGTGGAGCGAATCCATCTCGCGCAGGAACGATTGGTAGGGACGATGTTCGTCCTCTTCCCAGTGCCGGAGTCCACCCCAGCGCCAGGGGACGATGTCCTTGATGGTCATCGTTTTTCTCCTTTCCACGGTGCGTGGAATCGTGAACACATGTGTATCCGGGCGGAGCGAAATTCCGCCGTCGGTAGGCGTTGGTGCTTTTCGACAGGGCACACGCGAGCCGGCAGAATTCCACCTCGCAGTTCCAGATTAGGCCCGGCGCGCCGGCAGCGCCTTGACGCCGGTCAAGCCGGGGCCGGTTTCAGGGCGCCAGCCGCCCCGAGCCGCTGACCGGCAGCACCCAGTAGATCACGTCGCGCAGCGGAAACGCCTCCCGCAGCCGGCCCAGCAGGGCGTCGGTGCGGTCGACATCGAGCACGATTTCGAACTGCACGCGGCGACGCCGTCCCGCGACCTGCTCGGCGATGCTCATCGCACCGACCTGCCCGTGGCCGTTGACCTCGGTCGATTGAAAACCCTGAATGTCGTCGGATGCCAGCAGGAAGTCGACCAGGTCTTCCTCGAGGCTCGGCGGGATGTTGAGGCGCAACAACTGGTCCATGATCAGGTCCCCCGGGGCAAACCGAACCGCCGGTACAGCAGCGGCAGAATGAACAGCGTCAGCCCGGTGCTGCTGACCAGGCCGCCGATGACGACCACGGCCAGCGGCCGCTGGATCTCGGAGCCGGGACCGGACACGAACAGCAGCGGCACCAGGCCGAGGGCGGCGATCGACGCCGTCATCAGTACGGGCCGCAAGCGCCGCTCGGAGCCGCGCCGCACGACTTCGTCCGGCGGCAGGCCGCGCGCGTGCAGCTGGTTGAAGTAGGTCACCATGACCACGCCGTTGAGCACGGCGATGCCCATCAGGGCGATGAAACCGACCGAGGCCGGCACCGACAGGTATTCGCCCGAAGCGGCCAGCGCCAGGACGCCGCCGATCAGCGCCAGCGGCACGTTGGCGAGCACCAGCGTCGCCTGGATCACCGAGCGGAACGTCGAGAACAGCAGCAGGAAGATCAGCACCAGCGCCAGCGGCACCACCATCATCAGGCGCTGCGCGGCGCGCTGCTGGTTCTGGAACTCGCCGCCCCACTCCATGGTGTAGCCGGGCGGCAGTTCGACCGCATCGGTGATGGCCGATTGCGCATCGCGCACGAAGCCGACCAGGTCGCGACCGCTCACGTTGGCCATCACCACGACGAAGCGGCGGCCCTGTTCGCGCTTGACCGAGACCGGCCCTTCCACCCGCTCGATGTCCAGCAAGGTCGGCAGGGGCACGAAGCCGCCGCCGGGCAGGGTGACGATCTCCCGCGCGAAGCGCTCGATCGGGTCATCGTCCACCTGGGCATAGCGCAACACGACCGGAACCCGGGCGCTGCCCTCGATGACGATGCCGGCGGGCAGCCCCTCGACCAGGGCCCGGACGTGGTCGAGGATCATCGAGAGGTCCAGCCCGTAGCGGCCGATCACCTCGCGGCGCGGCCGCAGCACGACGTACTGCATGCCCTCGTTGACGCCGGTCAGCACGTCGGTGCTGCCCTCGACGGACTGCAGGGTGCCGGCGACCTCGCCGGCAAGCCGGTTGAGCGTATCGATGTCCTGCCCGAAGATCTTCACCGCCAGGTCGCCGCGCGAGCCGGTCAGCATCTCGGACACGCGCATGTCGATCGGCTGCGTGAAGCCGTAGTTGATGCCCTTGAAGCGGTTCAGTACCTGGCGGATCGCGTCCTCCAGCGCCGCCTTGTCGTCCATGCGCCACGCCTCCGGCGGCTCGAGCTGGAGGAACATGTCGGTCTCGTTCAGGCCCATCGGGTCCATGCCGAGTTCGTCGGAGCCGGTGCGGGCCACGATGCGCCGGATTTCCGGCACTTCGGCGAGCAGGGCGCGCTGCACCGCGCGGTCCAGCTCCAGCGACGTCTCGAGGTTGATCGACGGCAGCTTTTCCAGCTGCACGATGATGTCGCCCTCGTCCATGGTCGGCATGAAGGTCTTGCCGATGAACGGGAAGGCGATCGCCGCGGCGACGGCCACCGCGGCGGCGGTGATGAAGACGCCGCGTTCGCGCTGCATGGCGCGTTCCAGGGCCGGGCGGTACAGCGCCGCCAGCTTTCGCGGCAGCCAGGGGTCGGCGTGGTCGGCGGAACGGATCAGCAGTGAGGACAACACCGGGATCACGGTCAGCGACAACAGCAGCGAGCCTGCCAGCGCGTAGACGATGGTGATCGCGACCGGCCGGAACAGCTTGCCTTCCAGGCCCTGCAACGAGAGCAAGGGCAGGAACACCAGGATGATGATCAGGATGCCGGAGGTCACCGGCGCGGCGACGTCCTTCACCGCGCGGTAGACGATGTGCAGGCGCGGCAGGGCCGCGTGGTTGGCCGTGGCCATTCTCGTCACCACGTTCTCGACCACCACGACGGCGGCGTCGACCAGCAGGCCGATCGCGATCGCGAGCCCGCCGAGACTCATCAGGTTGGCCGACAGGCCGGTCAGCCGCATCGCGATGAACGTGACCAGCGCCGACAGCGGCAGGATCAGCGCCACCGTCAGGGCCGAGCGGGCGTTGCCGAGGAACAGGGCCAGCAGCACCAGCACCAGCACCACCGCCTCGACCAGGGCCCGCGACACCGTGGCCACCGCGCGGTCCACCAGGTGGCCGCGGTCGTAGAATACGTTGATGCTGACGTCCTCGGGCAGGCCGTTGCGGATTTCCTCGAGCTTGCGCTCGATGCCGGCGATGACGTCGCGCGCGTTGGCGCCGCGGAGGCTCACGATCAGCCCCTCGACGGCTTCGCCGACGCCGTTTTCCGTGACCGCGCCGTAGCGTTCCAGGCTGTCCAGCCCGACGTCGGCGACCATCCCGAGCGTGATGGCGCGGCCGTCGCGCTCGGCGACCGGGGTCGCCTCGATCGTCGCGACACGGTCCAGCGCCCCCTCGGCGCGGACCATCAGGGCCTCCTCGCCGCGGCTCAGGCGGCCGGCGCCGTCGTTGCGGTTGTTCGCTTCCAGGGCGTGCTGCAGGTCGGCGGTCGTGACCTGCAGGGCCAGCATCGCGTCGGGCCGCGGGGTGACGCGGTAGGTCTTGACCTTGCCGCCCAGCGCGTTGACGTCGGCGACGCCGGGCACGGTGCGCAAGGCCGGGCGCACCACCCAGTCCAGCAGGTAGCGCCGTTCGCTGAGGTCGAGCCGCGGGCTGTCGACGGTGAACATGTACATTTCGCTGAGCGGCGTGCTCATCGGGGCGAGGCCGCCGCTGATGCCCTCGGGCAGGTCGTCGCGGACGGCCGCGAGGCGCTCGGCCACCTGTTGCCGCGCCCAGTAGATGTCGGTGCCTTCCTGGAAATCGATGGTGATGTCGGTCAGCGCGTACTTGGCGATCGAGCGCAGCATGGTCTGGCGCGGCACGCCCAGCAACTCGACCTCGATCAGCTGGGTGATGCGCGATTCGACCTCCTCCGGCGTCATCCCCGGCGCTTTCATGATGACCTTGACCTGGGTCGGTGAGATGTCCGGAAAGGCGTCGATCGGGATCGAGCGGAACGCCCACCAGCCGGCCGGGATCAGCAGGGCGACCCCCAGCAGGACCAGCAGCCGCTGGGTCAGGGAAAAACGGACCAGGCTCGCCAGCAGCACTAGTCGTCTCCTCCGCCCATGCCCAGGCTCATGCCCTTGAGCACGGCCGTGCCGGTCGCCGCGATGCGCTCACCGGGCTGCAGGCCCGCGAGCACGAGCCAGCTGCCGGTGCCGGTGTTGCGCACGGTGACCGGGCGGACATCGAATCCACCGGTCGTTTCGACGAAGGCGACATCGCGGCCGTCGAGCTTGACCACCGCCCCGCCGGGAATGAACAGCGCCGCCGCGCCGGCACGCACACGCCAGCGCGTCAGCTGACCGGGCAGCAGGCCGCAGTTTGCGTTCGGTCGGGCGCGGACTTCAACCGTCTGTGTTTGCGTGTCGATCACATCCGATACGAACATCAGCTCGGCCTCACAGTCGCCTTCCAGCCAGTCGAGCGTGGCGCCCGTTTGCAGCGTGGCGGCCGCCTTGCTGGCCAGCACGCCCTGCAGCATCAGCTTGTCGGCTTCGCCCAGGCGCACCAGCAGTTCGCTGCCGTCGAGCTGGTCCCCGAGCCGGGCCGGCCGCGCCAGCACGATGGTGGCCGCCGGCGCGCGCAGGGTGATGTCCGGGCTGATGGCGGCGCCGTCGACCAGCGCGTCGAGGTCGGCTTCGCTCAGCCCGGCCAGCAGCAGCCGGCCACGCAGGCCACGGTATTCCGCTTCCGCGGCGTCGAGGGCGTAGCGGGTTTCCTGGCGGCGGCGCTCCGAGATCGAGCCCGCGTTGGACAGGCGTTCGTCGCGCGCCCAGGCCGCGCGCTGCAGGACGACGTCGGCGCGCGCGGTCAGGTAGTCCCGCTGCAGCGCGACCATTTCGGCGCTGCGCACGACCAGCAGGGCCTGGCCGGAGTCGACCCGGTCGCCCTGCTGCACGAACACGCGGTGCACGATGCCCGGCAGCGGCGTCTTGATGACCCATTCGCCGTCCGGGGCGAAGCGCACGTTGAGCGTCAGTTCGCCGGCGCTGCCGCCGGGTGCGGCGGCGACCTCGTGCACGCGAATGTCCAGCAGGCGCCGTTCATCGGCGTTCAGCTCGAGATCGGCGGCCTGCAGCCAGGAAGCCGGCAGCAGCCAGGCGGTCAGGATCAGGGGGAACACACGCTTCATAAGGACTCTCCGACGGCCTGGTTGTAGGCCGCGATCGCGGCACCGTGCCGGACCTGCAGCAGCTGGTGGGCGCGCTCGATGTCCTTGTAATCGGACAGGCGGCGCAGCCACTGGTTGGTGGACAGCTCGCCAAGCTCGAAGGCCAGCCGGTCCAGCTCGAATTTCTCGCGGGCCGTTTCCATCATCGTCTCGGAATTGGCCAGCTGGCGGCGCACGGTTTCCAGCTGGTGCCGGGCCTCGTGCAGCTGCAGCGCGACTTCGCGTTGGGTCTGCAGATAGTCGGTCTCGACGCCGGCGGCGGCTTCGCGGGCATGCGCGACCTCGCTGTCGCGGCGCGGCGACGGACCCAGTGGAACGGTGAACCCGATGCCCAGGGCGTCCACGTCCGGTGTGTTGCGGTCGCCCCGGAATCCGCGCCAGAACACGTCGACCGTCGGACGGTAGGCGCTCTGCTCGGCGACTGCGTCAGCCTCCGCCGACGCCTCCGCCAACTCGTCGGCGGCCAGCCGCAGCGCCGGGTGCGCCGGACCGGCATCCGCGATTTCGCTGAGCGGCTCGGTGATGGTCGCGGGCACCGCGGGCAGGCCGGTCAGGGCGCGGTAGCTGCGCTCACTGTCGCGGTATTCCGCCTCCAGCATGATCGTCTCCGCTTTCCAGCGGGCCAGTTCCTGGGCGGTCGAGAGCAGGTCCGCACGGGCCAGTTCGCCGGCCTCGGCGAAGCGGGTGACCTGCTCGAGCAGCTGGTCGAGCCGTTGTTCCTGTTCCCGCGCCAGTTCCCACTGGCGTCGGGCGAGCCGCAGGTCCCACAGCAGGCGGCGGACTTCGCCGCTGAGCTGCCAGCGGAACGCGGCCTCGCGGGCGGCCTGCGTGGCCAGCGCCGCCTCGCCCTGGGCCTGGCGGGCGCGCTTTTCGCCGGGCATCCAGACCGGGAAGGAGATGCCCAGCTCCGTCTCGTTCGCGCCGATGTCGTCAAAGGCCCGGTCGCTCATCGTGAAGGCGCTGACGGAGGTCGCATCGGGCATCCAGCGGCTGCCGTAGCGCGCCTGGGCCTCGCTGGTCGCCGCCTGCGCTTCGAGCAGGCCGCGGCGCGGGTGCCGGTCCGCGGCAGCGGTGACCACCTCGGCGGGTGTCAGGTCCGCGTCGAGGCGCAGTTCCTCCTCGTCGTGATGCTCGCTGGTCACCGCCACCTGGGGCAGCAGGAACAGGGCGGCCAGCACGACGGCAAGCCGGGTCGGGCGCGGTGTCCGGCGCGAGCGGGTGAACACGGGGATGTGGTTCGGTACTATGGCCATTCGCGGTTCTGCGTGGTCAAAAACGGTGCATCATAGGGCGTACGGTCCGGCGCGGACATCGGGCATGTGCGCGGTCGGGCCGGTGCGGTACAAATGTCCCATGCTTTGGCGGCCATCAAACAGGAGAAAACCGAAAGCGGATGCTCTACATCAAGGAATGGATCTTCATGGCGCTGCTGGCGGCGCTGATCGCCGGCGGCGTGGCCGACGTGGTGTCGGATTACGGGGAGGGCGCCGGGACGGGGCACCTGGTGCTGGAAATCGTCGTCATCCTGGCCGCCGTCATGCTGATCGGCCTGCTCGGCGTCGGTATCTGGCGCGAGAACCGGTCGAACCGGCGCCTGCGCCGGGAAGTGGCCACGCTGTCGGAGGAGGCGGACGCGGCGCGCCGCTCGCCGGCGCTGAGCGCCGCGCGGCACGGCATGGCGCAGATGATCCAGCAACAGTTCGCCGAGTGGGGCCTGACGCAGACCGAGAAGGAGGTGGCCCTGCTGCTGCTCAAGGGCCTCAGTTTCAAAGAGATCGCGGCGGTGCGCGAGACGCTGGAAAAAACCGTGCGGCAGCAGGCCTCGTCGATCTACCGCAAGTCCGGCCTGTCCGGTCGGCACGCGTTTTCCGCGTGGTTCATCGAGGACTTCCTGTGACGTCCGGCGCCGAACGCACGATCGCGGGGTGCCGCTCGTGAACGAGCCCGATCTGTTCGCGGACCGCGGCGCCGCCGAGGACACCGTCGCCGGTGCGGGCGACCGACCGCTGCCCGACCGCCTGCGCCCGCGCCGCCTGGACGAGATCGTCGGGCAGGATCACCTGCTGGCGGCAGACGCGCCGCTGCGGCGAATGATCGACGGCGGCCGGCTCGGCTCGATGATCCTGTGGGGGCCGCCCGGCTGCGGCAAGACCACGCTGGCGCGCATCCTGGCCACGGTGACCGACCTGCATTTCGAGCAGCTGTCGGCGATTTTCTCCGGCGTGAAGGACCTGCGGCAGGTGTTCGAGGCCGCCGCGGTGCGCAAGCGCAACGGCGCGGGCACGCTGCTGTTCGTCGACGAGATCCACCGTTTCAACAAATCGCAGCAGGACGCCTTTCTGCCGGTGGTGGAGGACGGCACCATCGTGCTGATCGGCGCCACGACGGAGAACCCGTCGTTCGAGCTGAACGCCGCGCTGTTGTCCCGCGCCCAGGTGTTCGTATTGAAACGGCTCGACGACGCGGCGCTCGAGACGCTGCTGGCGCGCGCCGAGGCAGACGCCGGCCGCGAACTGCCGCTCGACGACGCGGCCCGGGCCACGCTGAAAGCCATGGCCGACGGCGACGGCCGCTACGTGCTGACGATGGCCGAGCAGGTCCTGGCCCAGGGGGCGACGCTCGACAGCGAGGGGCTGTTGCAGGTCGTGCAGCGCCGTGCGCCGCTGTACGACAAGAGCGACGAAGCCCATTTCAACCTGATCTCGGCCCTGCACAAATCGGTGCGCGGCTCCGATGCCGACGCGGCGCTGTACTGGCTGGCGCGCATGCTGGCGGGCGGCGAGCATCCCGAGTACATCGCGCGCCGCATGACCCGGATGGCGGTGGAGGACATTGGCCTGGCCGATCCGCGCGCGCTGCCGACCTGCATCGCCGCCTGGGAGGCCTACGAGCGCCTGGGCAGCCCGGAAGGCGAACTGGCGCTGGCCCAGGCGGTGGTCTACCTGGCTACCGCGCCCAAGTCGAACGCCGCCTACGCGGCCTACGGCGCGGCGCGCAAGGCGGCCGCCGACACGGGTTCGCTGCCGCCGCCGAAACACATTCTCAACGCGCCCACCGAACTGATGAAGCAGGAGGGCTACGGCGCCGGCTATGCGTACGACCACGATGCGCCGGACGCCTTTTCCGGCCAGGACTATTTTCCCGAGGGCCTGCCGCGAACGCGTTTTTACGATCCGCCCGAGCGCGGCTTCGAGCGCGAGATCCGCAAGCGCCTGGTCTGGTGGGACAAGCTGCGGCGCGAACGCGGCGGGCAGGACCGGTGAGGGATGCGGCGGCGACGCGTGCGGACGCTTTGAAGCGGATCAGCCGCAGGCTGGCCGCGGCGGTGGACGGCCTTGCCTTCGGCCCCCCGGTCACGCACGTCTACAACCCGCTCGACTATGCCCGCGCGCCGGTCGAGCGCTACCTCGAGATGGCCGCGGCCGTCCGCGGCCAGAACCTGCTGCTGGGCATGAACCCCGGCCCCTGGGGCATGGCGCAGACCGGCGTGCCGTTCGGCACCGTGAGCCGGGTGCGCGACTGGCTGGGGATCGAGGCGCCGGTCGAGCGGCCGGCGAACGAGCACCCGCGCCGCCCGGTGCTGGGTTTCGGCACCGAGCGCGACGAGGTCAGCGGTCTGCGCGTCTGGGGCTGGGCGCAGGCGCGCTGGGGAACGCCGGAGCGGTTCTTCAACCGCTTCTTCGTCGCCAACTACTGTCCCTTGCTGTTCCTGGAGGCCTCCGGCCGCAACCGCACGCCGGACAAGCTGGCCGCCGATGAACGGGCCGCCCTGTTCGCGCCCTGCGATGCGGCGCTGCGGGACCTGGTGGCCGTCATCGAGCCGGTGCGCGTGATCGGCGTCGGCGTGTTTGCGGAGCAGCGCGCACGGGCGGCGCTGGCGGATACCGGGCTGCCGATCGGCCGTATCCTGCACCCCAGCCCGGCCTCGCCGGTGGCCAACCGCGGCTGGGCGGAGCAGGCCGAACGGCAGCTCGCCGGGCTTGGCGTGCCGCTGCCCGAATAAACGCATGGATCAGGGGTGCGCGTTTTTTTCAGGGGCGCACCCCGCTTGAAAACCGGGTGGTGGCGGTGCGACCGTTCCTCGTGCGCTAGTCTTCCCGCTCGCCGCGCAGGCGGCCAATCAGGCTGACCACCCCCAGCACCAGTCCCCCGGCCAGGATGCCGAACACCGCGTTGAAGAGCAGCATCGCCAGCGTCGACAGCAGGCCGCCCAGCGCGGCGGCGCCGTGCGCCAGTTCCTGAACGTGGTGCAGCACGTCGTACACCGGCGGAATGCCGTGCACGAGGATGCCGCCGCCGACCAGGAACATCGCGGCGGTGCCGAGCACGCCGAGGCTTTTCATCAGCCACGGCGCCAGGCGCAGGATGAAGCGCCCGAACGCGCGCTGGCCGCGGCGCCAGGCCGATTCGCCGTCACGGTCGGCGAGGTAGAACCCGGCGTCGTCCAGCTTGACGATGCCGGCCACCAGGCCGTAAACGCCGATGGTCATCAGCACCGCGATGGCGCCGAGCACGCCGATGCGGGTGACGAGATCCGCGCCCTGCACGGTGCCCAGCGCGATGACGATGATCTCGGCCGAGAGGATGAAATCCGTGCGGATGGCGCCCTTGATCTTGGCCTTTTCGTACTCGACCAGGTCGACCGCCGGGTCGGCCGCCGCTTCCAGCAGTTCCTCGTGCGCTTCGACCGCCTCCGACCCGCGGTGCGTAAAGAAATGCCAGAGCTTTTCGAAGCCCTCGTAGCAGAGGTAGGCGCCGCCGAGCATCAGCAGCGGCGTCACCGCCCAGGGCAGGATCGCACTGATCACCAGCGCCGCCGGCACCAGGATCAGTTTGTTGACGGCCGACCCCTTGGCCACGGCCCAGACCACCGGCAGTTCGCGCTCGGCGCGCACCCCGGTGACGCGCTCCGCGTTCACGGCCAGGTCGTCGCCCAGCACGCCGGCGGTTTTCTTGGCCGCCACCTTGGTCATCACCGAGATGTCGTCGAGCAGGGTGGCGATGTCGTCGAGCAGTGCGAGCAGGCTGGAGCCGGCCATGGAGCGTTCTCGTAATGGGTTTCTTGTTTAAACGGCAAGTATACGGCAGCGGCGTAGGGCAAGTATGCCGGCACCCATAATCGAACTGGAGTTCATCAAGTTTGGATCATGAAGTAACGCTAACCACTTGAACTTTCATTTGAACCACTCATCGGCGCGACCATTGACAATGCGCATCCTTCAAATCATGATGAACTATATTTGGTTGCTGCCAGGCAGCTGACTGTTCGGCCATTTGAAACGGTCGTAATTTGAAGATTCGATCGCGGTCACGGACGGACTGCGCGATTTGAAGAAAGCTGGCGGGGCGACAGGAGAGTCGCGGGCAAAGATCGGCTAAAACGCAGCGTGACGCAACGGAAAAGTTTGCGGGCGCTGTTTTACTTGGGGAAAGTATCATGCGTTTTGCTCGCGACGTCCGAATTGGCGGACTTGACTTCATCACCGCAACCCTCCTTGGTAATACTCTGTATCGAGGCGGTCTCAGAAAGTCCTCTAAGGCAAAGCTTGCGCTGGCTTTGTTGTTTGCTGGCGCATCGCTTGCGCACGCGCAGGAAGTTTTTCTCGATCCCACCTTGTGTGCCGAGGACGTCAGTAACGTCGGTAACTGTAGTGCGAATGAAGTCAGCCTGTCGTCACCGACAAATGTCGTCATTACCGATGTGGACGGAAATGTCCTGACGGAGTGTGTCGAGGGACAGCAAATTAAAATAGGAACACTCACCGCCGAACTCGACTCCAACACAGGAACACGTTACGACGTCACGTTCTGGATTGGAAAATTGGGAAATGACCCGCGGCTTTCGACCGGGGCACCGGCCTGTACTGCGCTGAGTCTTCCCGAGGATTCAGGCAGCCCGTTCATCGATAACTTCGAGCCAACTGCGGATGGGTGTCTGGACTTCGCCAAACCAGACGCGCCTATCGAACTGACATTTGGTGGTGGAGATGCCATTTTTACGTGTTCCAATTCAAATGCGGGAGAGCCGGAAGATATCGTCAATGGGATAGCGGGGAATGCTGACCTGCAGGTTGTGACGACCTGGTGGCAGAACAGTGGCTTTGTTTGTGGCACCGGCGATCCTGCGTTGAGTCCCGGCTCGCCATCAAAATGTGATTTCACCCGGATCGAACTCGTTCCAATGGTCGAAGCAGACCTGAGCTTCGTCAAAACCGTGCTCGATGTTGATGGAGAAGGCGCTGCCGGCGCTGTCGATGAAGCGGGTGACGTAATCACCTATCAACTCGAAGCTCAGAACAACGGAACCGCGATTCTGACCAACTTTAACGTTGGAGATCCCCTCTTCGAAAACTTTGACCCCCTCACGGATTGTTCACCACTAAATACGACCAGTCTGGCGCCGGGTGCCGGTGTGATATGTCTGGGAAAATACACAGCGACGCAATATGACCTTGACAGCAATGGCGATGGCGACGGTGACATTGACAACCAGGCATTCGCGAGTTCGTCTCAAACGGGCATTGTTAACGACACGGCAGCTGGTCCCGTCGTCCAAAACAATCAACTGACTTTGGTCAAGAGCGCGACGCCGG
>JARROJ010000012.1:0-59300 GCA_037384065.1 Lysobacterales bacterium
TGGTTCGGCGCAGCGATGATGACCAGCGGGTTGGCCATGATCGGCGTCGACTCCAGGCGCCTGCCCTTGGGCGGCTCGCCCATGATGACGAGATCGCACTGGTTCGATTCGAGTTGCTGCAGCAGCCCTTCGCGGTTGGTGACATCCAGGCTGATGGCGATCTGCGGATAGTGGCTCGCGAAACCGGCGAGGATGCGGGAGGCGAAATAGCTGGCGGTCGTCGCCACCGTGATGTCCAGCTTGCCGCGCTGGATGCCCATGAGTTCGTCGATCTGCTCACCGGTGTCCTCCAGTACGCTGCGGATCGTCTGGCTGCAGCGATAGACGATCGAACCCGCTTCGGTCAGGGAAATCCGCTTGCCCGTATGCTCGAACAGCGGCAGGCCGACCCCCTCCTCGAGCTGTTTGACCTGGATCGAAACGGCCGGTTGGCTCAGGTGCAGCCGCTCCGAGGCCCGGGTGAAACTCAGCTCCTCGGCGACGGTCTCGAAAACGTGTAACTGGCGCAGTGTCGGTTTCAGATTCGGCATGTCAACTATAAGTATTTATTTATATAAATGATTATTTACTTAAATTAGTCATTAAGTCAATTCGTCCCTATACTGGTACTTTATTGAACGCAACCGGAATCGAAACCGGTTCATCGCAGACCCCCCTCGAATGGGTGACCCAAGCTGGAGAACTGTCCATGGCGAAAAAATACGATGCGGGCGTTAAAGAGTACCGCGAAACCTACTGGATGCCGGATTACACGCCGCAGGAAACCGACATCCTGGCGTGCTTCAAGATTACCCCCCAACCGGGCGTTCCGCGGGAGGAAGCCGCGGCCGCGGTGGCGGCGGAATCGTCCACCGGCACCTGGACCACCGTCTGGACCGACCTGCTGACCGATCTGGACTACTACAAGGGCCGCGCCTACGCGATCGAGGACGTCCCCGGCGACGACACGTGCTTCTACGCCTTCATCGCCTACCCGATCGACCTGTTCGAAGAAGGGTCCGTGGTCAACGTCTTCACCTCGCTGGTCGGCAACGTGTTCGGCTTCAAGGCCATCCGCGCCCTGCGCCTCGAGGACGTCCGTTTCCCGGTCGCTTACGTGATGACCTGCAACGGACCGCCGCACGGCATCCAGGTCGAGCGCGACATCCTCAACAAGTACGGCCGCGCCCTGCTGGGCTGCACGATCAAGCCGAAGCTCGGCCTGTCCGCCAAGAACTATGGCCGCGCCGTGTACGAGTGCCTGCGCGGCGGCCTCGACCTGACCAAGGACGACGAGAACGTCAATTCGCAGCCGTTCATGCGCTGGCGTCAGCGGTTCGATTTCGTCATGGAAGCGGTGCACAAGGCGGAAGCCGAGACCGGCGAGCGCAAGGGCCACTACCTGAACGTAACCGCGCCGACGCCCGAAGAAATGTACAAGCGCGCCGAGTACGCCAAGGAACTGGGCTCGCGCATCATCATGCACGATTACATCACCGGCGGCTGGTGCGCCAATACCGGCCTGGCGCAGTGGTGCCGCGACAACGGCCTGCTGCTGCACATCCACCGCGCGATGCACGCGGTCATCGACCGCAATCCGCACCACGGCATCCATTTCCGCGTGCTGACGAAGCTGCTGCGCCTGTCGGGCGGCGACCACCTGCACTCGGGCACCGTCGTCGGCAAGCTCGAGGGCGACCGCGAGGCGACCCTGGGCTGGATCGACCTGATGCGCGAACGCTACGTCAAGGAAGACCGCTCGCGCGGCATCTTCTTTGACCAGGACTGGGGCTCCATGCCCGGTCTTTTCCCGGTCGCGTCAGGCGGCATCCATGTCTGGCACATGCCCGCGCTGGTCACGATTTTCGGCGACGACGCCTGCCTGCAGTTCGGCGGTGGCACCCTTGGCCATCCCTGGGGCAATGCGGCCGGCGCCGCGGCCAACCGCACGGCGCTCGAAGCCTGCGTCGAGGACCGCAACCGCAACGGCGCGGAGGGTCTCGAGAAGCGTGGCGGCGACGTGCTGCGCGAGGCGGCGAAACACAGCCCCGAGCTGGCAGCCGCCATGGACACGTGGAAGGAAATCAAGTTCGAGTTCGACACCGTCGACAAGCTCGACGTGGCGCACCGCTAACGGGAACGAAACCGGACCAGACTGAACAGAGGATCATGAAATGAGCGAAATCCAGGACTACAACTCGCGCCTGTCGGACCCGAACAGCCGCAAGTTCGAAACCCTCTCCTACCTGCCCCCGCTGACCGAGGAGCAGATCCGCGCCGAGGTCGAGTACATCGTCGCCAGGGGCTGGAACCCGGCCATCGAGCACACCGAGCCCCAGAACGCGACCGGTTCCTACTGGTACATGTGGAAGCTGCCGATGTTCGGCGAAACCGACGTCGACGCCATTCTCGACGAGGCCGAAGCCTGCAAGGCCGCCAACCCGGGCAACCACGTCCGCCTGGTCGGCTACGACAACTACGCCCAGTCCCAGGGCACGGCCCTGGTGATTTTTCGGGGCGACACCGTCTGAGATCGGCCGGAACCGAACCGGCAAGGCCCCGCGCCTCAGCGCGGGGCTTTCCACCCGGATCCGCCCGCGTGCCGCATCCGCCCGGATGCCCGGCGGACCCGATGTCTTCGATACAAGGTAAATGTCATGAGCGAAGTGGACCGCGATCAATACATCATCAGCGAAGAACCCTACTATCGAGCCGTCAATGACGAGATCGAGATGTACCGGGCCGCCTACGAGGCTCGCATGCCCGTCATGCTCAAGGGCCCCACCGGCTGCGGCAAGTCGCGCTTCGTCGAGTACATGGCCTGGAAGCTGGAAAAACCGCTGATCACGGTGGCCTGCAACGAAGACATGACCGCCTCCGACCTGGTGGGCCGGTTCCTGCTCGATATCAACGGCACCCGCTGGCAGGATGGCCCGCTGACCGTGGCCGCCCGCATCGGCGCCATCTGCTACCTCGACGAGGTCGTCGAAGCCCGCCAGGACACGACCGTGGTCATTCACCCTCTCACCGACCATCGCCGCGTGCTGCCGCTGGAAAAGAAGGGCGAACTGGTCCAGGCGCATCCGGACTTCCAGATCGTCATTTCCTACAACCCCGGTTACCAGTCCCTGATGAAGGACCTGAAACAGTCGACCAAGCAACGCTTCGGCGGGCTGGACTTCAGCTACCCCGAGGCCGACATCGAGACCGAAATCGTCGCGCACGAGGCCGGCATCGACGCCGAAACCGCCGGCAAACTGGTGCGCATCGCGGAGCGTTCGCGCAACCTCAAGGGTCACGGACTGGACGAGGGGATGTCGACCCGCCTGCTGGTCTACGCGGCGCAACTGGTCGGCAAGGGCATCGACCCGATGGCCGCGTGCCGGATGGCGCTGGTCACCCCGCTGACCGACGACCCGGACATGCGGGACACGCTGGCGGCGGCCGTGAAGACCTACTTCTGAAACGCCGCGGCACGGCTCGGCGGAACGCGGGACCATGAGCATCGACTTCTCGGAATACGTCGCCTGCCTCGACGCGAACGACCACGAACATCGCGAGGCGCTGGAATCGTCCTACCACGAAGCACAGCGCGTGATGTCGCCGCGCGGCCTCGACAACTACCTGCAGGGCATGCGTGCGATGTGCACGCTGAACCGTGGCCAGGACCTGGTGCTGACCTTCGTGCAGGAGATGCCCGGCGTCGCCCGGGAAGTCGGCGAGGACGTCGTGCCGGACATCGTCGAGGGGCTGATGAAACTCGCGTCGCACACGTCCGGGAGCGTCGTGACCCTGATCCTCTCGACGCTGCCGCTGGCGGCGCAGCGCCTGGGCGACGCCGACGTCCTGCGCGGTTACCTCAAACTGCTCCACCAATTGGCCGGAAAAGCGCCGCGCGGCCTGCGCCCCATGATGGAAAACGTCGATGAACTGCTGTCGAAACTGACCCTCGGCGGCCTGCGGCGCTGGGCGATGTGGGGCGCCCAGGCGCATCAACGCGATCTCGACGGGCAGATGAGCTACTTCGGACTGAAGTCGGAGTCCGCGCGCAGCGTGCTGCAGAAGGAACGCCGCGGGACGCTGTTCATCGACAACCAGCGCCGGTTGAACTTCTACCTTCGCGCGCTGTGGGGCCGGGCCTTTTTCATGCGCCCGACCGCCGGGGATTACGAATCGCGCCGCGGCCTCAAACCCTTCATCGAGGACTTCCAGATTCACCTCCCGGACGCCTTCGACCCCTTCCGCGGCATCGACGGGATCGAAATTTACCGGGCCGCCGCGGCCCACGCCGCGGCGCACATGGTCCACACCCGCGAACCGATCTCCGCGGAGCAGCTCTCGCAAGCGCAGATGCGCTTCATCGAACTGTTCGAGGACGCGCGCGTGGAATACCTCGCCTACCGTGATTTCCCGGGACTGCGCACACTCTGGCTGTCGTTCTTCACCGCCGAGCCCGGTCGCGACGACGCGGACGGCGTCCCGCACGAAACGATGGACCTGATGCTGCGCACCACCCGCGCCATCATGGATCCGGAATACGTGGACCGCGCGGAACTGGTCGACGCAACCGCCGCAGACTTCCGCGCCGCGCTGGAAGCGGACCCGCACGACCCGCGCATCGCGTGGATGGCCGGCGTGACGTTTTACAACCGCGTGGTCGAACAGGCGACGATTCCCTCGGTACGGGTCCTGTCCGACTGGCCGATCCCCTACCGCGACGACAACCGCTATTTCTGGGACTTCGACGAAAACCGGTTCGAGACCCGCGGCGTCGAATACCTGCCCGCGAGCCGGCAGACGGTGCGCAAGTACGTCTCGGTCATGGAAATGGTCAACGAGATCAATTCCGAACTCGTCCTCGACAACCACCAGGAGGTCTGGGTCCTGGAGACCGAGCTCTTTCCGTACGAGGACGATTGCGAGACCACGAAAAGCTACAACGAGACGGAAGGCGTCGAGCCGGTCTCGGATCCGTACCACTACAGCGAGTGGGACTACCAGGTCCAGCTGTCGCGGCCCGACTGGGCGACGGTCATCGAACGCCGCCAGGGCAAGGGCGACCCGGCCGTCATGGACGCAATTCTCGAGAAGCACAAACCCATCGCCGCGCGCATCCGCCACCTGATCGACGCGCTGCAGCCCCAGGGCATCGTGCGCCGCCGCGGCTACGAGGAAGGCGAGGAAATCGACCTCGACGCGGCCGTCCGCGCGATGATCGACATGCGCCGCGGCATCATGCCCGATCCGCGCATCAACATCCGCATCACGCGCCACGTGCGGGACCTGGCGATCGTGCTGCTGCTGGACCTGTCGGAATCCACCAACGAGAAGATCGGCGACCTCGCGGAGAGCGACGAGGGCTTCGCGGACCAGCCCAGCATCCTCGACCTGACGCGCGAGGCGGCCGGCCTGCTGGCCTGGGCGATCGACTCCATCGGCGACGCGTTTGCCGTGCACGGATTCGCATCGGACGGCCGCCACGACGTGCAGTATTACCGGTTCAAGGACTTCGACCAACCGTACGACGACGAAGCCAAGTCACGCATGGCCGGCATGAAGGGCGGGCTGTCGACGCGCATGGGCGCCGCGCTGCGCCACGCCGGCGGGCACCTGGCCCGGGAAAGCGCGCAGAAGCGCATGGTCCTGCTGGTGACCGACGGCGAACCCGCGGACATCGACGAGCGCGATCCGCAGTACCTGCGGCACGACACGCGCAAAGCCGTCGAGGAACTGGCCACCCAGGGCGTCTACACCTACTGCCTGACGCTCGACCCGGGCGCTGACCGCTACGTCGCCCGAATCTTCGGCGAGAACCAGTACGCGATCGTGGACGACGTGGAACGGTTGCCGGAACGGCTGCCGAACGTGTTCGCGGCGCTGACCGCCTGAGCGGTCCGACTAGCGCCTCAAGGGCACCACGCGCCGCGCTCGGGACACGCAGTCCTGCTGCGACGCCCGCGCCAGCAGGGCCTCGAGCGCACCCTCGAGTTCGCCGACCAGGCGGCCGTGCAGTTGCCGCGCATCCTCGCGGTAGTAACGCAGTTCGATCGGTGCGGGCGCCGCCAGGTCGTCGCGTCCGGCGGCCGGTCGAAGACACCAGGCCAGGGCGATCAGTTTGCCGCCCGCCCCGTCCTGGACCGCGTAGGCCATGCTGTCCACGAAGATCAGCTCGGCGTCGTCGATGACGGCCATGATCTGCAGGCTGCGCAGCGGCACGAACAGGTCGGGCTGGCCGCAGCGCGCGAGCGCGAGGCGGCAGAGATTGTAGAGTCGGGCCGGAATGGTCAGCCGTTCGCAGGCTCGGGGTCCCAGCCGCGGTCGCGCGCGGATTCGACCGCGGCCGCGTAGATCCGGCGATGCCGCTCGCGCAGATCCGGCGGCAACCGCGACGGCAGGTGCGCGTACGGCGCCCAGGCCGCCGAAACCCGCTCGTACAGATCCTGGATGCGGGCCGCCGTCCAGCCCGCGCAGGTCTCCGTTTCCGGGATCAGGTCGAACACCCAGGCGTCGCGAATGATGTTGCCCGTCGGGTTCATCGCGCCCTGTGCATCCTGGTCGATGCCGGGGTAGGTTCGGTGTTGCATGGGCCCGGCGCTCAGAATCGCCGCGGCATCGGCCGCATGCCGCGCGGCGGGCCGACCGGCATCGGTCGCGGCGCGGGTCGCACCGCGGGGCGCGGCGCCGGAGCGGGTCGGGTCACGGGCCGCGGCGCAGGACGGGTCGCGGGCTGCGAGGATGGCCCGGTCGCCGGTCGCGTGACCGGTCGCGTCGACGGCCCCGGCGCCGGCAGCGGAGCGGGCCGTGTTTCCGGCGTGACCCGGGGCGGCGGTGCAATCGGGTGCACCGGGCGCGGCGGACGGTAAACCGGCGGGCGATATCCCGGCGGGCGCCAGTAGGGCGGTCGGTACCAGTAGTGGCGCCAGTACCAGGGATCGTAGTAACTGAACCCGTAATAGACCGAGCCGTAAACCCGGGTCGTACCGCCCGAAGACGAACAGCCGGCCGCCAGGGCCATCGCGAGTACGAGCGTCACCGCCAGCAATGCCGCGAACCGCCTTCTCACGACGCATCCTCCTCGGCGTACGACCACTCGACGATGCCGGTGACGGCGCCGTTGGGGTCCACGAACACCGCGACCTTGCCGTCCAGGATCGCCGGATCCGGAACGACGATCGCAAACCCGCCGCCCTGCACCACCCGTTCGAGCGTGGCCGCGACGTCCGCCACGCGCACGTAGGGAACCCAGGCCGCGCGGTTGGCTTCCTCGTCGACCGGCACGATCCCCGCCCGCGGCATGCCGTGGGCGGTCAACAGGGTGCGCATGACGTTCTCGGTGACCGGTCGCTGCTCGGACTGGTACGGCGCAAGCGCCGTGTAAAAGCGGCCCATGCGCTCGGGCTCGCGCGCGAACAGGTCGACCCAGATGAACCCCCCGATCGGCACCTCGGCGTCGGGCGGGTCACCGCTGTCCGAGCGCAGCACGCCGAACAACGCGTCCGCCGGGTCGCGCAGCAGGGCATGCCGGCCACGGCGCGAAACATCGACCGGACCGAGCTCGAGCGTGCCGCCGTTCGACTCGGCGACGCGGACCGCGCCATCGACGTCGGTCACCGACATCAGGCACACCCAGACCGCGCCGTCCTGCTCCCCCTGCGGCGGATCGTAGCCGAACATGCCGCCGATCGGCCGACCGTCGTTGAGGATCAGGACGTAACCGTCCTCGCTCGACTGGGCACGGTACGACCAACCGAACACGGACCGGTAGAAATCCATTTGTTCGCTGAGCGCCGGCGAGGCCAGGTCAAAGCCGATGAATTTTCCGGGCAGGGACAGGCCCGTTGGCGTGTCGTTCAACGGCGGGAGCACATCCTGCGCCGCACCGGGACGTGACCAGGAACCGACGAGTGCGATCAGAAGCAGAACCGGCAAGAGCCGCGAGTAAGTCGCCATGGCACCGTTTTCCGTCAGTGAACGAACGCGTTCATCCTAAGCCAGGCCGAAAGCCCGAAGCAATCCGCAGCCGATGGAGTCGTCACACGCGGCCGGGGCTCGAAACGCCGGCCCGGGTCTGCCGGCCGTCCCTCAGTCACCCGCCCCGCCCCAACGTATCGCGGCCAGTTCGGCCGTCGCGCGCTTCCACGACGTCAGGTCCGAGCGCCGAAAACCGGCCAGCGCATCGTGACCGCAGGCGCGCGCCATGACCTTCATCAACGAGACCGAGGCGTCGAAAAAGCGCGCCAGCCGCTCGGCCCCCGCGTCCACGTCGAGTCGGCCGCGCAGGTCGTCGCGCTGGGTCGCGACCCCGGTCGGACAGTTGTTGGTGTTGCAGATCCGCGCGGCGATGCAGCCGATTGCCTGGATCGCGCTGTTGCCCAGTGCGATCCCGTCCGCGCCCAGGGCCATCGCCTTGATGAAATCCTCCGGCACCCGAAGCCCCCCGGTGATGATCAGCGTCACCTCGCCGCCCGCCTTGCGGTCGAGGTGCGCGCGGGCCCGCGCGAGCGCCGGAATGGTCGGCACGCTGATGTGATCGCGGAACAGCAACGGCGCCGCGCCGGTACCGCCGCCCCGGCCGTCGAGAATGATGTAGTCGGCCCCGGCCTCCAGCGCGAAGTCGATGTCGTCCTCGATGTGGTTGGCGGAAAGCTTGAACCCGACCGGGATGCCGCCGCTGCGCTCGCGCACTTCCTCGGCGAAACGGCGAAAATCCCCCGCCGTACGCAGCTTTTCGAACGCCGGTGGCGACACGGCGTCCTGGCCCGGTTCGAGGCCACGCGTCTCGGCGATCTTGTCGGTGACCTTGACCCCCGGCAGGTGTCCGCCGGTGCCGGTCTTGGCCGCCTGACCGCCCTTGAAATGGAACGCCTGCACCTCGTCGAGCAGGTCCGGCGACCAGCCGAAGCGGGCCGATGCGAACTCGTAGAGATACCGGCTGCTGGCGGCCCGTTCCTCGTCCAGCGAACCGCCCTCGCCGGAGCAGATGCCCGTTCCGGCGCACTCGGCGCCCCGGGCCAGCGCCACCTTGGCTTCCTGCGACAAAGCGCCGAAACTCATGTCGGAGACCAGCAGCGGAATGTCCAGGCGCAGCGGTTTTTCGGCCCGGGGGCCGATGAGGAGCCCGGTATCGACGTCGGCATCCTCGCCCAGCGGACGCGTCGCCAACTGGGCGGTCAGGATCTGGATGTCGTCCCAACGCGGCAATTCGCTGCGCGGCACGCCCATCGCCGCCATGTCGCCATGAGGCCCGCTCAGGCCCTGCCGGGCCAGGGCGTGAATCCGCGCGACCGTCGGTTCTTCCGGCGTGGCGCGCGCCCGCGGCGCTTCATCGCCCGCGACCGCATCGGGAACCGGCTCACCGACGGACAAATCCCCCAGGCCGTTGTGCGTGCCGTCGCAGAACGGCGCATCGCCGGTCCCCTTGCAGCGGCACAGGTACACGGTCTCGCTTTTTTCCGCGGTGAATTCGAGCGGTTCGAGCCCGGTGCCCTCGTGCGAGCCGTCACAGAACGGTTGGTTGCCGGAACGGCCACAACGGCACCAGTAATAGGTTTCGCCGGACTCCACCTCCACGGCGGCCGGCGATTTTTCGGCGATGATCGGCGATTCGGCCATCGAAACTGTCTCCCGTGTTGCAGCGAATGCCGGCGGGCGCCTGCCTCGACATGCAGGCGTCCGCCGGCTATACAATCGTACAACACGGGTCCCGCCGACGGAGACCTGGCCCGATTACTCCTCGATCACGGATTCGACGCCCTGCGCCTCCTGCAGGCAGCGCGCCACGTTATCGGCGTTGGCCCGCTGAATCGGAATTCGCCCGGCAAGGCCAACGGACGGGATGTCGTAGTCGACCGTTCCACTGTCGCAATTCTCGAACCGCAACCGGATGCGTCCGTCGTGGCGCAATCCCGGAATGACCTCCGGATCGTCGAACAACCCACCGCTCATGCTGTAGAGCGCGAGCTCGGCCTGCGAACCTTCGTACGGCCCCTCGGCGGCGAACCAGCGCTGTCCCGGCGCACCGATGCGCGCCACGGCGCCGGGTTCGGCGGGCACGGTATCGAACGTGAACCAGAGCAGGAACACTTTGCGGACGCCGGGAAAAACGGTAACCGAGAAGCCCTGGCCGTCGGTGCCCGGGTAATACCACATGTCGTTCAAACCGGCGTTGATCGCAAACCTGCCGTCACCGACCGGCACCGTGTCCAGATCACCGACACACTCGCCGAACGTCTGGTCATCCAGGTAACTGGGAACGTAAGCGCCCTCGAGATTGATGATATGCGACACGAAACTGCGCAGGTGGCTGCAGGTCGCGGAACGCAGGTTGCTGTACGCGCGCTGCAGCGGATCCTCGTCCGTTTCGGCAATCGCCGCCGCGAGGTCGAGCAGGTCGATTTCCTCGATCTCGGCCCCGGCATGCAGCGCGCCCGACAGGGAATCCGCACCCTGCGCGACCAGGTCACCGTAACGCTGCGCCAGGGTCGCGTTTTCGAAAACACCCGGCGGATTGGCACCCACGGGGTCGTCCAGACCGTACAGGACGATCATCTTCAGCAGGGCATCCATGTGCCGCTGCTCGGATTCCGCAATTTGGGAGAAAATCCTGGGGGCCCAGAGGGCGTCCATTTCTCGGTACACGTCGCGCGCCAGTTTCTCTTCTTCGCGCATGAACCGCAGGGTTTCCGACTCGTCATTCGACAGTGTCCCGGCCGCCAACGCGATCGGCGCGCATGCGACGAGCAGCAGCACAGGAACGTTCAGGACAGATCGCATCACAATACACCTCCAAACCGGAGCGTTTCCGGTACGTCCCATCCTAAATCCCCGAAACTTACAGCAACCTGAAAATCCGTTTCATCCGGTATTCACCGTCCCGAGGCCTGCGCACCGGTCAGCACCGCCTGCCCCGTGGCCAGGCGCGGAAAACGTCGCCGCCCGGCGGTGATCCCGACGGCGCGCGCGGCCGTGGAGGGCTACCTTCGCAGGCGCCGATCGGTTTCATTGATGCTCATCAGTTCGAAGCCCGTCGCAGCGGCCTATACTTTTATGCAGTGGACCCGATCGGTCCGTCCGATTTCTTTCCCAAAAAGGCCGCGACGCCACCACGTTTCCTCGCGGCCGGAGGCACGCATCGATGAACCGCCGTAATTGCTTTACCGTACCCGCAACCGGGGATACGCTGGAACTCACCTGCCGCGGACTGGACATACTCAATGACCCGCACCTGAACAAGGGCACTTCGTTCACTCTGGAGGAGCGCAAGGCGCTGGGGCTCAGCGGCCTGCTGCCGCCCCACCAGGCGGACATGGAGGAACAGGTCCAGCGCGTTCGGGAGAACTACGAACACCTGACCGACCCGCTGGACAAGTACGTCTTCCTGACGGCGATCGCCGACCGGAACACGACGCTGTTCTATCAGTTCCTCATGGGCGACCTGGAAGAGACCACGCCGATCATGTACACGCCGACCGTGGGCCAGGCCTGCCAGCGATTCGGCCACATCTACCGCAAGAACCGCGGCATGTACATCACCCGGCGCCACAAGGGCCGCATTGCGGAGGTGCTGGGCAACTGGCCGAATCCGGATGTCGATATCATCGTGATCTCGGACGGCAGTCGCATCCTGGGCCTGGGCGATCTCGGCGCCAACGGCATGGGCATTCCGATCGGCAAACTCATCCTGTACGTAGTCGGCGCCGGGTTGCATCCCAACCGCACGCTGCCGATCCTGCTCGACGTCGGCACCAACAACGAGGAACTGCTCGACGACCCGCTGTACCTCGGCATCACGCATCGCCGTGTCGATCCGGACGAGTTCTACGAAATCGTCGACGAATTCGTCGAGGCGGCCCGGGCGCGCTGGCCGAACATCCTGATCCAGTGGGAAGATTTCACCAATGACAAGGCGTTCCCGCTGCTGCAGCGCTACCGGGACGAGGTGCTCAGTTTCAACGACGACATCCAGGGCACCGGCGCGGTCGCCCTGGCGGGACTCCTCGCCGCGATGCGCAAGCTGAACGGCGCGCTCTCGGATCAGCGCATCGTATTCTTTGGCGCCGGTTCCGCGGCCGTCGGCATCGCCGACTCGATCTGCGCCGGTATCGCCGAGGAACACAACATGACGCACGAGGAGGCGCGACGCCTCGTCTGGATGGTCGACTCGCACGGGCTCGTGTCGACCCGGCGCGATGGCAAACTGCAGGCGCACAAGATTCCCTATGCGCATGAAGAGGACCCGGCCCCGACGCTGCTGGACGTCGTCAAACGGGTCAAGCCGACCATCATGATCGGTTGCAGCGGACAGCCGCGCGCGTTCACCGAGGAGGTCATCCGGGCGATGTACGCCCACTGCCCCGAGCCGGTGATCTTCGCCCTGTCCAACCCCACCAGCAAGTCCGAGTGCACCGCCGAAGAGGCCTACACCTGGACCGAGGGCAATGCCATCTTCGCCAGCGGCAGCCCCTTCCGGCGCGTCCGCCTGGGCGGCCGCATCTTCATTCCCGGCCAGGGCAACAACATGTTCATCTTCCCCGGCATGGGGCTCGGGGCGATCGTGAGCGGCGCGACCAAGATCACCGACGAGATGTTCTTCACCGCCGCCAAGACGCTGGCGCACATGGTGACCGACGAGGAACTCGCGGCCGGCACGCTGTACCCCGATCTGAGCAAGATCCGGCAGATTTCCCTGGGTATCGCCGCCTCGGTGTGTCGCCTGGCGTGGGACAGCGGCCTGGCCCAGTACGATGAGCCGGACGACATCCGCGAACA
Source organism: Lysobacterales bacterium (assembly GCA_037384065.1). Classification (GTDB taxonomy): domain Bacteria; phylum Pseudomonadota; class Gammaproteobacteria; order Xanthomonadales; family SZUA-36; genus JABDPF01. The sequence goes on from JARROJ010000012.1 coordinate 12,748, forward strand.
GGTGCGCGCCGCGATGTGGCATCCCGAGTACCGGCCGTACGTGGCGGTCTGAGAAAAGTGGTATATTCGGAACGGGTAACGTAAACGCTCGAAACGATACGCTGAGGGAGGACAAAATGGCCATTGCCAGAACCCTGATCAATTACCTCGAGGATCGCGGTGTCGACTACCAGCTCATCGAGCACGCGCACACGCCGACCTCGGTCGCCTCGGCCCACGCTTCGCACCTTCCGGCGCACCAGGTCGCCAAGGCCGTCGTGCTGTGCGACGATTCCGGTTACGTCATCAGCGTGCTGCCCGCCAACCATTCCCTCGAGATCGGCTGGGTCAACGAAGAACTCGACCGCAAACTCGAAATGGCCTGCGAAGACGAGTTCAAGAAACTCTTCGGCGACTGCGAGACCGGCGCCGTGCCGGCGCTCGGCGAAGCGTACGGCCTCCAGGTCATCTGGGATGACGAACTGGCCTACACCGCAGACGTCTACATCGAGGCCGGCGACCACACGCACCTGATCTGGCTGGAGCGCCGCGAATTCCGCAAACTGATGAAGGATCTGCCCCACACCATCATCAGCAAGGACGGCGAAGTCGGCAACTGGAAGTACTGAGAACGGGCCGGAAACCGGCTCAGGCCGGTTCGAGAAAACCGCAGGGACAGACCTCGATGCATTTGCCGCACTGGCGGCAGGCATCGAGGTTGAGCGTGAAGTAGGCGCCCGGCGCCGGATCGTCATTCCGGGTGAAACACCCGGTGGTGCAGTACATGAAACACTGCTCGCACCCCATGCAAAGACCACAGGAGTAGCACCGCTCCACTTCTTTGAGAAACCGCTCCTCGGCGATGGTCTCGGTCACTTCGCGCATGCCGAGCGTCACCCGCTCGGTACCGAGCAGCCTTGGCCCGTGCGCCGCGTCGCTGCGCGGCTTGCTTTCGAGCTTCAGGTCACGGAAACAGACCTCGGGCTCGAGCGCTTCGGCCGGGCGCTGGTCAGCCGCGCCCGTCAGCTGCGCATGCAGGCGTTCCGCCGTCCGCCGCCCCTGGTAGATCGCCTCCCCCGCGATACCCAGTCCCGCCGCGTCACCGCCGCACCAGACGCCCGGCGCCACACTGCCCGCCGCGTCCGTCACCAGCCAGTCACCCTCGTGCGCGAGGTCTTCCAGGCCTTCCAGCGACGGCGCCTGCGACACCGCCATGACAACACCGTCGGCCGGAACGCTGAACGGGGGCAGGTCGGTCGGGACCGGCTGGCGGCGTCCGCTCGCATCCGGTTCGCCGGGCTTCATGTGCCGCACACGCACGGCGCGAAGGGCGCCATCGGGCGTGCGCTCCAGTTGCAGCGGCGCCGCCAACAGCATCAGCTCGACCCCCTCCTCGACCGCTTCTTCCGTTTCGTCGGTCGAGGCCGGCATGTCCGCCAGCGTCCGGCGGTACAGGATCACCACCTCCGCACCGAACCGCCGCGCGCAACGGGCGGCGTCGACCGCGCTGTTGCCGCCACCGATGACGACGACCCGTTCACCCACCGCCACGCGTTCGCCACGGTTGACCCGGCCCAGGAAGTCGGTGGCGGTCCAGACCCCGGGGCCGTCCGCGCCCGGAAGGTTCAGACCGCGGCCGCGTTGCGCCCCAATGGCGAGATACAGGTGATCGTGACGATCGCGCAGTTCGGCCAGGGAAACGTCCCGCCCGATCCGCATACCGCGCTTCAGGGTCACGCCGAGATCCAGAATGCGGGCGATCTCCGCATCGAGCACGTCCTGCGGCAAGCGGTAGTCGGGAACGCCGTATCGCAGCATGCCCCCGGGTTTGTCGCGTGCATCGTAGACCGTGACCGGATAACCCCGGCGCGCCATCTGGTAGGCAAAGGACAGCCCGGACGGTCCGGCGCCGACCACGCCGATGGAGGCGGGCGGCGCCTGCCCGTCCAGGCGCTCGAGCGGCAGTCCCGCCGCAATCGCCCGGTCGCCCAGGAAACGTTCCAGCGCATTGATCGCGAGCGGTTCGTCCCGGACCCCGCGATTGCAGTGGCTCTCGCAGGGATGCGGGCAGATGCGGCCCAGCGTCGCGGGAAACGGGTTGACGTCGGCGATCGTCCGCCATGCCCGCGCATAGGCCTCGCTGCGCGACAACCCGGTCAGGCCGCGCTGGGCGACGGTGCCGATCCAGCCGCGGATATCGCCGCAGTTCGGGCAGGACGCCTGGCAGGGCGGTGTCTTGGCCAACTGCAGCGGTCGCCAGGCAGGTGTGATCGCGCCGCTTTCCGGCGACCGCCCCGGCTTTGAACGCCGACCGCTCAAAGCCGCGTTTCCCGGTGACGCGCGATTTCGCCGTTCAGTTCCCGAATCCGGTGTGACATGGTTTTCAACAGGTTGACCGCCAGCAACGGGTCTTCGCGAATCCGGCGCAGCAGGGTGCGCTTGTCGATCTTCAGCACCCGCGCTTCGCCATGGGCCCGAACCGTTGCCGAGCGAACCTCCTTTTCAAAGACCGACATTTCGCCAAAGAAGTCGCCCGCATCCAGAAAGGCCAGGTGTTGCTCATTCCCGTCGGCCGACTGTTGCACGACTTCCACCTTGCCGCCCTGCACCACGTACATGCTCTCACCGGTGCGTCCCTGGCGGATGATGATCTCCCCGTCCCGGTAGACCTTCCCCAATGCGCCTCGCATGAACTCAGGCCACCTCGCTCCTCGCTTTCGGCCGCTTGCCGGCCGGCCGCAAACCGGCCAGCGCGCTGCCCAGGAAGTGGAACAGGAACCCCGGGTGCAGCGTGCCGCGAAACATCTGCGTATACGGCGCGCTTCCGGTGAACATGTTCCACAACAACGAACTCATGTGCGGTTTCGCGCCCTGACGGGCCTGTTCGTCGCGCGCCATGCGCAACATGGCCCGGCGCGTAAACCGCGAATTCTTCATGATCGCGTTGGTCGCGAACATGACTTTACCGATCCGGTTATCGTTCACGATGCTGCGACAGGCGGGCCAGAAGTGGCGCTCGAAATCCGTCCTGGCGACACCGTGGAACACCGCTGTCGTGGCCGCCGCCTTGCCGGTCCGAAAGGCCGCGCCGATGCCGTCCTTGTACAGGCGCGTCACGCCACTGTCGCCGACCATGACCACCCGGTCCGCGTACGGCCGCGCGCGCGCGCCGAGGTTGATCAGCGGCGAGCACCCGCACACGCAGGGCACCGCATCGGTCGGAAACGTGCGCCGCACCACCGGGTCGTTCAGGAACGCGTGAATGAGTTCCTCGTCCAGATCCTCGCCGACCATCACCACCGTCGCGAACCGTCCCTTGGGAATGATCGCGGCGAACTCGAAGCGCGGGATCGTCAACAGGAACACGTGCACCGAGCTTCCCAGCAAACGCAGCACTTCGTCCTCGGTAGAACGGAACTCACAGATGTAGCCCCGCGTCGTTTTCGGCCGCGTGTACTCCGGATCGAGGTGGCCCAGCAGATCGATGAAATTGCTGTTGACGCCGGTGGCGACCGCGACGAGGTCGTAGTCCTCTTCGCCGCCGCCGGCAAACTCGAGCACCGGTCGCTCACCGGCCCGGGACGCGCCCGTGATCAGCCGGTTGACAACCCGCGCGCCCTGCTCGACCGCCATGTTCTGCAGAAACCCGTCGAAACTCGCCAGCTCCGCGTCCCCGCCCTCGCGCGGCCCGTTGCCGCGATAGAGCGCCGCGATGCGTTGCTCGTGCACCGGGCTTTCGATCGCGACGTCCCCGACGTCCATGTGCACGACGTAGGATTCCACGCCGCGCTGGACGACCCCGCGCGGCAGGCGGATGCCCTCCGCGGCCATGATCTGAACCAGCGACTCGGAAACGATGCCGCCACAGTGGTTGCAGCCGGCCGGGCCGCAACGCGCGAAGGACCGGGGCTCGTAAATCGACACGTCGAGATCGAGGTCGATCGCCTGCGCCATCCGCAGCAGAAAAAACGCGAAAAAAGACCCCGCGGGGCCGCCGCCGACCACGGCGATCCGGGAACCGTCCTGAAGGTTGAAATCCCTTTCCGGCTCATCCACTATGGAGCCGAACGCCTCAGCCACGGACTTTGGCTGGGATAACGGCAAGCAGTTGCCCTCCTGCTTCGGTGGTTTAGATTTAGTCTACGGCGAGCGACGAACCCCGGATTACGACCTGGATCAATAAATTCCGATAATTTTCTTGAAATGCGCGAACTTTCCGAACAGATGGTGATCGCGGCGCCGCCCGAGCGCGTGTGGCGCGCGCTGGCGGATTTCGGCGACGTCGCCGCCTGGGCGCCCTACATGCGTATTTCCCACCTGATCGGCGACCAGGAACGCGGTGTCGGCACGCGGCGCGGCATGCGGCATGAACTGGGGTTCCGCTTTGAAGAACGGGTCACCGCATGGGACGAGGGCGAGGGTTTCGCCTTCGACGTGCTGCGCGCGCCCTGGCCGATGGCCGACGTGCGCGAGAGCTGGCGCATCGAGGCGCACGGCGACGGCACCCGCGTTTCGACCCGCGTCGAGTACGGCATGAAGATCGGCGTCGCCGGCGCCCTGCTTGACGGCGCGCTGGTGCGTTTTATCGTGCGCCGCGAAATGCGTTCCGGCCTGCGCGGCCTCAAGGAATACCTCGAGCGGCCCGCCGCGTCGCCCGCCGGCTAGTCCAGCGCGGCCGCAATCTCGTCCAGCACGGCGGCATCCTCGATGGTCGCCGGCATCCGGTACTCCGATTTTTCGGCGATCTTGCGCATCGTGCCGCGCAGAATCTTGCCGGAACGCGTCTTGGGCAGGCGTTTGACGACCAGGATATCGCGCGGCGTCGCGATCGGCCCCACTTCGCGGCGCACGGTCTGCACCAGTTCGCGCCGCAGATCGTCCTCGTCGATGACCGAGCCGGAATTGAGCACGACGAAGCCGAGCGGCATTTCACCCTTGAGCTTGTCCTCCACGCCGATCACCGCGCACTCCGCCACGTCGGGGTGGGTCGCCAACGCCTCTTCCAGCGCGCCGGTCGACAGGCGATGCCCGGCGACGTTGATGACATCGTCGATCCGGCTCATCACCCAGACATACCCCTGCTCGTCCATGATCCCGGCGTCGCCGGTCAGGTAGTAACCGTCGAACCGGGCCAGGTAGGTGTCGAAAAAGCGCTGCCGGTTACCCCACAGCGTCGGCAGGTTCCCGGGCGGCAGCGGCAGCTTGACGACGATATTGCCGGTCTCGCCGCGCGGCACCTCCCTGCCGTGGTCGTCGAGCACCCGGATGTCGTATCCCGGCACCGGAACGGTCGGCGAACCGGGCTTCACTTCCAGCGGCTCGATGCCCATCGGATTCGCGGCCATTGCCCAACCACTTTCCGTTTGCCACCAATGGTCTATAACCGGAACTTCAAGTTTTGTCTCAGCCCAGTGCAGGGTATCCGGATCGCAACGCTCACCGGCGAGAAACAGCGTACGGAGGCTGCTGATATCGTGCTTGCCCAGGTGCTCGCCCGTCGGGTCCGCGCCGCGGATCGCACGAAACGCGGTCGGGGCCGTGAACAGGCAATTGACGCCGTGCTGTTCGATGACGCGCCAGAACGCCCCCGCGTCCGGGGTCCCGATCGGTTTGCCTTCGTACAGGATCGTCGTACAGCCGTGCAGCAGCGGGCCGTAAACGATGTACGAGTGACCGACGACCCAGCCGATGTCGGACGCGGCCCAGTAGACGTCGCCCGGCTTGACGTCGTAGATGTGATCCATGCTCCAGGCGAGCGCCACGGCGTGGCCGCCGTTCGGGCGCACCACGCCCTTGGGCTGACCGGTGGTCCCGGACGTATACAGAATATAGACGGGGTCGGTCGCCGCGACCGCGGCGCAGGGCGCGGGCTCGGCGGTCTCCAGAACCGTATCCCAGTCCAGCGCGTTGAGCCCGTGCCCCTGCTCCACCGGGTGTTGCGGTCGTGAAACCAGGATGCACGGCAAGTCGGGCTGCCCGGCAATGGTCAGCGCTTCCTTCAGCAGCGAAAGGTACGGAATCACCCGCGCCGCTTCGATGCCGCAGCTGGCGCTGATGACCAGCTTCGGCGCCGCGTCGGTGACCCGAGCGGCCAGTTCGCGCGCCGCAAAACCACCGAACACGACCGAGTGGATTGCGCCGATCCGCGCGCAGGCCAGCATCGCGATCACGGCCTGCGGAATCATCGGCATGTAGATGATCACCCGGTCGCCCCGGCCGACGCCCTGCGCAACGAGTACGCCGGCGAAGCGGGCGACGACGTCGCGGAGTTCATCGTAACGAAAGCGCTGGATCTGGCCCGTGACCGGGCTGTCATAGATCAGCGCGACCTGGTCACCCCGCCCGGCTTCGCAGTGCCGGTCCAGCGCGTTGTAACAGGTGTTGATCTCGCCGCCGCTGAACCACGCGTAAAACGGCGCGTCGGAGTCGTCGAGCACCCGTTCCCATGTCTTCGACCACGCCAGTCGGCCGGCGGCCTCGGCCCAGAAGTCTTCGGGAGAATCGATCGATCTGCGGTATTCGGCTGTATACGACATGGTCATCCTGTCTCTGAGGGCTGAATTCGTGCGTTGCGCGCGTCCCGACCGGAAGCGTAGGCCGCGCGGCGTGCCGCCACCATACGACTTTAGTCAGAAAATACGCACATGGGAAGCCAACGGCAGCGGCGCCTTGCGGTCGAGGCGCGCCGCCATCGCCAACAGCAATTCGGCGGTCGCCACGGCGTCGATCAGGGCGTCGTGTGCGGTGTAACGGGGCAACTGGTACTTGCTGCGCAGCCGGCCCAGCTGGAGGTCACCCTCCTGTACGTGCTGGTCGCGCCGCTTGCGACGCGCCAACTCGATCTGCATCGTGTCCAACACCGGGAACGGCGGCGCCACGCCCGCCCATTTCCGGCACGCCTTGCGCAGGAACGCCACGTCGAGCGCCGCGTGATGGAACACCCAGATCCGCCCGCGCGCCGCCTCGAACAGTTCCTCCAGCGCCGCGTTCAGTTCGACCCCGCGGGCAACGTCGCTGTCGACCAACTCGTGGATGGCCGCACTCGAACCCACCGACTGCTGGGCCGTGACCAGCAGGTGGCGGTTGCTGCCGAAACGGATCCGGCCGTTGTCGACCAGGGTCCAGCCGATGGCGATGATCTGGTTGCTGTTCGCGTCCAGGCCGGTCAGTTCGAGGTCGGCCGCGATCAGCGGGCTGTTCCGAATGTGCCCCGCGCGGGTGCAGGCGCAGGTATCGAGGTAGCGCGCCAATACCGCTTGCGTGCACGCGGCGGCGAGCCTGCGGCAGCGCGACCGGTAGCGCCACTTGCGAAACACGGTCAGTGCACCTGGTAACGGACGGCGAGTCCCGACTGCGCCTCGACCACCAGCATGAATGCCGACTTCAGGTTGCGGCGCATCAGCGGTGACAGCTCATCGGGCGGCACGAAATTGGTCGGCTGACGCCCTTTGCTCATCTGTTCCGCCTGGTGCGCCAGGCGGATTCGGCTGATCAGGCGCAGGGCGTCGCGCAGGCTCTTGGCGTCCCCCTCGTTCATCGACCCCGCGGCGACCGCCCGCTCCATCCGGCGAAACGTGTTGGGCTCGCAGACTCCGGCCTCCAGGGCCCGCATGCGCACCAGGTCGATGATCGGTACGATGCCCCGGTGCTTGAGGTTCAGGCCCTCACTGTGCGAGCCGTCGTCTTCCTGCACGAAACGGCGGAAGAACCCGATCGGCGGGCGGTGGCCGAGCACGTTGGCGGCCATGAAACGGCGGAAGATTCGATTGCGCTGCGCCCGGCCGACCGCATATTCCTGCAGTTTCCGGACCATCGCCGCGTCGCCGTGGATGCAGCGCATGTCGAAGAAAATGCTGCTGTGCATGACCGATTTCGGATCGGGCTCGTCGATCCAGCGGTCGAAGTGGCGCTTCCAGGCCTGCAGGGACACGCGCCACTTGGTGTTCAGCGCCATGATTTCACCCGGGCAGTACACGTACCCCAGGCGGTCGAGGCCATCGCAGACGAACGTCGCGAGCTTCTCGAAATACTCGGCCTCCTCGCCTTCCGGGCGGCGTTCGAGAATGAGGCCGTTATCCTGGTCGGTGCGCGCCGTCTGTTCCTCGCGAGCCTGCGAGCCGAACACGATCCAGGCGTACCGCATCGGCGGTGCACCGAGTTCGGATTCGGCCATCTGCAACAGGCGCACCGTGAACGCGTCGGTGATGTGCGTGACCATGCGACCGATCTGCTCGACGTCGCGCCCGAGGTTCACCATGCGCGCGAACAGGGGCGGCAGACGGCGGCTGAGCACCATCAGGTCATCGAGCGAGTCCCGTTTGTAGATGTCGCTGACCAGCCGCAGGGGATGTTCGGATTGCGTGCGCAGGATATCCCCGGCCGTCAGGAGCCCGACCGCTTCGTCGCCGTCGGTGATCGGCAGATGGCGGCAGTTCTGCCGCATCATCAGCAGCAGCGCGCTGTCCACGTCGGCGTCGACCGCGAGGCTCTCCGGGTCCCGGGTCATGACGCGGTCGATCGGCTCCCCGGGATCGAGCCCCGCGGCCAGCACGCGCTTGGTCATGTCCCGGTCGGTCACGATGCCGGCCAGTCGACCGTCGTCGATGATCAGCACGCTCGACACGCTTTCCCGGCTCATGACGCGGGCCGCGTCGCGGATCCCGGTGCCGCTGTCCACGCGAACCGCGGGGCGCTTGACGAGGTCGCCCAGCCGGGTCGCAGGCCCTGAGATCTCGGCGGCGGCGCTGACGCGCGTCTTGACGTGACTGCGGAAATACTCCGCCAGGACCGGGTACTCGTCGCAGGCCTGCCCGAACGCTTCCTGGTCCAGGTGCCAGACCAGGCAGTCTTCCTCCGCCTCGGCGACGTACTCTTTCTGCTCGCCGTGGAAGTAGATGCGGTGGCCGAACAGTTCCCCCTCCGAGCGCCGGTCGAGAAAACGATGGCCGTCATCGACCAGGCGCACGGCGCCCTTGCGGATCAGCGCCAGACCGGGCGGCGGGCTGGATTTGAAGATCTCCTGCCCCTGGGGGTAATAAGCGGCCTCGAGCTTGCGCGCCAGGCGCTCCAGGGTGTCGGAGTCGAGTTCACTGAACGGCAGAACCGAGTGCAGGAATTCGGCGGCGAGCGCTACGTCATGCATGGTCCGATTCTACTGCCTGTCACCGGTTCATGGAATGAAGCAAAGGGGAAAAAAGACAGGGCCAATCCGTGGATTGGCCCTGTGGCTTGCGCGTTGAGATTCGGGATCAATGATCCACGGCCGGGGCCGCAGCCTTCGGGACGCGAATCTCCTCGACCAGGTGCTGGATGTGCTCCGGCGGGGCCGCCGTGACTTTCGACACGATCCACGCGCTGACGAAGTTGAGCAGCGCGCCCACGGCGCCGAACGCTTCCGGTGAGATGCCCATGAACCAGTTGTCGACGTTGTTGGGCGCCATTTCAGTCCCGGGAATGAAGAACCAGCCCTTGAACCAGAAGATGTAGACCAGCGTGGTCGTCAGACCGACCAGCATGCCGACGATGGCGCCTTCCCGGTTCATGCGCTTGTTGAAGATGCCCATCATCAGCGCCGGGAAGATCGAGGACGCCGCCAGCCCGAAGGCCAGTGCGACCACCTGCGCGGCAAAGCCGGGCGGGTTCATGCCCAGGTAGCCGGCCACCAGGATCGCCGCGGCCATCGCGATGCGGCTGGCCATCAACTCCTTCTTCTCGGAGATGTCCGGCGCGATCATGCCCTTGATCAGGTCGTGCGAGATCGCCGAGGAGATGGCGAGCAGCAGGCCTGCCGCGGTGGACAGCGCGGCCGCCAGGCCACCGGCGGCGACCAGCGCAATCACCCAGTTCGGCAGATTGGCGATTTCCGGGTTGGCCAGCACCATGATGTCACGGTCCACCTTGGTCATCTCGTTGCCTTTCCAGCCCCAGGCCTCGGCCCGGGCGGCGAACTCGGCGTTGCCGTCGTTGTAATACTGGAGTCGCCCGTCACCGTTCTTGTCTTCCCAGTCCAGCAGCCCGGTCGTCTTCCAGTTGGTCATCCACTCCGGAACCTCGCTCATCTGGATATTGCCGGTCGCCTCGCCGACGGGCCCGGTCTGGATCGTATGCATCAGGTTGAGCCGGGCCATGGCGCCGACCGCCGGCGCCGTCGTGTAGAGAATGGCGATGAAGACCAGCGCCCAGCCGGCGGACTTCCGCGCGTCGGACACCTTCGGCACCGTGAAAAAGCGCACGATCACGTGCGGCAGGCCCGCGGTGCCGATCATCAGCGAGAGGGTCAGCAGGAAGACGTTGATCGTCGGCCATTTCTGCGCCGTGTAGGCCGCGAAGCCGAGATCGGTGACGACCTGGTCCAGTCTGTCGAGCAGGTAGACGCCGGAGCCGTCCGCCATCTCGCTGCCCAGTCCCAGTTGCGGCAGGAAGTTGCCGGTCAGGTTCAGCGAAATGAAGATCGCCGGCACGGTGTAGGCGAAAATCAGGACGCAGTACTGCGCGATCTGCGTGTAGGTGATGCCTTTCATGCCGCCCAACACCGCGTACACGAAGACGATCGCCATGCCGACCAGCACGCCGACTTCGAAATCGACCTCCAGGAAGCGGCCGAAGGCCACGCCTACGCCCTTCATCTGGCCGATGACGTAGGTCACCGAGGCGACGATCAGGCAGATCACCGCCACGAGGCGCGCGCCCTTCGAGTAGAAACGGTCGCCGACGAACTCGGGCACCGTGAACTTGCCGAACTTGCGCAGGTACGGCGCCAGCAGCAACGCCAGCAGAACGTAGCCGCCGGTCCAGCCCATCAGGTAGACGGACGCGTCGTAACCGAGAAACGCGATCAGGCCGGCCATCGAAATGAACGAGGCGGCCGACATCCAGTCCGCAGCGGTCGCCATGCCGTTGGCCACCGGGTGGACGCCCGTTCCGGCGACGTAGAATTCACCGGTGCTCGAGGCCTTGGACCAGATGGCGATGCCGATGTACAGCGCGAAGGTGGCGCCGACGACGATATAGGTAAGGGTCTGAAGTTCCATCATGCGTCTCCGTCAGTCTTCGTGTACGTCGAACTCGCGATCGAGCTTGTTCATTCGCCACGCGTAGAAAAAGATCAGCACGACGAAGACGTAAATCGACCCCTGCTGCGCGAACCAGAAGCCCAGCCCGTAACCGCCGATGCTGATCGAATTCAGCGTGTCGACGAGAAGAATTCCGAACACGTAGGACACGAGGAACCAGATCGCGAGGCAGATGCTCACCAACCTGAGGTTCCTTCTCCAGTATTCCTGTCTGCTTTTATCAACGCTCATGGGGTGTCTCTCCGAATGGTAGTTTCCCGGTCGCTATGTTACTTTGCGCTAACTTTCCCAGCGCCCCTACTTTAGTCGTATACGAAGCCGTCGATGCTGAGTTCCTGGTCCCTGATACTCACCGCGCTGGCCTACATGGGGCTGCTGTTTCTGGTTGCGTGGTACGGGGACAAGCAGCGCATCGCGCGCAACCATCGCAACGTGCAGGCGCTGATCTATTCGCTTTCGCTGGCGGTCTACTGCACGTCCTGGACGTTTTACGGCGCGGTCGGCTCCGCCGCGACGACCGGCTGGGGCTACCTGCCGATCTATCTCGGGCCGATGCTGGTAATGCTGCTCGGCTTCGACCTGATCCGCCGCATCGCCGAGACCAGCCGGGACCAGCGGATCACCTCGATCGCGGACTACATCGCGTTCCGCTACGGGCGCAGCCATTCGATCGCGGTGCTCGTCACGGTCGCCGCGGTGATCGGCTCCGTCCCGTACATCGCGCTGCAGCTCAAAGGCATCACGACCGGTTTCGACGTCATCAGCCGCGCCTCGGGAACGAGTGACGCCCTGCCCGGCAACCTGTCGCTGTACATCGCACTGGCGCTCGCGCTGTTCGCGACCCTGTTCGGCACCCGCAACCTCGACGCCAGCGAGCACCACCGCGGACTGATGTGGGCCATCGCGCTTGAATCGCTGGTCAAGCTGCTGGCCTTTCTCGCGATCGGGCTGTTCGTGATCTTCGGCGTGTTCGACGGCTTCGCCAACGTCGCGGAAACGGTGCGGGAGAACGCCCGGTACCAGGCCCTGTTTTCACCCTGGCAGCTGCCCGAGGGGTTCGGTGTTCACCTGATCCTCGCGATGGCGGCGATCCTGTGCCTTCCGCGCCAATTCCACGTCGCGATCGTGGAGTTTCGCGATCGCCGCGAACTGGCCCTTGCGCGGTGGCTGTTTCCAGCCTACCTGGCCGTGTTCGTCGTGCTGATCATGCCCATCGCCCTGGCCGGCCTGGAGCAGTTCGAAGGCCAGGCGGTTCATCCGGATACGTACATGCTGGCGCTGCCGCTGGCGCTCGACCAGGACGCCCTTTCGGTGCTGGCATTCCTCGGCGGATTTTCCGCGGCGAGCGGCATGGTCATCGTGGCGACCGTGGCGCTCGCGATCATGATCAGCAACGACATCGTGATGCCCCTTCTGCTGCGCAGCGGCCTCGCCACCGGCGGCCGCGATCGCGACCTGTCGCAGACCCTGCTGCGGGTGCGGCGCATCTCGATTTTCGGCATCACCCTGGTCGCCTTTCTTTACTACCAGGCGATCGAGGCGGGCGTGCCGCTCGCCGCCATCGGACTGCTGTCGTTCTCGGCGGCCGCCCAGTTCGCCCCGGCCATGCTGCTCGGACTGTACTGGAAAGGCGCCAACCGGGCCGGCGCCCTCTCGGGCCTGACGATCGGCGTGCTGGCGTGGATCGTGTTGATGCTCATCCCGTCCTTCGGCGGCGTCGACGCGGCGCCGCCACGGGTGGATTTCAACCAGGCGGCGGCCTGGTCCCTGCTGATCAACGCGCTGGCCGTCATCGTGGTCTCGCTCATGTTCCGCGACGACGCGGAACGCGTGGCCAGCGACCGCGCCGACGCACCCGACACGGGGCTCATTACGCTCGGCGAACTGGAACGCACGGTCGGTCGTTTCCTCGGCACCCCTATGACGCGCGAGGCCCTGCGCACGCATATCGGCGGATCGGAATTCGAGGCCAGTGCGCTGGCGACGCCGGCGAGCATCCAGTTCTGTGAGCGCTTGCTGGCCGGGTCGATCGGCTCGGCCTCGGCCCGCACCGTGCTGACCACCGCGCTGCACCACCGCGGCCTGGGTCCGAACGCGGTGCTCGAATTGCTGGACAAGACGTCGCAGGCCGTGCAGTTCAACCGTGAATTGCTGGAAGCCACGCTGGACAACATGCTGCAGGGCGTCGCGGTGATCGACCCCAACCTTCGCCTGGTCGGCTGGAACCGGGCCTACCTCGAGTTGATGAACTATCCCGAGGGGACGGTCCATCTCGGCCAGCCGATCGAGGCTCTGATCCGCTTCAACGCCGAGCGCGGACTGATCGGCAACGAGGAACCGGAACAGGCGGTGCGCAAGCGCCTGGAGCTCCTGCGCACGGGTTCGCCGTACCGCTATGAGCGGGCCTGGCCCGACCAGCGCGTCATCGAGATCCAGGGCAACCCGATGCCCGCCGGCGGGTACGTGACCACGTTCTCGGACATCACCCATCTCAAGGAAATCGAAATCAAGCTGCAGGAGATCAACGAAACGCTGGAACAACGGGTCGCGCAACGCACGCGTGAGCTCAGCGAAGCGGTCCGCGACGTGGAAGACGCCCGCCAGGCCGCGGAAGCCGCCAACCGCAGCAAGACCCGCTTCCTGGCCGCAGCGAGCCACGATTTGCTGCAACCGATGAACGCGGCCCGCCTGTTCCTGTCGATCCTGCGCCAGCAGACCCGCGAAACCGGTGGCGAGCAGGCGCAGCTCGTCAAGCGGGTGGACCGCAGCCTGACCGCCGCCGAGGAACTGCTCGGCGCGCTGCTCGACATCTCCAAGCTCGATTCCGGCATGTACGAACCCGAACCGGAAGCCATTCCGGTGCGCGATCTGTTCGAGCAGTTACGGCGGCGATTTCGGCCGCTGGCCGCGAACAGCAACCTGCAACTCCGGGTCCACTCGATCGACGCCCATATCTACAGCGACCGCACCCTGCTCTACCGGATCCTGCAGAATTTCCTGGCCAACGCGATCCGCTACACCGAGCGCGGCGGCGTGCTGCTCGGCTGCCAGAAACGCGGCGACGCCCTGCGCATCAGCGTCTGGGACACCGGTGTCGGCATCGACGAATCCGATGCCGCCGTCATCTTCCAGGAATTCCAGCGCCTGGAGTACGCCGAGCGGCTGGACGAAAAGGGCCTCGGACTCGGCCTGGCGATCTGCGACCGCATCGCCCGCATCCTGGACCATCCGATGGGCGTGGACTCGCGCCCCGGGCGCGGCAGCCGCTTCGGCATCACGGTGCCGCTGGCATCCCGCGAGGCGATCGACCGGGGCACCGACACGTCGACCACCGGCAGTGAAGTCGGGCTCGAGGGACTGCGCGTGCTCTGCATCGACAACGAGCCGGAAATCCTGGACGGCATGAACCTGCTGCTCGATCGATGGGGCTGCGCCGTGCTGCTGGCCGAGGATGCCGAGCAGGCGCTGGAAGCGGTGCGCGAGTCGGGCGCGCCGGACATGGTGCTGGTCGACTACCATCTCGCCAACCGCGTATCGGGCCTTGACGTGATGGCGGGCCTGGACCGGGAACTCGGCTGCAACGTGCCGGCCATCGTGATCACCGCGGATCGCTCACCACAGCTGGAAGATGCAGCGCGGGCCCGGGGTTATCGACTGTTGCGCAAACCGATTCGCCCGGCGGCGTTGCGCGCCCTGATGACCAATACCCTCAAAAACCTGTCCTGACGACGGGCCGCCGGCCCCGGCGCGAACTACAGCGCGGTGTTCGGATTGACCACCGAAAGGCGGTTGGCGGCCAGCACGGCCTGGGTGCGGTTGCTGACGCCGAGCTTGTTCATGATCGCCGTGACGTGCGCCTTGACCGTCGCCTCCGAGACCTTGAGGTCGTAGGCGATCTGCTTGTTGAGCAGGCCCTGCGACATCATCATCAGGACCTTGAACTGCTGCGGGGTCAGTTGCGCCATGCGGTCGGCGAGCTCGATTTCCGAACGGTTGCCGCCCGGCAGGTCCGAACTGGTCTGCGGCGGCATCCAGATCTCCCCCATCAGGATTTCCGAGATGGCCTCCGTGATCGTGTCCAGGCTCGACGATTTGGGAATGAAGCCGGCAGCCCCATGCGCCAGGGCGCGCTTGATCACCACCGGGTCCTCGTTGGCCGAAATGATGACGACCGGCACGCTCGGATAACGCTTGCACAGGTAAACCAGCCCGGCGAAACCGCTGACCCCGGGCATGTGCAGGTCCAGCAGCACCAGATCGACGTCCGGATTCTCGTCAACCAGCGCTTGCAGGCTTTCGAACGAGCTGGCCTCGAGGAACTTCGTTTCCCCCTGCTCGGCCTCGAGGGCCTCCTTGATCGCAGTGCGGAAAAGCGGGTGATCGTCGGCCACGATGACCGTTTCCGCCTGAATGGCAAGCAACCGGTTCATGCGCCGATTGTCCCAGCAAAAATCCGCCGATGCCACCAGACTAAAGTATGAAACGGGCAATCTTAGACCAATGGCTAATACCGGGGCCGCGGCAATTTTCGCATGATGCGCCTGCACACCTGAAAATCACGGGAGAGGCTCTCATGGCCCAGAAATTGAAATCCAGAAAACTGATGCTCAGCGTCGCCATCGCGGTCGCGCTGGGATGCGCATCCGGCAGCGCCTTCGCGGACGGGGACCGCGTGGCCGTCCTCGAGGAGCGCATCGCCGAACTCGAGGCGCTGGTGCAGCAATTGATGAACGAGCAGCGCCAGGCCCCGCCGCCGGCCGATACGGCCAAAATCGAGGCGCAGGCCGAAGCCATCGCCGAGGAGCGCGTCACCGAACTGCTCGCCGCGCACGAGGCCGCCGAGGCCGAAAAAGTGCACAAGCACAGCTACAAGTTCGGCGGTTACGTCAAGCTCGACACCATCTACAGCGATTACAGCGGCGGTTCGTCCTCCGGCGCCGGACGTGATTTCTACATCCCCGGAACGATCCCGGTGGGCAATGACGGCGAAAGCTACACGGACATGCACGCCAAGGAATCGCGCATCAACTTCAGCTCGAACCACAACCTCGACAACGGCGCCAAAATCCGGACCTTCGTCGAGATGGACTTCCTGCTGAGCGGCCAGGGCGACGAACGCGTGTCGAACTCCTTCGCTCCGCGCCTGCGCCACGCCTTCTTCACCTACAACAACTGGCTGTTCGGGCAGACCTGGATGACCTTCTTCAACGTCGGCGCGCTGCCCGAGAACCTCGACTTCGTCGGCCCCGCGGAATCCACGATCTTCGGCCGTCAGGCGATGGTGCGCTACACGATGGGCAACTGGCAGTTCGCCGCCGAAAATCCCGAGACGACGGTCACCCCGTTCGGCGGCGGCGGCCGCGTCGTGTCGGACGACAACATGATGCCGGACCTGGTGGCGCGCTATAACCTGAGCGGCGACTGGGGCAGTTTCACTGTCGCCGGCATCGTGCGTGAACTGGCCTGCGACGGTTGCATCACCGGCGTCGACGATTCCACCAACGGGTACGGTGTGAGCGTGTCCGGCAAGTTCAACCTGTGGGGCAAGGACGATTTCCGGTGGATGGCCAGCACGGGCTCCGGGCTGGGCCGCTACATGGGCCTGAACACCGCCAACGCTGCCGTCGTCGACGCCAACGGCAATCTCGAGGCCATCGACTCGACCGGCATTTTCGGTTCCTACCGCCACTTCTGGAACGAGAAATGGCGCAGCAACTTCACGCTGGGCTACCTGATGGTCGACAACGACACCGGCCTCACCGGCACGGGCGTCACCAAGGACGCCTCGAGCGTGCACCTGAACCTGATCTACTCCCCGGTGCCCAAGATGGACTTCGGCATCGAGTACATGTACGCCAACCGCGAGATCGAGAGCGGCACGGACGGCGATCTGGACCGGTTCCAGTTCTCCGCCAAGTACGCCTACTGATCTGCGAGGAGCGCGCGGCGCGCAACGACCGGGCCGTGTAAACGGCCCGGTTTTTTTAACGCTCGACCAGGGATGAATCGAGTTCGGCGATGCGGCGCACGCCCATCAGCGCCATCGTGACCTCCATTTCCTGTCGCCAAACGGCCAGCAGATCGGCCACGCCGCGCTCGCCGCGGGCCGCCAGCGCCCAGACCCAGGGACGCCCGGCGAGCACGCCGACCGCGCCCAGCGCAACCGCTTTGACGACATCCACGCCGCTGCGGATCCCCCCGTCCATGTAGACCTCGCCCTGCGAACCGACGGCCTCGACGATGCCGGGCAATTGCGCCACCGTCGAGGAAACGCCTTCCAGCTGGCGGCCGCCGTGGTTCGAAACCACGACGCCGTCCGCCCCGGCATCCAGCGCGGCGCGCGCATCGTCGGCACACATGACGCCCTTGATCAACAGCCTGCCCGGCCATTGCGCGCGCAGCCAACCGATGTCACGCCAGGTCACGGTCGGGTCGAACTGATCGTCCAGGAACTGTTTGAAGGCATCGAGGTTGCCCGCGTCGGCGACCACCTCCCGCAGGTTGCCGAAATCGTGCGGGCGCCCGCGCAGGCCGACGTCCCACAGCCACTGCGGGCGCGACAGCAACTGGACGGCCTTCGACACGCGGCCGCGCCACCCGCCGCCCAGCATGCCGTTGCGGTCGTCGCGAAAGCGCTTGCCGGTGACCGCCAGGTCCACCGTGAACACCAGCGTCGTACTGCCCGCCTGCCGCGCCCGGTCGAGCATGGCCAGGACGATGTCGCGATCCCGCAGCATGTACAACTGGAACCAGGCCGGCGCGCCGCAACCGGCATTGACCTCTTCGACGGGACAGATGCCGACGGTCGACGTGGTGAAGGGTATGCCGGCCGTTCGCGCCGCGCGCGCGCCCTGCACCTCCCCGCGCCGGCGGAACATTCCGGTCAATCCGACCGGGGCCAGGACCAGCGGCATGGATGCCGGCGCGCCGGCCAGGCGCGTCGACGGATCGACGTCGCTGACGTCACGCATGACCCGCTGACGCAGGCCGATGGCGCGCAGGTCGGCGACGTTGCGCGCCATCGAGGTTTCCTCGCCGGCGCCGCCGTCGATGTAATCGAACAGGAAGCGCGGCAGGCGCCGGGCCGCCAGCTTCCGGTAGTCAAGCGCGGTGACCGGGATCACCGCCGCGCGATCCTGCCCGCGAGGAAGGACCTCACGGCGCGCGACCGATTTCGAAGGTCTGGACTTTTTCCGCGCGCGGGCCGAATTTGCAGGCCCGCGCTTCGTCAGGCCAGTTGCCCAGGAACGGCGCGGTGAGCACCGCGGGCAAGGCGTGCCAGGAAAGCGCCGACACCGTGAACGGATCGCTCGACGCCGTCTCCAGTTCCAGCACCATGCTGCCGCGCGGGGGATTGACCAGGCGCAGCGTATGCACGCGGCGCGTGCGCTTGGTGCGCAGCGCGGTATCCAGCGCGAGTTCGCCATCGAACCAGACGCGGCGCAGACCGGAGTCCGGCGGAAAGGCGAACTGCAACAACGGCGTATCGAACGGCAATACCACGTTCAGGCGATAGCGCCGGCCATCCGGCAACGATTCCTTGCCAAGGTCCTCCAGCGCGATGCCGGGCAGATCGAGCGCCTTCACCACGCGCGCCGGTCGCCACGTCGTGCCCAGCAACCCGTCGTTCAGTTCGGTGCGCTCGAAGTCGTGGCTCGTGGCGTACGCGGAATCGTGCCGCGTCGCGTTGCTCTCCACCACGAGGTGCCCCGTGTCGCGGCCCGCCACTTCCCGGTACATCAGCGTCATGTCGCGCGGCCGCTCCGGCGTGTAGGCCGGCAGCAGCACGTGCACGATGCCGAGACCCAGCAGCGCGATCGCGCCCCATTTGACCGGTCGCCAGTCGAGTTCGCGCTGCCGCACGAAGGCGAGCAGCATCGGCATGGCCGTGATACAGACCAGCACCAGGGCGCCGGTCCGCAGCTGACTCGCGCCGAAATTCACCACGCCGTCGAGCAGAATGAAATGATGCAGCGACATGAACGCGGCGCCGGCGAACCCCGCCAGCGAGGCGACGAGCAGCGGCGCGGGCGACTTCTTGCGCACGATGTCCACGATCGAGCCCAGCGCGAACAACGCCAGGGGGATCAGGCCGATGTGCGCGATGCCGGGTTGCCGCGCGGCCAGCGCCATGGCCAGTACAAAAATGCCGAACCAGGCCAGGATCATCCAGGCGCAGGCGGATACGCGGCCGCTGAACAGTTTCAGGGCGGCGTAAACGACCAGCACCGCGTACAGCAGCAGCACGCCCCGCGCGGCCCAGGGATACGGATGCTCCAGCGGATGCTGGTCGAGCCACCGGCCCAGCGGAAACGACAGCAGCCAACCGCCGGCCACCAGGGCCAGAATCATCAGCGGAATCGCGAGCAGGCCCCAGCGCAACTGGCGGTAGCGGAACTCGCGGCGGAATGCGGCGGCGATCGCGATCATCACCCACACGCCGAGAAACAGCGCCAGCCCGCCCGTGATGCTCTCCGGGTAGTGGGAAAACGCCATGCCGAAGATATCGATATAACCGGCGTTTTCGCGCGCGTCGATCTTGCGCAGGTTGCGGTCACCCAGCGCCTGCAGCAGGCTCCAGGCGTTGTCGCCGTGGTGCTGAAGGCTGCCGAGATCGATGTGGTTGGCGTCGTCGACCGCCGAATGGTACGCGGCGACGCCGTTGGCGAACGCGAAATTGAACCCGGTGACGCCGGCTTCCCGGTAGACGGAGAAATCGGTGTCGTTGGGCAGCGTCTGGTAGATTTCGTAAACCAGCGAATTGGCCACCGGTCGCGGCACGTTCTTGGCGTACAGGCGAATCAGGCTGCGGTTGCCCGCCCCCGTCTCGAACAGGAAGCTGGGACCGGTGACGCCGCGCGCCTCCAGGTTGATCACGGCTTTGACGCGCGCGAACGCCGGGTGGTGCCGGGCGAACGCCTCGGCGCCGAGCAACCCGTTTTCCTCGGAATCGGACAACAGGAAGATCACGTCGTTGTCGAACGGCGGAAAATCCGCCGCCATGCGCGCAATCTCCAGGATGGCGGCGACCCCGGCGCCGTCGTCCGATGCTCCGGGGCCGGCCCAGACACTGTCGTAATGAGCCGTCAGCAATACCGCGTCGCGACCCACCCGTCCCGGTTTGACCGCGATGATGTTCTCGACGCGACTGCAGGCGCCGAAACGGGCGCTGCAATGGAACAGCGACTGCACCTCGGGTTCGTACCCCGCCGCCTCGAGATGCCCGAGCGCGCGATCGCGCACGACGCGATTGGCCGCGGAGCCCGCCACGTGCGGACGGCCTTCCTGGAGCAGTTCGGCGAGAATCGCCTCGGCCCGGACCGCGGAAAAAACCACGTCGGGTACGTCGGCGCCGTTCGGCGCGGGTGTCGAGAAACCACGCAGAACACCCAGCAAAATCAGCAGGGTGATGAGCAGCAGGGATACCGGGTGTCTGAGTTTCAGCATCGATCGCGTTTACGCCGACTCGTGATGGGTTGCAGCCGTCAGTGACCGGAGCGGACGGCGCCGTGCGACGCCGTCCCTACCGTTCGGCCTCCATGATCTCACGCATGCGGAATTTCTGCACTTTTCCGGTCACGGTCATCGGGAATTCATCGACCAGCCGAATGGTTCGCGGGACCTTGAAGTAGGCGATGTTGGCCTTGCAGAAGTCGCGGATTTCCTCCTCGGTCAGCGTCTCGCCCTCCTTGAGTTGCACCCAGGCGCAGACTTCCTCGCCGTACTTTTCGTCCGGCACGCCGATCACCTTGGCGTCCTGGATTTTCGGGTGCGTGAACAGGAATTCCTCGATTTCGCGGGGATAGATGTTCTCGCCACCGCGGATGATCATGTCCTTGAGGCGGCCGACCACCGCGACATAACCATCCTCGTCCATCACGCCGAGGTCGCCGGAATGCAGCCAGCCGTCGGCGTCCACGGTCTCGGCGGTCTTTTCGGGATCCTCCCAGTAGCCCTGCATGACCGCGTAACCGCGGGTGCAGATATCGCCGGTCATACCGATCGGAACGATTTCGCCGTGCTCGTCGACAATCTTCACCTCGAGGTGCGGGCCGGCGCGGCCAACCGTCTCGACGCGCTTGGCGAGCGGGTCGTCCGCCCGAGTCATGTGGTTGACGGGGCTGCACTCGGTCTGACCGTAGGCGATCAGCACCTCGGCCATGTGCATGCGCGCGATGACCTTCTTCATCACCTCGACCGGGCACGGCGCGCCGGCCATGATGCCGGTGCGCAGCGAGGACAGGTCGAAACGCTCGAACTCCGGGTGTTCGAGCTCGGCGATGAACATCGTCGGGACGCCGTGCAGGGCCGTGCAGCGCTCGGCCTCGACCGCCTCCAGCACGCTGCCGGCTTCGAACGCGTCCGCCGGGAATACGGCCGTGGCGCCGGTCGCGACGCAAGCCAGCTTGCCGAGCACCATGCCGAAACAGTGGTACATCGGCACCGGGATGCACAAGCGGTCCCGCTCGGTGAAGCGCATGCCGTGGGCGATCTGGTTCGCGTTGTTGAGGATGTTGTAATGGGTCAGCGCCGCGCCCTTGGGGTTGCCGGTCGTGCCGCTGGTGAACTGGATGTTGATGACGTCCTGCGGCGAGAGCCCGGCGCCGATCGTCTCCAGCCGTTCACGCTCGGCCGGGCCGCCGTGCCCGCCGACGTCGTCGAAGTTGAACATCCCCGCCGTGCACTCACGGCCCATGCGGATCACGATTTCCAGGGCCGGCAGCTTCGCCGCCTGCAGGCGGCCCGGTTCGCAGTGCGCGAGTTCCGGCGCCAGGTCCTGCAGCATGCGCAGGTATTCGCTGCTCTTGAACCGCTCCGCGGCGATGATCGCCCGGCACCCGGATTTGTTCAGCGCGTATTCGAGCTCGAACACCCGGTAGGCCGGGTTGATGTTGACCAGGATCGCACCGATCCGTGCGGTCGCGAACTGGGTCAGGCACCATTCCGCGCAGTTCGGCGCCCAGATGCCCACGCGGTCCCCGGGTTCGATGCCCAGCGCCAGCAGGCCGGTCGCCAGGCGGTCGATGCGCTCGCGGTACTCGCGCCAGGTCCAGCGCACGCCCTGGTGCCGGACGACGAGGGCCTCACCCTCGGGAAAGCGCGCCGCCGTCTGCAGCAGGCGCTGACCGACGGTTTCATCGATCAAGGGCGGTTCGTTCGCACCCGTGAAACGGCTCAGCGTCAGTTGGGTCTGCATGTCCATCGTCACACCACGCGATATCCGGAAAGCCGGCCTTCATTATCGTTTTGCGGGCCGCGGGCCGCATTGATTTCGGTCGTACCCGGGGCTTAAAGTGACAGGCCTGCATGTTTTTTCGAAAGCCAGCGAGGAGGCCCGCCACGATGTCCGCAACAGAAACCGATCACCGCTGTTGCCACGGCGAGGCGACCCCCACACAGGCGCCCGAAAAACCCGCGCCTGACCGGGTCGGCAAGTACGTCTGCCCGATGTGCCCGGATGTGCTCGAGGACGAGCCGGTCCCCTGCCCGCACTGTGGCATGGCGCTGGAACGGGTCGGCGCCGCGGTGCCGGGCGAAGGAATGGAATACACCTGCCCGATGCACCCGGAAATCCGCCAAGCCGAACCCGGCGATTGCCCGCTCTGCGGCATGGCGCTGGAACCGTCGACCCCGCAGGACCGCCTGGACGACGATGCCGAATACGTCGACATGCGGCGGCGCTTCCGGGTCGCGTTGGCGCTTGCGCTCCCCGTGGTGGTGCTGGCGATGGGCGATATGCTGCCCGGACGCCCCGTGTCCGCGCTGCTCGGCGAACGGACCCGCGTGCTGCTCGAATTGCTGTTCGCCGTGCCGGTGTGCACCTGGGCCGCCTGGCCGTTCTACCAGCGCGCCTGGACCTCCGTCGTCAACCGCCGCCTGAACATGTTCACGCTGATCGGTCTCGGCGTGGGCGTCGCCTTTTCCTACAGCGTTGTCGCCGCATTGGCGCCCGGCCTGTTCCCGGACGCCTTTCGCGATGCGTCGGGACACGTCGGCGTTTACTTCGAAGCCTCCGCCGTGATCGTCGCGCTGGTCCTGATGGGCCAGGTCCTCGAACTGCGCGCCCGGCACCGGGCCGGCGATGCGATCCGGTCCCTGCTGGGCCTCGCCCCGACCCATGCACGAAAAGTAACGCCCTGCGGCCACGAAAAGGACGTCCCGCTGAACGAGGTCCGGACCGGCGACCGCCTGCGGGTGCGTCCGGGCGAGAAAATTCCGGTCGACGGGCGCGTGCTCGAGGGAACGAGCCACGTCGACGAATCCATGCTCTCGGGCGAACCGTTGCCGGTTTCCAAGTCCCCCGGCGACGACCTGGTCGGCGCGAGCCTCAACGGCAACGGCAGCCTGCTGATGGAGGCCGGCGCGGTCGGCGCCGAGACGCTGCTGGCGCGTATCGTGACCCTGGTCAGCGAGGCCCAACGCAGCCGCGCCCCGATCCAGAAGGTCGCCGACCGGGTGTCCGGCTGGTTCGTGCCGACGGTCATCGCGGCCGCCATCGTCACGTTCCTCCTGTGGGCCTGGCTCGGGCCGCCGCCCGCGATGGCCTATGCCATCATCAACGCCGTTGCCGTGCTGATTATCGCCTGCCCCTGCGCGCTCGGCCTGGCGACGCCGATGTCCATCGTGGCCGCCACCGGCAAGGGGGCGGAAAACGGCATCCTGTTCCGCAACGCCGAGGCGGTGGAACACCTGCGCGACGTCGATCTGCTGCTGGTCGACAAGACGGGCACGCTGACCGAGGGCAAGCCGACCCTGACGGCCATCCACACGGTCGAAGACCGCGACCCCGACCCGGCGCTGGCCCTGGCGGCGACGCTGGAACGCGCCAGCGAACATCCGCTGGCCGCCGCCATCGTTGCCGCCGCCGAGGCGCGCGGCCTGTCGCTGGGCGCATCGGCCGATTTCAAGGCCGTGACCGGGCAAGGCGTCGTCGGGCGGGTCACCGCAGCGGATTCGGAACGGACGGTCGCCATCGGCAACCGGGCCCTGATGGCGTCACGGGGGATCGATACCACCGCGCTGGCCGATCAGGCCGAGGCGGCCGGGCGCGAAGGCGCAACCGCCGTGTGGCTGGCCGTCGACGATGCGCTGGCGGGGCTGATCACCGTCTCCGACCCGATCAAGGAGACGACCCCCGAAGCCATCGAACGGCTGCACCGGGACGGCGTGCGCATCGTCATGGTCACGGGCGACAGCGCCGTCACGGCGCGGTCGGTGGCCGAGACGCTGGGCATCGACGACGTCCGGGCCGGAATCATGCCGGAGGACAAGCTGAACGTGGTCCGTGAATTCCAGGCGCAGGGGCATCGTGTCGCCATGGCGGGCGACGGCATCAACGACTCGCCCGCCCTGGCCGCCGCCGATGTCGGCATCGCGATGGGCACCGGCACCGACATCGCGATGGAAAGCGCGGATGTCACCCTGGTGCGCGGCGACCTGCTGGGCCTGGCGAAAGCACGACGATTGAGCCGGCTGACGATGCGCAACATCCACCAGAACCTGTTTTTCGCGTTCGTCTACAACGGCGCCGGCGTGCCGATCGCAGCGGGCGCGCTGTACCCGGTGTTCGGCCTGCTGCTGAGCCCGATGATCGCGGCGGCCGCCATGAGTTTCAGCTCCGTTTCGGTCATCGCCAACTCGCTCAGGCTCCGTCGGGCCGAACTCTGAGGCGCAACCGCGCGCGCAACAGCAACTGGAATGCCGCGGGCAGGACGACCAGCGTCAGCACCGTCGCGCTCGCCATGCCGCCGACCATCGGCGCGGCGATGCGCCGCATGACCTCCGCGCCCGTGCCGCCGCCCAGCATGATGGTGAGCAGACCCGCGAAAATCGTCGCCACGGTCATGATGATCGGCCGCACGCGGCGCAAGGCGCCCTCCGTGACCGCGGCCTCGATTTCCGGCAGGCCGGGCTCACGCCCCTCGGCGCGGCAGGCTTCCTGTTGTCGACGCCAGGCCAGCTGGAGGTAGACCAGCATCACCACGCCCAGTTCGACCGCCACGCCGGCCAGCGCGATCAGGCCGACGCCGACCGCCACCGACAGGTTGTAGTTCAGCGCGTACAGCAACCAGAGGCCGCCGACGAGGGCCATCGGCAGGGTTCCGAGAATGATCAGGACCTCGGTGAAACTGCGGAAATTCACCAGCAGCAACAGCATGATGACCGCGACCGTCAGCGGCACGACCACGCTCAGGCGCTGCCGGGCGCGCTCCATGTACTCGTACTGGCCGGACCAGTTCAGCGCGTAGCCGGTCGGCAACTCGAGCCGCCCGTCCAGGACCGCGCGCGCCCGGTTGACGTACGTGCCGACATCGATGCCGTCGATATCGACCAGCACCCAGCCGGTCGGTCGCGCGTTCTCGCTCTTGATCATCGGCGCCCCGTCCTCGATGCGCAGATCGGCCACCGCGCGCAGCGGGATGTGCTGGCCGTGGGGTGTCACGACGGGCAGGTTCCGCAGTTTCTCCAGCGAATCGCGCACGGCGCGCGGGTAGCGGAGGTTGACGGGGTAACGTTCGAGTCCTTCAACGGTCTCGGTCAGGTCCATGCCGCCGATCGCGGTGCGAACGACGTCCTGCACGTCCTCGATGTTCAGGCCGTAGCGCGAGGCGTCGTCGCGCCGGATGTCGACCGTGATGTAGCGACCGCCGGCCACGCGTTCGGAATACACCGACGCCGTACCCGGCAGGTCGCGCAACAGGCTCTCGATCTCGGTGCCGATCGACTGGATGACCGCGAGGTCCGGGCCGCTGATCTTGATGCCGACCGGAGTCTTGATACCGGTCGCCAGCATGTCGATACGCGTCTTGATCGGCCAGACCCAGGCGTTGGAAAGGCCCGGAACCTGCACCGCCCGATCGAGTTCCCGGCGAATGTCGTCGACGGTCATCCCCGGACGCCACTCGGCTTGCGGCTTCAACTGGATGACGGTCTCGATCATCGTCAGCGGTGCGGGGTCGGTGGCGGTGTCCGCCCGGCCGATCTTGCCGAAGACCCGACGCACTTCCGGCACCGTCATGATCAGCTTGTCGGTCTGCTGCAGCAGTTCCTGCGCCTTGCCGATCGACAGGCCCGGAAACGTGGTCGGCATGTACATCAGGTCGCCTTCGTTCAGATCGGGCATGAACTCCGAACCGAGGCGCTGCAGGGGCCAGATGCCGGTCGCGAGCACCAGGGCGCCCAACAGCAGGACGGACCGGGGAAACCGCGTCACCGCCCGGATCACGGGACGATATACCACCGTCAGCAGCCGATTCAGCGGATTGCGCTGTTCCGGCGTGATGCGCCCGCGCACGAAATAGCCGATCAGAACCGGAACCAGCGTCACCGAGAGCAAGGCGGCCGCCGCCATGGCCCAGGTCTTCGTGAACGCCAGGGGCGCGAACAATCGACCCTCCTGCGCCTGCAGGGTGAAGACCGGAAGAAAGCTCAGGGTGATGATCAGCAGCGACAGGAACAGCGCGGGCCCGACCTCGGCTGCGGCCTCGGCAACCGCGCGCCAGTGGCGCTGCGGGTCGTAGCCGGGACGCTCCATCCGCTTGTGCATGTTCTCGATCATCACGATCGCGGCGTCGACCATCGCGCCGATCGCGATCGCGATGCCGCCGAGCGACATGATGTTGGCGTTGAGCCCCTGCAGACGCATCAGCAGCACGGCCGCCAACACGCCCAGCGGCAGACTGATCACGATGACCAGCGCGGACCGGACGTGAAACAGGAACAGGAGACAGACCAGCGCGACGACGACGACCTCTTCGGTCAGCTTGCGGGACAGGGTTTCCACGGCCCGGTCGATCAGCGCCGAGCGGTCATAGGTCTCGACGATCTCGACGCCGTCGGGCAGGCTCCGTTCGAGTTCCGTCAACCGCTGCTTGACGCGCTCGATCGTCGCACGGGCATTCTCGCCCCAGCGCATCACCACCACGCCGCCGACGACTTCGCCTTCGCCATCGAGATCGGCGATGCCGCGACGCATCTGCGGTCCGAGCCGGACCTCGGCGACGTCCCCGAGGCGAATCGGGGTTCCGTTCGGGCTCATGCCCAGCGGAATGGCCTGCAGGTCCTGCACCGATTGCAGGTAACCGGTAGCACGAATCATGTATTCTGCTTCCGCCATTTCGATCACGGACCCCCCGACCTCGCGGTTTCCGCGCTGCACCGCGGAGCGAACCCGGTCCAGCGGGATGCCGTAGGCCCGCAGGGCATCGGGATCGACCACGACCTGGTACTGCTTGACCATCCCGCCCACGGTGGCGATTTCCGCAACGCCCTCGAGCGTCTGCAGTTCGAACTTCAGGAACCAGTCCTGCAGCGAGCGCAGCTGCGCCAGGTCGTGGCGGCCGCTGCGGTCGACCAGGGCGTATTCGTAGATCCAGCCGACCCCGGTAGCGTCCGGCCCCAGTACGGGCGACACGCCCTCGGGCAGCTGGCCGGAGACCTGGTTGAGGTACTCGAGCACGCGGGATCGCGCCCAGTACAGGTCGGTGCCGTCCTCGAAAATGACGTAGACGTAGGAATCACCGAAGAACGAGTAGCCCCGCACCGTTTTCGCTCCGGGCACGGACAGCATCGCGGTGCTCAGGGGATACGTCACCTGGTCCTCGACCACCCGTGGCGCCTGGCCGGCGAAGGACGTCTTGACGATGACCTGCACATCGGAGAGGTCCGGGATCGCATCGACGGGGGTGCCGCGCCACGCGTAGACGCCGCCAAAGGCCAGCAGCGCCGCGAGCAACAGGACCATCACCCGGTTGTCGAGCGACCATCGAATGACCGCGTTAATCATGGTCCATCCCCTCGTGGTCCATCCCCTCGTGGTCCATCCCCTCGTGGTTCATCGGCTCCGCGCCCGTATCGCCGACCTTGTCGTCGTCGCTGTCCACCAGGTGAACCATCGTCACCCGGTAAACACCCCGTTCATCGGGCTCGATGGCGAAATGCACGTTCTGCGCGACGCGGATCCGTTCGAGCTCGACGGACCGGTCGACGTCGAACTTCATCGTCATGCCGGGCCAGCCGAGCGCGTCGATCGGGCCGTGGCGAATGATCATCGATCGTCCCGCGCGGTCGATCGCCTCGACGATCCCCGAACCGAAGACGTTGACCGGCCCCCGGCCCGCGCCGCTGCGGTCCGCAGCGTCCAGGCGCCGGAAACTGCCGGCGAGGCTCGCCTCGGAATCGAGCAGGAACTGCGCCGAGGTGACCACGCGGTCGCCCGACGCCAGCCCGGCAATAACCTCGATCCATTCGCCGCTCTCGATGCCGGTCATCACCTCGCGCGCCTGGTAGCGTCCGTCACCCAGGGCGACGATGACCCGGTCGTTATCGGCCGCCCGAATCAGTGCGTCGCGGTGGACGGTCAGCGCGTCCTGGTGGGTTTTGCCGAAAATCGTGACGGACGCGTACATGTTGGGCTTGAGCCGTTCGCCCGGATTGTCGAACTGCAGGCGCACGCGCAGCGTTCGGGTCTGCGGATCCAGCACCGGGTACACGTACTCGACCGTGCCGCTGAATACCTCGCCCGGCAGGTAGGCCAGGCGCGCCTCGGCGGCCTGACCCGGTGCGACCCAGCCGGCCTGGGATTCGAAAACCTCGGCCAGGATCCAGACGTGGGACAGGTCGACCAGGCTCATGACCTCGGTTGCCGGCGTCAGGTACATGCCGTCCCGGGCCTGCAGTTCCGTCACGATGCCATCCTGCGCCGCCTCGACGCGGATGGTTCGCGATGCGGTGCCGCGGCGCTCGAGTTCGTCGATCTGCGCCGGAACCATACCCAGGGCCAGCAGTTTCTCCCGCGCGGCGGGACGCATTCCGCCGGCGACGTGTTTACGGGCAAGAAGGTACTCCTGCTGCGCGTTGACGATCTCGGGCGAGTAGAAGTCGAACAGAGGGTCACCGCGGCGCACACGATCCCCGACGGTCATTACCCGAACGTTCTCCACCCAACCCTCGGCCCGAACATGCAGGCGGCTGATGCGCTCCTCGTCGAAACCGACGTACCCCGTGGCGTTGACGCGTCGCCACAGCGGGCGCACGCGAACGGTCTCGGTCCGCACGCCGAGGTTGTGTTCCACTGCGGGTGAAATGCGGATCGCGTCGTCGCCGTCGGCCGCGGCGCGGTCGGCGTAAACCGGCACCAGGTCCATGCCCATCGGCGACTTGCCGGGGCCGTCCCGGCGGTAATCCGGGTCCATCGGCGCGACCCAGTAGAGGATCTCGGGCTCCGTTGCCGCGCCACCCTGCCCGGCCGCCTCGGCGGCCGGCGCGGGCGCTGCCGGACCGGCGCCGTCCCCGGTGTGCACCCCGGGCGCCACGATGAATGCGCCCACCACGATGCCCAGGGCCAGGACCGCGAATGCGACCCCTGACCGGGCGATGAATTGTCTGTTCATGACCGTTTCCTGCTGTTCGATGCCGTTTCGTCCGCACCCGGGCGCGGACGTGGAAAACCCGCCCTCGTGAACGGGCCGTTCTCAGGTATCGGTCAGGAAATCGGGGGTCGGTACGGCGGAAGTTGGTGGCTCGGCGATACGTCGCCGACCCGTGCCGCGCGCGGAATCTCGGGCCGTTCGACGGCGACGGCCGCGATCTGCGCCGGCAAGGCGCTGCCGGGCACGACGCACTGACCGCAGTGCGTGTCGCCGCCGCACGGTGATTCGGAATCGTTTTGATCCGGCGCCGTATCGGGGCAACAATCGTGCCCGCCGCCGGCATGGTCCGCCATCGGCGTCGGTGACGGATCGGCCGGCTGGTCCATCGGGCACGCGCCCGCCTGCACCGGCAGAGCGGTGATCGTCAGCGCGAGCAGGACAGCGAGCCAATTCATGAAACAGTCGATTCCTCAGTCAGTTAGGGGACAACATTAACGGAACAAGGTTCACTTCAGCAAGGCCAGGGACAAGGCGGGCCAGAACGCGATGATGAGCACCGAGAGCAACAGGAACAGGAAAAACGGCAGGGTCGACAGGTACAGTTCGACCACCGGACGGTCGAACCGGTAGCTGGCGATGAACAGGTTCAGACCGACCGGCGGCGTGATGTAGCCCAACTGCATCGTCGCCAGAAACACGATGCCGAGGTGCACCGGATCGACGCCGAACTGCTGCGCGACCGGCAGGATCAAGGGCACCACCAGCACGATGGCGGAGAAGATGTCGAGGATCGCACCGAGCACGAGCAGGAACGCCAGCAGAAGCAACAGGAAACTCAGCTCGCTCGTAACCAGTTCGCTGACCAGCTGCAACAGTTTCTGCGGCACACCCGTGTCGATCATGTAATTGGTCGAGGCCAGCGACATGCCGAGGATCACCAGGATGCCGCCGACCAGCACCATCGATTCGCGCATCACCGCGGGCAGTTTGCGCAGCGGCACCTCGCGCAGGATCAGCACGTCGACGATCAGCACGTACAGGGCCGTCACCGCGGCCGCTTCCGAAATGGCGAAGTAGCCGCTGTAAATGCCGCCGAGCACGACAATCGGCAGCGGAATTTCCCAGACGGCCTCGCGCGCGGCGGCGCCGACCTCTTGCCAGGAAAAATCCGACAGCGGCACGCGCACCGCGCGGTTCTTCCAGACGCTGTAACCGGACAGCAGCACGATCATCAAAAAGCCGGGCAGGATGCCGGCCAGGAACAGGTCTTCGATCGGCAACTCGGCGACGATGCCGTAGAGGATCAGCGGCAGCGACGGCGCGAACAGCAGGCCGAGGCTGCCGGCGGAGGTCACCAGCCCGAGATTGAATTTCTCCGGGTAGCCCGCCTGTTGCAATGCCGGGAACAGCAGCGCGCCCAGGGCGATGATGGTCACGCCCGAGGCGCCGGTGAACGCGGTGAAGAACGCGCAGGCGGCCAGCGAAACGATCGCCAGCCCGGCCGGCATCCAGCCCAGCAGGGCCGTCGTCAGTCGCACCAGCCGTTGCGGCGCGTTGCTTTCGCTGAGCAGGTAGCCCGCGAACGTGAACAGCGGAATCGCCAGCAGGATCGGCATCTCCGCGATTCCGTAAAACTCGATCGCGATCGCCTGCAGGTCGATGCCCTCGCGCGCGAACCCGATCATCGCGCTCGCGCCGATGACGGCGAACAGCGGCGCGCCCAGCAGCGCCAGCAGCAGGAGCAGCAGGGTCAGCACCGCGCTCATGCCGCGCCGCCCCGCCGCAGCAGCGAACCCGCTTCGCCCAGCGTGAACAGCGCATAACGCCACGCGATCAGGGCGAAGCCGGCAGGCAGCACCGCCTGGGGGATCCAGGCCGGCACGCTGCCGAGCAGAACGTCGCCGAATTCCCAGGAGGTGCGCACGAAGGCCAGGCTGTGCCAGGCCATGAGGCCGGAAAGGGCCGCGGTGAACAGGTGCGCGACGACCTGCACCGCGATCGCCGCGCGATCGGGCAGGTATCGATTCAGCAGGTCGATGCGGATGTGCTTGTCGCTGCGGCTGGCGGCCACCGCGCCGGCCACCGCCAGCCACAGGACCAGCATGCGCAGCATTTCATCGCCCCAGATGAAGCCGACGTCGAAAACATTGCGCAATACGATCTGGGCCGTCGCCAGGCCGATCATGGCGGTCAGGATCAATACCAGCAGCGCATCCTCGGCCCAGCGACCGACGCGCTCGAGTCGCCCGAGCATCGCGGGGACGCGGCTCAAGGCGCGGGCGCCGACCGGTTCTTTCGGTAGTCGTCGAGCAAGGCCTGGGCGCGATCGTACAGGGCGGCATCGAACACGCCTTCACCGGCCATCCTGCGATGGGACGCCGCCACGACGCGCCGCCACTCCTCGACCTCGTCCGGATCCGGCCGGACCCGTTCCAGCCCGCTGTCGAGCAGGGCCTGCAGCGCCTCGTCGTTTTCCCGCACGCCGTTCTGGTCGAATTTGCGGTAGATGCCTTCCATGACCTCGCGCACGATCTTCTGATCGTCCTGCGACATGCGCGCAAACGCGCGCTTGTCGATCAGCAGGGCGGCGTAGACATAGGCCACGGGAACGTCGGTGATGTAGTGCAACTGGGTGTGCCACTGGAACACGATCGCCCCCACCGGCGGGACGGTTACGCAATCCAGCAGGTCGGTCTGCAGCCCCGTCATGACATCCGTCACCGGCATGACCACCGGCGCGACGCCCAGCGCGCGCAGCGCTGCGAAACCGACCGGATCACCTTCGGGGATCCAGACTTTCTGGCCGTCCAGATCACGCAACGTGGTGAGCTTTTTCTCGGACATCATGTAGGCGAACCCGGCCGCGGCCAGCCCGAAATTCACGTACCCGGCGTCTTCCAGGCGCTGCCGGATCTCGCCTTCCAGGGCCGCGCGGACGTAGCGCGCCTCGTCGATGGATCGAAACAGCATCGGCAGCGCGAACAGGTCGGCGTCCGGATGAAACCGGTTCAGACCGCCCGAGGTGAATGCGCCCCCGTTGAGTTGCCCGGTGCGCATCTTGCGTTGCACCTGCTTGTCGTTGCCCTGCACGCCGCCGCCATAGAACTTGAACTTCACCCGGCCGTCCGTGTGCTCCTCGATGACTTTCGCGCCGGCCTTCATGTCCTTCATCCACGACGAACTCTCCGGCGCAATGGTGGCGATCTTGAACGTCTGGGCCTGAGCCATGGACGGCGCGAGCAGGGCCGCCAGCGCGCAGGCGAGGATGAAGAGGTGCAACTTGGATCCGGTCATGGGCAATTCCTAGAAGTAGTCGTCGGCGCTTTCCAGCAACTCCTGCGCGGTGTCCTGGGCCAATGTGTTGAACAGCGTGTAACCTTCCTGCACGGGGTCAGCGGCCAGCACTTCCTGCAACAGGCGGTCGTGAAGTTCCCGGTCGTACAGGGTGCGCGCATAATAGCGCGCGTAGTCCACTTTTGCGCTGAGGTCGCGCCCCCCGGTCAATGCGATCGCGCGCTGGAAATGCGCCTGGCCGGCTTCGAAATCGCCGCCCAGCGCCGGCGGCCGCACCGTGTTGAGCACGCCCAGCAGGTGTTCCACCCGGGCTTCCTCGTAATCGGGATCGAGTTCCTGGACCCGCAACAGGGCGGCCTCGGCGAGCGGCAGCCGGGCCAGCGCCGCGTAGTCGTCATCGTGCGCCTGAATGTAGGCGATCCAGCTCAGGGCCAGCGTGTACAGCGCGGGGGCCTCCGCTTCACGCACATCCTGCAGGCGGATCACGAACCCTTCATAGGTCTCGTTCCACATGCCGCAAAGGGCGCGCCGCGTCGTGCACAGCGCCCGGCGCCCGTAGGCCCGCGCCCGGGTGGTCAGCTTGCGCGCACGCACCGGGTCATCGACGAACACCACGCCATACGCCGAATACAGTTCGGCCGCGGCGCTCAACGCCGCGGTGTTGTCCGGCGCGCCCGCGACGAAACTGTCGAGCATGAGCAGGTAGGCCGGCGCGCCGGCGCGCACCAGCTCGGGATCGTCCTGGTTGAGTATCGCCGTGTTCAGGTTGCCGGCCACGCCGCTGCCCGCCGTCGCCACCACCGTCGCGCAGCCCGGCAGCAGGAGCAGTGCGGCCGCCAGCGCGGCCAGGGCGAGATAAAACCTCGTGTTCACAACCGGTCCATTCCTCCATCAACCCGGGTGACGCTGAAAATCCACTTGTGCGATTATAACGGATAGACCCGAACGTCATTCCGAACAATCCGTCCAAACGGAGCGCGAAATGAATCCTGAAAACGCCCCCGCCCCCAAACCCGAGAATCGCTCGACCAACGCCTGGCTGAGCCCGCGGCGATTCCGTTTCTGGGCGATCGTCGCGGTCCTGTCATACACACTCGGCGGATTTTTCCTGGCCCCGGTGCTGGTCGAAAAACTGGCCGTCGACGGCGTCCGCGACAGCATGGACCGCGAACTCGTGATCGGCAAGGTGCGGATCAATCCCTTCGTGCTGAGCGCGGACATCGAGAACCTGGAACTGCGGGACACGGACGGCGAAGCCCTGTTCGCACTCGGCCATTTCCGCGCCAACTTCCAGCTTTCCAGCCTGTTCCGCTGGGCCTGGACGTTTCGTGAAATCCGGTTCGACGAACCGCACCTGCTCTTCGAACGCTTTTCCTCGGGCGACGACCGGGTCACGCGCCTGCTCGCCGACATCGAGCGCCTCGACACCGCGCCGGAGCCGTCCGAGCCGGAACCGTCCGCCCTGCCCCGGCTGCTGATCTGGGACCTGCAGGTCAATGAAGGAACGGCCGACTTCCGCGACGACGTTCCGGCCGAACCGGTCACCGTGAACGCCGGGCCCGTGACGGTGGACATCCGCGAACTGAACACCCTGCCCGACCAGGCGGGGCAGCAACACGTCGAGGTCCGGTTCGGCGACAATTCCGCGATCATCTGGCAGGGCAGCCTCGCCCTCGCGCCGCTGGCGTCCGAGGGCACCCTGGCGCTGCAGAACATGGCGCTCGACCAGGCGCGGAAATACCTGGACGGCGTCGTCGATCTGGCGTCTTTCGCGGCGCGACTCTCCGTGCGCACGAAATACCGTGTCGCGGAAACGGCCGACGGTGCCCTGGCGGTCGAGCTGACGGACCTGGAAACCGACCTCGAAGACGTCTCGGTTACCGGCTTCGATCCGGCGGAGCCCATCCTCGACATCGAGGCGATAAGGACCCGCGGCGGCCAGCTCGCGTACCCGGAGCAACGCGTCGATATTGGCGAAATCGACATCTCCGGGCTGGCCGCGAACCTGCAACTCGACCGCGACGGGTCGCCGCGCATTCTGCAGCTGATGGCGCCGGCGCCGGAACCGGGCGCGACGCCCGCGGAGGGCGGCGATGAACCCGCCGAGCCCTGGCTGATCACGGCCGGGGCCCTGCGCCTGGATACGGCCCGCATCGGGCTGGAAGACCGCGCCGTCGAACCCGCCGCCACGCTCACGGTGGCCGACCTCGACGTGTCGCTGTCCGGCATCGACAACCGCGCGAACACCGCGATGGCACTCAGCCTGGCGGCCCGACTCGAGGGCGGCGGAGCGTTTGGTATCGAAGGCGACCTGACCGCGTTGCCGGCCGTCGTGTTCCGTGGACGCACGTCGCTCGATGCGCTGCCGCTGGCGCTCGCGCAACCCTATGTCGAACCGTTGGCCAGGGTCGCCATCGATGGCGGCGCGCTCGGCGCCGAACTCGAGGTGGCGCTCGACGACACGGGCGGCGTGCGCGCAGACGGCAGCATCGGCATCGATGACCTGCAGATCAGCGACACGGTCGATAACCTGCCCCTGCTCAGCTGGACGCGCCTGGGGATCGAGCAGTTCCGGGCCGACACCGCCGCCGCCCGGGCGGAGATCTCGCGCATCGAACTCAAGGAACCGTACGGAAGAATCCAGGTCAAGGCCGATCGCAGCACCAATCTCTCGGAACTCGTCGTGGCGGATACGGCGGCAACCGCGGAAGAACCCGCGCCGGTGGACGAATCGGCGCCCGGGCCGGAGCAGTCCGAATGGACCTTCGTCGTCAGCCTGATCGACTTCGAAGACGGCGGCATGGACTTCTCCGATCTTTCCCTGCCACTGCCGTTCGAGGTCCGCATCGGAGACCTCAACGGTTCGGTCACGACCATCGACAGCAGCAGCGTGGAGCCTGCCGCGGTGCGCCTGGAGGGCCAGGTGGGTGATTACGGCCTGGCGCGTATCGACGGCAAGCTGAGTGTTTTCGATCCGCTGGCCAGCACCGACATCACGATGGAGTTCCGGAACCTGCTGATGTCCGATCTCTCGCCCTACTCGATCGAGTTCGCGGGCCGCCAGATCGATGAAGGCAAGCTGAACCTCGACCTCGAATACGTCATCGACGACAGCCAACTGGCCGGTCAGAACGCGATCGTGGTCAGCGACCTGGTGCTCGGCGCGGAGGTCGAGAGCCCCAACGCCGTGAGCCTGCCGCTGGACCTGGCGGTCGCGCTGCTCAAGGACAGCAACGGCGTCATCGACATCGACCTGCCGGTCGAGGGCGATATCGGCGACCCCGAATTCCGCATCGGCGGGGTGATCTGGAAGGCGTTCACGAGCCTGCTCACGAAAATCGTCACCGCGCCGTTCGCCCTGCTGGGCAACCTGGTCGGTGCCGGCGCCGAGGACTTCGGCCAGTTCGAATTTCTCGCCGGCCGCACCGATCTGACGCCGCCCGAACTGGAGAAGATCGCCAAGTTGTCCGAGGCGCTGCAGCAACGCCCACAGCTCGTGGTCGAGATCGGTGGCGTTTATGACGCCGCGGTCGATACCCCGATGCTGCAGTTTTTCCGCCTGCGGGAAACCGTCTGGGAGCGCCTGGGACGCGAAGCGGACGAAAGCAGCGACGACAGCAGCGACGACATGCTGGCGGCCGAATACCGTGGCGTGCTCGAGAACCTCCACCGCGAGCGCTTCCCCGATACGGAACTGGAGACCATCCGCGCCGCGCACCGCTCGGTTCCGGCCGATGACCCGGAAGCGGAACCCCGGTTCGACGAACTCGCCTACGCGGCCGACCTGCGCGACCGCCTGCTCGAATCCGAACCCGTCGGCGCGGCCGAATTGAACGCACTGGCGCAGGCGCGCGCCACGGCGATTCGCGACGCCTTTCTCGCCACCGGCGTGCTGTCCGAGGAACGGCTGCGGCTGGTGGAACCCGCCGCGGTCGAGTCGGAAGACGATGAATGGGTCGCACTGGAACTGGCGGTCGCGGTTCCCTGAGCCAGTACCGGGCGCCGAACGACTGGCGCCCGGTTTCGACCGTGCCCCGCTCGGCCGCGGGGCTTATTCCCCGTAAGGAATCCAGATATTCTTGATTTCGGTGGCGTGCCGCAGAAAGGCCTCGCCCTGCCCCTGCTCGGCGTCCGTCCAGTCGTGATACAGACCGTAGTTGACCCAGGTCCGTTTCATGCTGTCGGCCGCGTGTTCTTCCACCATCCGGCTGCCCTTGCGACTGCCCCAGTACCACAGACCCTCGATGTCGAGATGCCGCGCCAGCACCTCGGCCAGCACGTCGTGGTCGCCGGTGACGATATTCACGACGCCGCCCGGCACGTCGGAGGTATCCAGCACCTGGTAGAAATCCGTCGCCAGCAGCGCGTAATGCTGCGAGGGCACGACCACCACGCGGTTGCCCATCGCGATGGCCGGCATGACCGTGGAGATGAAACCGAGCAAGCCGGCTTCCTCCGGCGCGACGATGCCGATCACGCCCAGCGGTTCCTTCATCGCCAGCGTGACGTTGCGCATCGGCGTCGCGTGCACGGCGCTGTCGTACTTGTCCGCCATGGCCGCGTAGTGCCAGATGCGGCGGATGCCGAGATCGAATTCGGCGGCGGCCTCTTCCTCGCTGCGGCCGCCGAGTTGCGCGATGCGCCGGCGGAACTCCGCGCTGCGCGCGTCGAGGTTTTCGGCGATGTAGTACAGAACCTGGGCCCGGTTGTGGGCGGTCGTCGTGCTCCAGCCCTCGGCGGCCCGCGCGGCCTCCACGGCGTTGCGGATGTCCTTCCGGTTGCCGGCCGGCACCTCGGCGATGACGCGGCCC
The DNA here is from genome assembly GCA_037384065.1 of Lysobacterales bacterium. Lineage (GTDB taxonomy): Bacteria > Pseudomonadota > Gammaproteobacteria > Xanthomonadales > SZUA-36 > JABDPF01. The sequence goes on from JARROJ010000012.1 coordinate 50,275, forward strand.
GCCGCGTCGCAGGCCGCATTGCTGTAGCCGCCATCCGGCCGCGCCTGGCGCCCGCCGATGTACAGCTTGGCCGTCCGGTCGATCGCCGGCGCCTCCTGCTCGGGCAGGTCCTCGACGGGCACGAAGCGCGGCAGTTGCTGGACCGGATCCTTGCTGAGCCGGGACTCCCAGAACGGCTTGACGTATTCGTACAGCCCCTCGATACCGCCTTCGCGACCGAAGCCCGATTCCCGGTAACCGCCGAAACCGGCGGCGGCGTCGAACTGGTTGCTGCAGTTGACCCACACCGTACCCGCCTTGAGCTTCGGCGCCACGTCGAGCGCCAGGTTGAGGTTCTCGGTCCAGACGCTCGCCGCCAGGCCGTAGCGGCTGTCGTTGGCGAGTGCGACCGCCTCGGCCGGCGTGCGAAAGGTCATGGACACCAGCACGGGGCCGAAAATCTCCTCCTGCGCGAGCGTCGCGGACGGCTGCACGTCGGTGAGCAGCGTCGGCGGATAATAGCAACCGCCGGACGGCAACCGGCACTGCGGCTGCCACAACTCGGCGCCTTCATCGACCCCGGTCTGCACCAGGGCCTTCACCCGCTCGAGTTGCGAGGCGTCCACCAGCGCGCCGATATCGATCCCCTTGTCCAGCGAATTGCCGACCACGAGGCGCTCCATGCGCCGCTTGATTTTCGTGTACAGGCGCTCGGCGACGGACTCCTGCACCAGCAGGCGCGAACCGGCGCAACAGACCTGGCCCTGGTTGAACCAGATCGCATCCACCAGGCCCTCGACCGCGCTGTCGATGTCGGTGTCCTCGAACACGATAAACGGCGATTTGCCGCCCAGTTCGAGGGTCAGCTTCTTGCCGGTGCCGGCCGTCACCCGGCGCAGGGTGCGGCCCACTTCCGTGGAGCCGGTAAACGCCAGCTTGCCGATTCCCCGGTGCGCGGCGAGGGCCTGCCCGGCCTTGTGGTCCCCGAGGACGATGTTGAGCACGCCGGGCGGCAATCCGACGTCGCCGCACAGCTCGGCGAACAGCACCGCCGTCGCCGGCGTGAACTCGGCCGGCTTGAGCACCACGGTGTTGCCCATGGCCAGCGCCGGCGCGACCTTCCAGGCCAGCATCAGCAGCGGAAAATTCCACGGAATGATCTGCCCGACCACGCCGATCGGCCGGAATGCCGGCAACTGCTCGTTCATGACCTGGGCCCAGCCGGCATGGTGGTAGAAATGCCGCGCGACCAGCGGGATGTCGACGTCGCGCGACTCGCGGATCGGCTTGCCGTTGTCGAGGCTCTCCAGAACCGCGAACAGGCGGCTGTTCTTCTGGAGGTGACGGGCGATCGCGTACAGGTAGCGGGCGCGCCCGTGTCCGCCGATCGCGACCCAGCCCTCCAGCGCATCGGCCGCGGCGGCCACGGCCCGGTTGACGTCGGCCTCGTTGCCGTCCGCCACCATCGCCAGCAGTTCGCCGCCGGCCGGGTTACGGGTCGCGAAGTAGTCGCCCGACTCCGGCGTCCTGAAACGGCCGCCGATGTAGTGATCGAGCACACCCTTGCGTTCTTCCAGCCAGGCGCGCGCGCGGTCGTCCGTTTCCGGGGCCGCTCCGTAGTCCATGGATTCGAAAAGGTCGCGTACTTCCATGCCGGTTTCCTTTTGTCGATTCAGCCGGACGGGTGCCGGTGACGTGCGGAATAGTTTCCGCTGACGTGGTGCTCGAGTTGACGCTCGATGTCGCCGAGCAGGCTGCTGGCGCCGAAGCGGAACAGCTCCGGTCGCAACCAGCGCCGGTCCAGTTCTTCCTTTATCAGCACCAGGTAGTTGAGCGCTTCCTTGGCCTTGCCGATGCCTCCGGCCGGCTTGTAGCCGACGAGGTGGCCGGTCAGGTCGTGGTAATCGCGGATCGCGCGGACCATGACCAGGCTGACCGGCAGGGTCGCATTGACCGACTCCTTGCCGGTGCTGGTCTTGATGAAGTCGGCCCCGGCCTGCATGCAGACCCAGCTGGCGCGGGCCACGTTGGTCAGCGTGCCGAGCTCGCCGGTGGCGAGAATCGTCTTGAGATGGGCCTCGCCGCAGGCTTCCCGGTAGGCGCGAACTTCGTCGTAAAGCCCCGCCCAATCGCCGGTCAGCGCCTTCTCGCGACTGATCACGATGTCGATCTCGGCCGCCCCGGCCGCCACCGAGGCCCGAATCTGCGCCAGTTTGAGGTCGAGCGGAATCTGGCCGGCCGGAAAGCCGGTGGACACCGCGGCGACCGGAATGCCGCTGCCGCGCAGGGCCTGGACCGCGGTCGCGATCTGGTTGTGGTACACGCAGACGGCGGCGACGGTCAGCCCCAAATCCGCCACGCCCAACGCTTCCAGCAGATCGGGACGCACCGGCCGGCGCGCCTTCTGGCACAGGCGACGGACCCGACCCGGCGTGTCGTCGCCCGCGAGCGTGGTCAGGTCGATGCACGTCAGCGCGCGCAACAGCCAGGCCGCCTGGTGCTGCTTCTTGACCGCGCGCCGCGCGCTCAGCGTGCCCGCGCGCCGCTCGACGGCGCTGCGGTTGATCCGCAGGCGCCCGAACCGGTCGGGATCGTAATCGGTGCCGGGGTTGCGCTCGATCGGTCGGCTGAGCGGATCGAGCGCATGGACGTTCGTTCCGGATGTACCGTTCATCGTGTCGTTCCGTGTCTGCCGGGCCGATCGCCAGTATAAAGCGCTTTCTCCCCGGTTTCAGCCCGCCGCGTCCGCGGAAACCGCCGTGCCCGGGCCGTTCGCGGTCGGCAAACGGAAAGCGTTGTATGTCATAATTCCACACTTCGATTTTCAGGGTGAAACCCGCGGCGGACGGCGCGAAAGCGGTCGCTTCGCCGGCACCACACGGAGCGAGACGATGAACCGATTCTTCCTCAGCCTGGCGCTCACCGGGGCGCTTGTCGCCGGCCTGCCGGCCACCGCCACGATCGCGGCCGCCGCCCCGACCGACGTGCGTCCCGGCATGAACGCCGAGACGTTCAGCGGACTCGAGTGGCGCGGCATCGGTCCGGCCCTGATGTCCGGCCGCATCGCCGATATCGCGGTCGATCCCGAGCGGCGCAGCACCTGGTACGTGGCGGTCGGCAGCGGCGGCGTCTGGAAGACGGAGAACCGCGGAACGACCTGGACGTCGGTGTTCGACGGCCAGGGTTCGTACTCGATCGGTTGCGTGACGCTCGATCCGAACGACAACGACGTGATCTGGGTCGGCACCGGCGAAAACGTCAGCGGCCGGCATGTCGGTTACGGCGACGGCGTCTACAAGAGCCTCGATGGCGGCGCCACCTGGAAGAACATGGGTCTCGAGGCGTCGGAGCACATCGGCATGATCCGCGTCGATCCGCGTGATTCCGACGTCGTCTACGTGGCGGCGCAGGGTCCGCTGTGGTCCGGCGGCGGCGAGCGCGGCCTGTACAAGACCACCGACGGCGGCGAATCGTGGCAACGCATCCTGGGCGGCGGTGACTACACCGGCGTCAACGAGGTGCATCTCGACCCGCGCGACCCCGACGTGATCTACGCGGTCCGGCACCAGCGTTTCCGCAACGTCGCCGCGCTGATCAACGGCGGGCCCGAATCAGGCATCTTCAAGTCGACCGACGGCGGCGCGACCTGGGTGGAGCTGACCAACGGCCTGCCCGAGGAAGACATGGGCAAGATCGGCCTGGCCATCTCGCCGGTCGACCCCGACGTGGTGTACGCGACGATCGAACTCGGCGCGCGCACCGGCGGCTTCTGGCGCTCGACCGACGCCGGCGGCAGCTGGGAAAAGCGCAACGAGTACCTGTCCGGCGGCACCGGACCGCACTATTACCAGGAGCTTTTCGCCAGCCCGCATCACCTGGACCGGGTCTACCAGATGGACGCCATGCTGCACATCACCCATGACGGCGGGAAGACGTTCGAGCAGCAGCCGATGGGGCACCGGCACAGCGACCACCACGCGATGGCCTTCGACCCCGACGATCCCGACTACGTGATGTACGGCACCGACGGCGGCCTGTACGAGTCGTTCGACGACGGCGAGACGTTCCGGTTCGTGGCCAACCTGCCGGTCACTCAGTTCTACAAGATCGCGGTCGATTACGACGAGCCGTTCTACAACGTCTACGGCGGAACGCAGGACAACAGCACCCAGGGCGGCCCGTCGCGCACGATGAACGTCAACGGCATTCGCAACAGCGACTGGTTCATCACGCTGTTCGCCGACGGTCACCAGCCCGCCGTGGACCCGACCAACCCCGACATCGTTTACTCCGAGTGGCAGGAAGGCAACCTGGTGCGCTACGACCGCAAGACCGGCGAGCAGGTCTACATCAAGCCGCAGCCGGCCGCGGACGAGGAAGCCGACCGCTTCAACTGGGATTCACCGATCCTGATCAGCCCGCACGATCCGAAGCGGCTGTACTTCGCCAGCCAGCGCGTGTGGCGCTCGGACGATCGCGGCGACAGCTGGACCGCCATCAGCGGCGACCTGTCACACGACCGCGACCGCCTGACCCTGCCGATGATGGGTCGGGTCTGGAGCATCGACGCCTCCTGGGACCTGATGGCGATGTCCGAGTACGGGACGATCACGTCGCTGTCCGAGTCACCGCTGGTCGAGGGCCTGTTGTACGCCGGCACCGACGACGGCCGCATCCACGTCAGCGAGGACGGCGGCGAAAACTGGCGCGCGATCGAACGCCTGCCGGGCATTACCGACGACTACTTCGTCAACGACATCAAGGCCGACCTGTTCGATGCGGACACCGTGTACGCGGTCGTCGACGACCACAAGTCCGGTGATTTTTCACCCTACGTGTACAAGAGCACCAACCGCGGCGGCACCTGGGTCAGCATCGCGGGCGACCTGCCCGAGCGCCATGTCGTCTGGCGCCTGGTGCAGGATCACGTGAACCCGAAACTGCTGTTCGCCGGTACCGAGTTCGGCGTCTTTTTCAGCGTCGACGGCGGCAAGAAATGGGTCGAACTGAGCGGCGGCGCGCCGACGATCTCGTTCCGCGATCTCGCCATCCAGAAGCGCGAAAACGACCTGGTGGCCGGCTCCTTCGGACGGGGCATCTGGATCCTGGACGACTACACCCCGCTGCGCGGGATCGACGCGGAGGACCTGAAGCAGCCGGGCATCCTGTTTCCGGTGCGCGACGCGCCGTGGTATGTCCCGGCGCAGCCGCTCGGCGCCTGGCGGGAAAACGGCAAGGCCTTCCAGGGCGACGCGTTCTTCGTCGCGCCCAATCCGCCCTTCGGCGCCGTGTTCACCTACTACCTCGGCGACGACCTGCAAACCACCGAAGCGCAGCGCCAGGCGGCCGAAAAGAAACGCGCCGCCGCCGGCGAGGATACGCCCTACCCCGGTTGGGATGCGCTGCGTGAAGAAGAACTCGAGGAACCCCCGGCCGTCGTGCTGACCGTGCGCGCGGCGGACGGCAGCGTCATTCGGCGCATCGAGGGCCCGGTGACCCGCGGTTTCCACCGCGTCGCGTGGAATCTGCGCTACCCGCGCCCGAACCCCTGGACGCCCGAGGAAGACGAACCGGACTACATCGATTACCCCGGCCCCCTGGCGGCGCCCGGCCGTTACACGGTCAGTCTCGCCAGGCGAATCGACGGCCGGCTGGTCGAGTTCGGCCAGGAGCAGGCGTTCGACGTCGTTTCGATCGTCGAGCGCGGCCTGCCCGGCGCATCGCCCGAGGAAGTCGCCGCCTTCAACGTCCGCCTCGATGATCTGCGGCGCCAGGTCATGGGCGCAGGCGCCGGCATCCGCACCGCGCTGACCGAGGTCGAAGCGATCAAGAGCACGCTGCCGCGTTCCGGCGCGCCGACCGAGCTGCACGAGGCCGCCCACCGCATCGAGCGCGAACTCAAGACGCTCCAGGAGGCCCTGTCCGGCAACGAACGCCGTTCGCTGTACGGCGATGTCGGGCCGCTGTCGGTCGATGCGCGCCTGCAGGTGGCGCTGACCGGAACGTTCCGCTCGACCTACGGGCCGACGCCGACGCATCGCCGCTCGCTGGAGATCGCGGAGACCGCGTTCGCCGGGATCGAAGAGCGGCTTGAACGCGTCCTGCGCACCGACCTTCCGGCCCTGCGGGCCCAGCTCGACGCCCAGGGCGTGCCGTGGACGCCCGGCCGCGGAATACCGGGTTCCGACTGAGCCTGCCGCATGCGGTGCACTCGGTTAACGGGGCGGTTCGCCGCCCCGCTGTTTCTGCTGGGCCTGGCGGCGCCCGCCGCGCTGCCGGCCGCAGCCGATGACGACCCCGGGTTCAACGCGGAACCGACCCGCGTCATGGAATCCGTGGTCGTCACGGCGACCCGCAAGGAAGAATCGGTCTTCGACGTGGCCGAGGCCGTTTCGGTGGTCGATCCCGAGGCGATCGACCGCGTGGCGCCGGACGTGCTGGCGGAGATGATGCGCGGCCTGCCCGGTGCATTCTTTCAACAGACCACGCCGGGCCAGGGCATTCCGATCATTCGCGGACTGAAAGGCTCCGAAGTCCTGCACCTGGTCGACGGCATGCGCCTGAACAACGCGTTTTTCCGCAACGCGCCCAACCAGTACCTCGGCCTGGTCGACGCTTTCGCGACCGGCCGGATGGAGGTCGTTCGCGGCTCGGCGCCGACGCTGTATGGCGCCGACGCCATGGGCGGCGTGTTGCAGATCCTGACCCGCGAACCGACCTTCGACGACGGGGAACGCAACCACGAGGGGCGGCTGTACGCGAGCTACGACAGCGTGACGTCCAGCCTGGTCGGGCGCGCGGAAGCCGGCGCGGGCAACGCCGACACGGTCGTCTCGGGCGGAATCACCTGGCGCGATCACGGCGACCGCCAAACCGGAGGCGGCGGGACCGTACGCCCCAGCGGCTACGAAGTCCGCGCCGCCGACCTCAAATGGCGCCAGGCCATCGGCGACGCCGCCGAACTCATGCTCTCGGCCCAGTACCTGGAGCAACCGGAAAGCCCCCGCGTGGACGAACTGGTGCCCGGTTACGGCCAGGACCAGCCGAGCTCGGCGCAATACCTGTTCCGGCCCAACCGGCGCGAATTCCTGCACGCCCGCTACCGGCTCGAAAGCGATGCGGTCTGGTTCGAACGCTTCGAGGCGCACCTCGCCCGGCAGGTGATTACCGACGACCGTCGCACCCAGGATTTCGGCTCGACCCGGGTAACGGACGAGTTCAGCGACAGCACCCTGGACGGCCTGACCCTGCAGTTCGACTCGCCCTGGGGCACGGGCGGCAACGGTCTCGTCTGGGGTCTCGAAGCGTATCGCGACGAGGTGACCAGCAGCCGCCTGCGGCGCGACACCGAGACCGGCCTCGAAACACCGGCCCGCGGCCGCTACCCGGACGGTTCGTCGATGGACAGCCTGGCGGCCTACGTTTCCAGCCGCTGGCAGTTCGAGCGCCTGACCCTCGACGCGGGCCTGCGTTACAGCCGCTTCGACATCCGCCTGCCGGCGACGACGGAACTGGGCGCCACCCGGCTGCAACCCGACGACCTGACGGGCGACGTGCATTTCGCCTGGGACGTCGGCCGGGGGGTGCGCCTGCTCGCCAACATCGGTCGCGGCTTCCGTCCGCCGAATATCTTCGACCTCGGCACCCTGGGCTCGCGCCCGGGGAACCGTTTCAACGTGCCCAACCCCGACCTCGACCCCGAGTCCGTCTGGAGTTACGACCTGGGGCTCAAGCTCACCCGCGGCGGCTGGGAAGCCGAGGCCTTCGTCTGGTACGCCGACTACCGCGACAAGATCAGCAGCCGCTTCACGGGCGAGACGACCGCGGACGGCCGCCAGGTCGTGCAATCGGACAATCTCAACGAGGCGCGGCTTTACGGGCTGGAGAGCGGTTTGCGCTACTTTGCCGCCGACGCCTGGGAAGTCTATGCGGTCGTGAACTACACCCGGGGCGACGAAACGGAGCCGAACGGAACCACGATTCCGGGCGATCGCATACCGCCGCTGAACGGCCGCGTCGGCCTGGTCTGGACGCCCGCCGAGCAGTTCCGGGTCGAACCCTACCTCGACTTCGCCGACCGCCAGGACCGCCTCAGTCCCCGTGACGAAAGCGACCCCCGTATCGACCCGGCCGGCACGGCCGGCTTCGGCACGCTGAACCTGCTGCTGACCTGGCAGCCGGAGGCGCGCTGGCGCGCCGGGCTGCGCCTGCAGAATCTCGGCGACAAGCGCTACCGCGAGCACGGCTCGGGCATCGATGCGCCGGGCCGGAACGTCGGAGGTTGGGTCGAACTGATGTTCTGAGCCGGTCGCCGCATGTCTCGCAGCAAAACCAAGCCCCACACGCAGACGATTCGTTTCCTCTGCCACTTCGCCTTCTGGTTCGGACTGGTTTTCGCAACGCCACTGTTCGTTGCGCTGCACAACGTCGCGGACCTCGGGCTCGATCCCGCACGGCTTGCGCTGCAGGCGATCGTCGCGACGCTGCTGCTCAGTGCGACGACGTTCGCGGCGGCCGCGCGGGCCGCGCCGGGATGGCGCCGGTTTATCGACCGCAGCGTTCTCGTACTCGCGTTCCTGCTCGCCATCTGGGGCAACGTGATCCACGATCTGCACGGCTTCAACGTGTTCGACGGCCGACCGGTCGATTTCCGGCAGCACAGGATTCTGTTCTGGTTGGAATCGCTGGCGTGGCCCATCGTCGGCGTGATGCTGTACCGGTGGTTTGCACGGCTGCGATCGATACCCGCCTGGCTGCCCGCCCTGCCCGCAGTCTCGTTCCTGCTGTTGCTGACGCCCGCGGTCCTGCAACCGCCGCAGGCCGGCCTGGAAACCGCCCCGGCCGAACCGGTCGAAGACTCGGTGTACGCCTTTTCGAGCGTCTTCAACCTCGTGCACCTGCTGCCGGACGGTTTCCAGGGCGATACCGTGCGCCGCACGTTCGAGGAGCATCCCGAACTGGCGGCCCGTTTCGACGGCTTCACGCTGTACACCGATCACCTCGGCCGTTATCCGGGCACGGCGCCGTCGCTGTACAGCATGCTCACC
>JARROJ010000013.1:0-56623 GCA_037384065.1 Lysobacterales bacterium
TAATGCCGTTTCGCGCAGCCGGTTTTCGCCGCATCAGCGGCGAAAGAAGGGAAGCGAAACTCCTCAGATCTGCCCCAGCTCAAACGCCTTCAGCACCGCCCGCGTGCGGTCCCGCACGCCCATCTTGGACAGGATGTTGGAGACGTGGTTCTTCACCGTACCCTCGGCGACGCCGAGCGAATTGGCGATTTCCTTGTTGCTGTAGCCGCCGGCCATCAGGCGGAGGATCTCGGTTTCACGCTCGGTCAGGGGGTCGGGCTGGTCGAGGCTGGAAAACTCGTTCTTGATGTTCTCCAGGCCCTTGAGCAGGCGTTGGGTGACCGCGGGTTTGACGATGGACCCGCCATCGGCGACGGTCTTCACGGCGCTGACCAGTTCCGCCAGCGCCACGTCCTTGAGCAGGTAGCCCTTGGCCCCGTACTTGATGCCGGCCAGCACCAGTTCGTCGTCGTCGAACGTGGTGAGGATCACCGTCGGGGGCAGCGCGTTCGCATCGGACAGTTCGCGCAACACGTCGATGCCGTTCATGCCGGGCATCCGCATGTCCAGCAGGATGACGTCCGGGTTCGCTTCCGGAACCATGCGGATGGCTTCCGCGCCATCGGCGGCCTCGGCCACCACCTCGATCTCGTCGGACAGTTCGAGCAGGCTGCGCACGCCCTTGCGGACGAGGTTCTGATCGTCGACCAGCATTACCTTGATCATGTCGCTCCCCATGGCTTCGGTGTTCAGTTCATGGAATCGATCGGCACCCAGGCGGTCAGCCGGAACCCGGCGCCGGGCCGGGACTGCACGTCCAGCGTACCACCCAGATGCGCCAGGCGCTCGTTCATCCCGGTGAGGCCGTTACCCAGTTCCACCTCGCGGACGCCCTGGCCGTCGTCGCGGGCCGTCAGGGTCACGCCGCTGCTGTCGTGCGCCAGACCGATCCACAGGTTCTCGGCCCGCGCGTGACGCACGCTGTTGGTGATCATTTCCTGCGCGCAGCGCAGCAGAACCTGCGCGCGCCCCGGGTCGGTCGGCGCCTCCGCGAGCGGCAGATCCAGGTGGATCTTCGGCTCGGGCATGCCGCTGACCAGCGTGCGAAGCGCCGCGGCGAGATCGACCTGGTCGTTGAGACGCATCTCGCTGACCACCTCGCGCACGTCCGCGAGCAACAGCTTGGCCAGGGTGTGCGCCTGCTGCACGTGCTCGAGCGCCTTGCCGTCGACCAGGTGCGTGGCGACCTCGAGGTTCAGCGTCAGGGCGGTCAGGTGGTGGCCGACCACGTCGTGCAGTTCGCGCGCGATGCGCACGCGCTCCGCAATGCGTGTGTTGTCGGCCAGCAGGGCCTGCGTGGCGCGCAGTTCCGAATTGACCTTGCGCAGTTCGTCGCGCGCCTGGTTCTGGCGCAGGGCGACGACGCCGGACATGAAGGCGAACAGGGATACGGCGAGAAACAGGCCGCCGGTCAGCATCGCGTCGCCGGATGGATAATCGGCCAGGCTGTCGAGCACCAGCACGAGGGCGACGGTCTGCAGCATCAACCAGGCCAGCGCGTAGCTCAACGGCAGCATCCAGGGCAGCATCCCGCCGACGATCAGCAGCAGGATTCCGCCCACCGCGGTCTGGGCCATCAGGCTCACGCCGAGCGCACTGACGGTCAGGATCATCACCGTCAACACCCGGTGCCACAACGAGGTCCGCACCGGTAACTCGCGCACCTGGTTCCAGTACGCGAAACCGAACACCAGGTGCAGGATCCACCAGCCCAGGTACTGGTCGGTGGACAGCGGCGGATCGTACCAGGAGTACATCATCAGCAGCGGCACCGTCGCGCACACCCAGGCCAGCAGGCCCGTGAAGCGCAGCAGTTCGATCGGTTTGTGCCTGAAATCCGCGGTATGCATGCGTTCCGCCGCCGAAAAATTCACCGTAGGAGTTAATATTACCGCAGCGGCCCGCGCGCCATATCGCTCGTTAGTCATGCCCGAGAACGAAACACGCCCCGTCTACCGCTACGCCGATTGCGACCAGCAGGCGCTGAGCCGCCTGCTGGCGCGTTATGGCCTCAGCGTGGAACGGGCTTCGGACGGCGCCCCGATTCCGGGTTCGTTCTGGGGCGAGGACGAGGCCGGGCTGGTCGGCGACCGCCTGCTGCTCCGCGCCGATACGCCCCTGCACTCGGCCTTGCACGAGGCCTGCCATTACGTCTGCATGGACGCCGGGCGCCGGCGCGGGCTCGACACCGACGCCGGCGGCGACTACGACGAGGAAAACGCGGTTTGCTACCTGCAGATCCTGCTGGCCGGCGAACTGCCGGATTTCAGCCGGGCGCGGATGATGGCGGACATGGACGCCTGGGGCTACAGCTTCCGGCTCGGCTCGGCGCAGGCGTGGTTCGAGCGGGACGCCGACGACGCCCGGGCCTGGCTGCGACGCCACGACCTGATCGATGACGACGAACGGCCGACGTTCCGCCTCCGCACCACGGCCGGGTAGCGGAATCAGCCCGGACCCGACCCCCCGCCCCACGGCAGTTCAAAGGGCAGCAAGCCGAAATACCACGCGGCGCCTGCAGCGCCGAGCAGGGCCGCGACCACCACCCAGGGAATCCACCCGCGCCGCTTGGCGACGGCCTGCTCGGTCAGCACCTTTTCCGGGCGCAGGCCCGGCGCCTGCAGCACCCAGCGACAGTTCGCGATACGGATTTCGTCGCCGCTGCCGAGCGCCGCGGTTTGCACGGATTCGCCGTTGAGGAGCGTTTCGCCCTCCGGCGCGAGGTGGTTGAGCGTAAGACCGCCCTGGCCGTCATCGACGATTTCGGCATGGCGGCCGCCGACCCCGTCCTGGTCGACCCGCAGGTCGCAGTCGTCGGCCCGGCCGATCACGGTCCGCCGGCCCAGCGTGTGGGACTCGTTGATGACGGCGCCCGAGGCGCCTTTCAGTCGGTAGATGCTCACGTTTTACGTTTTTACTCGATGACGTTAACCGGAAAACCGCGGGCAGAGTAGCGGAGCTACGCTGACCCCATCAAGGTGGGTTCATCCGGCGTGGAAACAAGCTCGCGCAAAAGGCTGGTCGCGTAAGCGCCGGCGGGCAGTTCGAAAACAAGCTCCAATCGGTCCTCCTCCAGGCGCCAGTCCAGTTCCGCGGCGCGCAGCCGCAGGCTGCGGCGCGCGGCCTCCAGACCGGCCCGTTCGAGCGCCTCGACCAGCGGGCGGTCCGCGGCCAGGATACGATCCTCGCACGCGGCGGCGGCACGCAGGGGACGTTTGCCGCCCCGCCCCGGCAACGGACCGGTGGGGTGAATGTCGAAGTCCGCGCAGCGACGGTCCAGCGTTTCGTCCGGCAGCGTGCACTCGAACAGCGCGCGGCTGCCGTCGAGTTGCGCGATGTCGCCGTCGAGCAGCCGATCCCAGGTGCCGTCGGCCACGCGGGCGGACAGAACCCGGTTGAACAGCAGGCTGCGCAGCGCCGAAAGGTAGATGCCGCGGAGCGGCTTGCGGATTCGTCCGCCGTGTTCCAGCCAGTGCAGGGCGCGCGCCACGTTGCGGCCGCCGTGACCGAAGCGCTGCGGCCCGAAGTAATTGGGCGCGCCACGCGCCGCGATGGACTGCAGCCGGGCTTCGAGATCCCCGGCGTCACCGCGCAATTCGCGCACGACGAGCCGGAACCGGTTGCCGCGCAGCGCGCCGCGCTGCAGCTTGCGCGCGTGACGATGCGCCGCGAGCACCGTGACGCCCTCGATCGACCAGTCGCGCCAGTCGTCGCGCTGCGCCTCCTGCAGGCCGATCGAAAACCATTGCCGCGTCACGGCGTTGCGGTCCTTGAGGCCGGCAAACCCGACATCGCGCCGCGGAACGCCGGCCGCGCGGGCGAGTTGCGCCGCGACCCAGTCGGTGTTGGCGCCGGTTTTCTCGATCTGCAACCAGAGGTGGGTGCCCTCGCCGGAGGGCTCAACGAGCGGAAGTTCCGTGACCTGGAAATCCGCCGGGGTGCTGCGCAGCCGGCCGGTCGCCGTGGGCCGACCCAGAACCCAGGCCCAGTCGTCCGGCGTGACGGCGCTCACGCGCGCTGCGCGATCAGGGCGACCGCGAGCGCTGCGATGCCCTCGCCGCGACCGCAGAAACCGAGCTTCTCGGTCGTGGTCGCCTTGACCGACACGGCGGCGACATCGATGCCGAGGCGCTCCGCGATGAGGGTCCGCATCGCGGCCACGTGGGGCCCGATGCGCGGTTGCTCGCAGACGATCGTCAGGTCCGTGTTTTCCACCCGCCAGCCCGCTTCGGACAGCAGGTCGACGACCGCGGCCAGCAGGTCCCGGCTGTCGGCGCCGCGCCAGCGCGCCTCGCCGGGCGGAAAGTGCCGGCCGATGTCACCCAGCGCGGCGGCGCCCAGCAGCGCGTCGCACAGGGCGTGCAGCGCGACGTCGCCGTCGGAATGGGCCGCCAGCCCCTGGTCGTGCGGGATACGCACGCCGCCCAGCATCACGTGGTCGCCCTCGGTGAAGGCGTGCACGTCGAAACCCTGGCCGATTCGCAGTGTCATGGGGCGTCCTCCGCGCCGCGGCGCCGCAGAATGAATTCGGCCAGGGCGAGATCGCCCGGACCGGTGATCTTGATGTTGGTCGGGCACCCCTCGACCAGCAGCGGATGCCGGCCGGCCCGTTCCATCGCGCCGGCCTCGTCGGTCGGCTCCTCGCCGGCCGCGAGCGCGGCGGCAAGCCGGTCGGCCAGGTCGGCCGGCCGAAACATCTGCGGCGTCTGCGCCGCCCACAGCACGGAACGGTCCACGGTCCGCTCGATCCGGGCATGGGCGTCCGCCTGTTTCAGGGTATCGCGCACCGGCACCGCCAGGATGGCGCCGTCGCGGGCGCTCATGCCCCGCTCGACGAGGCGCGCCAGTTCCTCGTGGCCGAGACACGGCCGGGCGGCGTCGTGCACGAGGACCCATTCACACGCGGGATCCGTTCGAGCAATGGATTCCAGCCCGTTCAATACCGAGCGCGCCCGGCTGTCGCCGCCGGGCGTCGTTTGGACGTCGGGAAATTCGGGGCGCAGGCATTCCTCGAAGGTTCGGTCGTCCGCCGCCAGCACCACCGTGACGCCGCCGACGCCGGGGTGGCGCCGCAGCGCATCGATGCTGTGCGCCAGGACGGGCCGACCCAGCAGAAGGGCGTATTGCTTGGGCTGCTCGCCACCGAACCGCCGGCTGCGTCCCGCGGCCGGAATCAGGGCGTGCAGGCGGGAAGGCGCGCCCACGGGCTCAGTCCGGTCGATCCGGACCCGCGGGACGGCCGGGGATCACCTGGAAGAACTCCTCGTCGTCCTTGACCATGCCCAGCTCACTGCGGGCGCGTTCCTCGATCGCCTGCAGACCCTGCCGCAGGTCGTCGACCTCGGCCTGCAACTCGAGGTTGCGCTGGGCCAGCGCCTCGTTCTCGCGCGCCTGCTCCTCGACCCGTTCGGCCAGGCGCTGGACATCCCGGTAACCGCCTTCACCGAACCACATCTTGGCCTGCAGCAGGATGACGACGACGACCAGGATGGCCAACAGCACCTTCAACGGATCAGGCGCTCCAGTTCCGGACGTTGGCGAATGCGCCCGCGCCGGCGAACTGGGCCGCCGCGCCCAGGCTGTCCTCGATGCGCAACAACTGGTTGTACTTGGCGACGCGGTCGGAGCGGCACAGGGAGCCGGTCTTGATCTGCGTGGCGGTCGTCGCAACCGCCAGGTCGGCGATCGTCGCGTCCTCGGTCTCGCCGGAACGGTGCGAAACGACCGCGCTGAACCCGGCCCGGTCGGCCATGGCGATGGCCTCGAGCGTCTCGGTCAGCGTGCCGATCTGGTTGAGCTTGATCAGGATCGAGTTGGTGATGCCCATGTCGATGCCGCGCTGGAAGATCTCGGTATTGGTCACGTACAGGTCGTCGCCGACCAGTTGCACGTCGTCGCCGAGCAGCTCCGTCAGCACGGCCCAGCCGTCCCAGTCGCCCTCGTCCATGCCGTCCTCGATGCTGATGATCGGATACTGCCGCGCCCAGGAAGCGAGGTATTCGGCGAAGGCCTGCGACTCGAAGGACTTGCCCTCGGATTCCAGGTGGTAGCGGCCGTCCTTGAAAAACTCGCTGGAGGCGACGTCCAGACCGAGGCTGACCTGGGTCCCGACGGCGTAACCGGACTTCTCGATCGCTTCGAGGATGACCTCGACGGCCGCCTCGTTCGACGGCAGGTCCGGCGCGAAACCGCCTTCGTCGCCCACGGCCGTGTTCATGCCCTTGCCGTTCAATACGCTTTTCAGGGCATGGAAAATTTCGACGCCGCAACGCAGCGAGTCGGAAAAGGAATCGAAGCCCCAGGGCAGGATCATGAACTCCTGCATGTCCACGCTGTTGTTGGCGTGGGCGCCGCCGTTGATGATGTTCATCATCGGCACCGGCAGGACCGGTTCGCGGCCGTTCGCAAGGCGCTGCCACAGCGCGCGCCCCTCCTCGGCGGCCATCGCGTGGGCCGCGGCCAGGCTGACGCCCAGCAGGGCGTTCGCGCCGAGCCGGGCCTTGTTGGGCGTCCCGTCGAGGTCGATCATCTTGCGGTCCAGCGCAGCCTGGTCGTCGGCATCGTCGCCCGTGACCGCCGCGGCGATTTCACCGTTGACGTTGGCCACGGCCTGCGTGACGCCCTTGCCGAGGTAGCGGCTCTTGTCGCCGTCGCGCAGTTCGATGGCCTCGCGCGCGCCGGTGGAGGCGCCGGAGGGCACCGCCGCGCGCCCGAAGGCGCCCGATTCAAGCGTGATCTCGGCCTCGAGGGTGGGATTGCCGCGGGAATCGAGAATCTCCCGCGCGTGTACGGTTTGAATTTTGCTCATGAGTGTCGTGAATCCTTGCTAATGGGGTTGTCCGGGTCAGTCCGGGTTCTGCTTGCTCACCGTGTCCAGTGACTTGAGCACGGAAAGCAGGTGTTCCATTCGGTCCAGCGGCCAGGCGTTGGGGCCGTCGCTGAGCGCCTTGTCCGGGTCGGGATGGGTCTCCATGAACAGGCCGGAGACGCCGACGGCGACCGCGGCCCGGGCCAGCACCGGGACGAATTCGCGCTGGCCGCCCGACGTGGCGCCCTGCCCGCCCGGCAGTTGCACCGAGTGCGTGGCGTCGAACACCACCGGGCAGCCGGTCTCGCGCATGACGGCCAGCGAGCGCATGTCCGAGACGAGATTGTTGTAGCCGAACGACGCGCCGCGCTCACAGACCATGATATGCGCATTGCCGGTCGAACGGGCCTTTTCGACCACGTTCCCCATTTCCCAGGGGCTCAGGAACTGGCCTTTCTTGATGTTGACCGGAATGCCGGCCGCCGCCACGCGGTGGATGAAGTTGGTCTGCCGGCAGAGAAACGCCGGGGTCTGCATCACGTCGACCACGTTCGCGACGGCCTGGATATCGGTGTCCTCGTGCACGTCGGTCAGCACCGGCACGCCGATCTGGCGCTTGACCTCGGCGAGGATGCGCAGGCCCTCGTCGACGCCCGGGCCGCGGAAGCTTTTCTCGGAAGACCGGTTGGCCTTGTCGAAGGAGGACTTGTAGATGAACGGAATGTCCAGCCGCGCGCAGAGTTCCTTCAGTCGGCCCGCCGTGTCCAGCGCCAGCTGTTCGGATTCGATGACGCAGGGCCCGGCGATCAGGAAAAACGGATGCTCCGGGCCGGCGTCGAAGCCGCACAGTTTCATGGTCAGGCGACCTCGTCCGCGAGCTCACCCTGCTGATGCTGCAGGGCCGCCTCGATGAAGCCGGTGAACAGCGGGTGACCGCCGCGCGGCTTGGACGTGAATTCCGGATGGAACTGGCAGGCGATGAACCAGGGATGGCTCGGGATCTCGATAATCTCGACCAGCGTTTCGTCCAGCGACAGGCCGGCCAGCAGCATGCCGTGCTGCCGGAAGACATCCCGGTAGCGGTTGTTGAATTCATAGCGGTGCCGGTGGCGCTCGCGGATCGTCTCGGTGCCGTACAGCCGCCGCGACAGCGAGCCTTCCTGCAGCCGGCATTCCTGGCCGCCGAGGCGCATCGTGCCGCCCAGGTCGGAATCCTCGCTGCGGCGCTCCACCTTGCCCGAGGCATCCAGCCACTCGGTGATCAGGCCGATCACCGGATGCGGCGAATCCGGGTCGATCTCGGTCGTGTGGGCGCCTTCCAGCCCGCACACGTTGCGCGCGAACTCGACCGCCGCCGCCTGCATGCCGTAGCAGATGCCCAGGTACGGAATGCCCTGCTCACGGGCATGACGGATCGCGTTGACCTTGCCCTCGAAGCCGCGTTCGCCGAAACCGCCCGGCACCAGGATCGCGTCGACACCGTCCAGCGCAGACAGGTCGCCGTCGGCGAAATCCTCCGACTCGAGCGGTCGGATGTTGACCTTGATCCGCTGGCGCAGGCCACCGTGCGTGATGGCTTCGGTCAGCGACTTGTAGGCGTCGGCATGATCGACGTACTTGCCGACCATCGCCACGGTGACTTCGTGTTCCGTGTTGACGAGCCGGTCGACGACCTCCTCCCAGTCACTGAGGTCGGCCGGGCGGGTCGCCTTGGCTTCCAGCCCGAGCCGCTCGATGACGATGTCGTCGAGGTCCTCGTCGTGCAGCATCATCGGGATGTCGTAAATGCTGTTCTGCGCATCGAGCGCCGTGATCACCGCCTTTTTCGGCACGTTGGTGAACAGCGCGATCTTGGCGCGTTCCTCGTCGGTCAGTTCGATCTCCGAACGGCACAGCAGCACGTCCGGCTGGATGCCGATGGAGCGCAGCTCCTTGACCGAGTGCTGGGTCGGCTTGGTCTTTTTCTCCTTCGCCGCGCGCAGGTACGGCACCAGGGTGAGGTGCATGAACATCGCCTTGCGGCCGTACTCGACGCCCAGCTGCCGAATGGCCTCGAGGAACGGCAGGGACTCGATGTCGCCGACCGTGCCGCCGATCTCGATCATCGCCACGTCGAAGCCTTCGGCCGCGCGCTCGATCCAGGCCTTGATCTCGTCGGTCACGTGCGGAATCACCTGGATCGTCGCGCCCAGGTATTCGCCGCGGCGCTCCTTGGCGATGACGTTGCTGTAGATCCGGCCGGTGGTCGCGTTGTTCAGCTGCCGCGTCGGCGAGCGCGAGAAGCGCTCGTAGTGGCCGAGATCGAGGTCGGTCTCGGCGCCGTCGTCGGTGACGTAGACTTCACCGTGCTGGAACGGGCTCATCGTGCCCGGGTCCACGTTGATGTACGGATCCAGCTTGACGAGTGTCACCTTCAACCCGCGGGATTCGAGAATCGCGGCAAGCGCGGCGGCTGACAGGCCCTTTCCCAGTGAGGAAACGACGCCGCCCGTAACGAAAATCAATGAAGACATGCCAGAACTGTGTCCTTTGGGGCCGGTTGATCGGTGAAGTTCTGGAAGCACATTGTACTGGATGCGTCAGCCACTTGAAAACCGCCGCCAAACGGGAGAATATCCCAGCCGACCGTGCGCGACGACGCCCCCGCTTCCGGCCCGCGAACGGTCCGTTCGAAATCGCGCGAAACCACCCGCGGCGCCTGGCGAAAGCAGGGATACAGGACTCCATTTCCAATGAACAACAAGTACCTTGCCGAAGACATCGAAGTCCTGACCGGGCTGGAACCGGTCAAGCGCCGGCCGGGCATGTACACGGATACTACGCGCCCCAACCACCTGGCGATGGAGGTCATCGACAACAGCGTCGACGAGGCGCTGGCCGGGCACGCGCGCAGCGTGACGGTGACCGCGTACGAGGACGGTTCGGTGGAGGTGACCGACGACGGGCGCGGCATGCCCGTGGACCTGCACCCCCAGGCGAAAATACCCGGCGTCGAACTGATCCTGACCAAGCTGCACGCCGGCGGCAAGTTTTCCGACAAGAATTACCAGTTCGCCGGCGGCCTGCACGGCGTCGGCGTCTCGGTGGTCAACGCGCTGTCGAAAAAGCTCGAGATCTGGATCAAGCGCGACGGCACCGAGCACTACATGAAATTCGCGGGCGGCGAGCCCAAATCGAAACTGAAAGCGGTCGGCAGCGTCGGGCAGCGCAACACCGGAACCCGGCTGCGTTTCTGGCCCGACCCGAAGTATTTCGATTCGGCGAATTTCTCGCTGCCGCGCCTGCGCCACCTGTTGCGCGCCAAGGCCGTGCTGTGCCCGGGACTGAACGTCTCGCTGACCGTCGAGAAGACCGGCGAGACGGAAACCTGGTGTTACGAGGACGGCCTGACCGATTACCTGGTCAGTGAACTGGAGGACTACCCGCGGCTGCCCGACACGCCGTTCAGCGGTGCGATGAAAGGCACCGATTCCGAGGCCAGCTGGGCGCTCAGCTGGCTGCCCGAGGGCGGGCAGCTGCAGGAGAGCTACGTCAACCTGATCCCGACCCCGCAGGGCGGCACGCACGTGAACGGCCTGCGTACCGGCCTGGTCGAGGCGATGCGCGAATTCTGCGAGCACCACAACCTCTTGCCGCGCGGCCTGCGCCTGACCCCCGACGACATCTGGGAGAAGATCAGCTTCATCCTGTCGGTCAAGCTGAGCGATCCGCAGTTCAGCGGCCAGACCAAGGAGCGCCTGTCCTCGCGCGGCTGCGCGACGTTCGTCTCCGGCATCATCAAGGATGCCTTCAGCCTGTGGCTGAACCAGAACGTCGACACCGGCCAGGCCATCGCCCAGCTGGCCATCTCCAACGCGCAAAAGCGCATGAAATCGGCCCGCAAGGTGGTGCGCAAGAAAATCACCCAGGGCCCCGCGCTGCCCGGCAAGCTCGCCGACTGCACCTCGCAGGACCTGTCGCAGACCGAGCTTTTCCTGGTCGAGGGCGACTCCGCGGGCGGCTCGGCCAAGCAGGCGCGCAACCGGGAGTACCAGGCCATTCTGCCGCTGCGCGGCAAGATCCTGAACACCTGGGAAGTCGAGTCCGACGCCGTGCTCGCCAACCAGGAGGTGCACGACATCTCGGTCGCGATCGGGGTCGACCCGGGGACCGACCAGATTTCCGGCTTGCGCTACGGCAAAATCATCATTCTCGCCGACGCCGACTCGGACGGCCTGCACATCGCGACCCTGCTCTCCGCCCTGTTCCTGAAGCACTTCACGGCGCTGGTCGAGACCGGCCACGTATTCGTCGCCATGCCGCCGCTCTACCGGGTGGATGTCGGCAAGGAAACGTTTTACGCGCTGGACGATGAAGAGCGTCGCGCGATACACGAACGCATCGCCGCCGAGAAGAAGCGGGGCAAGGTGCTGGAAACCCGTTTCAAGGGGCTGGGGGAGATGAACCCGCTGCAGCTGCGCGAGAGCACCATCGACCCGGACACCCGCCGCCTGGTGCAGCTGACGGTGGAAAGCGCGCCGGCAACGACTAGAATGATGGATATGCTGCTGGGCAAGAAACGCGCCTCCGATCGCAAAGCCTGGCTTGAGGACAAGGGCAACCTGGCGACCGTCTGAGGGTCTGGGATCATGAACGAACGGGAACGGATTCAACGCGTCGTCGAGCAGTACGTCGAGGGGATCAACAGCAACGACGCCAGCGGGATTCCGCTGACTGACGACGTACGGTTCGAGGGCGCGATGCTCGCGGAACCGTGCGTGGGCGAGGCCGCCGTTCGCGCGCACCTGGCGCAGGTCGCCCCCTTCGTCACCATGCGGCTGGTCGGCCTGGTCGTCGAAGACGCGACCGCAGCGGCCGAGATCGAACTCCGGACGGTCAACGGCCAGACGCTGATGTCCGCCGGTATTTTTGACATCCGGGACGGCTGCATCAGCCACCACCGCGGCTTTACCGACACGCACCGCCTGTTCACGGGCCAAAGTTGAGGCGCGGCGGCTTCTGGAGCAAGGGATACCGCCCGTTTTTCCTGGGCGCCGCGGCCTTCGCCGCCATCGCGATGGCCGACTGGATGACCGTCTACCTGCTCGGATTGCCGCTCGAACTCCGCCACGTCACGATCTACCAGTGGCATGCCCACGGCATGATCTTCGGCTACGCCGCCGCCGTCATTGCCGGCCTGCTGCTGACCATCGCGCGCGAATGGACCGGACTGCGGGCGGCCCACGGCCCGGCACTGGCGCTGCTGTTCCTGCTCTGGCTGCTGGCCCGCGCACTGACCACCGACGGCACGCGATGGTTGCCCTACGCGGCGGCCGCGGACCTGGCCTTCCTGGCCGGACTGCTGATCGCACTCGGCCGCGCCTTCCTGCAGGTGCGACAGCGTCGACAGGCGCCGGTCTTCCTGTTGCTCGCCCTGTTCGTCGCCGCGGACGTCGTGTTCTGGCTCGGCGCCGCCGGCTGGTTGCACGACGGCGCCCGGCTCGGGGTTTACGGCGGCCTGTACACCGCGCTGGCGATGGTGCTGTACATGGGGCGACGGGTGATCCCGTTCTTCACCATGCGCGGCGTCGGTTACGAGGTGCACCTGAAGATCGAACGCTGGGTCGACCTGGGGATGACCGGCCTGTTCCCGTTGTTCATGTTCAGCGAACTGCTGCTGCCGCTGCACCCGCTGGGCGCCGGACTCGCCGCTGCGCTGCTGTACCTCAACTCGCGCCGTGTCATGGGCTGGTATACGCTCGGCATCTGGCAGAAACCCCTGCTATTGGGCCTGTTCGCGTCCTTCATCATGGTCAACCTCGGCTTCCTGCTGCGCGCCCTGATGCCGTTCACCACGGTGCCGCCCGTGCTGCCGGTGCACGCGTTCGCACTGGGCGGCATCGGCATCATCACGATCAGCCTGATGGCCCGGGTTACGCTCGCGCAGGCCGGCCGCGACGTCAATCGACCGCCGCGTTACGTGGCCGTCATCACCGGCGGCATGATGCTCGCGGCCACGGCGCGCATTTTCCTGCCCCTGGCCGCGCCCGAAAGCCATGAGGTCTGGATCATGGTGACCGGTGTCATCTGGATCATCAGTTTCCTGCTCTTTACAATGGCCTTCGCCCCGCTGCTGCTGGGCGCGCCGGCGACCCGGACGGCGGCAAAGCCGGGGCGGGACGAAGCGGGCGAAAACACCGTCCCCGAGCCCCACAACACGGAATCGCGAGAAACCTAGCGCATGTCAGACATCACCGTTTCATTCTCGAACCACGAACGGATTCCCCTCAAGGATTACGCCGAGAAGGCGTACCTCGACTACTCGATGTACGTCGTGCTGGATCGCGCCCTGCCGCACATCGGCGACGGGCTGAAGCCGGTTCAGCGTCGCATCGTCTACGCGATGAGCGAACTCGGCCTGAGCGCGACGTCCAAGCACAAGAAATCCGCGCGTACGGTCGGCGACGTGATCGGCAAGTTCCACCCGCACGGCGACAGCGCCTGTTACGAGGCGATGGTGCTGATGGCGCAGCCGTTCTCCTACCGCTATCCGCTGGTCGACGGCCAGGGCAATTTCGGCTCGCCGGACGATCCGAAATCGTTCGCCGCGATGCGCTACACGGAGTCACGGCTGACGGCATATGCGAAGGCGCTGCTCAGCGAACTGGACATGGGCACGGTGGAATGGGCGCCGAATTTCGACGGCACGATGAAGGAACCCGTCGTGCTGCCGGCGCGTCTGCCGAACGTGCTGCTCAACGGCAGCACCGGCATCGCCGTGGGCATGTCGACCGATATTCCGCCGCACAACCTGCGCGAGGTCGTGTCGGCCTGCATCCGGCTGCTGGACGAACCGAAGGCCACCGTCGCGGAACTGTGCGAACACGTCCGCGGACCGGACTTTCCGACCGACGCCGAGATCATCACGCCGGCCGAGGAGCTGCTGGCGCTGTACGAAAACGGCACCGGCTCGGTCAAGATGCGCGCGGTGTGGGAAAAGGAGAACGGCGAGGTCGTCATCACGGCCCTGCCCCACCAGGTCTCGCCGGCCAAGGTGCTCGAACAGATCGCCGCGCAGATGCAGGCCAAGAAACTGCCGATGGTCGAAGACCTGCGCGACGAGTCCGACCACGAGAACCCGACCCGGCTGGTGATCGTGCCGCGCTCGAACCGCGTCGATCTCGAGCAGTTGATGAACCACCTGTTCGCGACGACCGACCTGGAGCGCAACTACCGCGTCAACCTGAACATCATCGGCACCAACGGCAAACCGCAGGTGCTGAACCTGCGCGACCTGCTCAAGCAGTGGCTGGGCTTCCGCATGGACACGG
The DNA here is from genome assembly GCA_037384065.1 of Lysobacterales bacterium. Lineage (GTDB taxonomy): Bacteria > Pseudomonadota > Gammaproteobacteria > Xanthomonadales > SZUA-36 > JABDPF01. The sequence continues at coordinate 14,158 of JARROJ010000013.1, forward strand.
TCACGCGGCGCCTCAACTACCGCCTGGACCAGGTCGTCGACCGCCTGCACATCCTCGAAGGCCTGCTGATCGCCTACCTGAACATCGACGAGGTCATCTACATCATCCGGCACGAAGACAAGCCCAAGCCGGTGCTGATGAAGCGCTTCGACCTGACCGGTACGCAGGCCGAAGCCATCCTGGAACTCAAGCTGCGCCACCTGGCCAAGCTGGAGGAAATGAAGATTCGCGACGAGCAGGACCTGCTCGCCGACGAGCGCGACGAACTCGAGAAAATTCTCGGCTCCCGGTCGCGGCTGAGGACGCTGATCAAGAAGGAACTGCTGGCCGATGCCGAAACCTACGGCGATGACCGCCGCTCGGTGCTGGTCGAACGCGACGCCGCGCAGGCGCTGCGCGAAGAGGACCTGGTGCCGTCCGAACCGACCACGATCGTCCTGTCGAAATCCGGTTGGGTGCGCGCCGCGAAAGGCCACGAGATCGATCCCGAAAGCCTGAACTACAAGGCCGGCGACGAGTACCAGCACGCCGCGCGCGGCCGCAGCAACGAGCAGGCCGTATTCCTCGATTCAAAAGGCCGCGCGTACACGCTGCCGGCGCATACCCTGCCCTCGGCGCGCAGTCTCGGCGAACCGCTGTCGAGCCGCTTCAGCATCCAGCCGGGCGAACGTTTCCTGTGGACCCTGTGCGGCGATGCGCAACGCAAGGTCGTTCTGGCCAGTACGTTCGGATACGGCTTCGTCACCGAACTGGGCAATCTGCACGGCCGCATGAAGGCCGGCAAGGCGATGCTGACCGTACCGGCCGGCGCCGTGCCCGTTGCGCCCGCGCTGGTGGACACCGACGGCGAAGCCACCGTGGTCTGCGCCACCTCGGACGGCTACCTGCTGGCCTTTCCGCTGGCGGAGGTCCCGGAACTGAGCAAGGGCAAAGGCAACAAGCTCGTCAACGTGCCGCCCAAGCGCCTCAAGGCCGGCGAAGAGTACATGGTCGGCCTCGCCGTGATGGGGCCGAAGCAGGAAATCCTGGTCTGGGCCGGCCAGCGCTACCTGCGCATGGGCGCGAAGGACATCGAGCACTTCGCCGGCGAGCGCGCCCACCGCGGCCGCAAGCTGCCGCGCGGTTTCCAGCGCGTGACGCGTATCGAACGCGCCGAGGATGCGAATTGATGAACGGCGATGCGGCACTGGAAGGCGGCTGCCTGTGCGGCGCCATCCGCTACCGCGTCACGGCCGCACCGTTCGCCGCCGAGTACTGCCACTGCCGGATGTGCCAGCGCTTCAGCGGCGCGGCGGCGGCCAACTGGATGGATTTCGAGCGGGAGCAGGTCGAGTTCACGGCCGGCGAGCCGACCGAATACGCTTCATCGGAGTTCGTGCGGCGCGGCTTCTGCGCGCGCTGCGGCTCGACGCTGAGCTTCCGCGACACGCGCTATCCGCAGTATTTCACGCTGACCATCGCCTCGCTGGACGAACCGAACCGCGTGCGGCCGACCCGGCACCTGTTCACGGAGAGCCGCATCGAGTGGTTCGATCCCAGGGACGACTGCCCGCGCTACCCGCGCGGTCCCGGCGAGGGAACGGAATAGACCGGGTCTATTCGCCCGCCGGCGCCGCGGGCGCCGAGCGCGCGCCCATCTGCCGCATCTGCTCGTCGAAGTGGTACAGGCCGCGACCCTCGGTGCCGATGATGCGGATCTTGTCGAGGATGGTGTTGAACAGCTTCTCTTCCTCGTGCTGCTCGGCCACGTACCACTGCAGGAAGTTGAAGGTCGAGTAGTCCTTCTGCTCGAAGGCCACATCCGCCAGTTCGTTGATTTTCTGCGTGACGAAGCGCTCGTGCTCAAGGGTGGTTTCGAAGACGTGGTCGATCGTCTCGAAATCCGTCGGCGGCGCCTCGATCGCGCCGATCTTGGCCAGCGCGCCGCACTCGTTGACGTAGGTGAACAGGCGCTGCATATGCTCCATTTCCTCCGCCGCGTGCGCCTGCAGGAAGGACGCGCAGCCTTCCAGGCCCTGGCTCTCGCACCAGGAACTCATCTGCAGGTAAAGGTTGGAGGAGTAGAACTCGACGTTGATCTGTTCGTTGAGCTTGTCGAGCATCTTGTCGCTGAGCATGGGCTTTCCCCTGTTGGCGTGTATCGAATCGAAGGCCGGTATTGTACCGCCCCCCGCGGCGGGCCTGAACCGGCTCAGAACATCTCGCGGGCCTTGAGCAGGGCCTCGATGAACACGTCCACCTCGGCTTTCGTGTTGTACATGCCGAACGACGCGCGGGCCGTGGCCGGCACGCCGTAGAACTGCATCAGCGGCATGGTGCAGTGGTGGCCGGTGCGGATGGCGACGCCGAAGTGATCGATGATGGTGCCGAGGTCGTGCGGGTGCACGTCGCCGAAGGTAAAGCTCAGCGCGCCGGCCTTGTCGGCCGCGGTGCCGATGATGCGCGCCTCCGCGATTTCACCCATGCGTTCCGTCGCGTAGTCCAGCACCTCGTGCTCGTGCGCGGCGATGGCCTCGATGCCGACCTGCTCCATGTACTCGATGGCCGCGCCGAAACCGACCCCCCCGGCGATGTTCGGCGTGCCGGCTTCGAATTTCGACGGCAGGTCGTTCCAGGTGGTGTGCTCGAACGTCACCTTCGAGATCATCTCGCCGCCGCCCTGCCAGGGCGGCATCGCGTCCAGTGTCGCCTCGCGGGCCCACAACGCGCCGATGCCCGTCGGGCCGTACATCTTGTGCGCCGAGCAGGCGTAGAAATCGCAGCCCAGGGCCTGCAGGTCCACCTGCGTATGCGGCAGGGCCTGCGCGCCGTCCACCAGCACCGGGATCCCGTGGCGGGCCGCCATGCGGCAGACCTCGGCGACCGGGTTGATCGTGCCCAGCGCGTTCGAAACATGGACGATGCCCAGCAGCTTGACCCGCTCCGACAGCATCGACTCGAGTTCGTCCAGCAGCAACTCGCCGCGCTCGTTGATCGGCGCCACCTTCAGCACCGCGCCGGTCTGTTCGCGCAACATCTGCCAGGGCACGATGTTGGAGTGGTGCTCCATGTGCGTGATCAGGATCTCGTCGCCGGGCTGCAGGCGCGGGCGCAGGTAGCTCTGCGCGACGAGGTTGATCGACTCGGTGGTGCCGCGCGTGAACACGACCTCGCGCTCCGAGGCCGCGTTCAGGTAGCCGGCCAGGCGCCGGCGCGCGCCCTCGTACAGCTCGGTCGCCTCCTGGCTCAGGGTGTGCACGCCGCGGTGCACGTTGGCGTTGTGCTCGCGGTAAAAGCGATCGGTCGCCTCGATCACGGCCAGCGGCCGCTGCGCGGAGGCCGCGGTATCGAGGTAGACCAGCGGCTTGCCGTGCACGGTGCGCTGCAGTACCGGGAAGTCCCGGCGGATTTTTTCAACGTCGAACACGTTATCGCTCCGTTGGTCGGCTCGCCGTCGCGGCGCGACCGCGAGCCGGGTTTTTCCTGTCGGGCCCGATAGCCCGCCGCGGCCGGGCCGGCCGCCGCACCGGTCGCTCAGGAACCGGCTTCCGGCATCGCACCGTCCAGCAGTTCGCCGATGCGTTCGGCCAGTTCGCGGTCCGCGATCCGGTTGCTGACCACGTGACAGAAGGCCGAGGTCAGGATGCGTCGCGCCTGTGAATCACTGAGCCCGCGCGAGCGCAGGTAGAACACCGCCGTTTCGTCCAGCTGGCCGACCGTCGCGCCGTGACTGGCCTCGACCTCGTCGGCGTAGATCTCGAGTTCCGGCTTGGTGTCCATCTCGGCCAGCGGCGAAAGCAGCAGATTGGCGTTGGACTGCCGCACGCTGGAGCCGTCCGCGCCTTCGCGGATCAGCGCGCGGCCGTTGAACACGCCGCGGCTGCGGCCGCCGAGGACGCCGCGGAACACCTGTTCGCTGCTGCAATTGGGCGCCGCGTGATCGACGCTGATGCGCGTTTCGCCATGACGACGGTGATCCAGGACGCAGGCCCCGCCGAGATCGCTGCGGGCGCCTTCGCCCACCAGTTCCGTGTACAGTTCGTGCCGCACCAGCCCGCCACCGAGATCGAAGCCGTTGTACCGGTAGCGGCTGTCCGCGCCCTGCTCGACCGAGGTGGCGGTCAGCAGCACCGCCTCGTCGGTCTCGCGCTGCACCCGCGTGTGTTCGAGCCGCGCCGCGTCGCCCAGGCGGGCCTGCAGCATCACGTTCAGAGCGCCTGCATGCGTCGCCGCGCTCTCGAACTGTTCCACGAGATCGAGCCGCGCGTCATCGTCCAGCAGCACGAACAGGCGTGCGAAGTCGAGCCGGTCGGCCGCGCCGTCGGAAAAGCTCCACTGCAGCAGCACTCGACCGGCGTCGACGCCGCGGGCCACGTGCAGCACCTGCGCGCGATCGATAAACGCGGTGTTGAGCGCGGTGAACGCGTGCGACGGGCCACCGAGCCCCACCCGTTGCGCCAGTTCGCGAATCGGTTTGTCGTGCTCTTCCAGCGCCTCGCGCAACGGCATCAGGCGCACCCCGTCGGGCAGCGTTCCGTCCACCGCGGCGGCCAGTCCGTCGACCAGCAGCACGCGCGGCGTCCCGCTCACCAGCGGCTTTGGCGCCGTGGCCGTTCCCGGCGACGCCGCGGCGGCCGGCAGCGCCGGCGCGCGATCCTCGAGCAGGCGCATCGGCGTGTACTTCCATGCCTCCACCTTGCGGTGCGGCAGGCCGCCGCTGGCGAAGGCCGTCACCGCGCTCTCGCGCAGTTCGCGCAGCCACGGCGCGGCGTCGTCCGGCGCGATGCGGCCGACTTCCTCGGACCAGCGGCGGGCGAGTTCCCGGTTGGCGGCGCTGATCATCGCTTCAGGCTCCGCTCTCGGCCGCGGAGCGGGCCGGGGCGTCGGCCGGCAGCGGCTGGATTCCGCCGTCTTCGAGCCAGGCGTAGCCTTCTTCCTCGAGCTTGCGCGCCAGGTCGGCGTCACCGCTGGCGACGATCCGGCCGTCGGCCAGCACGTGGACGAAATCGGGCACGATGTGATCGAGCAGGCGCTGGTAATGCGTCACGACGATCATTGCGCGGTCCTCGCTGCGCTGCCGGTTGACGCCCTGGGCGACCAGGCGCAGCGCGTCGATGTCGAGCCCGGAGTCCGTCTCGTCGAGAATCGCCAGCGCCGGTTCCAGCACCGCCATCTGGAAAATCTCGTTGCGCTTCTTCTCGCCGCCGGAGAAGCCTTCGTTGACGGCCCGATGCATCAGGTCGTCGTCGATGTGCAGGATCTTCAGCTTTTCGCGCACCAGCTTGAGAAACTGCATGGAATCGAGTTCCGGTTCGCCCCGGTACTTGCGCTGGGCGTTGAGCGCAGCGCGCAGGAAGTAGGTGTTGTTCACGCCCGGAATTTCGACCGGGTACTGGAACGCCAGGAACAGCCCCTCGCAGGCGCGCTCCTCGGGCTCCAGTTCGAGGATGTTCCGGCCCTTGAACAGGATTTCGCCGTCGGTCACCTCGTAGCCCTCGCGCCCGGCGATGACGTTGCCCAGCGTGCTCTTGCCGGCCCCGTTGGGCCCCATGATCGCGTGCACCTCGCCGGCCCGGACCGTCAGGTCCAGCCCCTTGAGGATCGGTTTGCCCACCACCGTGGCGTGCAGGTTCTTGATTTCCAGCATTTTTCTTTCCTGTTTCGATGGGCTCATGACAACGTCGGCATCAGGACCCCGGATTATTCAGATTACGACCCCGTCAGCGGGGTGATGGGTTTTGTCTTCCAGGGCCGTCATTTGTCGGGAACAAATGACCGAGCGCCCATGGCTGGCTCGAGCGTGTCCTGGAAGACAGGACCCATTGCCCCGCGGCATCTGACGCGAACCGCCGAGCCATGGCCATTAAGCCGATCATCACCCAACAGCTCCCTCGAGACTCACCTCCAGCAGGGCCTTGGCCTCCACCGCGAACTCCATCGGCAGTTCGCGGAACACCGCCTTGCAGAAGCCGTCGACGATCATCGACACCGCGTCCTCTTCCGAGATGCCGCGCTGCAGGCAGTAGAACAGCTGGTCCTCGCCGATGCGCGAGGTGGTCGCCTCGTGCTCGACCTTCGCCGTCGGGTTGCCGACCTCGATGTACGGGAAGGTATGCGCGCCGCAGCGCTTGCCGATCAGCATGGAGTCGCACTGGGTGAAATTCCGCGCGTTGGCGGCGCCCTTGGCCACGCGCACCAGGCCGCGGTAGGACTGCTGCCCGCGGCCGGCCGAGATGCCCTTGGAAATGATCTTGCTCCGCGTGTCGCGGCCGATGTGGATCATCTTGGTGCCGGTGTCGGCCTGCTGACGGTTGTTGGTCAGCGCCACCGAATAGAACTCGCCGACCGAGCGCTCGCCGCGCAGCACACAGGACGGATATTTCCAGGTGATCGCGGAGCCCGTCTCGACCTGCGTCCAGGAGATTTTGGAGCGGTCGCCGCGGCAATCGCCGCGCTTGGTCACGAAATTGTAGATGCCGCCCTTGCCGTTCTCGTCGCCCGGGTACCAGTTCTGCACCGTGGAGTACTTGATTTCGGCGTCCTCGAGGGCCACCAGTTCGACGACCGCCGCGTGCAGCTGGTTCTCGTCCCGCATCGGCGCCGTGCAGCCTTCCAGGTAACTGACGTAACTGGCATCCTCGGCGACGATCAGGGTGCGCTCGAACTGCCCGGTCTCGGCCGCGTTGATGCGGAAGTAGGTGCTGAGTTCCATCGGGCAGCGCACGCCCTTGGGAATGTAGACGAAGCTGCCGTCGGAGAAGACCGCGGAGTTCAGCGCGGCGAAGAAGTTGTCGCGCGCCGGCACCACGCTGCCCAGGTACTTGCGGACCAGGTCCGGGTGTTCCTTCACCGCCTCGGAAAACGAGCAGAAGATCACGCCGGCCTTGGCCAGGTCCTTGCGGAACGTCGTCCCCACCGAAACCGAGTCGAACACCGCATCGACCGCGACACCGGCCAGGCGCGCGCGCTCGTGCAGCGGCACACCGAGCTTGTCGTAGGTCTCCAGCAGCTTGGGATCGACGTCGTCCAGGCTCTGCGGGCGGTCCTTGTCGGATTTCGGCGCCGAGAAGTACGAAATGGCCTGGAAATCGATCGGATCGATCTTCAGGTGGGCCCAGTTCGGCTGCGCCATCGACTGCCATTGGCGAAACGCCTCCAGGCGCCACTCGAGCAGCCACTCCGGCTCGCCCTTGCGTGCCGAAATCCAGCGGACGACATCCTCGTCCAGCCCGGGCGGCAGCCCCTCGGCCTCGATGTCCGTGATGAAGCCGTGCTTGTACTTCTGCTGTACGAAGCGGTCGACGGACGAGCCGGTATTGGTCACTTGTTCGCTCATGTGTCTCCTGTTCCGGGTTCGGTGCGGTCTTGGCGAGCCGACCCGTTGTTTCTCATGCCACCACGTTGATGCGCAACTCGGCGCGGTTCTGCTTCAGGGGCGCCGCCATTTCGGCCAGGCTGACCCCTTCCAGCGCCTCGGCGACCGCCAGGCTGATGCGCTGCCAGTTGCCGCGCAGTCCGCAGCTGTCCTCCTGGCTGCACAGGCCCTGCTCGACGCTGCACTCGGTCATCGCGATCGGCCCCTCGATCGCGGCGATCACGCGGGCCACGCTGATGTCGGCAGCCGGCCGGTTCACCCGGTAACCGCCGTTCGCGCCGCGAAACGATTCGACCAGGCCGCCGCCGGCCAGCAGTTTCAGCACCTTGCTGGCGGTCGGCAGTTCGATGCCCACGCGCTCGGCCAGCGCGTGGGCGCTCAGCGTGTCGCCGCTGCGGGCGAGTTCGACCATCACGAGGATGGCGTAATCGGTGAGTTTCGAAATCCTCAGCATCGCCATATAGTACCATACAAGTACTCTTTAAATAGCGGCGCCAGCCACTCTTTTTCAAGGGCCGTCGACGGATGCCGGACGCGGCCCGCGGTTTGCCCGTTTTCCGGCCCGCTCAGGACCCCGCCGCCCTGCTACAATTCGCCGATGGATCGACGGATGGAACAAGCGGCGCACTGGGCCGCCGGGCGACTGGGAAGCGACGCCGTATCGCTGCGGCCGGTGTCCGGCGATGCCAGCTTCCGCCGCTATTTCCGCTGCGACGGGCGGGGCCGCAGCCTGATCCTGATGGACGCGCCGCCGGAAAAGGAGAATTCCGCGCCGTTCGTCGACATCGACCGGCGTCTGCGCCGCGCCGGCCTGAACGCGCCGGAAATCCTGGACTTCGACCTCGAGCTCGGTTTCGGCCTGCTGCAGGATTTCGGCGACGTGTTGTACCGCGACCTGTTGCGCGAGGACAACGCCGACGACCTCTTTCCGGGCCTGTTCGACATTCTCGAGCGCTTCGCCGCCAGGGTCGACACGGCGGGACTGCCGCCGTACAGCGCCGGGGCGCTGCAGTTCGAGCTCGACCTGTTTCCCGACTGGTACCTCGGCCGGCACCGGGGGCGGCCGCTCACCGCGACCGAGCAGGCCGACTGGAAGGCGCTCTGCGCGCGCCTGGTCGACGCCGCGCAGCGGCAACCGCAGGTCTTCGTCCACCGCGATTTCCATTCCTGCAACCTGCTGCAGAACGGCGCCATGCCGGGCATCATCGACTTTCAGGACGGCGTGCGCGGGCCGTTGAGCTACGACCTCGTCTCGCTGCTCTGGGACCGCTACATCACCTGGCCGCGAGCGCGCCTGGAGGGCTGGATGGCCGAGATGCACGGCCGTTACGGCCTCGACGGCCCGCTGGCCGAGTGGATCCGCCAGTGCGACTGGATGGGTCTGCAACGCAACCTCAAGATCGTCGGGATTTTCGCGCGACTGGAACTTCGCGACGCCAAGCGGGGCTACCTGGCGATGGTGCCGCGCTTCTACGGCTACCTGCGCGACGTGGCGGCCCGCTACCCCGAGTTCGCCGCCCTGCACCGCCTGCTGGAGGATCCGCGATGCGCGCCATGATCCTGGCCGCCGGGCGCGGCAAGCGCCTGCGCCCGCACACCGACACGCGCCCCAAGCCGCTGCTCCCGGTTCGCGGCAAACCGCTGATCGAGTACCACCTCGAAGCGCTCGCCGCGGCCGGCTTCCGCGAAATCGTCATCAACCGCGGTCACCTCGGTGAGCGCCTGCCCGAGGCGCTCGGCGACGGCGCCCGCTGGGGCGTGACGATCCACTGGTCGGTCGAGCCGCCCGAAGCGCTGGAGACCGGCGGCGGCCTGCACCAGGCCCTGCCCCTGCTCGGCAACGGCCCGTTCCTGGCCGTCAACGGCGACATCTGGACCGATTACCCGTTCGCGCGCCTGCGCTCGGTGAAATGCGACTGTGCGCACCTGGTGATGATCCCCAATCCGCCGCACAATCCGAACGGCGATTTCCACCTGGCCGGCGCCCGCCTGCGCGCCGAGGGCGAACCGCGGCTGACGTTCAGCGGGATCGCCGTCTACCATCCCCGCCTGTTCGACGGTTGCACCGCGGGCCGCTTCTCGGTGGTGCCGCTGCTGCTGGAGGCGATGCGCACGCGCATCGTCACCGGCGAACGCTACGACGGCGCCTGGAGCGATGTCGGCACGCCCGAGCGTCTCGCCGAGGTCGAGGTGCTCGCCGGGGGTTGAGCGAACGCGCTGCCGCTTGTATTCTGGTGTTGTACTGTGGTATAACACCTACATGGTTAACAGCACAGGAATCCCGATGAACACGATACGCCCCCTGCTCGCGGCTCTGCTCGGCGCCGCCATCCTGTTTCTGACCGGCTGTGGTCGGGACGAACCCGCGCCGCTGGCGGACGTCACGCCGGAAGCCCGCTCACTGCTGGCGCACGTGCCGTCCGACACGCCGTACCTGGCGGCTAATCTCGCCGCCCTCCCGGACGAGATCATCGACCTGCAGTTCCAGCGCTACGCGCCGGTGACGGCGGAAGCACAACGGGTGCTCGACGATCTTCGCGCCGACCTCGAGTCGGAAAGCGCGAGTGAAACCGCCGACCGACTGGCGCTGGCGATCCTGAGCGAACTCGACGGCAAGCTGAGCCGCGCCGGGCTGGAAAGCCTGGGCCTGGACCTCGACAACGTCCAGGCCATCTACGGCATGGGCGCCTTTCCGGTCGCCCGCGTCAGCCTGTCGGACGCCGCCACGCTGCGCGCGACGATCGAGCGGGTGCTGGCCAACGCCGCCGTGACCGCCGAAGAATTAAGTTTCCGAGACGTCGCATACTGGCGCGCACCGCTGGACGCGGACGATCTGCCGCTGGCGCTGTACGCCGCCGTGCTGCCGACGCACCTGGCGCTCGGCGTCCTGCCGACCGGCGCCGAGAACGATCTGCTGCCGGCCTTCCTCGGGCTCGAACTGCCGGCGGACAGCGACGCCGTGGAACGGCTTGCCGCCCTCAATTCCGAGTACGGTTTCACCCCGTACATGACCTTCACCATGGACCTGCACCGCCTGGCCGACGAATTCATCGATGCGGACTCGGTCACCCGGCGCGCCCTCGGCGACGCGGGCGCGAGCGGGCTGCCCGGCACGGACGCGACCTGCGCGGCGGAAATCCACGGCATCCTGGACCGCTTTCCGCGCTTCACGGTCGGTGTCAGCGAACTCGAAACCCGGGCCACCGCCTTCCGCGGCATCCTGGAAATGCAACCCGAATTCGGCAATCGCCTGCTGGCGCTGGCGGCCCGCATTCCCGCGATCGGCGCGGCGACCGACCGGCTGGCCGAGTTCGCCTTCGGCATCAAGGTCGGCGCGACGCGCGACTTCCTGCGCGGCGAGGCCCAGGCCATCGTCGACAACCCGTACCGCTGCGAGCGCCTGGACGACCTGAACGCGCAGGCGCGCGACCTGATCGCGCGGCTCGACCAGCCCCTGCCGCCGTTCGTCAACAACTTCCGGGGCTTCAATTTCAGCCTCGAGACGCTCGAGATGGACCCCGGTGAGACGATTCCGCGGGACATCCGGGGCCATGCGGCGGTCCAGGTCGAAAACCCGCAGATGTTCGTCGGCATGGCGAAGATGTTCCTGCCGGACCTCTCGGACATGTCGCTCGCGCCGGGCGACGACCCGGTGCGCGTGCCCGAGTACCTCGGCTCGTTCCAGAACATCGTGGCCTACGCGGCCCTGTCCGATGACGCGATCGGCATCTCGCTGGGCGAGGGCGAACAGGCGGGGCTCGCGGACTACCTGAACCGCGAGAGCGGGCCCGACGGCATGCTGCTGGCCGCCGATTACGACAGCGGGGCCTGGTACCGGCTGCAACGACGGGATCTGGACGCGGCGCTCGCCGAGGGCGGCGGCGCCGACCCGTTTCTCAAACTCGCGAAAGTCACCGGCGACACCCTCGAGGCGATCAACGACCGGCACCACGTCGAGGTGCGGTTCACGCCGCGCGGACTCGTGTTCGACAGCCGCTATACGTACAAGTAAGCGATCGACGCAGGCCGGGGCCGGCTAGCCGGTCCCGGACCGGTCTGCCGCCTGCCCCTGGCGCAGCACCTCCCGCGCCAGCGGCACGGTGATTTTGCGCTTGCCCACGAAGGCGGCGTCTCGCAAGCGCTCGACCGAGCGCAGCAGCGACGCCATGTCACGCCGCCCGTGTTTGAGCAGGTAATCCTCCACTTCGCCCGGCAATTCGATGTGCAGGCTGCGGGCCCGGCGCTGCAGGACCGCCCGCTTGTCCGCCTCGTCCGGCACCTGCAGCTTGAGGCGCACGCCCCAGGCCAGGCGCGAGGCGAGATCCGGCAGGCGAAACGCGAGTGAGGTCAGCGGCCGGCGGCTGCTCACCAGCAGGCGCCCCTGCGCGGAACGGACTTCGTTGAAACAGCGGAACAGCGCGCGCTCCCACACGGGATTGCCCACCACGTGGTCGATGTCGTCGACGCATACGAGGTCCAGCTGCTGCAACCCCTCCAGTCCCGCCGCAGCCGCTTCGGGCAGGCGCTTCAGCGCAATGTAGAACGCCGCCATGTCGTGTTCGCGGGCCGCGTGGCACAGGCCATTGAGCAGGTGCGATTTGCCGCAACCCTCGGGTCCGGAAAGAAACAGCACGCCGCCAGGGTCGTCCAGCAGGTGACGCACCGCGTCGAGTACCGCACCGTTGGGCCCGGCGTGAAAATCGTCGAGCCGGTCCGGTCGCGGCGGTTCGAGTTGCAGCGGCATTTGCGGCGAGAACAGCATTCACCCGGCCTCGTTCGGGTCCGCCGGCGCGTCGCCGCCGTCCTTCACGTGGCGCCGGTAGAGTTCGCTGCCGCGGTAACGCCGGTCCAGGTGCCGGACCAGCACGTTCAGCGCGGCGGCCACCGGCAGGGCCAGCAGGACGCCGAGAAAACCGAACAGCTGGCCGCCGGCCAGCACCGCGAAGATCACCGCCACCGGATGCAGCCCGATCTGGTCGCCGACCAGCTGGGGCGTCAGCACCATGCCCTCCAGCGACTGTCCGACGCCGAACACGACCAGCACCGCAACGACATGCAGCACGTCCTGGAACTGGAACAGCGCGGCGATCACGGCCGCGATCACGCCGATAAAGGTGCCGAGGTAGGGCACGATGCTGAGCAGACCGGCGCCGATGCCGATGATGAAGGCGAGGTCGAGCCCGACGGCCCACAGCCCGATGGCGTAGATCAGCCCGAGCGCGAGCATGACCATCAACTGGCCCCGGATGAACGCGCCGAGCACCGCATCGATCTCGCGCCCCACCAGGCTGACGGTGGGCTCGACCGAGCGCGGCAGCAGGTTGCGAATACCCTCGACCAGGCGGTCCCAGTCGCGCAGCAGGTAGAACGTGACGACCGGGATCAGGACCAGGTTCATGAGCCACGTCAGCGCCGCCTGCCCGCCGCGCGACACCGAACCGAGGACGCCGACCAGGGCCGTGCCGGCTTCTTTCCAGTAGGCCGACGCGGTTTCGATCAGATGCTCGGGGTCCAGTTGCAGTGTCTCCAGGCCAATCCGCGCCTGCACCCAGGGCAACGCGGTTCCCACCAGCCACTCGACCATCTCCGGCGCGCGCCGCACCAGGTCGCGCACCTGGTCGGTCAGCAGCGGCACCACGATCAGCAAGCCCAGGCCCAGCAGCGCCGTCATGAAGGCGAACACCAGCACCACCGAGACCGTGCGGCTGATCGGCCAGCGGAAGAACCGCAACCGCTCCAGGCGGTCGACCATCGGGTCGCCGAGGTACGCCAGCCCCGCGGAGATCGCGAACGGCGTGATGACCGGCGCCAGGCGCCAGGTCAGCCAGCCCGCCAGGACCAGCAGGGCCAGTACGAACCAGCCGCGCGATTCAACGCTCATCGACGGCGCCCCGCATGCGGTATCGATCCTGCTCCGCGTCGTGTTCCAGCACCCGGCCGTTGGCGATCGCATCCTCGAGGTAGCGCGGCATCGCCGTCAGGCCCAGCCGGAACGTCACCTGCGCCGGCGCCGCCGATCGGACGGACACGCGCTCGACGATACTGAGGCCCTGCAGCCAGGCGAGGCAGGTCGCGTAGTCGTCGGGGCCGGCCAGGCCGGCCACGGTCAGATCGTAGGACCAGGCCCCCAGGTCCGACGATGCGATCGCGCTGGCGGCGGCGACCTGGTCGATGGCCGACTGCAGGGCCGCGAGCAGCCCCGCCTGGGCGTCGTAGTCCTGGCGCCGCCAGGACCAGTTCTGGCCGCGGTAACCGAGGTTGGCGCGCACGTTCCAGAGTGGGCCCTCGCGGCCGGCCGTGAGGATCAGCACGCCGTCGCCGGTCGGGCTGGCGAGGTCTTCGGTGTACCCGCCCCACAACAGTTGCAGGTCCACCGGGTACATGCCCTCCTCGTCCGGCTGCGGCCAGTCGAGGCGCAATCCGCGCAGCCCGGCCGCGTCGTCGAGCGCGAACCGCAGGTAGTCGAATTCGGCCGGCAGGATCTGCCGGCCGTCGCCGTCGTCGATAACCAGCCAGATCTCCGCCGGGCGTCGCTGGGGCGGCCACAGCGGCAGTTGCAGCTGCCGCACGAGGTCGTCCACGCCCGGCTCGGCGAAGCGCGCCATCAGGCGCAGCTCGGTGCGCACCGCGCCGTCGGGCATCGGGTGCTCGATGGTCCGGTAATAGAACGTGACCAGCAGCGCGGGGGCGCGCTGCAGCGCATCGGCGATGCCCGGCACCGACTCCAGGTCCCGCAGGCCACTGAGCTTGCGCAGCACGTGGGCCAGCGCCTGCGGAAGCGCTTCGCGGCGTTCCGCGGCGCCCTGGCCGGTAACGGTGACGGCGCCCGTGTAGAGCCCGTCATCGTCCGCGAATGCGCGGACCGGCGCGGTGACGACCAGCAGGGTGATCAACAGGATTCGGATCATGGCGAAGAGGGTACGGAACCAGCAAATAAGATACCATAGGCCACTTCCCAGTAGCGCGGCATCCTGCCCGGAATATTCTCTTGACGATGCAAAAAGACGACAAGCGAGGGCTCTCCTATCGGGATGCCGGCGTCGATATCGACGCCGGCAACGAACTCGTCGAACGGATCAAGCCGGCGGTCCGCAGCACGCTGCGCCCGGAGGTGATGACCGGCCTGGGCGGCTTCGGCGCGCTGTTCCGGATCGACCCGGAGCGCTGGACCGAGCCCCTGCTGGTTTCCGGCACCGACGGGGTGGGCACCAAGCTGTTGCTGGCCCGCACGCTCGGCCGCCACGACACGATCGGCATCGATCTCGTGGCGATGTGCGTCAACGACATCCTGACCTGCGGCGCCGAGCCGCTGTTTTTCCTGGACTATTTCGCCACCGGAAAGCTCGAACTGGACGAAGCGCAGGCCGTCATCGAGGGCATCGCGAACGGGTGCGCGCAGGCGGGTTGCGCCCTGATCGGCGGCGAAACCGCCGAGATGCCGGGCATGTACGGTCCGGGCGACTACGACCTGGCCGGCTTCACCGTGGGCGCCGTCGAGCGGGCGGACCTGCTCGACGGCAGCCGCATTCGCGCCGGGCACCGCGTCCTCGGGCTGGCCTCGAGCGGGCCGCATTCAAACGGTTATTCCCTGATCCGCAAGGTCGTCGAGGTGAGCGGCGCGGACCTGGGGCAGACGCTGACCGGCGTCGACGGCGCGCCCGTGGCGCTCGGCGACGCCCTGCTCGCGCCGACCCGCATCTACGTCAAGCCGCTGCTGGAACTGTTGCGCGGCGGCGGGATCGATGGCCTGGCCCACATCACCGGCGGCGGCCTCACCGAGAACATCGTCCGCGTGCTGCCGGACGGCCTGGGCCTGGATATCGATCCGCAGGCCTGGCCGCGGCCCCAGGTCTTCGACTGGCTGCAGCAGCACGGTCGCATCGAGGAAGCGGAAATGCTGCGCACCTTCAATTGCGGCGTCGGCATGGTGATGCTCGCTTCGAAGGACCGCGCCGAGGATCTGCTGGAACGCGCCGCCGCGCTGGGCCTGCCGGGCTGGGACATCGGCTCGGTCGTGGCGGCGGAGGGCGAAGGGCGTGTCGGGTACCGCCGTGGCTGAGCCCTTGCGCGCGACCGTCCTGATCTCGGGAACGGGCAGCAACCTGCAGGCCCTGATCGACGCCCGCGATGCCGGCCGCCTCGACCTCGACATCACGCACGTGATCAGCAACGTGGCCGGCGCGCAGGGCCTGGAGCGGGCCGCCCGCGCCGGCATCCGCAGCAGCGTGCTGGACCACCGCAGCTTCGAGACGCGCGAGGATTTCGACCGCGCGCTGGCCGTGCTGATGGCCGCCGGCGATCCGGAGCTGATCATCCTCGCCGGGTTCATGCGCATCATCGGTCCACGGGTGCTGGAGCCTTTTGCCGGGCGCATGATCAACCTGCACCCGTCGCTGCTGCCGCTGTACCGCGGCACCGGAACCTACCAGCGCGCGATCGACGCCGGCGACCGCCGGCACGGCGCCAGCATTCACTTCGTGACGGCCGAACTGGACGGCGGACCGGTGCTGTCACAGGTCGTGATACCGATCCTCGAAACCGACGACGCGGCGCGCCTGGCCGCCCGGCTCGGACCGAAGGAACACGAACTGATCGTAGCCTCGGTGGAACTGATGACACGGCGCCGCGTGACCTGCGACGGCAACCAGATCCGCGTCGATGGCGAACCCCTGCAACGGCCGTACCTGCTGCAGGACGACGGCAGGCTGGATGACCGGGCCTAGGATTCTTCTGACCGGTTTCTGCCTGGGCCTGGTGCTGGCCTGGTCCGGCGCGGCCTGGGCGGAATTGCAGCCCTACAGTGCGCGCTACTCGATCTACCGCAACGGCAAGCTGAGCGGCAAACTCGAGGTGCGGCTGGCGCAGGAAGGCGAGCGCTGGGCGTTGCGCAGCGAACTGAGCGGCACGCACGGGCTGGCCCGGATCGTGCGCGCACGCGACACCGAGTACGTGATCGGCGACGTGGATGAACAGGGCCGTTTCGTCCCGCAGGAACACGCCCGCCACACGCGCGTCGCCGGCATCGACGACCGCTGGGTATCGACCTTCGACTGGGCCGCCGAACGCGTTGAGGTGGTTCACGACGGCAAGGAGCGGTTCGAACTGCCGCTGGCGGGTCGCGCCCTGGACCCGCTGTCCCTGAAACTGGAAATCCAGCGTCGCCTGCGGGAACCGGACCCGGAACTCGAATTCCTGATGGTCGAGGAGGACGAGATCGATCCGCAGAAATTCCGCGAACTCGAGCACGAGTGGATCGAGACCGCGCTCGGCTGCCTGCGCACGATTCCGCTGGAAAAGGTCCGGCGCAACAGCAGCCGCTACACGCGGGCCTGGCATGCGCCCGACTACGGCAACGTCGAGGTCCGGCTCGAACACGGCAAGACCGGCGGCGACCACCTCGAGATGCGCATCACCGAACTGACCTGGAACGGCCAGGTCGTTACCGCGCTGCCCGGTTGCGCGGCGCGCCAGACCCTGCCGGCGGCGGACACCGAGGCCGAACGGCAATAAACACGCTCCGTGCCGCGCGCAACGCCCGGGTGAGGATCAGCCGGCGTTCTCTTCCGGCGTGACCGTGCGCAGACCGAGCGCGTGAATTTCGTTGCCCATGAAACGGCCCAGCGTGGCGTACACCATGCGGTGCCGCTTGATGGTCGGCTGGCCCGCGAATGACGGTGAAACGACGACCGCTTCGAAGTGAACGCCGTCCTCGCCGCTCACACTAACCTCGGCGTCCGGCAACCCGTCGCGGATCATTTGCTCTATCGTCGCGCTATCCATAGACTAGACTCCCTTTGTGTAGGCAGACCTGATTTCAACAATCGCCGGCGCCGAAAGGCGGCGGGTGAAAGCGGCACATCATAATGCAAGCGACGCGCATTCCAAACACCTCGCGGGCGCCCGACTGACCCCGCCATGCTGATTTCGATCACCCAATTGATCGGCGGGTTCATTCTGCTCGTATGGGGCGCCGACCGCCTGGTCGCCGGCGCCTCGGCGCTGGCGCGCAACCTCGGCGTATCGCCGCTGATCATCGGCCTGACGATCGTCGCCTTCGGCACCTCGGCCCCGGAACTGATCGTTTCGGCCGTCGCCGCCTTTCGCGGCAACCCGGGCCTGGCGGTGGGCAACGCGATCGGCTCCAACATCGCGAACATCGGCCTGATCCTCGGGGTGACCGCGGCCATCTACCCGCTGCGGGTGGAATCGGAGACCCTCAAGCGCGAATACCCGGTGCTGATGCTGATCATGATCGGCAGCTTCATCATGGCCGCCGACCTGGTTTACGACCGGACCGAGGGCTGGCTGCTGCTGTTCGGCCTGCTGGCGCTGGTCATATGGATGGTGCGGTTCGGCATGCGCCGCGGCACCGAGGATCCGCTGGCGCAGGAATTCGAGGCCGAAATCCCGCGCGACATGCCGACGGGTTACGCCGTTCTGTGGATGGCGGTCGGCCTCATCGTGCTGCCGCTGAGTTCGAGCTTCCTGGTCGACGGCGCCGTGTTCATCGCGCGCAGCCTGCACGTTTCGGAAGCGGTCATCGGCCTGACCATCATCGCGCTCGGCACCAGCCTGCCCGAGCTCGCGGCCGCGCTCACCAGCGCGCTGCGCCAGGAGGACGATCTCGCGATCGGCAACGTGATCGGCTCGAACATGTTCAACATCCTCGGCGTGCTGGGCATCGCCGCGGCCGTAAACCCGGTCAAAGTGGAACTGCTGATGCTGCAGCAGGATTTCCCCGTGATGTTCGTATTCACGGTGATGCTGTTCTTCATGGCCTACGGTATCAACGGCCCGGGCCGCATCAGCCGCCGCTCCGGTCTGCTGCTGCTGGCGCTGTTCACGTCCTACCAGGTTCTGATCTGGCTGACCGCGACCCGGATCCCGGAGGCGCCGGCGACCTGATCGGGACGGCTGACCGCACCCTCCTTCGACGGTACACTAGACCCGTGAACAAAAAGGCCATTCGAAAACTCGCCCGCGCGGTCATCGAGACCGAAGCGCGGGCCGTCAGCACACTCGCCGACCGGATCGACGCCGGCTTTCTCGAGGCCTGCCGGCTGATGCTCGACTGCACGGGTCGCGTCATCGTGCTCGGCGTCGGGAAATCGGGCCACATCGGCCACAAGATCGCCGCGACGCTGGCCAGCACCGGAACACCCGCCTTCTTCGTGCATCCCGCGGAAGCCAGCCACGGCGACCTCGGCATGATCCGGCCGCAGGACGTCATCCTCGCCCTGTCCAATTCCGGCGAAACCGACGAAGTGAACGTCATCCTGCCGCTGCTCAAGCGCCTCGGCGTCAAGATCATCGCGATGACCGGCAAGCCGGGCTCCACCCTGGCGCGACACGCCGATGCGCATCTCGACGTCAGCGTCGAAAAGGAAGCCTGCCCGCTGGGCCTGGCGCCGACCTCGTCGACCACGGCCGCCCTGGTGATGGGCGACGCGCTCGCGGTGTCGCTGCTGGAGACACGCGGCTTCACGCGCGAGGACTTCGCCCTGTCCCACCCGGCCGGCCAACTCGGCCGCCGCCTGCTGCTGCATATTCACGAGGTCATGCATACCGGCGAGGACATACCGCAGGTCAGCGAACAGGCGACCATCAGCGAAGCGATCGTCGAGATGACGGCCAAACGGCT
This sequence comes from Lysobacterales bacterium, assembly GCA_037384065.1. Taxonomy (GTDB): domain Bacteria; phylum Pseudomonadota; class Gammaproteobacteria; order Xanthomonadales; family SZUA-36; genus JABDPF01. Next base: position 33,153 of record JARROJ010000013.1, read on the forward strand.
CGGCATGACGGCGGTCATCGGCGAGAGCGGCCAGGTGGTCGGCATCTACACCGACGGCGACCTGCGCCGCACGCTGGACGCGAACCTCGACCCCCACGCCACCGGAATCGCCGCCGTGATGACCCGGGGCGCCCGCCACATTCGCCCGGATGCGCTGGCCGAGGAAGCGGTGCACATGATGCAGCAGCACGCCATCCAGGGCCTGCTCGTCACCGACGAGAACGACCGCCTGGTCGGCGCGCTGAACTTCCAGGACCTGCTCAAGGCCGGGGTCGTCTGACATGGGCGTCATCGACATCAGCGCCGTCGATGAACTGCTGCTGGAACGCGCCCGGCGCATCCGCCTGCTGGCGCTCGACGTCGATGGCGTGCTGACCGATGGCCGCATCTATTTCGACAACGGCGGCAACGAACTGAAGGCGTTTTCCACGCGTGACGGGCTCGGCATGCGCCTGCTCGCCGACAGCGGCATCACGCTGGCGCTGATCACGGCGCGCCGTTCCGAGATCGTCGCGCGCCGCGCGGCCAATCTTGGCATCGAGCACGTTTTTCAGGGGCGCAACGACAAGCTGGACGCGTTCAACGAACTGCTTGCGACGACCGGTCTGGACGAGGCGCAGGCCTGCTACGCCGGGGACGACTGGCTGGATCTTCCGGTCCTGGCGCGCGTCGGGCTCGCGGTGACCGTGGCCGATGCCGACCCGGTGGTCCGCGACCGCGTGCACTGGGTCACCTCGCGACCGGGCGGCCGTGGCGGCGTGCGCGAAATCTGTGACCTGATCCTGGCGGCACAGGGCCTCGACGAAGGCGCCCTGGAACGGATTCTGCACCGGTGATCAGCCGTCGAACCCGCCGCGGCCTCATCCTCCTGGCGCTGCTGGCCGTGCTGACCTGGCTGCTGGCGCGGCCGGTCTCCGAACCGGCGGCGGAACCGCTCGCCGGCCTCGACACGCGGCTCAACTACGCCCTGCGTGACTTCAGCGGGCGCCTGCTGAACGATGAAGGCCTGACCAGCCTGGAACTCAGCGCACCACTGCTGCGCAACGACTCGGAAACCGGGATCGGCACCGTCGAGGAACCGAACATCCGCATTCAGCAGGACGACGAAGAGTGGTACATTAGCGCCGAATCGGCCGTCATCGCCGCGGATCGCGAAGTGATCAACCTGACCGGCGCCGTCAATGTCCGGCGCCGCAACGACGCGACGGGCGAGCAGATCGAAATCCGGACGCGCGAACTCGTGCTCAACGTAACGCCACGCACGGCGAGCACGCGGGCCGACGTGCGCATCGTGCAGGCGGGCGACTGGCTGTCCGCCACAGGAATGAATCTCGACATGATCAACGACCGATACGAACTGCTGGACGCGGTGCGGGGGCACTATGAGACGCCCTGATTGCGCGCGTCTGACCGCGCTCGCGGCCTTCGCCCTGTGCCTGGCGGCGGGACCGGCGGCCGCACTGGAAAGCGACCGCGAGCAGCCGCTCGACGTCAACGCCGACCGGTCGGACGGCACCCTGGGCGACGGGATCGCGACGTTGCGCGGCAACATCGAGATTCGCCAGGGAACCCTGGAGATTCGCGCGGACATCGCCAACGTGCAGAAATCGGAGGGTCGCGTCCAGCGGATCGAGCTGCGCGGAACACCGGTGACCCTGCAACAGGAAATCGAGGAACAGGGTCTGGTCAAGGCCCGGGCGCGCACGATGGAATACGAGGTGGCGACCGGCATCGTGACCCTGACCGGAACCGCCGACGTCGAGCATCCGCAGTACCACATCAGCGGCGACGAGCTGGTCTACGACATGAACCTGCAGCATTTTCGAGGCAGTAGCGACGACGAAAGCGGTCGCATCCGCATCCGCCTGGACCCCGAGGTGATCGAGAAAAGCAAACAGAACGGCGCGCAGACGCCGCGCCCGGACGACGACCCGCCCCCGGACGACGGCGGCGCCGGCTGAACCCATGCTGCGCGCCACGAACCTGCACAAGTCATTCGGCAAACGCGAAGTCGTCCGCGGCGTCTCGATGCACGTCGAACCCGGCAACGTGGCCGGCCTGCTCGGGCCCAACGGCGCCGGCAAGACGACCTGTTTCTACATGATCGTCGGCCTGATCGCCGTCGACGACGGCGTCATCCAGGTCGACGACGCCGACATCACGCACCAACCGGTCAACGTGCGCTCGTCGCTCGGCGTCGGCTACCTGCCACAGGACGCATCGATCTTCCGCAAGCTCACGGTGGAGCAGAACATCGAAGCGATCCTCGAGATCCGCAAGGACCTCGACGCCGCCGGCCGCCGCGACCGCCTGCAGGAACTGATGGAGGATCTCGGCATCGCGCATCTCGCCGGGCAACTCGGCGTCAGCCTGTCCGGGGGCGAACGCCGGCGCGCCGAAATCGCCCGCGCCCTCGCAGCGGGGCCGCGTTTCATCCTCCTCGACGAACCGTTCGCCGGCGTCGACCCGATCTCGGTGATCGAAATCCAGAAGATCGTCGAACACCTGACCGATCTGGGCATCGGCGTGCTGATCACAGACCACAACGTCCGCGAAACCTTGGGTATCTGCGACCACGCGTATATCCTGAACGAAGGACGGGTGCTGGCCGAAGGCCGCCCCGAAACCATCGTGGAAAACGACGAGGTCCGGGAAGTCTACCTTGGCAAGAATTTCAGGCTATAGCCCCAGCCCGCGAGGGCGCGTCACCGCGATCGGAAACCGGTCGCCAGCGACGAACGCCGCGATGGTTTCGAATCCGGCATGGTGGTCGCGCCTTGATCCGCTGTCACGCTACGAGCAGCCGATCTGCCAACGCCCGAGCGCGTCGGCAGGTCCAATCGGACGCCGGAATCGCCCCCATGGCTGAGCCGTCCCTCCAGCTCCGCCTCGCCCAGAAACTCGCGCTGTCGCCACAGCTCCAGCAGGCCATTCGCCTGCTGCAGCTCAACCGCATCGAGCTGCGCGAGTACATCCAGGAGGTGCTCGATGCGAACCCGATCCTGGAGCGGGACGAAGGCGAGGCGGCGGGCGAGGCCGGAGACCCGGCCGATGAAGCCGCCGCCGAGCGGACCGAAGAATCGCTCGACGACTACGACACCGACTGGGAAACCGAATCCCTGGGGTCCGAGCAATGGGCCGAAACCGGCGGCGGCTACGAGTTCGACGGCGAGGCGCAGATCGCCGACAGCAGCGAGGGCTCGCTGCTCGATCACCTGCTTTGGCAGATCAACCTGGCCCATTTCAGCCCGACCGACACCGCCATCGCCCAGGCCATCGTCTACGGCATCGACGAGGACGGCTTCCTGCAGGAGAGCCTCGAGGAAATCCGCACCAGCCTGGCGCCGGAGTTGCTCGTCTCCGAGGACGAGATCCTGGCCGTGCTGCACCGGGTGCAGCGCCTCGAACCCGTCGGCGTGGCCTCGCGCGACACGGCCGAGTGCATCCGCGTGCAACTCTCCGCCCTGCCCGGCGACACGCCGGGCCGCGAGTTGGCGCGCCGCATCGCGCGCGACTACCTCGACCTGCTCGCACACCACGACATCGACGAACTGCGCAAACGCACCGGATCGGGCGAAGACGCGGTCATCCAGGCGATCGACCTGATCCAGTCGCTGGAGCCGCGCCCCGGGTCGCGCTACGACAACCGCCGTGATGAATACCTGGTGCCGGACGTGTACGTGACGCGCGCGGACGACGAGTGGCGCGTCACCCTCAACCCGGAAAACGAGCCCGGCCTGCGGCTCAACACCTACTACATCGACCTGTTGCGCAAATCCGGCGGCAGCGACGCCGACTACCTGAAGGGTCGCCTGCAGGAGGCTCGCTGGCTGATGTCGAGCCTGGAGATGCGCAATCAGACCCTGATGCGCGTCGCCCAGGCGATCGTCGACGAGCAGCAGGCGTTTCTCGAGCAGGGCGACGTCGCGATGCGGCCGCTGGTGCTCAAGGACATCTCCGAACGCATCGGCGTTCACGAGTCGACGGTGTCCCGCGCCACCACGCGCAAGTACATGCTGACCCCGCGCGGATTGTTCGAACTGAAATATTTCTTTTCCAGCCACGTGCGCACGGAAAGCGGCGGCGCCGTCAGCGCGACGGCGGTCAAGGCCCACCTGCAGGTTTTGCTGGAGAACGAGCCGCCCGCAAAGCCGCTCAGCGACCAGGACCTCTCCGACCTGCTGCGCCAGACCGGCATCCTGGTCGCCCGCCGCACCGTGGCCAAGTACCGCGAATCGCTGGGCATCGGCTCCTCGAGCGAACGGCGCCGCCTGTACCGGCTGCGCGCCGCCACCGGTTGACAGGCCGCTTCGCGCCGCCGCAAACCAACCTAGGCATTTCACGATTTCAGGTATAAGATTAAGCCATGGATTGCGTAATCCTTCGCGTTTTCGACGACACGGACAACCGAAATCCCCCACGGACGGAACGGACAGCACTTCCTCCCTCCGCTAGAAGCAGAACCGGACCGACGGCGAACATTTGCCCGGATGACCGGTCATAACCTTTGGAGACTGACATGCAGATAAACATCACCGGACATCACATCGAAGTTACCCCCGCGTTGCGTGCCTACGTGACCGAGAAGCTGCAACGGATTTCCCGGCACTTCGACCACGTGATCTCCATCGATGTCATCCTGAAGGTGGAAAACCACCACAAGCACGCCGAAGGCAAAATCAATGCGGCCGGAGCCCCCAAGGCCCTGTTCGCCCAGGACACCAACGACGACATGTACGCCGCGATCGACGGCCTCACGGACAAGCTGGACAAGCGCGTCCGGCGCCACAAGGACCGGCTGCGCGGTCATCACGCCAGCGCGGCCAAGCGCGCGACGGCATCCGGCTGAACAGAAAACACCCGGTAACATGCTCATCAGCGATCTGCTAAGCCCGGAGCTGATCCGGTGCGACGTGCACGCAGGCAGCAAGAAGCGCCTGCTGGAGTTGATCAGCGAGCAACTCGCGACCTCCAGCGACGAATTCAGCCAGCGCGAAATCTTCGAAAGTCTGAACGCGCGCGAACGACTCGGCAGCACCGGGCTGGGCCACGGCGTGGCGATTCCGCACGGCCGCGTAAAGGGCGCGCAGAACGTGACGGCGTCGTTTTTCCGGCTCGCCAAGCCGCTGGCCTTCGACGCCGTCGACGGTCAGCCGGTCGACCTGCTGTTCGCGCTCGCCGTGCCCGAGGACTGCGGTGAAGACCACCTCAAGCTGCTCGCGCACATCGCGGAACTGTTCAGTGACAGTGACCTGCTGCAGGAACTGCGCAGCGCCGAGAGCCCGGTCGAGTTGCTGAAACTGCTGTCCCGTCCGCCGCACTAGTGCACGGTTCGCCGACGATGCCAGAGGAACGCTCGGTCACCGCCCGCGACCTGTTCGACGATTTGCAGGACCGCCTGGAGCTGGAATGGCTGTGCGGACCGGAGGGCGACGACGCGCCGGCCCTGTCCCCGCTCGACCTGACCGAACGCCCGGCCGCGGCCGGATTCCTGAACCTGGTCCATCCCAATCGCGTGCAGGTCGTGGGTGGCGAGGAATCGGCCTATCTCGACAGCCTCGACGCCGACGCCCTGGCCGTGACCGTGCGACAGATGTTCGCCCCCCGGCCGCTGGCCATCCTGTTCGGCGACGGCGTCGCCATTCCGGAACCGGTCCTGGACCACGCACGGGACGGCACCACCGCGTTGATCCGCTCGCGGCTGCGCTCGCACGAACTGGTCAGTTACCTCGACTACCACATCGCCCGCAGCCTGGCGCGTCGCGTGACCCTGCACGGCGTGTTCATGGAAATGTTCACGATCGGCGTCCTGATCACCGGCGACCCGGCCAGCGGCAAGAGCGAACTGGCGCTGGAGTTGCTGACCCGCGGGCACCGCCTGATCGCCGACGATGCGCCCGAGTTCAGCCAGATTTCGCCCGAGATCATCGAAGGCACCTGCCCCGACGTCCTGCAGGATTGCCTCGAGGTGCGCGGTCTCGGCGTGCTCAACGTACGGCACATGTTCGGCGACACGGCGGTCAAGCAGAACAAATTCCTGCGCCTGATCATCCACCTGGACATCCCGCCGGCCACCAGCGGCCCGCTCGACGAGGACCGGTTGCGCGGCAACAGTTCGACCCTGAAGATTCTCGGCATCGAGGTGCAGCGCATCACGATACCGGTGCTGGCGGGACGCAACCTCGCCGTCATGGCGGAAGCGGCCGTGCGCGATTTCATGCTGAAAATGAGAGGGTTCGACGCGGCCGCCGAATTTCTCGAACGCCACGCGCGGGTGCTCCAGAAGCAGGCCGAACGACCGGACGGCTGAACATGGGGGACGCCGCGCGCCAACTGATCCTGGTGACCGGCCTGTCGGGCGGCGGCAAATCCACCGCGCTGCGGGCGCTCGAGGATCTCGGCTTCTACTGCGTGGACAACCTGCCCGCCGGCCTGCTGTCCGATTTCGTGCAACAGGTCAGCCAGCGCGATCACCCCGAATACGCGCGCATCGCGCTCGGGGTCGACGCCCGCTCGCCGGGCCAGGAGCTGGGCGACATACCGGGCTGGCTGGACGAACTCACTACAGCCGGCATGGACTGCCGCCTGGTTTTCCTGACCGCCGACACCAAGGCCATCATCAAGCGCTTCAGCGAGACGCGACGCCGCCATCCCCTGACCAGCGAAGCGCAGGCCCTGCCGCGCGCGATCGAGCACGAACGCGGCCTGCTGGCGTTGCTCGAGCAACGCGCCGACTGGGTCATCGACACCACCGAGAGCAACATCCATCAGCTGCGCCAGCAGGTCTGGAAGTTCGCCGGCGCCGCCAGCGACACGATGACGGTGGTGCTGGAATCGTTCGCATTCAAACGGGGTGTGCCGCAGGATGTCGATTTCATTTTCGATGCCCGCATCCTGCCCAATCCCCACTGGGTCGAGCGCCTGCGCGTCTTCACCGGGCTCGACCAACCCGTGCGCGAGTGGCTGGAGCGTGATGAAGCGGTAACGCGCCTGGTCAGCGACGTGCTCGGGTTTCTGAAAACCTGGCTGCCGGCCTTCCAGATGAGCCAGCGGAGCTACGTGACGATCGGTATCGGCTGCACCGGCGGCCAGCACCGGTCGGTTTACCTGGTGGACCGCCTGGCCAGAGAACTGGGTGAGCAGTTCGACAACGTCCTGACCTATCACCGGGAGATACAGAATTGACCACCGGACTGGTTCTCGTCACGCACGGCGACACCGCCGCGACACTGCTCGCCGAGGCCAGGATCATCCTCGACGAGGCGCTGGACGACGTGCGCTGTGTGCGGTTCGACCAGACGACTGACGCCGCCGACGCCGCCCCGCGGATCGAAACGGCCATCCGCGAAGCCGACCGCGGCCACGGTGTGCTCGTCCTGACCGACCTGATCGGCGCCAGCCCCGCGAATCACGTCGCCGCGGCGCTCGAGCGGTTCGACGCGGTGATGGTGACCGGCGTGAACCTCGGCATGCTGGTCTGCGCCTGGAGCAACCGGGGCCTGACCCTCGGCGCCCTCGCGCGCAAGGCCGTCGAATGCGGCCGCCGCAGCGTGAAGATTTTCCAGCAATGAACGCGCGCCCCGTCACCATCGTCAACAAGCTCGGACTGCATGCCCGCGCGGCGACCCGCCTGGTCAACTGCGCGTCCGGCTTTGCCTCCGACGTTCGCCTGGTGCGCGGCGCGCGCTCGGTCAACGCCAAGTCCATCATGGGCGTGCTGACGCTGGCGGCGGCGACCGGCGCCGAACTCGTCGTCGAGGCCGAGGGCCCGGACGAGGACGCGGCCGTGGAGGCGATTGCCGCGTTGATCGAAGACCATTTCGGGGAGGAGCGGTGACCCTCGCCCTGACCGGTCTCGGCGTCTCGCGCGGCATCGCCATCGGCCGCTGTCACCTTGTCGTCAGCAACGAACTGGAAATCGGCGAGCACCGCATCGCCCCCGATGAGGTCAGCCGCGAGATCGAACGCTACCGGGCCGCGCTCGCCGCCGCCCGCCGCCAGCTCGAGGAACTGGTCGACAGCATCCACGCCGGGGTCACCGTGGCGGCGACGGACATCATCCAGACCCACATCCTGATGCTTGACGACTCGACGTTCCGGGAGGGCACCGAGCGGCGCATCGAGCGGGAACTGTGCAACGCCGAATGGGCGCTGCAGTCGCAGCTCGAAGACGTCCTGGCCGAATTCCGCGGCATGAACGACGAGTACATCCGCACCCGCGGCGAGGACGTCAAGCAGGTCGTTCGACTGGTCCAGTCGCGACTCAACGAGGAAGCCGGCACCCAGGCCTTCGAGCAACTGCCCGACCGACTTGCCGAGACCCTGGTGATCGCGAACGAACTGACGCCGGGCGAACTGGCCATCCTGCACGAACGCGGCGTGGCCGGCATCGTGACCGAACACGGCGGTCCGCACAGCCATACCGCGATCATGGCCAGCAGCCTCGGCATTCCCGCCGTGCTGGGCGTGCGGCACGCCCAGCAGTTGCTGCGCGAGGGCGAAACCCTGATCCTCGACGGCGGCCAGGGGCTGGTCTATGCCAGCCCGGACAACATCATCCGCGGCCATTACGAGCAGGTTCAGGCCGACACGCGGCGCTTCCGTCTCGCACTCGAGGCGATTCGCGACGACCCCTGCGTGAGCCGCGACGGCAAACGCATCCGGCTGATGGCGAACGCGGAACGGATCCCGGAAATCCGCCACGCGATCGACGACGGCGCCATCGGCATCGGGCTGTACCGCACCGAGTTCATGTACCTGCAGGGCACACCGCCCGGCGAAGAGGCGCAGCTGGCCGAGTTCGTCGCCGCGATCGAGGCGCTGGAGGGCCGGCCGCTGACCATCCGCACCCTGGACATCGGCGCCGACAAGCTGGTCGACCCGACGGACGCCCCGCCGCTGCCGCGCGGCGCAAACCCGGCGCTGGGCCTGCGCGCGATCCGGTTGTGCCTGCGGGACACGGACGGCTTCAAGGCCCAGTTGCGCGCGATTCTGCGGGCCAGCGCGCACGGCCCGGTGCGCTGCCTGATCCCGATGCTGACCAACCTCAGCGAGGTCGTCGCCGTCCACCGGCTGTTGCAGGACGCGCGGCAGGAACTCGAAGCCGCCGGCATCGCGTTCGACCCGGACATGCCGCTGGGCGGCATGATCGAGGTCCCGGCCGCCGCGCTGGCGCTGGCCGACATCGGCCGCCACCTCGACTTCATCTCGGTCGGCACCAACGACCTGTTGCAGTACACGCTCGCGGCGGACCGCATCGACGAGCAGGTCGCGCACCTCTACGACCTGCAGCACAGCGGCGTGCTGCGCCTGCTGCGCCACATCTTCCGCGAGGCCGACGCCCTGGGCATTCCCGCCGCCGTCTGCGGCGAGGCCGCCGGTGACCGGCGTTACACCCGCCTGCTGCTGGCGCTCGGTCTGCGGGAATTCAGCATGTACCCGGCGCGGCTCCTGGAAATCAAGCAGATGGTCCTGCAGACCGACATCGCCCGCGCGCAGGCCGCCCTGACCCGCTGGCTGCACGACCCCGAATCCCGCGCCGGACGCACCCTGGTCGAAGCCCTGGACGAATCCCAGCACTGAGCGAACGGCAGTGGCTCGCCCGAAGTGCGCTTTCGCGACGGGCACGGCGACGCGGCTGTCCGGAATTGCTCCGGAGCAGGCCCGCCCCGATGCTATAATTCCGTCCGTCTCAACCCTTGGCCGGCACGGCCCGTAACGGGGAAACCTCATGGCGGAACAGTTGCACGAAGAAAAGATTGCGCGCCACCTCCAGCACCTGTCCGAGGCGCTCGATTCCGGCACGCAATTCCAGGTGCGCAAGCTGCTCCGCAACCTGACGGGATCGGAGATCGGCGACCTGCTCGAGTCGCTGCCGATCACCAAGCGCCTGGCCGTCTGGGAGCTGAACGACCCGGACATGGACGGCGAGGTGCTGGTCCACGTCAACGACGAGGTGCGCGCGACCCTGATCCGCGACAGTGAACCGGACGAGCTGATCGCCGCGGTCGGCGACCTAGACCTCGACGACCTGGCGGACATTCTCAACGATCTGCCGGACGCCGTGACCGTCAAGGTCCTCAACGCGATGGGCCAGCAGGACCGCGAGCGCCTGCAGCAGGTGCTGGCCTACGACGAGGATTCGGCCGGCGGCCTGATGGATCCGAACGTGCTGTCGATCCGCCCGAACGTCACGCTCGACGTCGTGCTGCGCTACCTGCGCATGCGCGGCGGCCTGCCCCCGGTGTTCGACATGCTGTTCGTGATCGACCGCGACGGCCGCTACCTGGGCAGCCTCAAGCTGTCCGACCTGCTCACGCAGGAGCTGGCCGCGACCGTCGGCGAGCTGATGGACACCTCGATCACGCCGATACCGGTCGACATGCACGCGCGCCAGGTCGCCTCGGAGTTCGAGCACCACGACCTGGTGACCGCGCCGGTCATCGACGGCGAAGGCCACCTGCTGGGCTGGATTTCGATCGACGACGTGGTCGACGTGATTCGCGAAGAAGCCGAGCATTCCATGCTGGCGCGCGCGGGCCTCGACGAGGAAGAAGACATGTTCGCGCCAATCGTGCAATCGGCGCGGCGCCGCTGGATCTGGCTGGGGGTCAACCTCGTCACGGCGTTTCTGGCGGCCTTCGTGCTGTACGCGTTCGAACCGACCCTGGATCAGATCGTGGCCACGGCCGTGCTGTTCCCGATCGTCATGAGCATGGGCGGCATCGCGGGCACGCAGACGCTCACGCTGATGGTGCGCGGCATCGCGACCGGCCAGGTCAGCACCAGCAATACCGCCGCCCTGCTGCGCAAGGAGATGGCGGTCGGCCTGCTCAACGGCCTCGTGTTTTCGGTGATCGTCGCCGTCATCGCGATGGTCTGGTACGACGACGTGCCGCTCGGCCTGGTCATGGCCGTCGCCATCCTCGTCAACCTGCTGGCCGGCGCGCTGGCCGGTGCGCTGATCCCGGTGCTGCTGCGCCGCATGTCGATCGACCCGGCGCTGGCCGGCGGGGTCGTGCTGACCACGGTGACCGACGTGATCGGGATCATCGCCTTCATCGGGCTGGCGACCTTCGTCCTGATTCGCTGACCGCGGCGCGGGGCCGCGGCGCGATCCGTCATTGCTGCGACGGCTTTTCCGCCACCGTGTTGCGGAGGTAGACCGGCTGCGCCTGTTCCGGCGGCAGCGGTTCGTGCCCGGCCAGCCAGTGCTGCGCGAGCGTCAGCACCACCGCGGCGCGCGGCCACAGGTCCGGTTGGCGCGAATGGGCCGCCGCGGCCAGCGGGGCCAGTTCGTCGTAGCGCGCGAAGCCGTTGCCGGCCGCGATGAACCCCCCGGACTGCGGGGCGGACAGCTCCGACGGGGCCGAAACGCGCTCCCGGTCCAGCGGTTGCGCCGTGCCCGTATCGTCCCGCCGGTAGGTCGCGTGGAACACCTCGTTCATGCGCGCATCCATCGCCACCAGCACGGTATCCGGGTCCGCGTCGTCCGCGGATTCAAGCGCCGCCTGCGCCACCGCCTGCAGCGAGGAAACCGGCACGACCGGCAGGTCCGCGCCCCAGGCCAGCCCCTGCACCACGCCGATGCCGATGCGCAGGCTGGTGAAGCTGCCCGGCCCGCGGCCGAAGGCGATCACGTCGATCTCGCCCAGGGCCCAGCCGGCCTCCGCCAGCACGCCGCGCACGAAGGGCAGGATCAGCTCGGCGTGTTTCATCGGCGCGCGTTCGAACCGCTCCAGCAGGCCGGCGCCGGCGTTCAGCGCGACGGAGCAGCCCTCGGTCGACGTTTCGATGGCCAGGATACGGGTCATTGCAGGAACTCCTTGACGTCGTTCAGGTCTTCGGCAGGCGTCATCGGCGGCAGGCTTTCCAGGAACACGCGCCCGTAGGAGCGGGTCCGCAGGCGCGGATCGCAGATGACCAGCACCCCGCGGTCGTTGACGTCGCGGATCAGCCGGCCGGCGCCCTGTTTCAGCGCGATCACCGCCTGGGGCAGGAACAACTGCATGAACGGATTGCCGCCGGTGCGCCGCAGCAGGCCGCTGCGCGCGTCGATCACCGGGTCGTCCGGCGCCGCGAACGGCAGCTTGTCGATCACGACCAGCGACAAGGCGTCGCCGATCACGTCGACACCCTCCCAGAAACTCGCCGAACCGAGCAGCACCCCCTCGCCCGAGGCGCGGAATTTTTCCAGCAGGTGGCTGCGCGGCTCCTGGCCCTGCACGAACAGCGGAAACGACAGGCGCTCGGCCAGCAGTTCGGCCGCCCGACGCAGGGCGCGGTGCGAGGTGAACAGCAGGAAGGCCCGGCCGCGGCTCGCCTCGATCAGCGGCACGACACGGTCCAGCAGGGCCGGCACGAAGTCCGGGCTGCGCGGCTCCGGCAAGCCTTCGGGCAGCCAGATGCGCGCATTGCGGGCATAGTCGAACGGCGAGTCGAGGCACAGCGTGCGCGCCGCGTCGAGGCCCATGCGAGCGGTGAAGTGGCTGAAATCCCCGCGCACCGAGAGCGTCGCCGAAGTGAACACCCAGGCCGCCGGCGCGCGCGCGCGGAACTCGTTGAACACGTCGGCGACGTCGAGCGGCGTGATGTTCAGCGCGAAGCCCTTGCCGCGACGCTCGAACCAGCGGACCTCGCCCGGCGCCTCCGCGGCGTCGAAGCGGTCGAAGGCCGCGCGCAGGTTGCGCGCGCGCTCGATGCAGCCGTCCATGCCGCGGGCGCCGCCCTCGAGCCGTTCGGATTCCTCCGCCAGGGCGATGATCGCCTGGTCGAGCGCCTGCAGGCCCCCGCGCACCGCGTCGTCGGACAGCAATTCACCCCAGCCGCCGCGTTCGGGCATGCGTTCGGCGATCGTGCTCTGGATCTGCTGCGTGCGCGCCAGGCAGTCGGCGACCGGCTCGCGCAGAACCCCGAGCGCCCCGGCCACGTCCGCGCTTTCGGCCAGGAAATCGCGGCACAGGTCCTGCACCTGGCGCGCCGACACCGTCAGGCTGAAGAAACGCGATGCGGTCTCCGGCGCCTGGTGGGCTTCGTCGACGATGAACGCGCCGGCGCCCGGCAACACCTCGCCAAAGCCGCTCTGCTTGATCGCCATGTCCGCGAACAGCAGGTGGTGGTTGACCACGACGATATCGGCCTCCTGGGCCTCGCGGCGCGCCCGGGCGACGAAACAGTCCTCGAAATCCGGGCACTCGCTGCCCAGGCAGTTGTCGGCCGTCGACGTGACGAAGGGCATCAGTCCGCTGTCGTCGCTGACCACGCCGGCCAGCGACAGGTCGCCGTCGCGCGTGCGCGCCGACCAGTCGTACACCGCCTCCAGTTCGGCCACCGCCTCGCGCGACGGCAAGCGGCCCTCGGTGCGGGCCAGCCGCATGCGATGCAGGCACAGGTAATTGGCGCGACCCTTGAGCAGCGCGGTCACGGCCGCGGAGCCGAGCGCCGTGCGGACCAGCGGCAGATCGCGGAAAAACAGCTGGTCCTGCAGCGTCTTGGTCCCGGTCGAAATGATGACCCGCTCGCCGCTCAACAGGGCCGGCACGAGATACGCGAGGGTCTTGCCGATGCCGGTCCCGGCCTCGATCACCAGCGAGTCGCCCCCGGCGAGCGCCTCCTCGACGGCCTCGGCCATGCGGAGCTGGGCTTCGCGCGGCGCGAATCCCTCCAGCGCCCCGGCCAGCGGCCCGTCGGCGCCGAGCAACTGTGCGCTGTGCGGATCGGAAGTCATGCGGGCGGCTACAGGCTGGGCGGCTTGGTACTCATGCAGGCGCCGGCACGGCGCTCGGCCTCGGCCGCGCCGCTGCGATCGCCGAGGTACTCGCGCGCCACGCTGATCGTGCGCCAGTTGCGGCTGCAGATCTCGCCGACCCGCGGGCCGACATCGTAGGAACGCACGGCGAAATTCAGCGCCTGCTGGTAGTCCCGCACGTGCAGCTGCACCTCGGCCATCTGCTGCAGCACTTCGGGGTTGCGCGGCTGGATGCGCAGCGCGCGCTCCAGCAGCGCCGCGGCCTGCTCGTAGTCGCCGCGCTGCTCGGCCGCGCCGGCGGTGGTCAGCAGCTCCATCACGGCCGGGTTGCGCAGCGGATAGACCTGGGTGCCCGCGCTGTCCTGCTGCGCCGGCTGCCGCACCCGGGTTTCCACCACCGGTTCGTCCGGCGCCGGTTCCCAGGAGGTCGCACACGCCGCCAGGAGCAGGGGCGCGCACGCCATGACCATGCGGCGAAGCGCCGCTGCGCGTTCAATCATCTTTGCCAAACCATTTCTTCCAGAGCGATTCCTTGTCGCGATCCAGCGCGGTCGCGCCGCAGGCCGTCATGTCGCGCGGCTCCGAGCCGTCCACGTAGGGGATCTGCACGGCGCCGGGGCAACCCTCCGCGCTCAACCGGCCGCTGGCCGCGTCGACCCAGAGATAGAACGCGCCGTCCGGCACCCGCAGGTCCACCGATTCGATCGGCAGGTCCCGGAACAGCCGGGCCCAGACCCGCATGGCCGCGTTGCTGCCGGTCACGCCGGCCGGGCTGTAATCGTCTTCGCCAACCCAGGCGACGGCGACGCGGTTCCGAGTATAGCCGACAAACCAGCTGTCGCGCCGATCGTTGGTGGTGCCGGTCTTGCCGGCGAGCGTGACGGATTTGCCGAGCAGGCCGGGCAGCGCACGGGCCGTGCCGTCTTCGACCACGCGGGTCAGCGCGTAGTTCAGCACGCTGATCGCCTCGCGTCGGGGTTGCGGCATCATGCGCAGCGGATAGCGCATCAGTTCTTCGCCTTCCGCGGTCTCCACGGCGATCACCGAGCGCAGCGGCACGCTGAAGCCGGAGCCGGCGATCGACTGGTAAATCTGGGTGACTTCCAGCGGGGTGAGTTCGACCGCGCCGAGGAAGGCCGAGGGAACGGCGTCGACCTCCGCCGAGACACCGAGCTGCGTCAGGCGGTTGACCAGGTGGCTGACCCCGATGTTGAGCCCGAGCCGCACCGTCGCCTGGTTGTACGACCGGGTCAGCGCCTCGAGCAGCGTCACCGTGCCGTGCGAGCGACCGTCGTAGTTGTCGGGCGACCAGGTGCTGCCGTCCGGCTGACGCAGCGTGATCGGCTCGTCCTCGATGGGCGTCAGCAGGTTGTAATCGTCGCTGTGTTCCAGCGCCAGCAGGTACACCAGCGGCTTGATCACCGAACCGATCTGGCGCCGTCCGTGGATGGCCCGGTTGAACCCGCGCCGCGAGGCGTCGCGATCGCCGACCAGCGCACGCACCTCGCCGCTGGCGATGTCGGCCATGACCAGCGCGCCCTGCAGGGTCTCGGGCAGACCGCGCTGCGCCAGGTCGTCGAGGCCCTGCGTCACGGCGCGCTGCGCCTTTTCCTGCTCGGACGGCGACAGCGTCGTGAAGATGCGCAGCCCCTCGGTGCGCAGGTCCTCCTCGGCATAGACCTGCGCCAGCTGGCGCTGCACGAGGTCCACGAACGCGTGGTAGCGGCTGCCGCGGTGCCGCGGCGAATCGGTCACGCCGAGCCCGCGCGCCGCCGCCGCTCGGGCCTGCTCCGGCGTCAGCAGGCCGGTTTCCTCGAACGCGGCCAGGACCAGGTCGCGCCGTTGCCGCGCGCGCTCCGGGTGGCGCCGCGGGTTGTAGTACGACGGCCCTTTGACGAGCCCGATCAGCAGGGCGACCTGGTGCGGACGCAGGCGCGCCACCGGCTCGTCGAAATAGAACTCGCTGGCGCGTCCGAAGCCGTGCACCGCGTACGCGCCCTGCTGGCCGAGGAACACCTCGTTGAGGTACGCCTCGAGGATCTCCGCCTTGTCGTAGTTCAGCTCCAGCAACAACGCCATCAGCGCCTCGTTCACCTTGCGGATGACGGTCCGGTCCTGGGTGAGGAAGAAATTCTTGACCAGCTGCTGGGTCAGCGTGCTGCCGCCCTGCACCGCCCGGCCGGCGCGCAGGTTGGCCCAGGCGGCGCGCGCGATGCCGTGCAGGTCGATGCCCGGGTGGTGCTTGAAATTGCGGTCCTCGACGGCCTGCAGGCCGGTCACCAGCAAGGGCGGCACCTCCTCGATCCGGACGAGCGTCCGGTCCTCCTTCTGCAGCGGGTAGATGGACGCGATCTCGGCCGGTTCGAGCCGCACCAGGTCGAGCGATTCGCCGTTGGCGACGTTCGCCAGTGATTGCACGACCTGGCCGGCGAAGCGGATACGCAGGTGCAACGGCGCCACTTCGCCGTCCTGGAAGCGGAACGCCCGCCGAAAGACCTCGGCGCGGTCACCGGCGAGCCGGTACTGGCCCGGGCGCGATACCTGCGCGGCTTCGTGGTAACCGGCCGCCTGCAATTCGACAGCGAGGTCCGGCGGCGTCAGCAGGGCGCCCGGATAGACTTCCAGCGCACGGGCGTAGACCCGGCTCGGCAGATCCCACTTGCGCCCCTCGAACTCCGAGGTGACCTGGTAGTCGAGGTACAAAACCCAGGGAATCAGCAACCCGGCCGCGATGCCGAACAGCAGCAGGAAAACCCGCCACAGCCGGGCCGGCCAGCGGCGGGTAGAAGCCGCCTTCCGGCGGCCTTTTTTCGGAGTCTTTTTCTTTCTTTGCCTGGCCATGAAACGTGTAAAATGTTCGGTTTAAGGTCCGACCCTCGCCGCACGATGACACCACCCGGAGCCCATGACAAGCCCAGCCGCCTCGGCGCCATTCTGCACGAAAATCGTGTCGCGGGTCGGCCCCTGTTGTGGACAGGAAGTGGCGTTGCGGTTCCGCCGGCGCTGCAGCGCGGGCTCGAAGCGCTCCTGGCGCGACTGGAAGCCGGTACCGATGCGCCGATCGTGCTCACCGCGCTCGGCAACGCCGCGCCCGAACTGAACCCCTTCGCCGGCCTCGACGGCGACGCGACACCGGAACCCGGGGGCGAACGCGCGGCCCAGCTCGTCGGCCTGCTCGGCTCCGGCCTCTGCCACGAATTGAACCGCTGGCCACCCCACGTGGCCCTGCTCTCCACGGCCGCGCTCGACATCCTGGCCCAAACGGAAATCACGACGGCAAACGCCCTGGCCACGCTGCGCGAAGCCGGCGGCCGGATCCTGCTGAGCGATTGCCTGTTCCTGCACGATCCCGGGCAGGCGCTGTTTGGCCAGGAACCGCTGGAGCCGCACGAGCAGCGGCGGCCGGCGGCCTGGGCGGAACTGACGCAGCGGCTCGAAACCTGGCTGTCGACCCAGACAGAACCCGGCGCCGCGGACGACGTCGCCCGCTACGCGGCCGGCGACCGCCCCGTCACGCTGCACGTCACGCACAGCTGGGGCGGCGGGGTGGCCCGGTGGATCGAAACCTGGATCGACGCGGATACCGAGAACGTCAACCTGCAGTTGCGCGCCGAGGGCCCGCAGACCGGCCAGGGCTGCGGCCAGCGCTATTCCCTGTACCTGTCGAACCGGCTCGATGCCCCGCTGGCCAGTTGGTGGCTGCAGCCGCCGATCCTGTCGACCGGCGAGCACAATGCGGCGTACCGCGAAATACTCGACGCCATCCTCGAACGCCACGGGGTCGGCCGGGTCATGGTCTCCTCGCTGGTCGGCCACAGCCTCGACACGCTGGCGACCGGCAAGCCGACCCTGCAGGTGCTGCACGATTTTTACCCCGCCTGGCCGCTGCTGGGCGAGCATCCCGGGCCGTGGCTGCGGGCGGGCGAACCCGTCGATCTCGAGGCCGCGCTCGAAGCCCACCGGCTGTTACCCGAGCTGAGCGACCTGGACGCGGCGGGCTGGCGCGCGCTGGCGGCCCGCTGGCACGAAACCGTCGCAGCCCGGCCGCCAGGCCGTCCGGCCGCGAGAGCGCGACGACGGCAAGCTCAGGCTGGTCGTTCCCGGCCGCATCCACGACGGCAAGGGCCGTCGGCTGCTGCTCGAGGCGCTGCCGGAACTGCGCCCCTACGCCCACGTTTACCTGGTCGGCGCGGATCGGTACGGTCACGCGTTTTTCGGCCAGGCCGGCGTCGACGTCATCCTGCAATTCCACCGTGACACGCTGAGCGATGTGCTGGCCGGCATCGGCCCGCACGCCGCGGGCCTGCTCTCGGTCGTACCGGAGACCTTCAGTTACATGCTGACCGAGATGCAGCAACTGGAGATCCCGGTCATCGCCACGCGCGTCGGCAGCCTGGCAGAGCGCGTTCGCGACGGCGAGACCGGCTGGCTGATCGACCCGGACCCGGCCGCGCTGGTGGCCCGGGTTCGCGCCCTGTACGAAGACCGGGCGGCGCTCGCCACGGCCCGGTCGAACCTGGCCACGGCCAGCCTGCCGACGCTCGAGGCCATGCGGGAACGCTACGCCGGGCTTCGCCCGCCCCGGCCGGCGCCGCGGCGCATCGACCGTCGCGCCGGCCTGGAGACGGCCCAGACCGCGGGGCTGGCCGCGCAGTACCGCGAAGCCGAGGCCGCCCGACGCCGCCTGGCGGTGCAGGCCGAAGAACTGCAGGCCGAAGTCGAGCGCCGCACGCGCTGGGCCGAGGAACGCGAACGCGAGCGGCAAGCGGAAGAGCAGCGGCGCATCCGCTGGGTGTCCGAGCTGGAGTCACAACTGGACGAGCGTTTTGCCGAACTGCAGGAAACCCGCCGCGTGTACGAGTCGGAGATTGACCGGCAGAACCGGGAACACCGGGAAATCATCGGCAACCTTGAACGCGTTCTGCAGCACGCGCAGGCGGAACACGAGCGGGTGCTCTCGAGCACGTCCTGGCGCATCACCAAACCGCTGCGCGCCGGCCGCCGGGTGCTGACCAACGCGCTGCACGCCCAGGCCTGGAACCCGCTGCGCTGGCCCACGCTGCTGGCCCAGGTGGTGCGCACCGTGCGCACCCGTGGCGTCCGCGGCGCGCTGTTGCGCGCGCAGCAGGATCGCTCCCATCCGCCACCCGAGCGACTGGCCATCACGCCGATCCCGGATGCCGGCGACGCGACGGCGCCGACCGCCATGCCGCGCGCAGCGCAACCGCGCGCCTCGATCGTGATCCCGGTGCACAACAAATGGGCGTATACCGCGGCCTGTCTCCATTCCCTGGCCGACACCCGTTGCGCGACCGGGTTCGAAGTGATCGTGGTCGACGACTGCTCGAGTGACGACAGCTTCGAGCACCTGCAGGGCATCGAAGGCCTGACCGTCGTGCGCAACGAGCAGAACCTCGGCTTCATCGGCAGTTGCAACCGCGGCGCCGGGCTCGCCGGCGGCGAGTTCATCGTCATGCTGAACAACGACACGCAGGTGCTGGACGGCTGGCTCGACGCCCTGCTCGACACCTTCGCGGAATTTCCCGACACGGGCCTGGCCGGGGCGCGCCTGGTCTATCCCGACGGGCGATTGCAGGAAGCCGGCGGCATCGTCTTCAACGACGGCTCCGGCTGGAATTACGGGCGGCTGGACGACCCGGACCGCCCGGAGTACCAGTACACGCGGGAGGCCGACTACGCATCGGGCGCCTGTATCGCGCTGCGCCGCGAACTGTTTGACGAACTGGGCGGCTTCGACACGCACTACGCGCCCGCCTACTACGAAGACACCGACCTCGCCTTTCGCATTCGCGAACGCGGCCTGAAAGTCCGGGTGCAGGCGGCCGCGACGATCGTGCACCACGAAGGCGTCACCTCCGGCACCGACCTCGCCAGCGGCATCAAGCGGTTCCAGTCCGTCAACCGGAAAAAGTTTCTCGAGCGCTGGAAGGCGGCGCTGCAGGCCCAGCCCGCGCCGATCGTCGACCCCGAGGACCGGGCGGAAATTCGCCGCGCCCGCGACCACCGCCTGAAGGGCCGCATCCTGGTCGTGGACGCCTACACGCCCGAACCGGACCAGGATTCCGGCAGCCTGCGCCTGCTGTACCTGATGGAATGTTTTCGCGACCTCGGTTACGGCGTGACCTTCATGCCGGACAACCGCGCCTATACCGGGCGCTACACCCGGGCGCTGCAACGCATCGGCGTCGAGGTCGTCTACGATCCCTGGATCGGCTCGCTGCAGCGTTTCCTGGGCGAGCGCGGCGAGGAATTCGATTTCGTCATGGTCAGCCGCCACTACGTGGCCTCGAAATACCTCGGCCCGGTGCGCCGGCATTGCCCGCGCGCCCGGTTCATCTTCGACACGGTCGACCTGCATTACCTGCGCGAGGAGCGCCAGGCGGAACTGGAGGACAGCCTGCCGCTGAAGCGCAGCGCCGCGCAGACCCGCCGTTCGGAACTGGCCGTGATCAACGAGGCGGACGTCACGCTGGTCGTCAGCCCGGTGGAAAAAACCGTGCTCGAGGAGGCCGCGCCGGAGGCGCGCGTGCACATCGTGTCCAACGTGCACGAGGTGGTCGGCAGCCGCAAGCCCTGGGCCGACCGCAAGGACCTGTTCTTCGTCGGCGGCTACCAGCACCCGCCGAACATCGACGCGGCGCAGTGGTTCGTCAACGAAATCTGGCCGCTGGTCCACGCCGAATTGCCGGAGGTCGTATTCCACCTGATCGGCAGCAAGGCGCCGGATTCCGTGCGCGCGCTCGACGGCGACGGCGTCCGCTTCCACGGCTTCGTCGAGTCACTGGAACCGTGGCTGGACAATTGCCGGCTGGCCGTGGCGCCGCTGCGCTACGGTGCCGGCATCAAGGGCAAGGTCAACATCAGCATGAGCCGCGGCCAGCCGGTGGTCGCGACCCCGATGGCGGTCGAGGGCATGTTCGCCAAGCCCGGGCGCGACGTGCTGGTGGCGGAAAGCGCCGCGGATTTCGCCGCGGAGATCGTGCGCGTGTATCGCGACGAGGACCTGTGGAACCTGGTCTCCGCCTCCGGGCTGGAAAACGTCCGGCGCTACTTCTCGGTCGAAACGGCCCGTCTCGGGCTGCAGGAACTGCTCTCCAGCCTCTGATTCGCGGGACGGCGAAGCCGCTGGCCCGCGCACACGGGTTTGATCCGGTACAAGAAATGACGCGCGCGACGGCTGCCGCTCAGCCCGACCCCTGGCGCAGACGCCGCGCCTCGATCACGTTGCTGACGCTGTTCAGGTGGCTGAGCAGCTCGCTGAGCTGCTCGAAATCCCGCACCCGTAACTTGAGATGAATCGAGACCTCGTCGGTGCCCTCGTCGAGGCGGCTGCTGATGTCGGTCACCTGGGTCTCCGACGCCGAGAGGACGGTCGAGATGTCGCGGATCAGGTCGCGGCGATCGAAGGCGCGCACCAGGATCTGCACGGAATAGGCTGCGGCGCGCTGCGTGCCCCAGTTGACCCGCAGCAGGCGCGGGCTGTTTTCCGAGCGCCAGTGCACCACCTGGCCGCAATCCTCGCGGTGGATCGTCACGCCCCGGCCTCGGGTGACGTAGCCCACCACCGGGTCGCCGGGAACGGGGTGGCAGCAACGGGCCATGGTCGTCATCAGGTTGCCGACGCCCTCGATGACGATGTCGTCGGGCTGCTCCTGCGGCGCCCCCTTCTGCCGCGCCGGCGCGCGGGTCACGAGGTCAGCGGCCTGCGGCTCGGTCTCGGCCGCCTTCTTGCGCGCCAGGGCGTTGATGATCTGCCCGGCGGTCAGTTCGCCGTTGCCGATCGCCACGTACAGGTCGTCGACCGAGTTCTGGTGGAAGCGGCCGAGGATGGCGCCGAGTTCGGACAGGTCCGTGCTCAGGCGCCGCGCCTCGGCTTCCAGTGCGTCGCGGCCGGCGCGCAGGTTGTCGTCGCGGCTCTCGCGCTTGAACCACTGCCGTACCTTGGCCCGCGCCCGGGCGCCGTTGATGTAGCCCAGCTTGGGATTGAGCCAGTCGCGGCTCGGATTCGGCTGTTTCGCGGTCAGGATCTCGACCCGGTCACCGGTGTTGACGACATGCGTCAGCGGCACGATGCGGCCGTTGACCTTGGCCCCGCGACAACGATGGCCGACCTCGGTATGCACCTGGTAGGCGAAATCGAGCACCGTCGAGCCGGCCGACATGTCCAGCACCTGGCCGCGCGGCGTCAGCACGTACACGCGGTCCTCGCTGGTAACCGAGCGGAAGCTGTCGAGCAGGCTCTCGTCGTCGAGGTCTTCGTCCGAGGATTCCAGCAGCTGCCGCATGATCGCGATCTTGTTGTCGAAGGCCGGATCGTTCGGCCCGCCCTCCTTGTAGCGCCAGTGCGAGGCGACACCGAGCTCGGCGTGTTCGTGCATCTCGTGGGTGCGGATCTGCACCTCGACCGCCTTGCCTTCGCGGTCGGCGACCGCGGTATGCAGCGACTGGTACATGTTGCCTTTCGGGGTGGTGATGTAATCGTCGAACTCCCCGGGAATCGGCTGCCACAGCGTGTGCACCAGGCCCAGGGCGCTGTAGCAGGACGGCAGGTCATCGACCAGGACGCGCACCGCGCGCACGTCGAACAACTGGTGGAAATCCAGGCCCTTGCGCTGCATTTTTTTCCAGATGCTGTAAATGTGCTTGGGCCGGCCGCGCACCTCCGCGCGGATACCCGCCTCGTCCAGCGCCTGCTCCAGGCGCGCGATGAAGCGGCCGATGAACGCCTCGCGCTCGGTGCGATGCTCCGCGACCAGGTTGGCGATCTTGCGGTACTGCGCCGGCTCGAGCTGGCGGAACGAAAGATCCTCCAGCTCCCACTTCAATTGCCAGATACCGAGCCGGTTCGCCAGCGGCGCGTGGATCAGCATGGTCTCGCGGGCCAGCCGCCGGCCCTCGTCGTTCTCCTCCACGGACCGCCGCAGCAACACCAGCTGCCAGGCGAGATCGATCAGCACGACCCGGACGTCCTTGACCAGCGCGAGCAACAGGCGGCGCAGGCCCTCGGCGCTGCGCTCCGTGTCGTCGATGGACTGGCCGGACTCGTAATGCTTCAGTTTCTCGAGATCCGCGAGTTGGTTGCGAACCGCCTCCGGCAACCCGGCAATCAGCGCCGCGCGCTTCGTCTCATCCAGTGCCGCGATGTGCACCAGCGCGCTGCTGATCGTGACCGGATCGGGCGCCAGCGGCTCGAGAATCTCCAGCAATTCCAGCCCCCGGTCGGTCGCCTGCTCGTCCAGCGCGCGGGCGTCGTACAGCGACTGCACCAACCGCACGCAGGTCTCCCCGGCCTCGCCAACCGATTCCCGGTACTCGGCGATCCAGCGCTCGAGATCACCGCGACCGTGCCGGCCAGCCGGGCGCTGCGTTTCGACGGTTTCGACAGGCGTATTCATGAACCGTGTATTGTATCAAGGAAGCGCCCCCCTTCCCGTCTTACACCGGAGTTCACCGTTCCGCTCCCCCCCGGCAAGCCCGCCATAACCGACGGAAATCCGGCCCGCAGCGGCGAGCACGACCAGGTCGCGCCAAAAAACCCACGGCGCCCGTCGCGGCTGAAGCCGCTCCCACCGAGAAGAAAGCCCTCAGGGAACCCTGCAGAGACGCATATTGTTTCGGTTTTCGACGGCGTGTCAGGGCGGCCGGATACCCGTCGCCGGGGATGTACGGCGCCAGGGATGGCGCCGTCCAAGCGTTACAGGGA
>JARROJ010000014.1:0-93723 GCA_037384065.1 Lysobacterales bacterium
AGCTGACCGACGAACGGGTTCGCGAAGGTGAAGAACAGCGCGATACCCACGCCGATCATCGCGACCGCGTCGAGCAGACCGATCGCCAGGAAGAACTTGCCCTGCAGCATCGGGGCCAGTTCCGGCTGGCGGGCCGAGCCTTCCAGCAGGCGACCGCCCAGGATACCCACACCGATACCAACGCCCAACGCACCCAGTCCGATCAGCAGGGCCACGGCGATTGCGGTCATACCAATTACAGTTTCCATCGATAACTCCGTTTTTTCAGAATTGCCAGTTAGTTAAACAAACAGTAGAACGTTTCGATCCGCTCAGTGATGCTCGTGCGCCATGCTCAGGTACACGATGGTCAGCATCATGAAAATGAAGGCCTGCAGCCAGATCACCAGCAGGTGGAATACGGCCCAGCCAAAATGCATCAATTGCCCGCCCAGGAACGCGAGGCCACCGACCAGCAGCATTTCCACCAGCAGCAGCCACAGGGTCTGTTTCGTCGCGAGCTTGCCCTTCATGTTCAGCCACAGGGTCATGAAGACCGCCGCAACGGCGACGACCCAGAACCAGGCCGGGATGTGCTCGCCGAACATCGCGCTGAGGCCCGCGGCGACGACGCCCGTGCCCGCGGTGAACACGACCGCGATCAGAATGAAGATCAACTCGCCCGCGTACAGGTTGCCGAACAGTCGCAGGCCCAGCGAAATCGGCTTGGCGAGCAGGGAAACCAGTTCCAGAAGCAGGTTCGGTAGAAAGAAAATCGCCTTGCCCACCGGGCCCTTGGCCGCAAAGGGCTGGCCGGTCAGCTCGGCGATGAATCCGCCCACGCCTTTGATCTTGATGCTGTAGTAGATGATCATCAGGAACACGGTGATCGCCATGCCCATGGTTGCGTTGACGTCGGTGGTCGGCACGACCTTCTGGTATTCCACGCCCGCCTGCATGGCGGCCCAGGGCAGCCAGTCGACCGGGATCAGGTCCATCAGGTTCATGAAGAAAATCCACACGTACAGCGTGAGCGCGAGCGGTGCGATGAACTTGCTGGTGCCATGGAAAGAATCGCGCACGCTGTTGTCGACGAACTCGACAATGTACTCGATCGCGCACTGAAAGCGTGACGGGACCCCGGAATTGGCGGCGGCCGCCACTTTGCGGAACACCAGGTAGAACACGATGCCCAGCAACAGGGACCAGAACATCGTATCGACGTGAAAGGCCCAGAACCCCATCTGTGCCGCTTCCTCGGCCCCGTGCGCAATGCCCCAGGTCCCGTCGGGGTGCTGACCGAAGGTGAGGTTCTGCAAATGGTGCGAGATGTATTCGCTGCTCGTGGGGTTTTCGCCGCTGACCGCCATGCCGTTTCCTGTATGATTTTCAGCCCGCCTGCCGCTCGTGTGCGCGGCGGGTTCTGCCGTTCAGTCTGTTTGTTCGTTCGCCCGTTTCCGCGCGTCCGCCGAGCCGTCGCGGACCATCAACACCGACGCGACCCGGTTTGCGATGATCATCCCGATCAGGCCGAGGAAGAAAAACCCCGCGGCCAGCGGTTTCACCCAGATGAACACCGCCGCACAAAGGATGCCGACGAGCGCGAGTTTGCCGAACTCCGCCACCATCGCGGTGCGCAAAAACGCTGCACTGTCACCCCCCAGTCGCCGCATCACGAGCGCACTGAATATCGCCCCCGGCACGAATGCAGCGAGGCTGCCGAGCAGTGCCGAGTACGCCGCCACGGGCCCGGCCAGAAGCGATGTCAGCACGAGCAGTGCGGCGACTGCGGACTGGACCCTGAAGTTTAACAATGTTCCGCCCGGTATGCCTCATTTCTTTGCTCCGGATCCGGACATTCCGCCACGCCAGAACGCGCAGGGGTGCACCGAGGCCGGTCAAAGACCGATCATTTTAGCATTCACTAATCTTCACAGACAATAACGACAATCCCGGAACGGCTCATTCGGCGAGCTTCAGTCGCTCGAGAATGCCGTCGAACTCGTCGGCGCTGTTGTAACTGATAACGAGCCGGCCCTTGCCGGATGCCTGGTGCTGGATCCGTACCCGGGCGCCGAGCTGCTCGGACATGCGGTTCTGCAGGCGCTGGAGGTCGGGGTCGACGCGGCGCTGGCCTTTCTGCTTTTTCGACTGCTGCAGGCGGCGAACCAGGTTCTCGGTCTCGCGGACCGACAGGCGCTTGCGCACCACCTCGCGGGCCGCCTGGACCTGCAGTTCGTCGTCCAGCGACAGCAGCGCCCGCGCATGGCCCATCTCGATACGCCGCAGGTCGATCATGTCCTTGACCTCCTGCATCAGCTCGAGCAAGCGCAGCAGGTTCGAGACGGCGGCGCGCGAGCGGCCGACCGCGTCGGCGGCCTCCTGGTGGGTCATGTCGAAGTCGTCGATCAGGCGGCGCAAAGCGGTCGCCTCTTCCAGTGGGTTGAGGTCCTCGCGCTGGATGTTCTCGATCAGCGCCATCGCCACCGAAATCTCGTCCGGGACGTCCCGCACCACCGCCGGGATGTGCTCGGCGCCCGCGATCTGGGCGGCGCGCCAGCGGCGCTCGCCGGCGATCAGCTCGTAGGCATCGTCACCGACCGGCCGCACGACGACCGGCTGCACGACCCCCTGGGCGCGGATCGAATCGGCCAGCTCGGCGAGCTTTTCCTCGTCGAACACCGAACGCGGCTGGTACCGACCCGGACGAATGACATCCAGCGGAAGCTCACGCAGCTCCCCGCTGGCCGGGTGACGGACCTCGTCCAGGGTCGAGGGGCTCAGCATGGCGCTGAGGTTGCGCCCCAGCGCGGGTTTTTTGCGACTGTTCATCAGGCAATGTGTCTCTTTTCGTGGCGGCGCAGCATTTCGCCGGCCAGCGCCACATGGGCCAACGCGCCCTTGGAGCGCGGATCGTAAACCAGCACCGGCAGGCCATGGCTGGGCGCTTCGGCGACCCGCACGTTGCGCGGGACCAGTGTTCGGTAGACGCGATCGCCGAAGTTCTCGACCAACTGGTCGGAGACGGCCGTCGCCAGGTTGTTACGGCCGTCGAACATGGTGCGCACCAGGCCTTCGATGCCGAGGTTCGGATTGATGCTGGCGCGCAACTGCTCGATCGTGTTGAGCAGTCCGGTCAGGCCTTCCAGCGCATAGTACTCGCACTGCATCGGGATCAGCACGCTGTCCGCCGCCGCCAGCGCGTTCAGGGTCAGCATGTTCAACGAAGGCGGGCAGTCGATGAAGATCCAGGCGTACTTCTCGAGCAGCGGGCGCAGGGCATCCTTCAGCGCGAACTCGCGGCGGTCCATCTGCAGCAGCGTCACCTCCGCCGCGGTCAGATCGCCGTTGGCCGGCAACAGGTCGAGCTCCAGCCCCTCGGGCCGCAGGATCGTTTCCTGCGCGCGGCGCTCGCCGAGGAGCACCTCGCAGGTCGAGGCGTGCAGACGCCGCGGCTCGATGCCGACGCCGGTGGTCGCGTTGCCCTGCGGATCCATGTCGATCAGCAGCACCGGATAGTTCATGCGCGCGAAGGCGGCCGCCAGGTTGACGCAGGTGGTGGTCTTGCCGACCCCGCCTTTCTGGTTGGCCACTGCGATGATTCGGGCTGTCATGGGTTTGCCGACCGGGTTCATGTAACGAGGGACATAATGACGAGGTGACGGTCCTCTTGCAATCCCGGTACAACCAGTCGTTCGATCGCATCGACGCGCACCTCCGGCGGCAGCGCATCGATCTCGTCCCGCGGTGCGCGCCCTTTCATCGCCAGCAGCCGGGGCGCCGGTTGAGACCCCGCGCCGTGCATGGCCCGCACGGCCGCGGCGAAGTCTCCGAGGCTGGCAAAGGCGCGGCTGATCACCGCCGCGGGTGGCACGACCGGCGCGAACGCCTCCAGCCGGGCCTGCACCGGATGAACATTTTCGAGCCGCAGCGCGCGCCGGACGTGGTTCAGGAACCGCACCTTCTTGCCGGCGCTGTCGAGCAGGGTAATCTGCAGTTCCGGCCGGGCGATGGCCAGCGGCACGCCGGGCAGGCCGGCGCCGGTCCCGGCGTCCAGCAGGGGCCCGGCGCCGATCCAGGGCAACACGGCGAGCGAATCCAGCAGGTGTCGGGTGACCATCTCGAGCGGGTCACGGACCGCGGTCAGGTTGTAGCTTCGGTTCCAGCGCTGCAGTTCGTCGAGGTAGGCCAGCAGAGTCGACTGACGGTCGTCGTCGAGGATCTGGTCCAGCGCTTCGAGGCCACGCGACAGCCTGCGTTTCAGCCGTTCGGCGGATGCCATCGAGGATCAGTCGAGGCCGGCCTTGCGCATCTCCGTGGCGATCTGCTTGCCGATGTCACGCACCGCGTCGGTGTGCTCCACGTCCTTGGTGTAGGTGACGATGCGCCATACCGGCTCGCGGGTTTCCATGTCATAGAAACTCGATTCCACGTACGCCGTCTGACGCACGTCCGCGTAACCCGGCCCCTGGCGCACCGTGTAAACGTCGGTGACGCCGGTGAAGTACGGATAACCCCAGTTATAGGTCGCGCCGCTGCCGAGGTACTCGAGCCAGTAGTCGGAGCGGACGTAGCCCTCGGAAAGGCCGCCGCCGGTGTAGAACAGGACGACGATCCCGTCGACGTCGGCGTCACGCAGCAGACCGGTGGCGACCTCGACGTCGATTTCCCCCCGGATGCCGCCGCTCATGCCCCGGATGCCGCTGGCGGGTACGGCCGGGGTTCCCCGATCGACCAGGATTTTCGCGACATCGCGTTCCACCGCCTTGCGCATCAGGGCGTCGGGCAACACGGCGACGACCGCGACCTTGTCCGGCTGGTCGGTCACCGGCTTGTCGGTGCGCCAGCTATCGACCACGCGCGTCTGGGCGCAGGCCGCGAAAAGGAGGGGAGCGGCGATCAGCAGCAGGACAAGGCGGCCGACGCGGCCGGTCGTGAATCTGGACATGAAATTTTCCGTGGGGTTCAAACGGCCTATTATGCGGCCGCCTTCGCCGCGCCCGCAACCGGCCCCTGCCCGTGAACGGCTTCGCTCAGCGAACGGTGAGATCGAGTTCCTCGGCGCGGTGACAGGCCACCCAGTCACCGCTCTCCATGCGCCGCAATGCCGGGACGTCGGCTTCACACCGCCGGATGCGGAACGGACAGCGGTCATGGAAAATGCAGCCTCTCGGGCGGTCGAAGGGGGACGGCATGTCGCCGGTCAGCCAGCTCTCGCGCCGCGCGACGGCCGCCAGCCGCGGATCCGGCACCGGTACCGACTTGATCAACGCATTGGTATAGGGGTGCAGCGGTCGACGGTACAGACGCGTTTTTTCCGAGACCTCCATGGCCTGGCCCATGTACATCACCAGCACGCGGTCGCTGATGTGCCGCACCACCGAAAGATCGTGCGCGACGAAGATCAACGCCAGCCCCAGCTTGGCCTGCAGATCCTGGAGCAGATTGATGATCTGCGCCTGGATCGAAACGTCCAGCGAGCTGACGGGCTCGTCGCAGATTATCAGGCGCGGATTCAACACCAGCGAGCGGGCGATGCCGATGCGCTGGCACTGGCCGCCGGAAAACTCGTGCGGGTAGCGATTGATCTGGTTGGGCAGCAGGCCGACCATCTTCATCATGCCGCGCGTTCGCTCATCGACCTGCACACGATCCATGTTCGGGTAGAACGTCCACAAGGGCTCGGCGATGATGTCGCCTGCCGTCATGCGCGGGTTGAGGGAGGCGACCGGGTCCTGGAACACGATCTGCAGTTCCTTGCGCCGCTGGCGCATCGCCTCGTCGTCGAGCGCGGTCAGGTTTTCGCCCAGCCACATCACGCGGCCGCGGTTCGGCTTCACCAGGCCGAGGATGGCCCGCGCGAGGGTCGACTTGCCGGAGCCCGATTCGCCCACGACCCCCAGGGTCTCGCCGGCGAAAAGTTCGAAACTGATGCCATCGACCGCGCGGATTTCCCGTTCCTGGCGGCTCAGCAGGCCGCCGGTATAACTGCGGAAGCTGACCGCGAGATCCTGCACCCTGAGCACCGGCTTGCTCATTCGTCTTCGCCCTCGGCCGGGCCCGCGGTGTCGGCGGGCTCGCGTTCCGGTTCCGGCGGCAGAATCTGTCCGGCCTGCAAACGGCCGCCTTCCATCGGCAAAAAGCACCGGCTCATGCGGCCGGAATCGCTGAGCCACAGCGGAGGCGGCCGCCGGCACTTGTCCATCGCCTCACTGCAGCGGTCGCGAAAATGGCACCCCGTGGGCAGATCCTGCAGGTTGGGCGGGTTGCCCGGAATTGCGTGCAGCTCGTCATCGGAGGCCTTGTCCAGGCGCGGCACCGAGGCCAGCAAACCGCGGGTGTAGGGATGCTGCGGCCGGTAAAAGATATCTTCGGCGCTGCCCGCTTCGACGATCTCGCCGGCGTACATCACGATCACCCGGCCGCTCAGCTCGGCGACCGCGGCGAGGTCGTGGGTGATCAGCACGATCGCCATGCTGGTGCGCTCGCGCAGCTCCCGGACGAGTTCCGTGATCTGCGCCTGCACGGTGACATCCAGCGCCGTGCTCGGCTCGTCGGCGATCAGCAGTTCCGGCTCGCACAACAGGCCCATCGCGATCATGACGCGCTGGCGCATGCCGCCCGAGTACTCGTGCGGGTATTGCCGGATGCGCTCCTCCGGGTCCGGAATACGCACCGCCCGCAGCATTTCGATGGCGTGCGCGCGCGCCTCTTCGCGCTTCAAGCCCTGGTGATGCATGACCACCTCGACCATCTGCTGCTCGATCGTCAGGTAGGGGTTCAGCGACGTCATCGGATCCTGGAAGATCATCGCGATTTGGCTGCCGCGGACGCCATTGAGTTCGTGCGGCGACATCTGCATCAGGTCGCGGCCGCGATACAGGGCTTCGCCATGCGCCTTGCCGTTTTCGGCCAGCAGGCCCATCACCGCCAGCATCAACTGGGTCTTGCCGGCGCCGGACTCACCGACGATGGCCAGCGTTTCACCTTCGTCGATGCGCACGTCGAGACCGTTGACCGCCTTGACGACGCCTTCCGGCGTGTCGAATTCGACCACCAGGCCGCGGATGTCGAGCAGCGCCGTCACTGCCGGTCCTTGGGATCGAGCGCGTCGCGCATGCCGTCACCGATGTAGTTGAAACAGTACAGCGTCACGGTCAGGAAGGCCGCCGGGAAAAACAGCGTCCAGGGTGCGTACTCCATGTCCTGCGCGCCGTCCGCCACCAGTGCGCCCCAGGAACTCATCGGCTCCTGCACGCCGAGACCGAGAAAGCTGAGAAAGGATTCGACCAGGATCACCTGGGGGATCGTGAGCGTCACGTAGACCATCACCACGCCCAGCAGATTGGGAATGATGTGGCGGCGGATGATCGACTGGTGGCTGACACCGCAGGCCCGCGCGGCCTCCACGAACTCGGTGTTCTTCAGACTGAGCGTCTGGCCGCGGACGATGCGCGCCATGTCGAGCCAGTTGACCGCGCCGATGGCGACGAAGATCAGGACGATGTTGCGCCCGAAAACGACCATCAGCAGGATGACCAGGAACATGAAGGGCAACGCGTAGACGATGTCGACCGCGCGCATCATGATGCGGTCGGTGAGCCCGCCGTAATAGCCGGCCACCGCGCCGTAGGTCACGCCGATGGCGAGGCTGACCAGCGTCGCGACCAGGCCGACCAGCAGCGAGATGCGCCCGCCCTCGAGCGTGCGGACGAGGATGTCGCGACCGACCGCGTCGGTGCCGAACCAGTGCCCGGTTTCCAGGCTGGGCGGACTCGAGGTGTGATCCCAGTCGGTAAAGTCGCCTTCCCAGGGCGCCAGCATCGGTCCGAACAGGACGCCCAGCAACAGCAGCAGCATGATCACGCTGCTGACCACCGCGGCGCGGTTCTTCAGCAGTCGGTGCCAGGCGTCGATCCACAGCGAGCGACCGCGCTCGTCCTTTTCGGCCAGCGCCGCCGTGAACGCGTCTTCCACCGAGACGTCGGTCGACCGTTTTTCCGCTCCGCTGCTCATGACGCCTCGTCGAAGCGGATGCGGGGGTTGAGCCAGGCGTACAGCAGGTCGACGATGAAATTCAGCACGATGATGACCAGGCCGTAAAAGACGACGATGCCCATCACGAGCGTGTAGTCGCGGTTCATCGCGCCCTGCACGAAGTAACTGCCGAGCCCGGGAATGTTGTAGATGCGCTCGATCACGACCGATCCCGTAACCAGCGCCGCGGTGGCCGGCCCCATGTAGGAGATCACCGGCAGCAACGCCGGCTTCAAGGCATGCCGCAGCAGCACGACGCGCTCCGGCAGACCCTTGGCCCGCGCGGTCCGGATGTAGTTGCTGTGCAGCACCTCGATCATGCTGCCGCGCGTCAGGCGTGCGATGTAGGCGATCACCGGCAGGGCCAGGGTCACGACCGGCAGCACCATGCGCTGCCAGCTCCAGTCCCAGCCGCCGGCCGGCAACCAGCCGCCGTAGATCGCCAGACCGAGGATCAGCAGGGGCGCGATCACGAAATTCGGCACCGAGATGCCGAGCATCGCCACGCCCATCACCGAGTAATCCACCGCTGTGTTCTGGCGCAGCGCCGCGGTCACCCCGATCAGGATGCCCGCGAAAAACGCCAGCAGCATGGCCAGGCCGCCGAGTGTCGCGGAGACCGGGAAGCCCCGCCTGATCAGCTCGTTGACGCTCTGATCGAGGTAATGGAACGAGGGGCCGAAATCACCGGACACGATCTGGCCGAGGTAGCGGAAATACTGTTGCAACAGCGGTTCGTCGAGACGGTACTGCGCCTCGAGGTTGGCCAGGATCTCCGGCGGCAGGACCTTCTCGCCGTCGAACGGCCCGCCCGGCGCCACCCGAATGAGGAAGAAGGCCACGGTGATCAGCACCAGCATCGTGGGCACCAGGCCGAGAATGCGGGCCGTCGCGTGACGCAGGATTCCCTCCTGTCTCATCGCCCCGCGCCCCCGGTCTCGTCGGCCTCGGCCGCGCGGCCGTTTTCGTCCAGCGCGGTCGGGGCCGGGCCGGGCGCAGCGTCCGGCGCCGGTTCGGCAGCGTCCGGTTCGGCCACTTCCGGTTCGGCGGACTCCGGCGCCGGCAGGCCGGCGTCCTCGACCGTCTCGCCCGGAACCGTCTCGAGCGGCGTCAGCATGACCGCGGGTCCGGTTTCGGCGTCGATTCCCGGCGCATCATCGGCTGCCCGCGCGCTGCCGGTCGGGCGCGACTTCAGTTTGAACATGTAGCGGCTGAGATGGTGGTCCATCACGTTTGGCTGCCAGCCTTTCAGGTGCGGGTTGACCAGGCGCTTGGTCACGTAACTGTACACCGGGATGATCACGCTGTCGGCCATCAGCACCCGTTCGGCCTCGAACATCAGGCGTTCGCGGCGGGCGCGCACGCGCTCGGTGCCGACCTCGTCGAGCAAGGCGTCAAACGTGCCGTTGCTGTACCCGTAATCGTTGCGCGGGTGCCCGGTGCGGAACATTTCGAGGAAACTGTAGGGGTCGTTGTAGTCGCTGATCCAACCGGCCCGGAACACCTCGGTGATGATCTTCTGTTCGCGGTTCTGCAGGAACACGCGGAACTCCTCGCTGACCAGCGTCGTGGTCACGCCAAGCACCTGTTTCCACATCGACGCCACCGCCAACGCGATTTTCTTGTTGTTGTCGCTGGTGTTGTAACGGATCTCGACGTGCAGCGGCCGGTCATCGGAGTACCCGGCCTGCTCGAACAGGCGGCGCGCCTCGTGGTTGCGTTCCTCCTGGCTCCAGTCGGCGTAGTGCGGCGCGAACGGGACGTAGCCGTCGATCCCCGGCGGCACCAGCGAGAACGAGGGCGCCTCGCCGAATTGCGTCACCTTGTCGGTGATGATCTCGCGGTCGATGGCGAGGATCAGAGCGAGGCGCAGCGCCGGGTTGTCGATGAACGGCTCCTGGGTCAGGTTGTAGCCGAAGAAATAGGAGCCCATCCACGGGCTGACCTGCAGTTCGGCCGGGTAGTTCTTCTGCAGCCAGCGGAACTGGTTGTTGGGCACCTCGTGCGTCCAGTCCAGTTCGCCCAGGCGGAACTGCTTGACCTCGGCCGCCAGTTCTTCCGTGTGCACGTAGACGACGCGGTCGATGAGCACCTGGTCGGCTTCGCGGAAGTACGGGTTCCGGCGCAGCTCGATACTGACACGCGGCTTCCAGTCCGCCAGCACGAAGGCGCCGTTGGAGACCAGGTTCCCGGGCCGCGCGAAGCGGTCGCCGAACGCCTCGACGTTGGCCCGATTGACCGGAAACGCGACCGGGCTCGCCAGCAGGCTCAGGAAATAAGGCGTCGGCCCCGTGAGCGTGATCTGCATCGTGTATTCGTCGAGCAGGCTGATGCCCAGGTCCTCGACCGGCAGTTCGCCCGCCAGCACCTCGCGCGCATTGAGGATCGGCAGCAACGCGTTCGCGCCGGCGGAGGCGGTCGCGGGGTTCGCCGCGCGGCGCAGACTGTAGATGAAGTCGGTTGCGTTCAGCGGTTCGCCGTTCGACCAGGCGAGATCGCGACGCAGGTAGAAGGTGTAGGTGCGCGCGTCGCGCGAGATGTTCCACCGCAGGGCGGCGCCCGGTACGACCTTGCCGTCGGGCGTTTCCGTGGTCAGGCCCTCGAACAGGTCGCGCAGGATGTGCGCGGCCGGCACGCCCAGCGCCCGGTGCGGGTCCAGCGTAGCCGGCTCGTCACCGTTGCCGCGGAATACGACCTGCTCGGCGGCCAGCACCGCGGGATCGGGCCGTCCCTCCGCGTCGAGCACCAGCTCGACCGGTTGCGGCCGGTCGCCCTGCCGGCTGCCGAAATCGATGCCGCGCTCGCCGCAGCCCGCGAGCAGCAGGACGCTGCAGGCGGCCAGGAAAAACGGGTTCATCGCGCGCGCTGGCATCGAAAAGGTCAAGACGTGTTCGGCTCCGAAGCATTGTGGCCGCGCCCCGCCCGGACCCGGCCGGCGTGCACGGCGGCGCCGGGCCCCACCCCGGGCCCGGTCCAGTAATATTAAAACGCCAGCGTCGGCATGTCCCGTACTAATCCGGAAAATCAGCCGGCGGGAAACTCATCGATGCCGTTGCGCGCAAGACTCCGCTCCTGTTGGCCGGCTGGCGACAGCCAGAGGACAACGCCTTCATGTCGTGGCGCGCAGCCGGTTTTCGTCGCGTCAGCGGCGAAAGAAGGGAAGCGCGACTCCGCCTATGCTATCGTCAACGGCAACAAAAACTACGTCCCTTTCGCATGTCGTGTCTGCTCAAAATCAGGGCGTTCCAGGATGAACTGTCGCCGAACGAACGGAAGATCGCCGAGTTCATCCTGTCCAACCCGGCGCTGATCCGGGACTACTCGTCGCAGAACCTCGCGAACGCCGTCGGCGTGAGCCAGTCCAGTATCGTCAAGTTCAGTCAGAAACTCGGTTACCAGGGTTTTCCGGACCTGAAACTGGCGATTCACGAAGATGTGCTGCTGGGCGAAAGCGACACCGCCGACGACGCGCGCCGGCAGGCGCGGAGCGCCCCGGATGCCGCCGTTCGCGACCGGCTTTTCCACGTCAAGAACGAAGCCATGAGCAACACCATGCAGCTGAACGACGAGGAGCGCCTGGCCGCGGCCGTCGACGTGCTCGAGCGCGCCGAGCGCATCCAGGTCATCGCGCTCGGCGCGGGTTCGATGGTCGCCCGCAACCTGGCCAGCATGCTGATCCAGATCGGCAAGTCGGTCGTCGCCGAGGTCGATACCTACATGCAGCTGTCCAGCGTGGCCACGCTGGGCAGAAAGGACGCAGTGTTCCTGATCTCGTTCTCCGGCGAGTCGCCGAAAATGCTGGAAATCGTCAAGCAGGCCCGCAAATCGGGGGCGACGGTGATCACGCTGACCAATTACAACGCCAACCCGATCCGGGCGCTGGCCGACGTGCAACTCTACTCGGTGGGCCGTGTCGACGAGTTCGAGATCCCGCAGATCGTTTCGGGCACCTCGCAGCAGTTCGTGATCGACCTGCTGTTCAGCCAGCTGGTCCGGCGCGATCCCCGGGCCCGCGAATTGCTCGCACGCAGCCGCAAACTGGTCGACAGCCTCTGAGCGTCCGCGGCGCTCAGTCCGCCGCGTCGAGCGCGATCAGGTCGGCGGCCGCGACGCGTTGTCGCACGACGCGGCCGCGCCCGTCGTCGACCAGCACCTCGGGCACCAGGGGACGCGTGTTGTAGATGGAGGCCATGACAGCGCCGTAGGCGCCCGCATTGCAGATCGCGACGCGGTCGCCGGCATCCAGCACCGGCAATTCCAGGCCGCGGGCAAAGGTGTCGCCCGTTTCGCAGATCGGACCGACCACGTCGCAGCTCAACCGCGGCCCGTCCGTGCGGCGCAACGGAACGATCTCGTGGCGGGCGCCGTACAGGCTCGGCCGCAGCAGGTCGTTCATGCCGGCGTCGATGATCAGAAAGCGGACCTGCTCGCCCTGCTTGACGTAGATGACGCTCGTCACCAGCACCCCGGCCTCGCCGACCACCGAGCGGCCGGGTTCGATCAGAATGCGGCAGTCCAGCGGGTCGAGAATGCGCCGGGCCAGCGCCGCGTAGTCGGCCAGCGCGGGCGGTTGCGCGCCGCCGTCGCGGTAATCGATGCCGAGCCCGCCGCCGATATCCAGCACCGTGATGTCGTGCCCGGCGGCACGCAGCGAGCGGCACAGTTCGGCATGGCAGTGAAAGGCCTGCTCGAACGGCTCCAGTTCGGTCAGCTGCGAGCCGATGTGCGTCGCGATGCCCTGGACGCGAATGCCCGGCAGCGACGCGGCGCGCGCATAGGCGTCCAGCGCCCGGCCCGCCGGCACGCCGAACTTGTTGACCGACTTGCCGGTGGTGATCTTTTCGTGGGTGCGGGCGTCGATATCGGGATTGATGCGAAAAGCGACCGGGGCTCGGGTGCCGAGCGAGCGCGCCACGCGGTCGAGCTGCTCCAGTTCCGGCTCGGATTCGACGTTGAACTGGAAGATGCCGCTTTCGAGCGCGTACCGCATCTCCTCGGCGGTCTTCGCGACGCCGGAAAAAACGATCTTTTCGGCCGGTATGCCGGCCGACAGGGCGCGGCGCAATTCGCCGCCGGAAACCACGTCGGCGCCAGCGCCGAGACCGGCGAGCAGGCGCAGCACGGCCTGGTTCGAATTCGCCTTGACGGCGTAGCAGACGAGGTTGTCGCCGTCGAACCGCGCGCGGTAGGCGCCGAATCGCTCGCGGATCGCGTTCGCGGAATAGCAGTAAAACGGCGTGCCGACCTCGTCCGCGAGATCCGCGAGGGATACGCCGTCGCATTGAAGCCGGTCTTTTTGGTAGCTGAATGACACGGTGGCCCGCTCCCACTGAAATCTGCGGAATAATACATTAGCATTTCCGTCCGTGCGTCGAATGAACGATTCCCGGCGCTGGCGCGAACCCGACATGAACCACCCGGAGGACCGGAATTGAAACACCCTGGCAGGCGAACCGTGCGAACCGCAGCCCACGCAATGCTGACCGCGTGCCTGCTGGCGCTTCATGTCCCCGGCCTCCTGGCCGACGCGCTCGACGCCGATGCGCTCGACCGCCTGGCCGAACGCGCGATGACGACGTTCGACGTGCCCGGGATGGCGATCGGTGTGGTCAAGGACGGCAGCGTGGTCTACGCGAAAGGCCACGGCGTGCGCGAACGGGGTCGTGACGGCGCCGTCGATACCGATACGCTGTTCAAGATCGCTTCGAACTCGAAGGCCTTCACGGCGGCCGCGCTGGCCATCCTCGTCGACGAGGGCCGCATCGAATGGAACGGGGCGGTTTCGGACTACATTCCCGAATTCCGGACCAGCGAACCCTGGGTGACGGCGCACCTCTCGGTGGTCGATCTCCTCACCCACCGCGCCGGCCTGGTCGCCCACGCCGGCGACCTCTTGCTCTGGCCCGATCCGAACGAATTCACGCGGCGGGACGTCATTCACGCCCTGCGCTATTTTCCGCTCGTCAGCGACTTCCGCGACAGCTATAACTACGACAACGTGCTGTACATCGTGGCCGGCGAGATCGTGCCCCGCATCACCGGCCAGGGTTTCGAGGCGTTCGTCGAGGCGCGCATCATGCGCCCGCTGGGCATGGACCGGTGCTTCATGGGCGCGATTCCGAAAGCGGAGCTGCGTAACCTGGCCGCTCCCCACGGCATGATCGACGGTGAGCTGCAGGTGATCGAGCGCAGCCGGATCCACGGCGAGCCGGCGCTGTACGCGGCCGCCGGCGGCGTGGTCTGCAGCCTGGACGACATGCTCGACTGGGTGCAGCTGCAGTTGGGCCGCGGCACCTCGCCCGAGGGCGTGCAGATTTTCAGCGCGGCGCGCAGCCGCGAAATGTGGCGCCCGGAAAACAGCTGGGGCGTTTCGCTGCGCAATTACGAATGGCACCGCTCGCACTTCAACGGGTACGGCCTTGGCTGGCGCCTGAGCGACGTGCACGGCTTCCTGGAGGTCTCCCATACCGGCTCGCTGGCGGGCATGCGCGCCTGGACGCTGATGCTGCCGGAACTGGATCTCGGCATCGTGGTGCTGAGCAACGGTTCCAGTTCCTCGGCGCGCAACGCCGTCATGCAAACCATCAAGTACGGCTATCTGCCCGAGGGGCAGCGTGACTGGATCACCGCCTACCAGCGGCTGGAGACCGCGGCCGAAATGGAGGCCGAGCAAGCGGCGGCCATGACCGAAGGCGGCCCCGTTCGAGGCGTGGTCGAACCGCGCCCGCTGGCGCAGTACGCGGGCCATTACCGCGACGCCTGGTTCGGCGATGCAACCGTTACGGTGACGGATTCCGGGCTGCGGTTCGCGGCCGACAAGTCGCCGAAGCTCAGCGGGCCGCTCGAGCACGTGAACGCCGATACCTTCATCGCCCGCTGGCCGGACCGGTCGGTGGGCATGGACGCCTGGCTGAAGTTCGAGTTCGACCGCCACGGCGTCCTGCAGCGCCTCCGGATGAATCGGGTCTTCGACGACCCCGAGGCGACCATCGACTATTTCGAACACCTCGATTTCCGACCGGTGGACTGAGGCGACCCGAGACCACCATGCGCCCCAGCCACGCGATCGTCGATCTCGCCGCCCTGCGCCGCAACCTCGCCCGGGCAGCGGCCTGCGCGCCCGGCGCGCGCAATATCGCCGTGATCAAGGCCAACGGCTACGGCCACGGTCTCGTCCCGGTGGCGCGCGCCCTCGAGACAGCGGCCGACGCGCTCGCCGTGGCGACCATCGACGAAGCGCTGGTGTTGCGCGATGCCGGCATCGCCGCCCCGTTGCTGGTGCTGCAAGGCGCCGCGACGCCGGGTGACGTGGCCGAAGCCACCGCACGCGGGCTCTGGCTGATGCTGCACAGCATGGACCAGGTCCGCGCCGTGTGCGACGAACGGAACGGACCTGCGGCCACCGCCTGGCTGAAGATCGATACCGGAATGCACCGCCTCGGCGTCGCTCCGCAGGACGTGGCGCCGGCCTGCGCGGCGCTGGCCGCCTCGCCGAACGTGACCGAACACGTCGTGCTGTGCACGCACCTCGCCTGCGCCGACGAGGCCGACAGCCCGGTGACGCCCCGCCAACTCGACCTGTTCGACGCCTGCACCCGCGACCGGGCGCTGCCGCGCAGCATCGCCAACTCGGCCGGCATCCTCTACTGGCCCGGGGCGCGCGCCGAGTGGAACCGGCCGGGCATCATGCTCTACGGCTGCGATCCGGCCGGCGCCCTCGACGGCGGACCGGCCGGGCTGGAGGCCGTCATGCGCGTCACCTCCGAAATCATCGCGATCCGCGACGTGCCGCCCGGCGACGGCGTCGGCTACGGGCAACGCTGGCAGGCAACGGCGCCCGCACGCATCGGCACCGTGTCGGTCGGTTACGGCGACGGCTATCCGCGCCATGCCCCCGACGGCACGCCGGTCTGGGTCAAGGACCGGCGCGTGCCATTGGCGGGCACGGTATCGATGGACATGATCACGGTCGACCTGAGCGGCCAAGACGACATCCGTGTCGGCGACGAAGTCGAACTTTGGGGTCCGAACATCGCCGTCAACGAGGTCGCCGCCCGGGCCGGCACGATCGGTTACGAACTGCTGGCCGGCATGACCGCCCGCCTGCCGCGCGTTTACCGGAACTGAAGACCCGCACGAACGGACCGGCTTTCTGGCCCAGCGCCCGTTCGTAACGCCCCTCGCGGCTGAAGCCGCTCCCACAAAGGAAGCCACAGGGGAACCCTGAAGGGACGCATCGTGGTTCGGTGTTCGACGGCGTGTCAGGGCGGTCGGATGCCCGTCGCCGGGGATGTACGGCGCCAGGGATGGCGCCGTCCAAGCGTTACAGGGACGTACTCGAGCGTTCCCCGGCGATGGGTATCCGGCCGCCCAATGCGAAAGACTCCCAAGCTGGCCGCAGCACCGTAGCGCCTGTCGCGGCTGAAGCCGCTCCCACAGAAAAACTCCTGGAGCGGTTGGCACGGCGACGACGGCCGCAGCGGGCGCAGCCAAAGCCGCGCGAGGGGATCAGTGCTGCGCGCCGCCCGGCCCGTGTGCGTGGCGGTGAGCGATTTCTTCTGCGGTCGCGTCCCGCACATCGACGATTTCGACGTCAAACGTCAGCGTCCGGCCCGCCAGGGGGTGGTTGGCGTCGACGTCGATGTTGAACCGACCGACCTTCAGCACGATCGCCTGCACGGGACCGCGACGCGTCTGCAACTGGACCCGCTGGCCCGGTTTCAGCCGGCGCGGCTGCGGAAAGTGCTTGGCCGGAACGCGCTGAACCTTGCCGGGCACGCGTGGCCCGTAGGCTTCCTCCGGCGCGACCGTGACACTGAAGGCATCGCCTTTTTCACGGCCGTCCATCGCCTTTTCCAGGCCCGGAATGATGTTGCCCGCGCCATGCAGGTAAAGCATGGGGTCGCGCTCGCGGGTCGATTCGAGCGTCTCGCCCTGCTCGCCGGTCAGGGTGTAGTGAAAGGTCACGACAGAATGCTGGGTGATTGCCATGCGGGTTTCCGTTCAGTTGGCGTTGTCTTCGACAGCCGGGGCGGCGCTCGAGACGGTAATCCGGATCGGTTCCGAAACGACCGGCGGATCGTGCGGCACGTGCAGGTAGTCGGCCAGCATCACACGCAGCGTGTGCGGGCCTTCCGGCAGATCCAGCTGCGTTTCGGACTGCCCCTTGCCAAAGTGCACGATGTTCGGCGTCGCGGGCAATGGGCCGTTCATGTCCGGCAGCGCATCGAGGTCGATCAGCAGATGAAAATGCCCGGTGTTCTCGATGTCGACGCCGGCGGGCGCGATGCCCATGCCGCTGACCGTGAACTTCACGGTGAAACCCGGCGGCACCACGTCACCGTCGGCAAGGTTGGCGAATCCGACCGTGGCGCCGTCCGGAGACGGTGACCGACCGGATTCGGCCGCCGTCACCATGGGTGCCGTGACCAGGGCCGCGAGCGCAAACAGAATGATCGACAGACTGCGGATGCGTAGGTTCATGACTCGTCTCCAAACAAGGCTGGGAATTATGGCTCGAAGCAGCGTTCGGCGCCAGCCCGGAAAGGGCCGCGCGACACGGACGATGCCGCGCTCGGCCTACCGCCGGCCGTCGATCCATGCATCGATCTCGTCCTCGAGAACA
The DNA here is from genome assembly GCA_037384065.1 of Lysobacterales bacterium. Classification (GTDB taxonomy): domain Bacteria; phylum Pseudomonadota; class Gammaproteobacteria; order Xanthomonadales; family SZUA-36; genus JABDPF01. The sequence continues at coordinate 17,642 of JARROJ010000014.1, forward strand.
TCGAGCGGCACCGAGCCCAGCGCCAACAGGTAATCGTGAAAATCACGCAGATCGAATGCGGCCCCCAGCGTCTGCTCGGCCCGCGCCCGTAACTGTCGGATCGTGTACTCACCGAGCTTGTAGCTGAGCGCCTGGGCCGGCCAGGAAATGTATCGGTCGATCTCGGTCGTCACCTCGTGCAGCGACAATGCGGTATTCGACGCCAGAAAATCGATCGCCTGCTGGCGGCTCCAGCCGAATGCGTGGATGCCGGTGTCGATCACCAGGCGGCAGGCGCGCCACATTTCGTAGGTCAGCCGCCCGAAGTGTTCGTACGGCGTTTCGTAAATGGCCATCTCGACACCCAGCCGCTCCGCGTACAGGGCCCAGCCTTCGCCGTATGCCGAAATGTAATCGTGACGGCGGAACGGGGGGTGCCCGGCCTGCTCTTTCGCCAGCGCGCTCTGCGTGTGGTGCCCCGGCGCCGCTTCATGCAGGGTCAGCGCCGGGATCGCATACAGGGGCCGGCTGGCGAGCGCATGCGTGTTGACCCAGTAGTAACCGCCGCGGTGCGCGTCGAGCGGCGCGCCGACGTAACGCCCCGTGGTGAAAAACGGTGCGATGTCGTCGGGCACCGGAGCCACGCCGTACGGCTGGCGCGGCAGGCGGCCGAACAGGGCCGGCAAACGACCGTCGATCTTTTTCGCCACGTAGGACGCGTAGGCCAGCAATTCGCGCGGTGTTTTCGCGTAGAACTGCGGATCGCTGCGGAGGAACCCGATGAAAGCGCCGAAATCGCCCTCGAACCCGACATCGTCGATGATCTTCTCCATCTCCGCCCGAATGCGCGCGACTTCCGCACGGCCCAGCTCGTGAATTTCCCGCGGGGTCATGTCGACCGTCGCATAGCGTCGGATCTGCGCGGCGTAGAAACGCGATCCGCCGGGCAGGTCGGTCGCGGCCAGGGTTTCACGCGCGCCGGGCAGGTACTCGTCTGCGAAGAACGTCTGCAGGCGCCGGAAAGCGGGAATCACGTCCTCGCCGACCACGCGGCGGGCCGTGTCCAGCAACGCGCTGCGCGCGCCGCCGGCAACGGACTCGGGAAGGTCGCGAAACGGACCGAAGAACGGGCTGTCCTCCACCGCGTCGACCACTTGCGCGCGAATCGGCGCATCGCGGCCGTCGAGCACCACACGCGGCTGGGTCATGCCGGTCTCGAGCCCGGCGCGCATCAGGGCGATGTACTCGTCCATCACCGCGGGCAACTCGTGCAGGCGGGACAGGTAGTTGCGGTAATCGTCCGCCGTGGCGAACGTCGTCTCCCGCGGCAAGCGGGTCCAGGCCATGTAGAAGCCCCAGTCGCTGTTGAACGGAATCCGGTACGCGCGGGTCTCGTACGTGGCGATGAAATCCTCGATCTGGCGGCGAAAAATCCGGTAATTGATGCAGTCTTCACGCGCCAGCCGTTCGCAGGACAGCGTATCCAGCTCGGCGCGTATGCCGGTCCAGAATGCGTGACGCCGCGCCTGGTCCGCTTCGCCGACGTGGCCGAGCCGACCGGCCTGCTCGGCGTGACCCAGCGAGGACGCGAGCACCGGAAATTCCTGCATGCGGAAGGCCCATTCCTTTTCGTACAGGGCGCGAAAGCGCTCGGCGTCGTCTGCGGCCAACGCCGCGGCGGCGGCGAGCAGGGCGAGCAAGCCGGCGGCGGCGGACAGCCATCTGGCGAGGGATTCGGTTCTCATCATGGGCTCCTGCTGACGTCGCGTCAGGTGACGGCGAAGCCGCGCCAGAACGGATCGTCGTCCGGATCGACGGTGATCAGGTTGTGGCCGTAGACGCGCGCCCAGCCCTCGATGCTCGGCACGATCGCGGCATGGTCGCCGACCCGTGTCAGCCCTTCGACGCGGCCGCGAAAACGGCTGCCGATGTAACTTTCATGGACGAACTCATCGCCCTCGCCCAGCTCACCGCGCGCGACCAGTTGCGCCATCCGGGACGAGGTGCCGGTGCCGCAGGGCGAGCGGTCGATCGCCGCATCGCCGTAGAACACCGCGTTGCGGCCGTCCGAATCCGGCTGTCGGGGCGCGCCGGTCCACATCACGTGCCGCATGTGCGACAGGCGATCGTCGTCGGGGTGCGAAAAGCGCTGGTCGCGATTGATCCGGTCGCGCAGGATCGGGCTCAAGCGGATGATGTCCGCGGCCGAGAGTTCGTCGAGATCCCGGTAGGCGTCCTGGGGCTCGATGATGGCGTAGAAGTTGCCGCCGTAGGCGACGTCGTAGCGCAGGTCGCCGCCCAGTTCCGGGCACGCGACCGTCAGCCCCTCTGAATGCAGGAACGAGGGAACGTTGGTCAGGCGCACGGACCGCACCTTGCGGCCTTCCTGGGTGTACCGCACGGCCACCTTGCCGGCCGGGGTTTCGAGATCGAGCCGCCCCGGCTCGCGCGGTTGCACCAGGCCGTTTTCGACCGCGATGGTGACGATGCCGATGGTCCCGTGCCCGCACATCGGCAGGCATCCGGAGGTCTCGATGAACAGCACGCCGATATCGCAGTCGTCGCGCTCGCTTGGGTACAGGAAGCCGCCGGACATCATCGCGTGGCCGCGCGGCTCGTACATCAGGGCCGTGCGGATCCAGTCGTACTCGCGCACGAAATGCTGCTGGCGGTCGAGCATCGTCGCCCCTTCGAGCGGCGGTGCGCCCCGGTAGACCAGCCGCACGGGATTGCCGCAGGTATGGGCGTCGATGCAGTGAAAGGTGGCCGGCCGCGGAGCGTTCATGCCGGCATCGCCTGAGGCCGGGCGCCGCCGGCAAGACGCTCGACGACCGAGATCACCGCGTCCGAGGCCTTCAATGCGCCGTTGCAGTCACGCCGCGCGACCAGGCGGACCATCGACGACAGGCCGGTGATCACCTCGGAAAGCGGCAGGCGGTCCTGGTGGAGGTACCAGAACCGTCGGCAATGCGTGCGCAGGGGCGCCAGCGCCGCCTGCAGGTAAGGATTCCCCGCGCAGGTATCGAGCAGGTCGTCGAGTTCGATCTCCAGGCGCAGGAACTCGTCGTGCCGGTCATGCGTCACGGCCAGCGAGCGGGCGATCCCGGCGAGCGCGCTGCGCTGCTCGTCGCGCGCGTTCAGCGCGGCGAGACGCACGGTCTGTCGCTCCAGTGGCCGGCGGGCTTCGAGCACCTGCAACAGAGCGCCGGAATCGACCGGCGTGATCAGCAGGCCCTTGCGCGGCATGACGCGGATCAGGCCCTGCTGCGCCAGTCGCTGCATGGCTTCGCGCACCGGCGTGCGGCCCAGGCCGACGCGCTCGTTCAATTGCGCTTCCGAAACGATCGCGCCCGGCGCCAGCTGCAGCGTGACGAGCAGGTGTTCGAGCACCTCGTAGGCCTGTTCGGCCAGGCTGGGTTGGCGCTGCTCGGGAGTCACCGCGCCGGACCTCAATCGAGCTCCGGCCGGTTCGCCAGCGCCTCGGCGAGGATCGCCTCGACCCGGCTCGCCTCGGCCTCCGACAACTGCATCCGCGGTGCGCGCACCTTGGCGCTGCCGACCCCGACCAGGGCCTCGACCAGCTTGATCTGCTGGACGAATTTCGGACCGATATCGAGGTGCAGCAGCGGCAGGAACCATTCGTACAGGCGCCGCGCCTCCTCCCAGCGACCGTCCCGGCACAGCGCCCACAGGCGCACGGTTTCGCGTGGAAACGCCACGACCAGGCCGGCCACCCAGCCCTGCGCGCCGAGGGCGAAGCATTCCAGGGCGAGATCATCCACGCCGCAGAACAGCGCGAACCGATCACCGGCCAGGCGCCGTATTTCCGTGAACCGACGCGTATCGGCGGCGGATTCCTTGATCGCCTCGAATTTCGGGTTGTCCGCCAGGTGCAGAAAATCGTCCGGCGTGATGTCGGTGCCGTATGCGATCGGGTTGTTGTAGAGCATGAACGGCAGGGCCGTCGCCGCAGCGACGTCGTGCAGGTACGCGAGCGTCTCGCGCCGGTCGCTTGCGTAGCGCATCGGCGGCAGCAGCATGAACCCGTCGGCGCCCGCGGCCTCCGCCGCGGCGGCGAATTCCCGCGCATCGCGCGTCGACGCCTCGGCGATACAGGCGATGAGCGGCCGGCCGCGCCGCTCCTGGCCGGCGAAGAAGCCGACCATTTCGAGCTTCTCGGCCATGCTGAGCGTGGCGTTCTCGCCCAGTGAGCCGAGAATGATCAGGCCGTGGACGCCGGCGTCGAGCTGGAACGCGAGGTGCCGCGCCATCGCTTCCCAGTCAATGGCGCCGGTGGCGGTGAACTTGGTGGTCAGCGCCGGAAAGACCCCCTGCCATTCGATGTTGGCCATGTCGTGCCGTCCTGCTGCGGTATCGGGTGGGTATGACCGCGATGATATATCAGGACGGGCGAAAGATTAAGCGGTAAAGGCTTCCATGCAGAACGCCCGGCGCAGTGGCCGGGCGTTCCAACGTTTGCCATGGGGTCGGGGCGCGAACCGCCGCCCGACTCAGTCCCGTTCGATACGGATCGAGCCGTTGACCGTATCCAGCGAGATACGCGCCTCGCCGGCGCCGATTTCGCCGGACAGATCGCGGCCGACGAAGCCTTTCTCCGCCTTCAGGCCGAAATCGTCGCCATCGATGCCGCCATTGACCGTCTCCGCCTCGATACGCGCACTGGCGTCCTCGGGCAGCACCAGGGTGATCGCCCCGTTGACCGCCTCGGCGTTGACCCGCTGGCCGGAGCCCAGCCGGTCGAATCGCGCCTTCACGCTGCCATTGACGGTTTCCAGGTTGACGTCGGCGACCAGGCCGCTGACCGTCAGCGTGCCGTTCACCGTACTGGCCTTGACGGCGCCTTCGACGGCTTCGATTTCGACATCGCCGTTGACGGTTTCAATCGAATCGAGCTCGACGCCCACCGGCACTTCCAGCACGTAGGCCACGCTGCCGCCGCTGTCGTTGCCCCAGCTGAACCAACTGCCCTTGCGTTCCGGGTGGCGCGTCTCGATCCGCACGTAGTCCGCGGTGGCGTCGATCACCACCTCGAGCTCGTCCAGATACTCCTGCTTGCCGGCCGTCTTGTGGGCCGTGACGTTGACCACGTCGCCGGCATAGCCGCTGATGCGAATGCTGCCGTTGATGTTTTCCAGGCTGACGCGCGCGCCGGGATCGACCTCGAAACGGTACTCCTCGGTCGAACTTACGTCCGCGGCCGCCGCCAGGGAAAAACCGGCCAGGGCGATGCACGCCAGATACGCTGTTCTCATCGTTTCAGTCCTCAGATTGCGCAAAACGGATTGTTCCAGACTATTGGATGCCGGTGGCGCCCGTAAAGTTTAAATGCGGTCGCGGCTTGCCGTCCGCCAGCGTTTCGAGTACCATGCCAATGTACTAATGCGCTAATACAGTAGAACGTCATGAAACACCACGATCAGGAACAGAAACAGGAGATCCGGGCGGCCGCGCGCACGCTTTCCGAGGCCCTGGTGAGCTGCGAAACGCCACGGGAAGCACGCGATTTCCTCGAGGATCTCTGCACACCGGCGGAGCTCGAGGCGATGGTCGACCGATGGCGGGTCGCCCAGTTGCTCGACCAGGGTCTTTCCTACCGTGAAATCCGCGAGTTGACTGCTGTCAGCGTCACCACCATCGGCCGCGTGGCCCGGTTCATCGAACAGGGCACCGGCGGCTATCGAACGATCCTCGATCGACTCTCCCTCAACCGGAATACAGTGAAAACACCATGAAAAAACGCGACCACGACCGACTGCGCGTCGCCATCCAGAAATCGGGCCGCCTGTCCGAACGTTCCCTCGAAGTCCTGAAGAACTGCGGACTGCGATTCGCACGCAGCAAGGACAAGCTGTTCTGGTACGGTCAGGACTTCCCGGTCGACCTGCTGCTGGTCCGGGATGACGATATTCCCCGCCTGCTGCTCGAGGGCGTCTGCGAACTCGGCATCGTCGGCGAAAACATCGCGCGCGAAGTCATGCTCGAACGCGACCGCGACGGCGAACTGGCCCTGCTTCGCAAGCTCGGTTTCGGCCACTGCCGGCTGTCGGTCGCGGTGCCGGAGGATTCCGGCATCACCGCGCTGTCCGGGCTCCAGGACCTGCGGATCGCCACCTCTTACCCGGCGCTGACCCGCGACCTGCTCGATCGGCAGGGCATCCGCACGCACATCTCGGAACTGTCGGGTTCGGTCGAGATCGCGCCGAGCATGGGCACGGCCGACGCCATCGCCGACCTGGTATCGACCGGCACGACGCTGCGCGCCAACCACCTGCGGGAACTGGAGGTGCTGTTCCAAAGCGAGGCCGCGCTCTACAGCCGCGTGAACGGCATTAACGACACGGCGCAACAGCTGATCGACCAGTTGCTCGCGCGCCTGAACGGCGTAATGCAGGCCAGCACCAGCAAATACGTGATGCTGCACGCGCCGCGGGACGCGCTCGACCGCATCACCCAGCTCCTGCCCGGGGTCGAGCACCCCTCGGTCATGCCGCTGGAGGGTTCCGACCGGATCGCGGTGCACGCGGTCTGCGGCGAGACGGTGTTCTGGGAGCACCTCGAGGCGCTGAAAGCGGCCGGCGCTTCTGCGATACTCGTGCTGCCCGTCGAGAAAATGCTCTCCTGAGCCGCACGGATAGCCAACATGACCATCGACCTTCCGATCATCCACTGGCGTGACTGCGACGCCGCGGAGCGCCGCCGGCTGCTGGCGCGGCCGGTCTTCGACGACGGCGACCGCCCCGCCGCGGTGGCTTCGATCATCGACCGGGTCCGGCGCGATGGCGATCGGGCGCTGGCTGAATTGACCGCCGAGCTGGACGGTTGCGCGCCGAACGCGCTGGAAGTCGCGCCGGGCGAACTCGACGCGGCGCTGGAGGCGATCGCGCCGGCCCTTCGCGAGGCGTTTGCCGATGCGGCCGAACGCATTCGCGCCTTTCACGCCGCGGACAAGCCGCGTGCAGCCCGGGTCGAAACGGCGCCCGGGCTGGTCTGCCAGGTGCGTTACCAGGCGCTGTCGCCGGTCGGACTGTACATTCCCGGCGGCAGTGCGCCCCTGGTCTCGACCGTGATGATGCTGGCCATTCCGGCCGCGCTGGCCGGTTGCGAGGAAATCGTGCTGGCCTCGCCGCCCGGTTCCGACGGCAGGATCGCCCCGGAAATCCTCGCGGCCGCGCGGTTCTGCGGCATCACGCGCGTGTTCTGCGTCGGCGGTGCGCAGGCCGTGGCCGCGCTGGCCTACGGCACCGAGACCGTGCCGCGCTGCGCGAAGATTTTCGGCCCCGGCAATGCCTGGGTCACGGAGGCCAAGCAGCAGGTCGCGCAGGACCCGGCGGGCGCCGCCATCGACATGCCCGCCGGCCCGTCCGAGGTGCTGGTGATCGCCGATGCCACAGCCGACCCGGTCTTCGTCGCCTGGGATCTGCTCTCGCAGGCGGAGCACGGTCCCGACTCGCAGTCGATTCTGCTGACCGACGACGCCGCGCTGGCGGCATCCGTGGCCGAAGCGGTCGGGGAACGGGCCCCGCGCTCGCCGCGCGCCGACATTCTGCGCCGCTCACTGACCGCCGCCCGGATCGTCGTCGTCGACGACATCGAGGCCGCCGTCGCGCTCGCCAACGACTATGCGCCCGAACACCTGATCCTGAACACCGCCGACGCGTCGGCGCTGGCCGAACGGGTGCGCAACGCCGGTTCCGTGTTCATCGGTCCGTGGACACCGGAATCGCTGGGCGACTACTGTTCCGGAACCAACCACGTGCTGCCGACCTACGGCTGGGCCCGGTCCCATGGCGCCCTGGGCTGCGGCGACTTCATGCGTCGCATGACCTTCCAGCAGGCGAGCCGCGAGGCACTGGCGCGCGTCGGACCCTGCGCCGAGACCCTGGCCGCTACCGAAGGCCTGCACGCCCACCGCATGGCGGTCCGCGCGAGGCGGGAGCGATGAGCATCGAAGCCCTGGCGCGGCCGGAAATCGTCGCGATGAAACCCTACTCGTCGGCGCGCAAGGAAGCCCCCGGCCGCGGCGTGCTGCTCAATGCCAACGAGGCGCCGGTCTCGCTGCTCGACTCCGCGCCGGGCCTCAATCGCTACCCGGATCCGCAGCCGGCCGCGTTGCTCGAGCGCCTCGCGCATCTGTACGACGTGAGCCCGGACCGTCTGCTGGTCACCCGCGGCAGCGATGAGGGCATCGACCTGCTGACGCGCGTGTTCTGCCGCGCCGGCAGGGACGCGATCCTGCAGTGCCCGCCGGCGTTCGGAATGTACCGCATCGCCGCCCAGACCCAGGGTGCGGACGTGGTCTCGGTCCCGCGCCGCGGCGGGGATTTCGCGCTCGACGAGACGGGCGTCCTGGACGCGCTGGCAGCCGATGAACGCATTCGACTGGTCTTCCTGACCTCGCCCTCGAACCCGACCGGCGACGTGCTGGACCCGGACTTCGTTGGCCGCGTGCTGCAGGCCGCCGCCGGCCGCGCACTGGTCGTGATCGACGAAGCCTACGCGGAGTTCTGCGCGCGCCCCTCGCACATCCGCCTGATCGACGAGAACGAACACCTCGTGGTGCTGCGCACGCTGTCCAAGGCCTGGGCGGCGGCCGGCCTGCGCTGCGGGTCGGTCATCGCACAGTCGGCCGTGATCGCTCTGCTGCAGCGCATCATCGCGCCCTATCCCCTGCCGAGCCCGGTCGTCGCCCTGGCGCTGGAAGCCCTGCAGGGCGACCCCGCGCGCCGGCAACGCGAACTGCTCGCGCAGGTGCAGGCCGACAAGGCCCGCCTGATTGCGCTGCTCGAGGGCCGCCGATTCGTGCAGCAGGTGTTGCCGGGGGAGGCGAATTTCGTCCTGGTTCGCGTCGACGATGCGCCGGGACTGCTCGCGGCCTGCGCACGGGAAGGCGTGATCCTGCGCGGCTTCCCCGCGGATCCGGCGCTGCGCGACTGCCTGCGCATTTCCGTCGGCACCGGGGCGGAACTGGAACGGCTGGGCGCCGCACTCGATCACTGGGACGAAACGCTGGGAGACGCGCCGCAATGAACGAACGCAAACGCCGCATCCTGTTCATCGACCGCGACGGCACGCTGATCGTGGAGCCGCCGGACGAGCAGGTCGACTCGCTGGAAAAACTGCAGTTCGTGCCCGGCGTGGTGCGGGCGCTGCAGGATCTCGCCGCCGCCGGCTACGAGCTCGTGATCGTGAGCAACCAGGACGGCCTGGGCACCGATTCGTTTCCCGTCGACGACTTCACCGGGCCGCAGAACAAGATGCTGGAACTCCTCGCCTCGCAGGGCATTCATTTCAGCGACATCCTGATCGACCCGCACTTCGAGCACGACAACGCCCCGACGCGCAAACCGGGAATCGGAATGGTGCTCGATTATCTCAAGTCGGGCGAACTGGACCTCGCCGACAGCTGGGTGATCGGGGATCGCGAGACCGATCTCGAACTGGCCCGCAACATGGGCATCGGCGGCCTGCGCCTGGGCCGTGACGGGGGCTGGGACGACATCGTGCACCGGCTGCTCAACCGCCCGCGCAGCGCGGTCGTGCAACGCGTCACGAACGAAACGCGCATCGATGTCGCGGTCGACCTGGACGCCCCCGGCGGCAGCACCGTTTCGACCGGTATCGGCTTTTTCGACCACATGCTCGACCAGCTCGCCACGCACGGCGATTTCCGGCTTCGACTGAGCTGTGCGGGCGACCTCGAGATCGACGAGCATCACACGGTCGAGGATTGTGCGCTGGCGCTCGGCCAGGCGCTGAACCGGGCGCTTGGCGACCGGCGCGGTATCGGCCGCTACGGTTTCGTGCTGCCGATGGACGAATCACTGGCCCAGGTCGCGATCGATCTGTCCGGGCGTCCGGCCATCGTGTTCGAGGCCGAATTCCCGCGCGATACCGTTGGTCAGCTGTCGACCGAGATGGTGCGCCACTTCTTCGCGTCGCTAAGCCAGTCGCTCGGCGCCGCCATCCACCTGCAGGTGCGCGGCGAGAACACGCACCACATGGTCGAAGCCCTGTTCAAGGGCGCCGGTCGCGCGCTGCGGCCGGCCCTGGAACGCAGCGGCACCCGCCTGCCCAGCACCAAGGGGACCCTCTGATGACGATTGCCGTGGTCGACAGTGGTGGCGCGAACATCGCGTCGGTCCTGCATGCCCTGGGGCGGCTCGGCGTCGAACCGGCCTTTACGGCGGATGCGTCGGTGATACGGGCCGCGGAACGCGTGATCCTTCCGGGCGTCGGCGCGGCCGGGCATGCGATGGACGTGCTGCGCGGTCACGGGCTCGTCGACGTGATCCGCTCGCTGACCCAACCGGTGCTCGGCATCTGCCTGGGCATGCAGCTGCTGTTCGCCGAATCCGAGGAGGACGATGCCGCCCTGCTCGGACTCATTCCGGCCCGGCTCGCGCGACTGCCGGAGACCGCGCAGCTGCGGATCCCCCACATGGGCTGGAACGCGATCCGCGCGACCACGGCCGATCCGCTGACCGAAGGTCTCGACGGAAACTGGTTCTATTTCGTTCATTCCTACGCCGCGCCGATCGGCGACTGGACCCTGGCGACTGCGCATCATGGCGCACCTTTCAGCGCCATCGTCCGGCGCGGTAATTTCAGCGGCACCCAGTTCCATCCCGAACGCTCAGCCGCCTCGGGCGCGCGATTGCTGCGCAATTTTCTGGAGATGCCGCCCCGATGAATTTTGAAATCATTCCCGCCATCGACCTGCTGGACGGCAGCTGCGTGCGCCTGTTGCACGGCGACTTCGACCGCTGCAAGGTCTACGATCTCGACGCGGTCCGGCTTGCGCGCCGCTACGCCGAAGACGGCGCGCGCTGGCTGCACGTGGTCGACCTGGCGGCGTCCCGCGACGGCGAGAAAGCCGACATCCGGCCGCTGCTGAAGCTGCTCGAAAGCGCGCCGCAATCGGTCCAGACCGGCGGCGGGGTCCGCAAGCGCGACGACGTGACGCTGCGCCTCGACCACGGCGCCGACCGCGTCGTGGTCGGCAGTATCTGTGCCGCGGAGCCGGACCGTTTTGCCGACTGGATCGCCGGGTTCGGCGCCGATCACCTGGTCGCCGCGCTTGACGTCCGGTTCGACGCCGAGGGTGTTCCGCGTCCCCGGACCCACGGCTGGACCCGCGACGCCGGGACGAGCCTCTGGGACCTGCTGGATTTCTATGCCGAGCGCGGGTTGCGCCATGTGCTGTGCACGGACATCGGGCGCGACGGCGCCATGACCGGCCCCAACGTGGCGCTGTATCGGGAGATCGCGACGCGCTATCCCGCGTTCCGGGTCCAGGCCTCCGGCGGCGTCAGCGGCCTCCGGGATCTGCGCGAGGTGGCGAACAGCGGCGCACGGTACGCGATCACCGGCAAGGCGCTGCTCGAGGGCTGCTTCACGGTGGCCGAGGCGCGGGAGTACCTGGCATGAACCGCAACGGCGAACACCAACTCGCGCGGCGTCTCGTTCCCTGCCTCGACGTGCGCAACGGCCAGGTCGTCAAGGGCGTGCAGTTTCGCGACCACCGGGTCATGGGCGACATCATCGAACTGGCGGCCCGTTACCGGGACCAGGGCGCCGACGAACTGGTTTTCTACGACATCACCGCGAGCCCGGAAGGCCGGAGCGTCGATGTCGACTGGGTGCGCCGCGTTTCGGAAACGATCGATATCCCGTTCTGCGTGGCCGGCGGCATTCGCAGCGTCGAGAGCGCAGCGCGGGTCCTCTCGCAGGGCGCGGACAAGGTGTCGATCAATACGCCGGCATTGGAAGACCCGCAACTGATCGACGCCATGGTGCGCGCTTTCGGCAGCCAGTGCGTCGTCGTCGGGGTGGATTCCATCGCCGACGACGGCGACTACACCGTGCGCTCGCACACCGGAACGCCCGACCGCATGCGCACGCCGGGCCGGCGTACGCTCGACTGGCTGCGTGAAGTGGTCGACCGCGGCGCCGGCGAAGTGGTGCTGAACTGCATGTCGGCCGACGGCACGCGGGCCGGGTACGACCTCGACCAGCTGAGCGCCGCGCGCGCGGTGCTGCCGATTCCGCTGGTCGCATCCGGCGGCGCCGGCGAAGCACAGCATTTCATCGACGTGTTCGAGGCCGCCGACGTGGACGCCGCGCTGGCCGCCACCGTCTTTCACTCCGGCCAGATTCCGATTCCTGAACTCAAGCGAACGCTGGCCGCGGCCGGCATCGAGGTGCGACCATGCTGATCCGAGACTCACGAGACCTCAACGCCATCGACTGGGCCAAGGGCGATGGCCTGGTCCCCGCCATCGTCCAGGACGCGTTCGACGGACGCGTGCTGATGCAGGCGTACATGAACCGCGAAGCCCTCTCGAACACGCTGGACAATGGCCGCGTCACGTTCTGGAGCCGCAGCCGGCGCACCTTGTGGACGAAGGGCGCCACCTCGGGCAACACGCTGCAGCTGGTCGCGATTCACAGCGACTGCGACAACGACTGCCTGCTGGTGCTGGCGCGCCCCGACGGGCCGGCCTGCCACCGCGAGACCGCGACCTGCTTCGACGACCCGCAGCCGGTAGCGCCGTTGCTGTCCTTCATGGCCGAACTCGAGCGCGTGATCGCCGGGCGTTACGAGACGCGACCGGAAGGCAGCTACACGACCCGGCTGTTCGAAGAAGGCCCCCGGCGGATTGCGCAGAAAGTAGGCGAGGAAGGGGTGGAGACGGCGCTCGCCGCGGTCAGCGGCGACGACGAGGAAATCCGCAACGAGGCGGCCGACCTGCTCTACCACCTGCTGGTGCTGCTGCGCGCCAGCGGCGTGCCGCTGGCCGACATCGTTCGCACGCTGCAGGCGCGGCACGCCTGAGCGCGCGCGAGCCTCAGTCCGACTGCAGGGCCAGCACCGGATCCATCCGGGCGGCGGATACGGCCGGGTAGACACCGAAGCCGACCGCGATCGACACGCAGACCAGGACGGCCACCAGGATCACCAGCAGCGACCAGGCCACGGCCCAGCCGGCGAAAGCGGCGATCGTGTACGCCAGCAGGACCCCCAGCAGGACCCCGATCGCGGCTCCGATCAGCGCAATCACGCTCGCTTCGACCAGGAACTGCCGGATGATGTCGGCCTCGCGCGCCCCGACCGCGCGCAGCAGACCGATCTCGGAGCGCCGCTCCAGCACGCTCGCCAGCATGATGTTCATGATGCCGATGCCGCCGACCAGCAGCGAGATGCCGGCGACCGCCGACATCACGATGGTGAAGATCCGCTGCGTGCGCCGGTGTTGCTCCATCAGGCGCGCCGGCACCACCACTTCGAAATCGTTCTGCTCGCCGTGGCGCCGGGACAGCAGTTGCTCGACGGCGGGCGCGGCGCGCGCCGGGTCGATGCTGGCGTCGAGCTTGACCTTGAGCGTATCCAGCTCCGCCGACAGTTCCTCGCGCTTCAGCCGCGCCAGTCCGGTTTCCAGCGGCAGGTAGATGTGGTTCGACTCGCCCCCCACTTCGCGACCCTGGAAATTGCTGTCGGCCAGCTGCCGGTCGCGCAGCACCGCCACCACGGTCAGCCACAGGTGATTGACCTTGATGTGCTTGCCGACCGCATCGCCGTTCGGAAACAGCTGGTGCGCCGCCGTGCTGCCGAGCACCGCGACCTGGGCGAACGTGCGATTGTCCTCCTCGTCGAACAGCGCACCCTGGTCGGCCTCCATGCTGGAGAGTTCGAAAAAGTCCGGGCTCACCGCGTAAACCGTCGCCCGGCTCTGGCCTTCACGGCTGAACAGCGACCAGGTGCGGAAACGCCGGCTGCCGGCCCAGCCCTCGACGAACGGAAGCGTGCGGCTGATCGACTGGGCGTCACGCACGTTCAGCCCGGCCGAGTACTTGCGCACTTCGTTCAGCGATTCGCGGTCCATTTCGCGCGCTTCGACGATCAGGTTGCGCAGGCCCATGCCCTCGATCATCTGCAGCGCCTGCCGCTTGCCGCCCTCGCTGACGGCCAGCATCGCGATGACCGCGCCGACGCCGAACACCATGCCGAGCAGGGTCAGCGCCGTGCGCATCCGGTGGTGCGCGAGTTGCCCCATCGCCTGGCGGGCGTCCAGCAGCAGATTGGCGAGCGTACTGCGCATCAGGCTTCTCCCGGCGGCAGGGCGAGGCTGATCCGCTCGCCCGGTTCGATGCCCGAGCGGATCTCGACGAGGTCCGGGCTGCGCTGGCCGACCTCGACCGCGCGGCGTTCCGGCTCCGCGCCCTTGAGCACGAACACCCATGACGAGTTGGCCTCGCCGAACACCGACTGGCTGGGCAGTACGATGCCGTCGTCGATTTCGCCCGTGATGATTTCCGCGCGCAGGCGGCTGCCGACCCGCATCAGGTCGGGGTCCACCGCATCGAGTTCCGCCTCGACCCGGAAGAACTTCTGCGGATCTTCCCGATCGCGCGGGCTGGCGACCGGCGAAACGGACGACACGCGGGCCGCGAACACGCGATCCGCCGCCGCATCGAGCCGCAGGCGCACCGCCTGCCCCGGCTCCAGGCCGACCGCATCGGCCTCGGGAACGAACAGGCGGGCGCGCACCTTGCCGCGCACCGGAAGCATCCCGATCGGCATGCCGGCGTGGACCGAACGGCCCTTGGCGATCTTGCCGCCCCAGCCCGTGCGTGCATAGACGAAGGTGCCGTCCGCGGGGCTGCGCAATTCCATCAGGTCCAGCGCGGCGTCCTGCTTTTCCAGCTTGGAAAGCTCGCCGGCGCGCTCCGCCAGGATCAGGTTCTGCTCCGCCTGGGTGCGCTGGTCGAGCGTGTCGAACTGCCAGTCGAGAAACGTCGATTCGGCGTCCAGATACTCGATGTCGGCCAGGATGTCGATCAGCTCGTTGCGGCTGAACAGACGCTCATCGGCCTCCGAAAACGCCTCGGAGATTTCGCGTTCGCCTTCCACCCGGTCGGATTCGTGCCGGATCCGGGTCCGCTCGAGCCGGCCGCTGCGCTCCGTACCGGCCAGTTCGAAGTCCGACTTGGCCACGTTGAGCGCCGTCGCCTCGCGATCCAGCTGCACCTGGACGTCATCGAAACGCGCGATGACGTCGCCCTTTTTCACCTCGGAGAACTCCGGCGCCAGCCAGACGATGTTGAATTCCATCCGCATGTCGCTGGGCAGGCTGATCGGCAGCGCTTCGGAAGCGACGAGTTCGCCCTCGGCCATGACGCTGAACTCGCGGTCCTGGCGTTCCACCTCAAGCGTCGGCAGGTCGGACGTCGCCGTGCCGCAGGCCGCGACGCCCAGGGCGGTCAACACGGCGCTCAGCGCCACGATCGAAAACCGGCGGATCACAGTGCGACCTCCTCGCCGGGTTCGAGCCCCTGCTCGATGATGTGCATGCCACCGCTGACGCGACCGAGCACGACCGGACGCCAGCCGTCGCCGCGCACGGTGACGCCGGGCTTGCCATCGCGGTACTGCAGCGCCGAGTCGGGCAGCGCCAGGGCGTTCCGCTGGGTATCGACGACGATGTCGAGCTTGGCCGTCATCCCGGAGCGCAGGGCGTCGGTCACGCCATCGGGCAGGGAAACCGTGACATCCAGCACCATGGCCTGCGAGTAACGGGACTGGCGCCGCACCACGCTGCCGACGTCGAGCACCTTGCCCGCCAGTTCGCTGCCGCCGGCGGCCTCGATCGTGATCGTGACGTCCTGGCCGGACCGCACCCGGTTCGCGGCGAATTCGGGCACTTCGGCCTGGATGACGAGGTCGTCCTCGTTGGCGAGTTCGACCACGATCATGCCGGGGTTCACCTGCTCGTTGACGTCCAGTTTCTGACCTTCCCGGTTCACGCCGATGATCACGAGCCCGTCGCGCGGCGCCGTGATCGTAAAGCTCTCCAGTTCGCGTTCCGCGCCCGCCAGTTCACTTTCCAGGCGCCGGATGTCCGCCTCCAGTTCCGCCTTCTTCGCTTCGCGCACGCGCTCCGCCAGCACGATCCGCTCCTGTTCGAAAGCCAGCAGCTCCCGCGTGATGTCGCGCTCCTCGACCAGTTTCTTGTACTCCAGGCTGGCGAACAGTTCGGCGTCCGCCGCCGCTTTCCGCGCGGCCTTGTCGGCAGCGCTGCGGGCCGCCGCGAGGCGCACCTTGGCATCCTCGAGCTCGCTGGCCTGGGTTTCGAGCAACGACTCGCGTTCGGACCGCTTGGCGTTCAGTTCGGCGCTGAGCGTCCGGATCCGGTCGTCGGTCCCGCTGCCGTCGAACCGCGCGAGCACGTCGCCGGCCTTGACCCGGGCGCCCTCGGACGCGAGATACGTGACCGCAATACGCCAGCGCCGGTTCGGCGGCGGGCCGAAACGCAGCGTATCGGCCGAGACCACGATGCCGCTGGCCGAAACCGTGATCGGGTGATCGCCACGCTCCAGGCGGCTCCACTGCTGGGCCGACAACGGCGCGGTCAGCAACGACAGGACCAGGGCCCATACCAGCCGTCTCATCGCGCATCCTCCTCGAGCAATTCGCCCATCAC
This sequence comes from Lysobacterales bacterium, assembly GCA_037384065.1. GTDB lineage: Bacteria > Pseudomonadota > Gammaproteobacteria > Xanthomonadales > SZUA-36 > JABDPF01. The sequence goes on from JARROJ010000014.1 coordinate 34,123, forward strand.
GCTCATGCCCGGCGCGATCGCCGCGGGCACCTCCACGACCGGCTGCGCATAGGCTTCGAAATAGCCGCCGTCGCTCCAGTCCTGTTTTTCTTCCGCCTGGCTCGAAATCCAGCTGATTTCGGCCAGGAACGCTTCCGAGCCTTTCGCGTCCGACGTCACCCGGACACGCCGTCCCAGCCTGAGATCCAGGAAATCCGCCTCGTGCACCCAGAAACGCAGCTGCAGGTCTTCGCGGCTGGCCACGGAGGCGATCTGGAAACTGCTGAACAGGGTCTCGCCGGGGAACACTTTCTTGCCGGTGAAGCGGTTTTCGCTGTAGATCAGGAAACCGTCCTTCTCGGCCCGGATCTCGGTCGCCAGCAACGCGTCGCTGATGCGCTGATAGAGTGATTCGGCCTTCTGGAGTTCGAGATCGGTTTCCGCCTGCACGTCGCGCAACTCGGCTTCGCGGTTGAGCACGTCGGCCTGGGCGCGGACCAGCGCTTTTTCCGCGGTTTCCAGGGTCAGCTGGTAGCGTTCGTAGTCGAGCCGCGGAATCGTGGAGGCCGGAATGACCGCATCCAGTTCGGCGAGTCGTTTGTCGGACTCCGCCTGCGCAAGCACGCGGCGCGCTTCGAGCAGCCCCAGCTTGATTTCACCGATGCGGCGTTCCGCGGACAAGCGGGCTTTCTCGAGGTCCGTGCGCGCCTGCTCTTCCTGGGCGATCAGGTCGCCCGGCTCGATGCGAACGACGACGTCTCCGGCCTGTACCTGGCTGCCTTCCGGCGCCATCCATTCGACCTGGCGCTGCCAGGAACCGGGCAAGGAGGGCATTTCGATGGTCTGCGCGTTCACGTCCTCCACCACGCCCGTCAGCAACGTGGCCGCGGGGGCGGGCAGGGCGGTCGCCAGGAGTACCAGCAGGCTAGTGACGCGTCGTATCATCTTCGATTTTCCCGTCACGCATGCGGATGAGGCGCCGCGCGTAGGCGGCGATTTCGTCCTCGTGCGTCACCATCAGGATGGTCTGGCCGCGGGCATTGAGCTCCGAGAAGAGCTCCATGATCTCGTCCGAGGTCCGGCTGTCGAGATTGCCGGTCGGCTCGTCGGCGAGCAGCAGGGGCGGCTCGTTGATCAGCGAGCGGGCGATCGCGACCCGCTGACGCTGGCCGCCCGACAACTGGTTGGGCTTGTGATCGATCCGATCGGTGAGACCGAGCCGCTCGATCAGGTCTCGAGCCCGCGACTCCGCGCGCGCGGCGTCCATTTCACCGTAGCGCAGCGGCAACATCACGTTTTCCAGGGCGGTCAGCCGCGGCAGCAGGTGAAAGCTCTGGAACACGAAGCCGATATGCTCGTTGCGGATGCGCGAGAGTTCGTCGTCGTCCAGCGTCGCGACCTCCTGGTTCAGCAGTCGGTACAGCCCCTCGTCCGGCGTATCGAGGCACCCGATGATGTTCATCAGCGTCGACTTGCCGGAGCCGGAAGGCCCCATGACCGCAACGAACTCACCCTCGTCGATCTGCAGGTCGACGTGGTCCAGCGCGTGCACCCAGGTGTCACCGACGTGAAAGCGCCGGCAAAGCTCGGAAGTCGTGATCATCCGCCCGGACTCCGTTCCAGATCCAGCTGATCGCCGGGCACCGGGACGTGCACTTCCGCCCCGCAGCGTCCGCGCAGGTACTGGCCGAAGGCGCGCTGCGCCTCGGGTTCGCCGTGCACCAGGTAAACCGGCGGACGATCCGGTATCTGTTCGTACCAGTGCGCCAGGTCGTCCTGGTCGCCGTGCGCCGAAAGGCCGCCGACCGTATGGATCACTGCCCGCACCGGCACGGTGCGGCCGTGAATCCGTACGGTTTCCTCGCCATCGACCAGGCGCCGTCCCAGCGAGCCATGGGCCTGGTACCCGGTGATCAGCACCTGCGTTTCCGGCCGGTCGAGGTTGTGCTTGAGGTGATGAATGATGCGACCGCCGTTGCACATGCCGCTGCCGGCGATCACGATCGCGCCCGAGCGAATCCGGTTGATGGCCATGGATTCCTGCGTGTCGCGGCTCAGTTTCAGATTCGGCAAAAGCGGCATGCCGCCATTTTCGCGCCGCAGCCGGGTCGCCTCCTCGTCGAACAGGTCCGCGTTGTCCCAGTAGACTTTCGTCGCCTCGATGGCCATCGGGCTGTCCAGAAAAACGCGGTAGCGACCGATGTCCCATTCGTCGTAATGCTTGCCCAGCTGGTACAGGATCTCCTGGCTGCGGCCGATCGAGAACGCCGGAATCAGGATGTTGCCGCGCTGGCTGCGCTCGGAAGTGAAAATCTCGCCGAGTTCGTCGAGCGTCCGTTCGCGCGGACGATGGCGGCGGTCGCCGTAGGTGCTCTCCATCAGCACCACGTCGGCGTGATCGATCGACTCGGGATCGCGCAGGATCGGCGTGTCGTACTGGCCAAGATCGCCGGTAAACACGAGCTTGCGCTCGAGCCCGTCTTCCCGCGCCCACAGTTCGACCAGGCAGGAACCGAGGATGTGGCCGGCGTCGCTGAAGCGCACGCGCACGCCCGGCGCGACGTCGAAGGTTTCGTGATAGCGGTGACCCTCGATCTGGCGCATGACCTGCTCGCCCTCGGTCACCGTGTACAGCGGCTTGACGTGGCGCCCCGTTTTGCGGCTCTGGTATTCGGCATCGCGCTCGGCCAGGTGCGCGGCGTCGGCCAGCAGGATCGCGGTCAGTTCGCCCGTCGCCTCCTGCGCGTGGATCGGGCCGCGGAAACCGCGCTTGACCAGAAGCGGCAGGCGCCCGCAGTGATCGAGGTGCGCGTGGCTGAGCACGACCGCATCGATTTTCGCGGCTTCGAACGGAAACGGGTCACGGTTGCGCGCCTCATCCCGGCGGCTGCCCTGGATCAGGCCGCAATCGAGCAGTATCCGGCGCCCGCCGACATGCAGGATGTGGCAGGAGCCGGTGACTTCGGCGGCTGCACCGAAAAATTCGAGTTTCATCGTTTCTTGCCGGGCCGGTTGGGCCGCAGAGTATACCGTACGCTCAGCGGGTTCATCGCCTTGCTTATGACCGGTTCCGCGACCGCGGGTTCAAACCGGAAAGGATAGGGCGGCCCATGTGAAGAACCCGCGAAGCCGGCCGGCTTCACGGGTTCCGGTCAGGGCGTCCGGGTTTACTTGACGCCGTGCATCAGCTTGTTGATCAGCGGGGCCAGCACGAGGTAGGCGATGCCGAAGCCCAGGCCGACCAGGAACAGCATCCAGTAGGTATCGGAGTACTGCATGATGCCGGCGTCTGCGGCCGGTCCGTGGCCGCTGCCGCCCGAGGCGATCGCGGCAATGATGCCGGCGATGTACTGCGCCATCGCGATCGACAGGAACCAGCCGCCCATGGCCATGCCGGTTTCCTTCTCGGCCGCCAGCTTGGTCACCATCGACAGGCCGATCGGCGACAGGCACAGCTCACCCGTGGTGTGCAGCAGGTAGGTCAGGGCCAGGAAGATCCACGGCACCATGCCGGCCGCGTTCTGGAAGTTGGCGATCGCGAACACGAGGATGTAGAAACCGGCCGCCACCTGGATCAGGCCGAGCGCGAACTTGCGCGGGATCGAGGGGTTGACGCCGCGCTTGTCCAGCCACGGCCAGAAGGCCGCGAACGCCGGCGCGAGCAACAGGATGTAGAGCGGGTTGAGTGACTGGAAGATGCCGAAGCCGCCACTTTGCCACGCCTCCATGCTGCCGAACATCGGCGTGACGAATTCACGCGCAAAGAAATTCATCGAACTGCCCGCCTGTTCGAACAGGGCCCAGAAACAGGCGTTGGCGGCGAACAGGATGATCATCGCGATGTAGCGGTGCAACTGCACGCGATCGCCGCTGCGAATGCCCGAGATGATGAAGTACGCGATCAGCGCGATCATGATGCCGACCAGCAGGAAACCGAGAATCGTGCTCTCCGACAGCAGGAAGTAGACGGCCACGGCCATGGCCAGTGCGCCGATGCCGACCAGGAAGAACATGCCCCAGCCTTCTTTCCCTTCGGGCGGGCGGCCGACGCGTCCCAGCGAGCGCTTGGCGACCTCGAGGAACAGGGTCGAGAGCACCATGCCGAGCGCGGCGGCGAAGAAGCCCCACTTCATGCCGAACTGCACCGCAATCCACGACGCGGTGATGAACGGCGCGATGAAGGCGCCGAGGTTGATGCCCATGTAGAAGATCGTGAAGCCCGAATCCCGGCGCACGTCGCCCGGTGCGTAGAGCTTGCCGATCATGGTCGAAATGTTCGGCTTGAACAGGCCGTTACCGGCGACGATCAGCGACAGGCCGACGAGGAACCAGGTCAGGTCCTCCACCAGCAGCACGAACAGTCCGGCCGCCATGATGAGCGCCCCGAGCAGGATCGAACGCTGGTAACCGAGCACGTGGTCGGCGATGTAGCCACCGATGATGCCGGTCGCGTAGACCAGCGCCGTGTAGCCGCCGTAAACCAGGCTGGCCTGCGCGTTGGCCTGGTCGCCGAGGTGACCGAAAAACGTCGTCGCGACATAGACGGCGAGCAGGGCCCGCATGCCGTAATAGGAGAAGCGCTCCCACATCTCGATGTTGGAAAGCTGCCACAGTGCCTTGGGGTGTCCGAGAATTTCGCCCGGCGGAACGCCCGGCTGGTTCCTGGGTTCGGTTTGGGTGCTCACTCCTTCCCTCCGCCTTTATCGTTGTAAGAAGTGCCGCAAGCATACCAGAAGGGGGCGAAATTGGCGCACAAGTCGACGCATCGGCGGCCGGTGCTGCTGCGTTTCAGGGACGCCGCGCATTCCGGTCGTCCGGCGGTTATCGCCCATGGGGCACGCTCGAAGCTCCGCTGGCCCGCGTTGAACGGAACGGGCCAGACGGAATCAGACCTTCCGAAGGGTCCGTAAAACCCTTCGTCACTCGCTATAATGATTCGCCACCGAACGTTTGCAAAGGAGTCACGATGGACCAGTTCGCCGCGCAGAAATTCGTCGACGAGAAGTGGAACGACGAGATCGTTCCCGAACTCACCGAGTACATTCGCATTCCGGCCAAGTCACCGCATTTCGACCCGGACTGGGAGAAGAACGGCTACATCGAGGACGCCACGCAACAGATTTACGACTGGTGCCGCAAACAGGACCTTGTCGGCATGACCTGCGAAATCGTGCGGCTGCCCGGCCGCACGCCGGTGATCTTCATGGAGATACCCGGCACCGGTGACGACACGGTGCTGATGTACGGTCACCTCGACAAGCAGCCCGAAATGACGGGTTGGGACGACAGCCTGGGGCCGTGGAAGCCGGTGATGCGCGACGGCAAGCTGTACGGCCGCGGCGGCGCCGACGACGGCTATGCCGCCTATGCCTCCCTGACGGCGCTGATGGCCCTGCAGCGCGAAGGTATTCCGCACGCGCGCTGCGTCGTGCTGATCGAGGCCTGCGAGGAATCCGGCAGCTACGACCTGCCGCACTACATCGACCATCTGCGGGCGCGGATCGGCGAACCGTCACTGGTGGTCTGCCTCGATTCCGGCGCGGGCAACTACGACCAGTTGTGGCTGACCGTGTCGTTACGCGGAATGGCGGCCGGCACCCTGCGCGCCGACGTTCTGCGCGAGGGCGTGCATTCCGGTTACGCCTCGGGCGTGGTGCCGTCGAGCTTCCGGGTGCTGCGGCAAGTGATCAGCCGCCTGGAGGACGAGGCGACCGGGCGCATTCTGCCCGAGTACCTGCAGGCCGAGATTCCCGATCAGCGCCTCGAGCAGAGCCGTCACATGGCCGAAACGCTCGGTGACGCGGTCTTTGAGGCGTACCCGTTCTGCGACGGCGTCCGCCCGCAGGCCGGCGACAATGTCGAACGCATCCTCAACCGCACCTGGCGCGCCGCGCTGTCGGTGACCGGCACGGACGGGATTCCGCCGCTGGCCTCGGCCGGCAACGTGTTGCGCCCCTTCACCGCGCTGAAACTCTCGATGCGCCTGCCGCCGACGGTGGACGGCGAGGAGGCGACGCGCCGGATGAAGGAGACCCTGGAAGCGGATCCGCCGCTCAATGCCCGGGTGCGTTTCGAACCCGACCACGCGGCGTCCGGCTGGAATGCGCCCGACATCGCGCCGTGGTTGCAAACCTCGCTGCAGAAGGCGTCGCAGGCGGCGTACGGCCACGATGTGATGTACATGGGCGAAGGCGGCACGATCCCGTTCATGGCGATGCTCGGCGAGTTTTTCCCGGCCGCGCAATTCGTCATCACCGGCGTGCTGGGCCCGAATTCGAACGCCCACGGCCCGAACGAGTTCCTGCACGTGCCGTTTGCACAGAAACTCACGACCTGCGTGTCGCAGGTGCTGGCGGATCATCACCGCCGTAACGACGGCTGAGTCGCGCCGCGGCTGCGGCGTGCCCGGCGCGAAAACCAGTCGCTCGACGGACCCGGTGGCCGGTCAGCCGGCGACCCGCAGCAGGTGAATGCTGAACAGTTCGTCGGGGTCCGTCCAGGTGCGCGTGGTCGCGTAGCCTGCGTCACGCGCGAGCGCCCGGAATTCGTCGAGACTGTACTTGTAGGAATTTTCGGTGTGGATGCTCTCGGCCTCGCGAAAGGCGAACGTCTCGCCGTCCACGCGGGCTTCCTGCCGCTGCTCGCTGACCAGGTGCATCTCGACGCGCCCAAGCTCGGCATCGTAGAACGCCCGGTGTGCGAATTGCCGGGGCTCGAACGTGCCGTCCAGCTCCCGGTTGATCCGCCGTAACAGGTTGCGGTTGAAGGCGGCCGTGACGCCGGCCGCATCGTTGTACGCCTGCTCGATGATTTCCACCGGCTTTTTCAGGTCGACGCCGACGATCAGAAAGCCCCCGGCGCCGAGCAGGCCACGCAGCCGGTTGAGAAAGGCGCTGGCGTGTTCCGGGTCGAAGTTGCCGATGGTCGAGCCCGGGTAGAACCCGACGGTCTGCAGGTCGCTGCGCCCGTCATCCGGGATTTCCAGCTCGTCCGTGAAGTCGGCGCACACCGCCTCGATCCGCAACTTGCCGAACCGGCCGTGCAGGTCATCGATCAGGCCCAGCAACGCGGACCTGGAAATGTCGATCGGCACGTAACGCCGCACGTTCAGGTGATCCAGGATCGCGGCGACCTTGCGGCTCGAGCCGCAGCCGAACTCGACCAGGCGCACATCGCGCCCCACCGCGGCCGCCAGGTCCGGTCCGATGGCGGCGAGAATGCCCAGTTCCGTGCGCGTCGGGTAATACTCGGGCAGACGGCAGATCGCTTCGAACAGCTCGGATCCGCGGGCGTCGTAGAAAAACTGGCAGGGTACGGTCTTGCGCGTCCGGCTGAGCCCCTCGACCACGGCCTCGCGGAACGATTGCGGCGTCGGGCTGCAGTCGTGCAGTGTCGCGTTGGCGGGCAGGTTCATACGGCGTCCTCCGCCAGGCGAATGCCGGCGAATGGCCAGCGCTGGCGCGGATAGAAAAAGTTGCGGTAGGTGGGTCGAACATGGCCGACCGGCGTCGCGCAGCACCCCCCGCGCAGAACCATCTGGTTGACCATGAATTTGCCGTTGTATTCGCCGACCGCGCCGGGCGCAGGCCGAAACCCCGGATAGGCCGCGTACGGACTCGCGGTCCATTCCCAGACGCCACCGATCATCTGCTGCAGGCCATCGCCGTCTGAGGCCGCGGCGGGATGCAGCCCGAATCCGCCGGCGGTTTCGGCGGCCGATCCGGCGGCCGCGGTTTCCCATTCCGCCTCGGTCGGGAGGCGCTTGCCCGCCCAGGAGGCAAAGGCGTCCGCCTCGTAGTAGCTGACGTGGACGACGGGGGCGGCGGGATCGAGCGCTCCGCCGCCGTGCAGCGTGAACTCCTGCCACCGGCCGTCTTCGCGGTACCAGTACAACGGCGCGCGCCAGTGCTCCTCCCGGACCGTCTGCCAACCGTCCGACAGCCACCAGCGCGGCTCGTCATAACCGCCGTCCTCGATGAACGCGAGGTATTCGGCATTGCTGACCGGCCGCGAAGCCAGCCGGAAATCTTCCAGCCAGGTGCGGTGGCGCGGCGCCTCGTTGTCGAAACAGAAGCCCGCGCCGTCGTGGCCGATGCGCCGAACACCGCCCGGACAGGACACCCAGCGCAGCGGCGGCGCGGCGTCCGCGCGTTCCCCGGAACGCGGCGCATACGCGGGGCGCAGCGGATTGCGCGACAGGACGTGCTTGATGTCCATCAGGATCAGTTCCTGGTGCTGCTGCTCGTGGTTCAGGCCGAGTTCGACGAGTTCCGTCGGGCCGCCGTTCGCGTGCGGCGCGGCCGCGGCGGCCAGCAAGGCCTCCATGCCCTCGTCGACGTGCGCGCGATAGGCGTGGACCTCCTCCAGCGAGGGGCGCGAGAGCAGACCGCGCTGGGCCCGCTCGTGGCGCGGCCCGGCCGCTTCGTAGTAGCTGTTGAACAGGTAGTTGAAGTGCGCATCGAACGGTCGGTAGCCGGCCGCGTGTTCACGCAGGATGAAGGTTTCGAAAAACCAGGTCGTGTGGGCCAGGTGCCACTTCGTCGGGCTGACGTCGGCCATCGACTGGATGACCTGGTCCTCCGCACCGAGTGGCCCGGTCAGGGCCAGGGTTTGCGCCCGCACGGACCGGTAACGGTCCGCCAGGGTTTGGCGGGGATGCCCCGCCGCTGCGTCTCCATCTTCCGCCTGCGCGCTGGTGGCTGCGCCCGTCGTACCGTCCGTCAAACCGTCCTCCTGTTCCAAACTTCCGGGCCGCGCCGCTCGGCGCGACCGTCTTCTCTTTTTAGCCTAACAAGTTCCGCCGCCGTGTGCCGACGGCGGGTCAATCGGCGCAGTGCAGCGCCTGGCGGCAGGTCACGTCGGATGTCTCGCGCTCCATCTGCACGGTGGCGTGGTTGATGCGGAACCGATGATCGAGGTGTCGCGCGACATCCGCCAGGAAGCGATCGTCGCCGGGGTACACATCCATCACCAGGTGCACCGTCAGCGCGGTGTCGGTCGTACTCATCGCCCAGATATGCAGATCGTGCAGCGCGCGCACCCCGGGCAAGCCGAGCAGGTACTCCCGGACCGCGTCCGGGTCGACTTCACGCGGCACGGCGTCCACGGCGAGATTCAGCGAATCGCGCAGCAGGCCCCAGGTGGACAGGAAAATCACGGCCGCGATCACCAGGCTGATCATCGGGTCCACCCAGTTCAGCCCGAAGAACAGGATCAGCGCGCCGGAGAGCACCACGCCGAGCGAAACCGCGGCATCCGCGGCCATGTGCAGGAATGCGCCGCGGATGTTCAGGTCGCGATCCTTTCCGGACAGGAAAAACAGCGCCGTGACGGTGTTGATGACCACGCCGATCGCGGCCACGATCATGATGGTCAGACCGGCGGGCTGCGGCGGCGCCAACAACCGGTTGACGGCTTCCCAGCCGATCGCGCCGACGGCCCCCATCAGCAGCAGCCCGCTGAACAGCGACGCGAGAATCGTGGCTCGCGAATAACCGTACGTCCGCCGGGCCGACGGTTTGCGCCGGGCCAGCGCGGCAGCGCCCCAGGCGAGCAGCAGCCCCAGCACGTCGCTCAGGTTGTGCCCGGCATCGGTCAACAGGGCCAGCGAGCCGGACAGGAATCCGTAAACGGCCTCGATGACGACGAAGCCCAGATTCAGGATCACCGCCGCGGCAAACGCGCGGCCGTAGTCCGGCGGCGCGTGGTGATGGTGGTGATGGGTTGCGCGGTTCACGGCGACGCGTGGTTCAGGGGGTTCCGGACAGGCCGTGCCACAGGGTCCAGCCGCCGATCACGATGAAGCCGGCGCCGGCGATCACCGACATCAGCTTGACGTTGACCCACTGCGCCAGCAGACCGCCGGCCAGCACCCCGATCGCGCTGGTCAGCACGAGGGCCGACGCGGAACCGAAAAACACCGTCCATCGGCTGACGTCCCGGTCGGCCGCGAACAGCAGCGTCACCAGTTGTGTCTTGTCGGCCATTTCAGCGACGAAAACGCTGGCGAACACCGTGAACAACAACTTCCACTCCATTCGATTTGATCTCCCGCAGGCAAACGTGCGTTGATTGTATCAGTCGCACCACGGGTTCTTTAAAATAGCCTCGTATCCGCGAGGACGCTCCGCCAGCGGCGGTCGGCGCCCCATGATTCAAGCACCGCACCCACGGGGCGAACGCCGCCCGGGACCGGTGATGAGCGACAGGTGAGGACCCATGAGTAACAAGCCCAGAATCTGGTTCAACGGCGAACTGCGTGACTACGAAAACTGCACCGTGCACGTCGCCAGCCACGCCCTGCATTACGGCTCCTCCGTGTTCGAAGGCATCCGCGCCTACGCCACGCCGCAGGGCACGATGATCATGCGCGGCATGGATCACCTGCACCGGCTCGCGTACTCGGCCCGCATCTATCGGATCCCACTGAAGTACAGTCTCGAAGAACTGCACGCCGCCATGCGCGAGACCGTTCGCGACAGCGGCCTGGCCAGCGCATACATCCGGCCGATCATCGCGCGCGGCAATTGCGGACTCGGCGTGGTGCCGAAAGACATGGACCTCGTCGAGACCGCGATCATGGTCGCGCCATGGGGCGCCTACCTCGGCGAAGAGGGCGTCAAGAACGGCATCGCGGCCTGCATTACGTCGTGGAACCGCCTGGCTCCGAATACGATGCCGCCCGGCGCCAAGGCCGGCGGCAATTATCTTTCCAGCCAGCTGATCGGACTGGAAGCACGCGAGCGCGGCTTTACCGAGGGCATTGGTCTGGGCGTGGACGGCCTGCTCAGCGAAGGCGCCGGCGAGAACATCTTCCTGGTGCAGAAAGGTCGCCTGCTGACGCCGCCCGCGTCGGCCAGCATCCTGGCGGGCATTACCCGCGATGCGGTCATCACGCTGGCCGCCGAGGCCGGCATCGACACCGTGGAGATGACCATTTCCCGCGAGCAGATGTACGGCGCCGACGAGATCTTCATGACCGGCACGGCCGCGGAGGTCACGCCGGTGCGCCAGGTCGACCACATGACCATCGGCAACGGCGGTTGCGGCCCCATCACGAAACAGCTTCAATCCGCCTACTTCGGCTTGTTCGACGGCACCACCGAGGACAAGTGGGGCTGGCTCGAACCGGTCTGACCGGCCCGCGCCGCCCGGCAATGCGGCGCGCTGCTCCCGCCCAGGGTCCCGAACTGACAAAAAGCGTCACAATACGTGACGCATCGCGACAGCCAGACGGTCCGCGGAGCTCAGGTTCGCAGCGCATCATCCTTGACAACCTTTTGTTTTTGCTGGATTCAACCGGCGAAGACCCTTAATGGCACGCCCCTTGCATTTAACCTGATGAAAGACACTAACTGACTGGTAGCAGTTAGCGGGAACGTCCGGGGTCCTGCCCCTCTTTGCCCAATCAGGGCCCCGGATATCCCACCTTTTCGATCGCCAAAGGATTGGCGCCACACAAGGCCAGGGAAGGCACACATGATCGACCACATCGAAAAACTCTTCCGCGTGTGGGCGCGACAGGAATCGAACCAAGCCGTCGCCAGGATGGGCGGCCCCGGCTCCCCGCCGGCGGTCGCCCGACCCTATGTCAGCCTCAAAGCCCGAATGCTGGGGGAACAGGCACAAACGGTCGTGCGCCGAAGGGGTGTTTCGCGCTGACCTGATAAAGGCGTTCGCCACGCCGTGGGAAGGCGTGTGAATCAGAGCGCCCTTTTTCATTTGCGACCCGGCGGAAGCCGGGACGAGCGGAAGCCGTGATAACTCTCGTTGAATCCGGGCTTGCGGCGTTTCAGCGCCTGCTTGACCATCGAGCCCCAGACCGGTTCCTCGTCGCCCCGTTCGGAAAGCAGATCGTCGATCGTTTCCAGAACCTGCTCGAACGCTTTCTCGGCGCGTCGCTCCTGGCGGCTCTTCTGCGGGCGCTCTTCCGTCTCCTTGCGACCGTTGGTCTTCTTCTTTACCGGTTTGCGCCGTTCGGCCTGACGAATCAGGTCGTCGTAATAGATGAATTCATCGCAGTTCGCGATCAGCAGGTCGGATGTCGAGTTCTTCACGCCGACGCCGATCACGATCTTGTTGTTCTCGCGCAGCTTGGAAACCAGCGGTGAAAAATCGGAGTCGCCGGAGATGATCACGAAGGTGTCGACGTGCAACTTCGTGTAACACAGGTCGAGCGCGTCGACGACCATCCGGATATCCGCCGAATTCTTGCCGGACTGGCGCACGTGCGGAATTTCGATCAGCTCGAAGGACGCCTCGTGCATGTCGGCCTTGAAGCCCTTGTAGCGCTCCCAGTCGCAGTAGGCCTTCTTGACCACGATGTTGCCCTTGACCAGCAGGCGCTCGAGCACCTCGTTGATTTCGAAACGGGCGTAGTTCGCGTCACGGACGCCCAGCGCGATATTCTCGAAGTCGCAATAAAGGGCGAGATTCTTGGTGTCGTTACTCATGGGGATGTCTTTGCGGGGTTCGTCCTATTCTAAGTCATTCGACAGGCGTGTGCCGGAGCTTTTTGACGTTATCATGCGTCAATGACAACCCACCCGACTGATGCCGCGCCGTATTACCGGCTCGATCCCGACACCGTGCTGGGCGCGGTGGAATCGATCGGCCTGCGCACCGACGGCCGCCTGCTGGCGCTGAACAGCTACGAGAACCGCGTTTACCAGATCGGGCTGGAGGAAAATGACCCGGTGGTCGCCAAGTTCTACCGGCCGGGCCGCTGGTCCGACGAGCAGATACTCGAAGAACATGCGTTCACGCTGGAACTCGAAAGCGCCGAAATCCCCGTCGTTCCGCCGCTCGTCATCGACGGCCGCACCCTGTTCGACGACGCCGGCTTCCGCTTCGCGCTGTTCCGGCGCCAGGGCGGTCATGCGCCGGAGCTCGAAGACCGGGATACGCTGCTGCAACTGGGCCGTTGCATCGGACGGATCCACGCGGTCGGCGCAGCGCGGCCGTTTCGGCAGCGCCCCGAATTGACGCCCGACGACTTCGGCCGCGCATCGATCGCAACCCTGCTCGACGGGCACTGGGTGCCGCCGCACCTGGAAACGGCCTTCGCCAGCCTGGCCCGCGACCTGATGATCCACGTCGATGCCGCGTGGTCGCGGGCCGGCCGGTTCCGCGCGCTGCGCCTGCATGGCGACCTGCACCCCGGCAACCTGCTGTGGCGCGATGGGCCGTTTTTCGTCGACCTCGACGACTCGCGCAGCGGCCCGGCGATCCAGGACCTGTGGATGCTGCTCGCCGGCGAGCGCGCCGAGCGAACCGCGCAGCTGGCCCGCGTCGTCGAGGGGTACGCGCAGTTTCACGACTTCGACGCCCGCGAACTGCATTTGATCGAGGCGCTGCGCACCCTGCGCATGCTGCACCACGCCGCCTGGATCGCGCGCCGCTGGGCCGACCCCGCCTTTCCGGCCGCCTTTCCCTGGTTCGACGACGGCCGCTACTGGGATGACCTGGTGCTGGGCCTGCGCGAACAACTGTCCGCGCTGCAGGAGGCGCCTCTGGAGCTGTTCACGTGAAGACCATGGACCGCAACGTGCTGACCGACCGCCTCGAACTGCGCTGGCTGACCGAGGACGACGCCGACCTGATGCTCGCGATCTGGAACGATCCGGATTTCATCCGCAACGTGGGCGACCGCGGCATCCGTACACCCCAGGCGGCGCTCACGGCGATGCGTGACGGTGTCCTGGCCCTGTATCGATCCCACGGTTACGGCCCCTACCGGATCGCGGCCCGCGACGGCGGGGCGCCGATGGGAATCTGCGGACTGTTCAAACGCGAACAGTTCGAACACCCCGATATCGGCTACGGCCTGTTGCCGGCGTACCGGGGCCGCGGCATCGCGCTGGAGGCGGCCCGGGCCGTCATGGCGCAGGCGCGCGACCGCCTCGGACTGGAGCGCGTGAACGCCATCGTCACGCCGTCGAACGGCGCATCGATCCGGTTGCTCGAAAAGCTCGGAATGCAGCAGCAAGGACCGGTCCGCATGCCGGATGACGACGCGGACATCCTGCTGTTCAGCGTGGCGTCGCTTCAGTAGTGCGGTGGCACCTCGTGGCCGCCGGCCGAGCCGGCCACCGCCGTTTCATCGAGGTCGGCCAGGCGTTTCTCGAGCGCGCGCAGGCGCTGCCCCAGGGCCACGATTTCACGGTCCTGCCGGGCGACGACGTCGTTCAGGCGCTCGATCAGGTCGTCCTGGAACGCGAGACGGGCTTCGAGGTCATCGAGCCGTTCACTTCCGGTTGAAGCCGCTGCGGTCATTCCGGTTCCGGGGGTTCCCAGAGCTCGACCCGGTTGCCGTCCGGGTCGACGAACCAGCCGAAGCGGCCGAAATCGTGCTCCTCGCGATCCTCGAGCACCTGTGCGCCGCCGTCCGCCACGTTTTCCAGCGCGGCGTCGAGATCGTCGACCACGAGGTTGATCATGTAGGCCTGTTGCGGCGCGCCGAAGTACTCGGTGTCGCGGGCGAAGGCGCCCCACACGGTGAAGGCCGCCGGCGGCATGTCGGCGGGACGGAAACTGGCGCCGCGGGACCCGCCCAGCGCCTCGATGTCGAACCCGAGATGGCGAGCGTACCACTCGCCCAGGGCGGCCGGATCGCTGGACCGGAAAAATACGCCGCCGACGCCGAGAACACGACCTTTGCTCATTGCTGCCACCTCTGCCCGCTCCGTAGCCGGTTTCATGGTACCGCATCACCCCCGGCCGTGCCGGTTTCGGGGCGCGGAATTCAGCCGTTCAGGCGGCGCCAGAGCTCCAGGCTGGTGTTGGCGCGATTGAGTGTGTAGATGTGGAGCCCGGGCGCGCCGCCGGCGAGCAGGCGCTCGCACAGCTCGGTCACCACGTCGAGCCCGAAGCGGTAGACGGATTCCCGGTCGTCACCGAACCCTTCCAGACGGCGCCGCAGCCACTGGGGAATTTCCGCGCCGCACATCGCCGAAAAGCGGGCCAGCTGGGCGTAATTGCCGATCGGCATGATTCCGGGCGTGATCGGGATCCCGATGCCGGCCCGGCGGCAATCGTCGACGTACCGGAAGTAGCTGTCCGGATTGTAGAAATACTGCGTGACGGCGCCGTCCGCGCCGGCCTCGACCTTCTGCTTGAACCAGTGCATCTCGCTGGCCGGCGACTCCGATTCCGGATGGAATTCCGGGTAACAGGCCACCTCGATGTGGAACGCGTCGCCGAACACGTCGCGGATGAAGGCGACCAGTTCGTTGGCATGGTGGAACGGTCCGCCCTGGCTGACCCCCTCGGGCCGGTCGCCGCGCAGCACGACCAGTCGGTCGATACCGCCGGCGCGGTAGCGCTCGAGCAACCCGCGCAGCATGTCCTCGCTGTGCGCCATGCACGAGATGTGCGGCGCGACCGGCACGTCGGTGGCGGCCGCCAGCGCCTCCACGGTCTCGCGGGTCGCATCGAGAGTCGATCCGCCGGCGCCGAAGGTCACCGACAGGTATTCCGGCTGCAGGGGCGCGAGTTTTCGCCAGGTGCTGCCGAGCAGCGCGCGTTGCTCGGCCGTGCGCGGCGGAAAGAACTCGAAGGAAATACGCGGGGAATCAGCCACCGGATCCGGCCTCCGTCAGCCGGGGGCGCCGTGCGGCGCCCCGGCCGGACATCGTGTTGCGTCAGTAGCGATAGTGGTCGGGCTTGTAGGGCCCTTCGACATCGACGCCGATGTAGCGCGCCTGCTGTTCGGTCAACTCCGTCAGCGAAGCTCCGATGCGCTGCAGGTGCAGATGGGCGACTTTCTCGTCCAGGTGCTTGGGCAGGACGTAGACCTGGTTTTCATACCGATCACCGTGGTTCCACAGTTCCATCTGGGCCAGCACCTGGTTGGTGAAGGAGTTGGACATCACGAAGCTCGGGTGGCCCGTGGCGCAGCCGAGGTTCACCAGGCGGCCCTCGGCCAGCAGGATGATGCGCTTGCCGTCCGGAAAGATCACGTGGTCGACCTGCGGCTTGATGTTTTCCCATTCGTACTGCTTGACGCTGGCGACGTCGATCTCGTTGTCGAAATGCCCGATGTTGCAGACGATCGCCTGGTGTTTCATCGCCGCCATGTGGTCGTGCGTGATGACGTGGTAGTTGCCGGTCGCGGTGACGAAGATGTCGGCCTTCGGCGCCGCTTCCTCCAGCGTGACCACGCGGAAGCCTTCCATCGCCGCCTGCAGGGCGCAGATCGGATCGATTTCCGTGATCCAGACCGTCGCGCCAAGGCCCTTGAGCGACTGTGCGCAGCCCTTGCCGACGTCGCCGTAACCGGCCACCACGGCGATCTTGCCGGCGACCATCACGTCGGTCGCCCGCTTGATGCCGTCGACCAGGGACTCGCGGCAACCGTAGAGGTTGTCGAACTTCGACTTGGTCACCGAATCGTTCACGTTGAACGCGGGGAACGGCAGGTCACCGGACTTCGCCATGCTGTACAGCCGCTTGACGCCGGTCGTGGTTTCCTCGGTCACACCCCGGATGTGCGACAGGGCGCGGCCGTACCAGCCCGGACGGCTGTCCAGCCGCTTGCGGATCGAGTTGAACAGCGCGACCTCTTCTTCGCTGCCCGGGTTGTCGAGCACGGACGGATCCTGTTCGGCGCGGGCGCCCAGGTAGAGCAGCAGGGTCGCGTCACCACCGTCGTCGAGAATCATGTTGGCGAAATCCTCATCGGCGTCGCCCGCACCCCAGTTGAAGATCTGGTGCGTGAACTCCCAGTACTCGTCCAGCGACTCGCCCTTGAAGGCGAACACCGGGGTGCCGCCGGCGGCGATCGCCGCGGCCGCGTGGTCCTGGGTCGAGTAGATGTTGCACGACGCCCAGCGCACTTCGGCGCCGAGGTCTTTCAGGGTCTCGATCAGCAACGCGGTCTGGATCGTCATGTGGAGGCTGCCGGCGATGCGCGCGCCTTTGAGCGGCTGCGCGTCACGGTATTCCTCGCGCACGGCCATCAGGCCCGGCATTTCGGTCTCGGCGATCGCGATTTCCTTGCGGCCGAAATCCGCCAGGCCGATATCGGCGACGTGGTAGTCGGTTTTCTTAAGGGGTTCTATCACTGCACTCATGTCGAATTCTCCAATTATTCTGTGGGGTTACAGGCCGGCCGCGGAGCGGATATGCTCGACGCGATCGGTCTTCTCCCAGGTCACGTTCAGGTCTTCGCGGCCCAGATGCCCGTAGGCCGCCAGCGGCGTGTAGATCGGCTGGATCAGGTCCAGCATGTGAATGATGCTGTACGGCCGCAGGTCGAACTCCTGGCGCACGATCTGCTCGATTTTCTGCACCGGCACTTTTTCGGTGCCGAAGGTCTCGACGGTCACCGAGGTCGGCTCCGCCACGCCGATCGCGTACGACACCTGGATCTCGACGCGTTCGGCCAGCCCCGCGGCCACCAGGTTCTTGGCCACGTAGCGGCAGGCGTACGCCGCCGACCGGTCGACCTTGGACGGGTCCTTGCCGGAAAACGCGCCGCCGCCGTGGCGGGCCATGCCGCCGTAGGTGTCGACGATGATCTTGCGGCCGGTCAGGCCGGCATCGCCGACCGGGCCGCCGATGTGAAAGGCGCCGGTCGGGTTGATGTGGTACTTGGTATTGCCGTTCAGCCAGGCCTCCGGCAGCACCGGCTTGATGATCTCCTCCATCACCAGTTCGCGCAGGTCGTCCTGGCTCGAATCGCGGTTGTGCTGGGTCGACAGCACGACCGCGTCGATCCCGACCGGCTTGCCGTCTTCGTAACGGAAAGTTACCTGGCTCTTGGCGTCCGGACGCAGGTGGTGGCGGCCGTCATCGGTCGTCCGGCGCACCACGCTCTGGCGCTTGACCAGTTCGTGCGCGTAATGGATCGGAGCGGGCATCAGCACGTCGGTTTCGTTGGTCGCGTAACCGAACATGAGGCCCTGGTCGCCTGCGCCCTGGTCTTCCGGCGCCTCGCGCCGCACACCCTGATTGATGTTGGGCGACTGCTTGCCGATGATGTTCATCACGGCGCAGGTGTGGCCGTCGAAACCGACGTCGGACGAGTCATAGCCGATGTCGACGATGACCCGCCGGATCAGCTCTTCGAGGTCGACCCAGGCACTGGTCGTGATTTCTCCGCCAACGATGGCGACGCCCGTCTTGATGAAGGTCTCACAGGCGACGTGCGCCTCCTTGTCCTCGGCGAGAATGGCGTCCAGCACCGCGTCCGAGATCTGGTCTGCGACTTTGTCCGGGTGTCCCTCGGAAACCGATTCCGAGGTAAACAAGTAACTGCTCATTTCCTGTTTCCTCTGTATCCGGGCCGACTCGGCCCGCTGGCGAACGTAAAGCCGCCGGGCCGCACCGTCATCGGCGCGGTGGCCGGCTGCCCGCAAATTCAATATCTTTCAATCAAGATATGGAGATATGTATTCTATCGGATTCGATTCCGCGACGCAAAGTCGGTTGAGGCGGGGCCGCGTCGAACGGGAAACTAGTCCCCGCGTGCCCGAACCAATAGAATGGCGTGCTACGGCTTCGGGGAATTTCGAGAGAGACCATGCACCGAACGATTGCACAGTCCGTTTTGGACAACTTCCTGGGAAACGCCGCGAGTTGGTACAAGCTGACGATCATCGGCTTCCTGCTGGTGAATCCCATCGTCCTGGTGACCCTCGGCGGCTTCGTGGCAGGCTGGGTGCTGGTCGCCGAATTCATCTTCTGCCTGGCGATGGCCCTGAAGTGCTACCCGCTGCAGCCGGGCGGGCTGCTCGCACTGGAGGCCGTCGTGATCGGGCTCACCTCGTCCGGCACCGTGTACCACGAAGCCGAAGCGAACTTCGAGGTGATTCTGCTGCTGATCTTCATGGTGGCCGGCATCTTCTTCCTGAAGGACATGCTGCTGTACATCTTCACCAAGATCATGATTCGCGTGCGGTCCAAGATCCTGCTCTCGCTGCTGTTTTCCCTGACCGCCGCCGTGCTGTCCGCCTTCCTCGACGCCCTGACCGTGACCGCCGTGATCATCACGGTGGCCGCCGGCCTGTACGCGGTCTACCACAAGGTCACCTCCGGCAAGGGCTTCGACGAAGACCACGACCACGCCGACGACACCGGCATCGGCTCGGAGACCCGCAGCGACCTCGATCACTTCCGGGGGTTCCTGCGCAACCTGATGATGCACGGCGCGGTCGGCACGGCCCTGGGCGGCGTGTGCACCCTGGTGGGCGAACCGCAGAACCTGCTGATCGGCGAGGTCGCCGGCTGGCAGTTCGTCGAATTCTTCGTGCGCATGTCGCCCGTCAGCATACCGGTGCTTTTCACCGGCCTGCTGACCTGCGTGCTGGTGGAGCGGTTCCGCATCCTCGGCTACGGCTACGAGATGCCGCTGGCCGCGCGCCGGATCCTGGAGGAATACGATCGCCTGGAAGACGAGAAGCGGACGCCCGCAGAGAAAGCCTCGCTGATCGTCCAGGCACTGGTCGCGGTGTTCCTGGTCGTCGCGCTGGCGTTCCACTGGGCGGAAGTCGGTCTGATCGGCCTGACCGTCATCGTGCTGGCGACCGCGTTCACGGGCATCATCGAGGAACATCGCCTGGGCCATGCGTTCGAGGAGGCCCTGCCGTTCACCGCGCTGCTCGTCGTCTTTTTCGCCATCGTCGGGGTCATCCACGACCAGCACCTGTTCATGCCGATCATCGAGCACGTCTTCACGCTGGATCCGAAGGCCCAGGTACCGGTGTTCTTCATGGCCAACGGACTCCTGTCCGCCATTTCCGACAACGTGTTCGTCGCGACCGTCTACATCAACGAAGTGTTCGCGGCGCTGCAGGCGGGTGAGATCACGCGGGAGCACTTCGACCTGCTGACCGTCGCCATCAACACCGGCACGAACATTCCGTCGGTCGCCACCCCGAACGGGCAGGCGGCGTTCCTGTTCCTGCTCACCTCGGCGCTGGCGCCCGTCATTCGCCTCGGTTACGGCCGAATGGTGCTGCTGGCGCTGCCGTACACGATCACGATGACGACCGCGGGCCTGCTGGCCACGGTCTACCTGCTCTAGGTCGCGTCGCGGTCGGTCACCAGCTGCCCGTATTCGCCATCGAGGCCCAGGGTTCGCGGGGCGGCAACGCCTCGCCCTTCTGCAACAGCTCGATCGAAATGCCGTCCGGCGAGCGCACGAAGGCCATGCGCCCGTCGCGCGGCGGCCGGTTGATGACGACACCGCCGTCGCGCAACCGCGCACAGGCCGCGTAGATGTCGTCGACCTGGTAGGCGAGGTGGCCGAAATTGCGGCCGCCGCCGTATTCCTCGGGGTCCCAGTTGAAGGTCAGTTCCAGTTCCCCGGACGAATCGCCCGGGGCGGCGAGGAACACCAGCGTGAACCGGCCGTCGGGCACGTCCTTGCGGCGCACCTCCTCGAGACCGAGCTTGTCGCAATAGAAATCGAGCGAGGCGTCCAGGTCCGTGACCCGAACCATCGTGTGCAGGTATTTCATGGTCGTACTCCGGCAGTTAGGATGGATTATTCCCTAACATGGATCCACGGCCATGAACGATCAACCGCGCGGTCCCCGCGAACAATTGCTGCGGGACGTTTTCATACTGCAACTGAAACTGATCGCCGACGGATTCCGCGACGCCCTGCTGATTCCGATTTCGCTGGTCGCGGCGGTGCTCGGCCTGGTCCGCGGCGGCGACGGCTGCGACGTCGAGTTTCGCCGGGTCATCGACCTCGGCAAGCGCAGCGAGCGCTGGATCAACCTGTTCGGCGAGCAGGAGCCGCTGACGCCGGACAGCCCGGTGGGATCGATCGATCGAGTGCTCGAACAGGTGGAGTCGGTGGTGGTGGAACAGCGTCGCAAGGGAAAGAGCGCGGCCGAGATCCGCGACGCCATCCGCGCCGCACTGCAACGCGAGACCGACGGCGCCCACTCGACGTCAGCGGGCCGCCGCGACGTCGCCCCGCCGGATGATCCGGCTCAGTAACTTCCGGCGATGTAACCGGACAACTGCTCCACCTCGGCCTCGGCCTGGCTGAGCAGATGCTTGACGAGGTCGCCGAGCGAGACCACGCCCACCATTTTTTCGTCGTCGATGACCACCAGGTGGCGGCAGCGGCACTCGGTCATCGTCTCCATCGCGGTGCGGGTCGACTCGTCGGACGGCGCAGTGATCAGCGGCGCCGACATCACCTCCGCCACCGGCGTGCTGTCCGAGGAACGGCCCTCGAGGACGATTTTGCGCAGGTAGTCCCGCTCGGTGAAGATGCCGATCGGTTCCGCGTCGTCGCATATGACGATGGAGCCGATGTTCGCGTCGGACATGTTGCGGATGGCGTCGAGAACCGACGTGTCGCCGGTGACGGTCAGAACGTTGTGCCCTTTGCGGTCGAGGACCTCACGGATCGTGGACATGCTGCAACTCTCCTTTGGATTTCACTTAATTCTAGTCACAAGGAAACGCTTTTACCAAGTCAGGATCGGGCAGCGCCTGCCGCATCCCTCGCGGCGCGGGGCCCGAAACCCGTCAGCGCTTTTCCTGGTCGCGCGAGACGACCTCGTAATCGGCCTCGATCACCGACCGGTCGCCCTCGTCGGTGCGGTCCGGCTCCTCCCCGAACGGGTTCTCCGGCCGCACGCCGGCCGCTTTCAGGCGCCGGCGAATCCACCAGACCCGAAGCGCGATGACGCCCCAGGCGATCAGGCCCACCGCGATCGCCGCCGCGAACAGGAACAGGCCGAAGAAGGCGGCGCCGACCACGGCCAGCACGCCGACCAATCCGGCCAGCAGGCGGGCGAACGGGTTGGCGGGGGGGCCGCCGATGCGGTAAACAGGCATGGCCGGCCTCAGAAGACCACGTTGACCATCGCCAGCATGACGACGATGAAGATCACGCTCATCGGCGTGCCGACGCGGATGAAGTCCGCGACGCGGTAACCGCCCGGCCCCATGATCAGCGCGTTGACCTGGTGGGTCGGCAGAATGAACGCATTGGACGTCGCAAGCGCGACGATCAGCGCATACATGGTCGGGTTGGCGCCGGTCGCCAGCGCAATACTGACCGAGATGGGCACCAGGATGGTCGTCGCCCCGACGTTCGACATGACCAGGCTGAAGACCGTGGCGAGCACCGCGAGCGCCGCCTGGATGGCGATCTCGGGAACGTCACCGAGCACCTGCATGATCTCCTGCGCGATCCAGGCCGCGGTGCTGGTGCGCTCCATCGCCTGGCCGAGCGGGATCAGGCTGGCCAGCAGGAACACCGTTTTCCAGCTGACCGACTCGTAGGCCTCGTCGATGCTCAGCACGCCGGTCAGCACCATGCCCATCGCGCCGACCAGCAAGGCGATCGACAGCCGGTAATCGGTGAAGATGATCAGGCTCATCGAGAGCGCAAAGAAGAGCACCGCCCAGCCGACCTTGTGCGGGCGCTGCTCTTCGGCCGGAATGTCCGTGGCGACGACGAAATCGCGTTCCTGGCTGACGGCCGACAGGTCCCGCCAGGTGCTGTGCGAGACCAGGCAGTCGCCCGTTTCCAGTTCGACTTCGCGGACGTCCTCGGTCAGCGCCTCGCCGCGCCGGTTGACCGCCAGCACGCTGATGCCGAAGCGCGTGCGCAGACGCGCCTCCGCGATGGTCTGTCCGACCAGCCGCGAACCGGGGGGAATGACGACTTCCGAGATGCCGGCACGGCTGGGATTGAACAGTCCGCCGAAGGTGCGCAGGCGGGGCTGGACACGGCACTCGTTGTCGAGCGCGAATCGCCCGACCACCTCGCGCGTGCCCATGACGCCCAGGATCGTGCCCACCCAGATCATCTCGTCCGCGGGCGGCGCCAGGCGCGGTTCGTCGGTATTGCGGATCGCGAGCATCAGCGGCGCGCCTTCCATCTGCTCGGCGTCGGCGATCGTCATGCCGACCATCGGGCTGTCGACGGTGACCAGCAACTCGTAGATGTCGCCCTCGATCCCGTACACGTCCGCGAAATAGCTCTTGGTCTTCGAGGGGGCGCCGCCACTCGGTTTTTCCGTGGGTTCGGGCAGCAACCATTTGCCGGCGATCAGAAAATAGAGGATGCCCGACGCCAGCATCACGATGCCGACCGGGGTCACGTCGAACAGGTGAAACGTCTCCAGCGTCTCGACGCCCGGCGGCAGCGTCTGGTTCGCATTTTCGATCAGGTCGTTGAGCAGGATCAGGGGGGAGGAGCCGACCATGGTCAGCGTGCCGCCCAGGATCGCGCAGGTGCCCATCGGCATCAGCAGGCGCGACAGGGGGATCTCGGTACGCACGGAAATCCGCGACATGACGGGCAGGAACAGCGCGGTCGCGCCGACGTTCTGCATCACGCCGGAAATCAGCCCGACCGTACCCGACACCAGCGGTACGATGCGCGAAACCGTGCTGCCGCCCACCTTCAGGATCCAGCGCGAAACGACGGTCATGGCCCCGGTTCGGTCCAGTCCGGCGCCCAGGATCATGACGGCGATGATCGAAATCACCGCATTGGACGCGAACCCGTTGAACAGCTCACGCGACGGAACCAGGCCCAGCAGGCCGATGGCGACCATGACGAGCAGCGCGGCGATGTCGATCCGCACCAATTCGGATACGAACAGGCCAATGGTCGCGCTGAGCAACACCAGCACCAGCACCATGTCCTGCGACAGATGAATTCCGGCTTCCATTCAGAGCGCTCCGCTCGATTCGACCCGCCGGTAGACCAGATCGAAGACGTCGTGGCCGAGACGCTCGCCGCGTCGCTCGTAGCGCGTCGGCGGCCGCCAGTCCGGCCTGGGACAGAATTCGCCGCGTGGCGAACGGTTTTCGAACGCCGGGGCTTCGGCCAGCACCGCGACCATGTGTTCCGCGTAAGGGGCCCAGTCGGTCGCGATGTGGAGGATGGCGCCGGGTTTCATCCTGCGCGCCAGCAGGGCCACGAACGGCGCCTGAACGAGGCGCCGCTTGTGGTGCCGTTTCTTGTGCCAGGGATCGGGAAAAAAGATTCGCACGCCATCCAGGCTGGCATCGGGCACGCGCCGGCGCAACAGGTCCACGGCATCCTCGCAGGCGACACGTACGTTTTCCAGGCCATGTTCCTCGATCTTCAGCAGGAGGTGTCCCACGCCGGGGCGATGCACCTCGACGCCAAGGTAATTCTCGTCCGGCCGAGCGCGGGCCATGCGCCAGGTCGCCGCACCGTTGCCAAACCCGATTTCCAGGATGACCGGCCGGTCGTTGCCGAACAGCGCGGCGAAATCGAGCGGCCCC
Organism: Lysobacterales bacterium; assembly: GCA_037384065.1. GTDB lineage: Bacteria > Pseudomonadota > Gammaproteobacteria > Xanthomonadales > SZUA-36 > JABDPF01. The sequence continues at coordinate 58,339 of JARROJ010000014.1, forward strand.
TCGCCGGGCTCGACGCCGTAGCGCGGCCACAATTCCTCCAGGGCCCGCCGCTGACCTTCGGTGATCCGCCCCTTGCGCAGGACGTAGCTGCGCACCGGGCGGCGCCGGGGCGCCGCGTCCGCACGCTCTTCTACCCCGGCCGGACGTTCGTTCATCGTCCATGCATTGTAGCAAGCGCGACTTGAAAAATGTTCGATCAACGCCCAATGTGGACGGCATGGCGGAAGGAAACGGAAAACAGGCGCCGGGCTACCTCGACCAGCACATGCTGATCGCGATGCCCGGAATGGTGGACGACAATTTCGTCGGCAGCGTCACCCTGCTCTGCCAGCATAACGAGGCCGGCGCGATCGGCATCACCATCAACCGGCTGTCGGATTACAACCTGGGCGAGATATTCACCCAGCTGAAACTCGAATGCGACGACGAAACCGTGCGCCAACTGCCCGTGCTGGAAGGCGGGCCGGTCTCGCGCGACCGCGGTTTCGTCGTGCACAGCCCGAAAGACGGCTATGAGTCGAGCCTGCACATCGGCCCGGACATGATGGTCACCACGTCGCGTGACGTGCTGGCCGACATCGCGGCCGGCGACGGCCCCGGCAAGTTCATGGTCGCACTGGGCTACGCGGGCTGGGGCGGCGGCCAACTGGAAGACGAGATGCTGGCCAACGCCTGGCTGTCGGTTCCCGCCGACACCGCCATCGTGTTCGATCTGCCGGTGCCGAGACGCTTCGACGAGGCGCTCGGCCGACTCGGCGTGCGCGCCGACATGCTGCACTCGGAAGCCGGCCATGCCTGAAGCCGCGCTGCCCCGCGGTTATATCCTGTCCTTCGATTACGGCCTGAAGCGCATCGGGGTGGCGGTCGGCCAGGCGACGACCGGCACCGCGACACCCCTGGAAACCGTGCGCCACGGCCGCGAACCCGACTGGGACTCGATCGCCCGGCTGATCCGGGACTGGCGCCCCGCGCTCGCGCTGGTCGGCCTTCCGCTCGGCGCCGAAGGCGACGAAACGCCGATGTCGCGCGCGGCGCGCGCGTTCGGCGCCGCCCTCGGCGAACGATTCGCCATCACCGTCGAATTCATCGACGAGCGCCTGACCTCGCATGCCGCATCGGCCCGCTTCGTCGAGCAGCGCGCCAGCGGCGCACTGCGCCGCAAGCACGCCGACCGCGTCGACGCGATCGCCGCCCAGATCATGCTGGAAAACTATCTGCAGGCCCGGGGATGACCCGCATCGAAGGGTTTCCGCCGCTGGCCCGTGCCGATGCCCGCGCCCTCGTTCTCGGCAGCATGCCGAGCCGCGAATCGCTGGCGCGGCAGCAGTACTACGCCCATCCGCGCAATGCCTTCTGGCCGATCATGGCCCGCCTGTTCGGGCTGCGGGCCGGGGATTACCGGGAACGCGCCGCCGAGCTGACCGCGCGGGGTGTGGCGGTCTGGGACGTGCTGCATGCCTGCACGCGGCCCGGCAGCCTCGATTCGGCGATCGACGAGGCCAGCATCGAGACCAACGACTTCGCCGCGTTTTACGCCGCGCATCCGAAGATCCGCCGCGTGTTCTTCAACGGCGCCAAGGCCGAGTCGGTGTACCGGCGCCGGGTGCTGCCGACGCTCGACGGCGCCGCCGCCGACCTGCCGCTGCAGCGCCTGCCGTCGACCAGCCCGGCCCATGCCAGCCTCGACCTCGAAGGCAAGACCGCCGCCTGGCGGGTACTGGCCGAGCACGGGTTAGAATGAAGCCGTGAAGCGAATCTGTGTCTATTGCGGTTCGAGCCCCGGTCACTCTGCGGCGTATGCCGCCGCGGGCCGGCGGCTCGGCGCCGAGCTCGCGCGGCGCGGACTCGGCCTGGTCTACGGCGGCGCCAGCGTCGGAATCATGGGGGTCGTGGCCGACGCGGTGCTCGCGCACGGCGGCGAAGTGATCGGCGTGCTGCCCCACTTCTTCGCGGACAAGGAAGTCGCCCACCAGGGGCTCGACGAGTTGCTGGTGGTCGATTCGATGCACGAACGCAAGGCGCGAATGGCGGAATTGTCCGACGGCTTCGTGGCCCTGCCGGGCGGCTGGGGTACGCTCGAGGAGATTTTCGAGGTGCTGACCTGGGCGCAGCTCGGCCTGCACGAAAAACCGTGCGGCCTGCTCGATGTCGGCGGCTACTTCGACGACCTGTACCGATTCCTGGAGCGCGCCGTCGCCGAAGGGTTCGTGCGCGACGACTACCGGCCGATGATCATGCTGGACGACTCGGAGACCCGCCTGCTCGACCGCTTCGCCGCCTATCGCGCGCCCCGCGTCCGCAAATGGATCCGTCCGGAGGAGACATGATCAAGGTTCGACTGATCGACCACATCGTGCTGCGCACGCAGAACCTGGAGCGCATGCTGCATTTCTACGACCACGTGCTGGGCTGCCGGATCGAACGCCGCCTGCCGGCGCATGTCGGCCTGACCCAGCTTCGCGCCGGCCAGTCCCTCATCGATCTCGTGGACGTCGACAGCGAACTCGGCCGGGCCGGCGGACCGCCGCCGTCCGGCACCGCGAAGAGCGTCGACCATTTCTGCCTGCAGATCGAGGCGATCAGCGAGCAGGAACTGCGCGAGTGGCTGGAATCGAACGGGATCGAGGTCGGCGACTTCGCGGTGCGCTACGGCGCGGAGGCCTTTGGCTCGTCGGTCTACATCCGCGACCCGGACGACAACATCGTCGAGCTGCGCCTCGGCCTGACGAACATCCGCGGCGCGCCCTGATTCGGCGTCATCCTTCACGTTCGACGCATCGACTGCCGCGTACCGTCGGCGCGGGGCACACTACCTTTGCGATACGGCGAACGCCGATTCGAAGCGCCAGGTCCTCGTGATGTGCAGGATGTCCACGCGCTCCGCGATGTTGTCCGGCAGGGGCGCGTAGGGCGCCGCCAGGCGCACGATGCGCGCCGCCGCCTGGTCGATCTCCGGAATGCCCGAGCTGCGGCGTACGTCGATGCTTTCGACCGTGCCGTTGCGGCGGATGCCGACGGTCATCACCAGGTCACCGTGCAGTTTTCGCGCGCGCAGTTCGGTCGGGTAATTCAGGTTGCCGACCCGCTCGACCTTGGACACCCAGCTGCTCATGTAGCTGGCGAATTCGTACTCGCGGGTGTTGGCCGAGATGAATTCGCGGCGCGGCAACTTCGATTTCCAGCGCGTCTCGCTGCTCAACTCGGGCTGCAGGCTGGCCATCTCCATGCTCTGCCGGACCAGTTCGGCGGCCTCCGGCATCGGCGCCTCGGGTTGCTCCGCCAGGTTGGGGTCCAGCGCCTTCTCGGACGGCGCTTCGGCCGCGAGGATCTCCCGCTGTTCGACAGCGAGCTGCGGCACCTGTTGCCGGGCCTGCTGCGCATCGGCGCCCTCCTGCGGTCCGGGCAGCGGGCCGCTGACCGTTTCCGACGGACGAACGTCCTCGGTGGTGTCGCCGCCCCCCTTCTGGGTGGCCTGGGCGAGGTAATCCGCCTCTTCGGGTTCGCTCTCGGAGCGCCACTGCACCAGCACGACGTCCAGCGTGTCCGCGAGCCGGGGCGGCGGCGTCAGTGACAGGCCGAAGCCGAGACCGAACACGACCAGCACGTGCAGCGCGGTCGCCATGACCAGGAACACCATGAAACGATCCCGGGTCCATGCCGGGTAGCGAATGTCTTTCAGCGTCATGCCGTCGGTCCCAAATCCGTTTGCCTCCATCGCGTCCTCAGTCGCGCAACGCCTCCATGGCGTCGAACAGGTCGCCCGCGATATTCAGCCCGTACGCCGCATCCAGCTCGCGGATGCAGGTCGGGCTGGTCACGTTGACCTCGGTCAGCCAGTCGCCGATGACGTCCAGCCCCGCGAACAGGATACCGCGTCGAACCAGTTCCGGTGCAACCTGGCTCACGATCCAGCGGTCCCGTTCGCTCAGTTCGACGCCGACGCCGGTGCCGCCCTTGGCGAGGTTGCCGCGAAAATCCCCGGCGCCGGGAATGCGCGCCAGCGCATAGGGCACCGGCTCGCCACCGACCACCAGCACCCGCTTGTCACCCTGCGTGATCTCGGGGATGAACCGCTGCACGATGACCAGTTCCCGGTCCTTGCGCGTGATCGTTTCGAGGATCACGTTCAGGTTGGGGTCGTCGGGCTCGACCCGGAAGATCGATTCGCCCCCCATGCCGTCGAGCGGCTTGACGACGGACAGGCCCTGCGCCTGCACGAATTCACGGATCTCGCGCGAATGGCGCGTGATCAGGGCCGGCACGCAACACTGGGGAAACCGGGTAATGAAGAACTTCTCGTTCGCGTCCCGCAGCGCCTGCGGTCGGTTGACCACGGTCACCCCGGCCTGCTCCGCGAGATCGAGAACGTAGGTCGTGTAGACGTAGTCCATGTCGAACGGCGGATCCTTGCGCATCAGCAGGAAATCGAGTTCGGCCAGTTCGCGGTTCTCCGCCGCGCCGAGCGTGAACCAGTCGTCCGCATCGTCGCGCACTTCGAGCGGCGCCATGCGGCCGAACGGCGCGCCATCGCGAACGGTGAGGTCGTCCGGTTCCATGTACCGGATCTCGTGGCCCCGCCGCTGGGCTTCCAGCAACATGGCGAAGGTCGAGTCCTTGTACATGGCGATGCCGGCGATCGGGTCCATGATGACTCCGGTGCGCCAGGGCCGGCCGTTTGCTCGGGATACGTCGCTCATCCTGTCTACCCTGATTACGCGGGCGAATCGCCCGTCGGTTTCGCAGTCCGTTATTATCGACTCTAGCGGAGATCGGTACCAGCGATCAAACGCGGGCGCGGGCCTCGAGCGATGACCAATGACCCGTGTTAGCTTTTCCTTATAAGCTGTTGATTACTTCTGGAATCTGCAAGCGAAAGTGGTAGACTAGATGGTCCCGGTGGACTATATTCACCGGAAACGGGCACCACCGGGCGTCGCACAGCGCCCGCTTCAGCTCGATTGACCAGGGAAGGATATATGACTGAAGAGCACACCCCCGAGAAGGCCGATGGCGCCTCCGGTTCCGCCGCGCTGCGCATCCTCGTCGTCGACGACAGCTCCACCATCCGGCGTTCGGCCGAGTCGATGCTCAAGGGCGAGGGGTACGACGTGGTCACCGCGGAGAACGGGTTCGAAGCCCTGTCCATGGTGGCCCGGCACAAACCCGACCTGATTTTCGTCGACATCATGATGCCGCGCCTCGACGGCTATCAGACCTGCGCGATCATCAAGAACAACGCCGAATACCGGGCCACACCGGTCGTCATGCTGACCAGCAAGGACGGTCTCTTCGACCAGGCGCGCGGCCGGGTCGTCGGGTCCGACCTGTACCTGACCAAGCCCTTCACCAAAGAGGAACTGCTCGCCGCCGTGGCACAACACGCCGCCTAGACGAATGCACATCGACGTTCCACGAACAGGGAAGTGAATGGACAGATGACAGGAATCGGTACGAACACCGCCTTCGCAAAACTGCTCGAGTACGAGAAGCGGGCGGCCGCGTTCCGTCCGGGCAGCCGCGAGGGACACGGACCGGCGGACGAATGGACCGGGATCGTTTTCCGCCTCGCCGGCCAGCGCGTCACCTGCAACATCGACCGCATCAGCGAAATTCTGCCGTGCGCGCCGTCGACCGCGGTGCCCGGGGCCAAACCGTGGATCATCGGCCTCGCCAACGTGCGCGGCGAACTGCTCACCGTGATCGATCTGGCCGGCTACCTGAGCGGGACGCCGTCCACCCCGGGGCCGGGCAGCCGACTGCTGGCGGCCAGTCTCAGCAAGGCGCCGATCGGCCTGCTGGTCGACGAAGTGCTCGGTCAGCGCCACTTCCTCGACAGCGACGCACAACCGGCCGAACTGGATGACGGCTCGCCGCTGCAGGGCGTCGTGGCGCGCCAGCACCCGCTCGGCGCGGAAACCTGGTACGAACTGGACCTGGACCGGCTGTTCACCTCGCCGGAGTTTCTCCATGGCGCGGCGACATAGCGCGCGGAACGCCGCCGGGCCAGGACGTCAGAGAGGGTTCCTCGAAAAGAGCGATGATAGGCAACGAACCATGAAATCGACCCAGGACAGGACCGCCGTCCAGAAATCCGGCCGCCTCTACACGATGGTCGGCTTCCTCGTACTGTTGCTGGCTTTCGTCGCCGTGACGTTTTACCTGCTGACGCGCGAGAGCCGCAACCAGCAGGAATGGATCCGGCTGTCGACCGACCTGCAGGTGCACTCACAGCAACTGGCCAAGTCGGCCGCCGAAGCGGTCGAGGGCAACCGCAGCGCGTTCCTGCAACTGGGCGATTCCACCGGCACGATGACCGACGCCGTGGATGCCCTGAAAGACGGCGACCCGCTGCGCTCCCTGCCGCCGCTGCCGGCCGGCATGTCGGACACCCTGGCCGACCTGGACCAGACCTGGCAGCGCATGAAGACCAACGCGCAGAACATCCTCGACCGCGAAGACCAGGTCATGGCCCTCGCGACGGAAAGCAACGCCTTCATCCAGGCCATCCCGCAGATCCAGGAACTGACCGACCAGGCGATCCGCGCGCTGACCAGCGCCGGCGCGTCGCGCCAGCAGTTGTTCGTCGCGGGACGCCAACTGGTGCTGTCCGACCGGATCCTGCGCCATCTCAAGGAAATGCTGCGCGGCGGCACCGGCTCGGTCGCCGCGGCCGACAACTTCACGCGCGAGATCGAGTACTTCGAGCAGACCATGGACGCGCTGCTGCGCGGCAGCCGCAGCGTCGGCGTGGAACAGGTCACCCAGCCCGAGGCGCGCGCCGCGCTGGACGAAACGCGCCTGCTGTACGACCAGGCGCGCCCCCAACTCGACACCATTCTGAACTCGACCAGCGACATCCTGGCCGTGCGCGGCGCGGCCGACGCCATCTTCGTCGACAGCCTGGACATGTTCGACCTCGCCCGCAGCGTCTCCGGCGAGGTGCTGTACCGCGCCGACACGCGGCTGTGGCCGTCCCTGTGGTCCGGCTCGCTGGCGCTGGTCGTGATCGTCGCGGCCATCGCGCTGATGGTGCGCTCGTTCCTCAGCAGCGAACGCCGCCGTGCGGTCGAAGCGCGCATGCAGAACCAGAAGAACCAGCAGGCCATCATGCGGCTGCTGGACGAAATGAGCTCGCTGGCCGACGGCGACCTGACGGTCCGCGCGACGGTCACCGAAGACATGACCGGCGCGATCGCCGACGCGGTCAATTTCGCGGTCGAGCAACTCCGGGAACTGGTCACCGGCATCAACATCACCGCGCACACGGTGTCCGAATCGGCCCAGGACACGATGGACACCACGCGCAAGCTGGCCGCCGCCTCGGGCGAGCAGGCCGAGCAGGTGCAGGAAGCCGCCGGCACCATGAACGTGATGGCCGAATCCTTCGACGGCATGGCGAAGCGCTCGCTCGAATCGAGCGAGGTCGCGCGGCGTTCGGTCGAGATCGCGCACAACGGCTCCCAGATGGTGCAGCAGACCATTCGCGGCATGGACACGATCCGCGACCAGATCCAGGACACCTCCAAGCGCATCAAGCGGCTGGGCGAATCGTCCCAGGAAATCGGCGACATCGTCGAACTGATCAACGGCATCGCCGAGCAGACCAATATCCTCGCCCTGAACGCCGCGATCCAGTCCGCCTCGGCCGGCGGCGCCGGGCGGGGCTTCGCGGTGGTCGCGGACGAGGTCCAGCGCCTCGCCGAGCGCGCCACCAACGCGACGCGCCGCATCGAAATGCTGGTGCAGAACATCCAGGCGGATACCGCGGAAGCCGTCGTTTCGATGGAATCCACCACCTCCGAGGTGGTCTCCGGGGCCGAAAAGGCCGAAGACGCGGGCGAGGCGCTCAAGCGCATCGAGTCGGTGTCGAAGGACCTCTCCGCGATGATCGAATCCATCGCCCAGGAAGCGCAGACCCAGTCCGAGACGGCCACCCGGGTCGCCGGCCAGATGAACAGTATCCGAGACGTCTCGATCCAGACCTACGAAGGCAGCAACCAGACCGCGCAGTCGATGGGCCGACTGGCCGACCTGGTGCAGAAGCTCAGCGACTCGGTCGCGGACTTCAAGCTGCCCGAAGAACGAGGGACCGGCGCATGATGCTGGAAGGCTCCAACCAGAGTGCGGCGATCGGCTGGGTCCGTGAGGACCTGGACGAACGCCTCGATGCCATCCGCAGCAACCTCGAGGCGTTCGCCGAGGACACCTCGCACAACGCGGCCCTGACGACGGTTCAACAGGAGCTCGAACGCCTGAACCTGACGTTCCGCACGATGGCGCAGCAGGGCGCCCGCATTCTCACCGACGAGATGATGGCGGTCGGCAGCCACATGCTGCACAACGGCAACGCCGACTGCAGTGATTCGCTGAACGCGCTGACCGACGCGGTGATCGTTCTGCCGTCCTATCTCGACCGCCTGCAGGCCGGCCACGAGGACCTGCCGATCCTGCTGCTGCCCACGCTCAACGAACTCCGCGCGACCCACGACGAACAACTGCTCTCCGAAGGCACCCTGTTCGCACCGGAACTGGACGTCATCGTTCCCGAACTGAGCGGCAGCGAAGCCGACCACATCGCCGAGAGCGATTTCCCCGCCTTCGCGCGCCGCGTGCGCAGCCTGTACCAGGGCGCGCTGCTCGGCTGGCTCAAGGAGCAGTCGAAGAACGATCTGCTGGAACCGATGCAGCAGGTCTGTCGCAAACTCTATATCCGGCTCGGACGCAACGAGCTGCGCCGCCTGTGGTGGATCGCCGAGCGCGTCATGCAGGGCCTGCGCGACGGCGCGATCGACAACGACCTGCCGCTGCGCCGGCTGTTCGCGCGCCTCGACCTGACGCTCAAAGCCATGACCGAGGGCGGCGAGACCGGACCCGCCAGCGACACCATCACCGCGCTGTCGCGCGCCCTGCTGTTCTATGCGGCCCAGGCCCGGCCGGCGAGCAAGGCGACCGACATGCTGCGCGAGCGGTTCAGGCTGGAGGAACTGATCCCGGATCGCGACGCGCTGCTGCGCGCCCGCGGCGCGGTGACCGGCCGGGACGCCGCCCTGTTCGACTCGATCGGCGAAGCGGTCCGCGAAGAGCTTACCCAGGTCAAGGAAACGCTCGACCTGGAACTGCGCACCGGCCGCATCGACGCCGAGGCGCGGGCCCGCAGCAAGACGTCGCTGCGCCAGCTTGCCGACACCCTGCAAATGTTGAACCTGCCGGTTCCGGCCCGCGCCGTGGAGGAACTGCTGCCGGCGCTGGAGGAAACCGACGGCGTCAGCAACATGGATCTCGACTCGCCACTGCTCGGCCTGGCGCAGAAGCTGCTCGAGGTCGAGTCCGTTCTCAACACGCACATCCAGTTGCTGGGCGAGCCGGTCGAAGAACCCAAGGGCGCCGGTTTCGGCGCGCTGCCGCCGCACGAGCAGCGCCAGATCATGAACCGCCTGCTGGACGAGTGCGTAACGACCCTGCACGAGGTCCAGGATGCGGTCCGCGGGCGTCTCGCCGGTGAACCCGATGCCGATTTCGCGAGCGGGCTCGGTCTGATCGCGGGCGCGCTCGGCGTCGCCGGACTGGACGACGTCACGGCGCTGGTGAAGAAACTCGAACGCGCCCTGCACGCGGGCCTGGCCGACGTTTCGGCGGACACGGGGCAGGACAAACCGGAAGTGCTGGCGCTGGCCGATGCGATCGCCGCGCTCGAGCTGTACCTGACGGGCTGCCGCGACGACCAGGCAGGCAACCGCCGCTTCGTCGAGATCATGAGCGATCGGCTCGACGGCCTGCCCGAATCCGACGCCACGGGCGCGCCCCTGCCGGAAACGGCGATCGAGCTGCCGGCGGCGCCGGAGGTGACCCCGGAACCGCAGGCCGCGGACACCGGGATCGACCCGACGATGCTGGCCATCTTCCTCGAGGAATTCGACGCGGTTCATGCGCAGCTCGAAGACCGGCTGGCCGACTGGCTCGACAACACGGACGACGACAAGGCGCTGGCCGATATCCGGCGCGCGTTCCACACCCTCAAGGGCAGCGGCCGGATGGTCGGCGCCGAAGAAATCGGCGAATTCGCCTGGCGCTTCGAGGAGATGCTGAATCACCTGATGGAGCGACGCATCGGTTTCACGTCCTCGATGGCCCACGGCCTGACCCTGGCGGCCGGCGCCCTCAACGCGCTGCGCGACCGGCTGGTCGGCGAAGCGAGCGAACTCGAGGAATCCGGGATTCGCGCCCTGTCCGATTTCGCCCGCCAGCTCACGGCCGGCGGCGAGCCGGACCCCGCCGCGCTCGATGCCGCGCTGCCGGCTTCGCTGATGCGCCTGATTACCGACCTGCCCGAAGACGAGGACCCGATCCGGCCGCTGGCCGAGGCCGAGGCCGCCGCACAGGCGGCGACCGGGACACCGGAAACGGTCGCCGACGAAAAAGCGCCGCCCGCCGCGGACGAGACCCCGGCGCCGGAAACCGCAGAAGCCGAACCCGAGCCGGACGAAGAAGGCATCGATCCGGCCCTGGCCCAGCTCCTGGTGGGCGAAATCCGCCAGCACCTGGGCGAACTGGAAGCGCTCATCGCGGCCCTGGCCGCCGACGATGCGCCGGACGTTACCGGCGACCACGTGCGCGCCGTCCACACCCTGGCCGGAAACTTCTCGATGGCGCCGCTGGGCGAGGAGGCCCAGGTCGCCCGCGCCGTGGAGCGCTACCTCGAAAACCGGCTCAACAGCGACCGGCCGGTCAGCGCGCTCGCCGCCGAACCGCTGCGCACGGCCCTGCATCGCTTCCATCAGCGGCTCTATGTGCTGGAGTCCGGCAACGAGACCACCTATCCGCGGGACGACGCGGAACTGCTCGAAATCTTCGAGGGCCTCGCCGTGCTCGAAGACATGGCGGCCGCCGATGCGCAGGAAGCGGCTGCGCCGACCGAACCGGCCGGGGAAATCGAACCCGAGCCGGAATCCGAAGTCGAGCGCGAGGCCGACGCGGAACCCGCGGCGGAGCCCGAACCGGCAACGACGGGCGCGGATACCCTCGTCATCGAGGAAGGCGGCATTATCGCCATTTTCCTCGAGGAAGCCACCGAAGTCCTCGAGCGCTGCGACACGCTGCTCAACAACTGGCGCGATCAACTCGCCGACCAGAAATTGGTGCAGAACCTGCAGCGCGAGATCCACACCTTCAAGGGCGGCGCCCGCATGGCGGGGCTGGAAGACCTCGGCACGCTGGCGCACGCGATGGAGACCCTGCTCGAGAACATCGCCCAGCAGCGCGTGGAAGCGACCATCGCCGCGGTCCAGGCGCTGGAGGAAGGCTGCGATGCCCTGACCCTGGCGGTCGAACGGGTCCAGTCCGGCCGCCTGCCGGACACCGACGCGGCGCAGCGCCGGTTCGAGAAACGCGTCCGGGCCCTGCGCGCGCCGCAGGCCAGCGAAGAATTCGAGAGCCGACGCCCCGAACCGCGCCCCGAATCGGAAGCCGAGCCGCCGGCGGAGGCCGCAGCGCCCGAGCCCCCGGCGCCGGCAGCGCCCCCGCCTGCGCCGTCCGACATCCGCGTGACGCGCGAACCCGCCGCGCGGCCGGACCCCGAGCGCGGCAAGCGCAAGGAAACACCGCGCGAGTTCCTGGAAATCCAGGAGCGCCCGGCCGCGGCCGAGGAGTCCGCCCCCGGCGCGCAAATCCGCGTCGCCGCGGACCTGATGGACAAGCTGGTCAACTATGCCGGCGAGGTCAGCATCTACCGGTCGCGTCTCGAGCAGCAGATCGGTTCGGTGCGCGTCAACCTCAAAGACGTCGATGCGACCATCAACCGGCTGAAAGAACAGCTGCGCAAGATGGACATGGAGAGCGAGGCGCAGATGATGTCGCGCTACCAGAGCGCCTCGACCAAGGGGGCGACCGAATTCGACCCGCTCGAACTGGACCGCTTCTCCAACATGCAACAGCTGTCGCGCGCCCTGTCGGAATCGGTCAGCGACCTGCTCAACCTCCACGAAATGCTCGAGGAGTCCATGCGCCAGGCCGAAACCCTGCTCACGCAGCAGTCCCGGGTCAGCTCCGACCTGCAGGAAGGCCTGATGCAGACCCGCATGACGCCCTTCGGCAGCGCCGCGCCCCGGCTGCGCCGCGTGGTCCGGACGGCGGCGACGGAAACCGGCAAGAAGGCGCGCCTGCAACTGCGCATGGCCGGTTCCAACGATCACCTGGACCGCAACGTGCTGGAACGCATCACGGCGCCGCTGGAACACATGCTGCGCAACGCCGTGGCGCACGGCATCGAGACGCCGAAGGAGCGCCGCAAGGCAAAGAAACCGGAGGAAGGCAGCATCGTCGTCACCGTGGAAGCCGAGGCCACGGAATTTCTGATCCGGGTCGAGGACGACGGCGCCGGCGTCAACCTGGACGCCGTGCGCAAAAAAGCGATCGCCCGGGGACTGCTCGGCGAGAGCGAGGAAATCGACCCGCGCGAACTGGTTCAGTTCATTCGCCGCAGCGGTTTCTCGACCGCCGACACCGTGACGGGTCTGGCCGGCCGCGGCGTCGGCATGGACGTCGTCAACAGCGAAATCAAACAGATCGGCGGTTCGCTGGAAATCGACACCGAGCGCGGCAAGGGCACGCAGTTCACGATTCGCATACCGTTCAGCCTCGCCGTCATGCAGGCGATCGGTGTGGCGGTCGGCGACCGGTTGTTCCAGGTGCCACTGAACGCGGTCGCCGGCGTCGCGCGCATGACGCCGGCGGAATACACCGCGCTGCTGGAAAGCGACGCGCCGGCCTACGCGTTCGCCGGCCAGGAATACCCGCTGCTCGAACTCGAACCGTTGCTGGACGCGCCACCACAGCCGCTGGACAGCGACAACGTCTCGTTGCTGATGATCTCGGCCGGCGAGTATGTCGCCGCGTTCCGGGTTTCCGAACTGCGGGGCCACCAGGAAGTCGTGATCAAACCGGTCGGCCCGCAGATCAGCAGCATTCCCGGCATTCTCGGCGGCACCATCGCGGCCGACGGCCAGGTCATGCTGATCCTGGACATGGGACCGCTGATCCGGCGCGGACTCGAAATGCCGCTGCACCCGGTGGAAGCGGCGCCGGCGCCGGCACAGGAAGCGCGCACACCGACCGTCATGGTGGTGGACGATTCGATCACCATGCGCAAGGTCACCTCCCGCGTGCTGGAAAACCATTCACTGGACGTCGTAACCGCCAACGACGGGCTCGACGCGTCGGAGAAACTTCGCGACATCGTGCCCGACCTGATATTGCTGGACATCGAAATGCCCCGCATGGACGGCTACGAGTTGCTCGAACACATCCGCGCCGACGCCCGCCTGCGGCACGTTCCGGTCGTCATGATCACGTCGCGCGCCGGCCAGAAGCACCGCAAGAAGGCCCGGGCCGCCGGCGCCAACGATTACCTGACGAAGCCCTACCAGGAGCCCGAACTGGTCGAAAAAGTAGGCGAAATGCTCGACCGCGAACTGACACCGCGGAGGTCCGACTGACATGACGAAATCCGCCTACGGCAAGCAGAACGGGGGCCGCAAGCGCGTGCTGCGACGCTCCGGCGTGCCGCCCGAGATCCACTGCATGATGATTCCGGCGCAGGACGCCACCCTGTTGTTGCCGACCAGCGTGATGGCCGAGGTGATGGATTACAGCGCCCCGCAGCCGATCGAGGATGCGCCGCACTGGCTGTTCGGCCAGATCGACTGGGAGGGGCGGCAGGTGCCGGTTTTCGATTTCAGTGCGCTGATCAACGGCAGCGAACCGCAGTCGCCCTCGTCGCGCGCGCGCATCATGGTGCTGAAATCGTTGTCCGATTCGAACCGCATGCCCTACCTCGGGTTGCTGATGACCGGCCTGCCGCGACCGGTCACGCTGAAAGACAGCGCGCTGGAGCAAACCGGCGACGAGAAAAAGGCGCTGGGAGTGTTCAGCCGGGTGCGCCTGGATGGCGAGGACGCGATCATTCCCGACATGGACCGGCTCTCGCACCTGGTGCGCCATGCAACGTTCGGGGCGCTGCCGATTACGCAGCTGGAGCAATAGGCGAACCGGGTTCACGCTCCTTCGCGCCACGACTTCGTGAGCGGGAAGAGGTGCCGCTACCGCGATCGCTTACTCATGCCCGGGGAACGCTCGAGCACATCCTGTGACGCTTGGATGACGCCATCCCTGGCGTCATACATCCCCGTACATGAGTAAGCGAAGGCGTTGCAACGCCTTCGCAGCGAGAAAGCCCCGATACAGAACAGGTCGCTTAAAAATCCCCGTGCAATGCCTGCAGCACTGCAATGGCGGCGGGCGCGGCGGTTTCGGTGCGCAGGATGCGCGGGCCGAGCGTCACCCGCACGACGCCCCGCGCATCCATCCGGTCGACTTCGGCGGCACTGAATCCGCCCTCCGGACCGACGGCGAGCTCGAACGCGGTCGCGGCGGGCACGTCGGCCAGGCGTCGGTCGGCGTCCGGATCCAGCACGAGCCGCGTGGTGGCCGCCGGATCGGATTCCGCCGGCCAAGCGTCCAGCCCGCCGGGCGCGGCGAGCTCGGGAATGCGCGCCCGCCCGCTCTGCTCGCACGCCGCCACGATGACGCTGCGCCAGTGGTCCAGCCGCTTGGCCAGGCGTTTGCCATCGAGACGAACTTCCACGCGCTCGCTCAGCACCGGGCGAAACGCAGTCGCGCCCAGCTCGGTGCATTTCTGCAGGGTCTGATCCATGCGCTCGCCGCGGCTGACGGCCTGGACGATCGTGATGGCGAGCGGTGACTCGCGCCGCGCCGGCAGGCGGCTGCGCACGGCGATGCGCACGGTGTTGCGGTCCGCGGCCAGCACCTCGGCGGCGTAATCGCAGCCATCGCCATTGAACAGGACGATCGTCTGACCGGCCGCCACGCGCAGCACGCGGCCGAGGTAATGGGCGCGGTCATTTTCCAGCCGGATTTCGTGCTCCGGCTCGAGTGGCTGCTCGGTGTGAATGCGGTGCAGGCGCACGGGTGGACTCCGGCTTGATCGGGCGCTGGTGGTATCATTCCCTATCTTTCGCACCGCTGCAAAACTTTATGGAACGCTTCCTGAAAACCGCGCTGGCCGCCGCCGAGGCCGCGTCCGCGGAAACCATGAACTATTACCGCGGAACCTTCGAGGTCGAGCTGAAGGAAGACCAGACGCCGGTGACGGTGGCCGACCGCCGGGCCGAGGACATCATCCGCGACGCCCTGCTGGGCGCATTCCCCGAGCACGGTTTTTTCGGCGAGGAGTCCGGGCGACGCCAGGCCGACGCCGAGTATCTCTGGCTGGTCGATCCGATCGACGGCACGAAGAGCTTCGTGAACGGTTACGGCATGTGGTCGACCCAGATCGCGCTGATGCACCGCGGCGAACTGGTGCTCGGCGTATCCGCCGCGCCCGCGGCGCAGGAAACCGCCTGGGCCGCCCGCGGGCTGGGCGCCTGGCTGAACGGCGCATCGATCCGCGTCAGCGACACCGCCGACCTGGCCCGCGCCGCGGTATCCACCGGTAACATCGGCTCGCTGGCGCGCTCGAACCGGTGGGCGTCGCTCGGACGAATCCTGGCCACGGCGGACCGCACGCGCGGCTACGGCGACTATTACCACTACCATCGCCTGGCGGCGGGCCAGCTCGATGCCGTCATCGAATCGGACGTGAACATCCTCGACATCGCCGCCCTGGTGGTCATCGTGCGCGAAGCCGGCGGCGTGTTCACCGACCTGGACGGCAACACGCCCGGCCTCGAGACGCGCTCCGTGCTGGCGGCTGCGCCGGCGTTGCATGGCACGTTGCTGGACCTCATCGGCGCGTGAAGGACAAGCGCCTGCCAAAGATCCTCGCGCGCCGGGAACGCGACGACGGCCGCATGATGCGCGTCGAGCGCCTCGACCTCGAGTTCAGCAACGGTGAACGGCGCACCTACACGCGGATGCGGGCGCACGGGCTCGGCGCGGTGATCATCGTGCCGATGCGTGACCGCGAAACGGTGCTGCTGGCGCGCGAATACGCCTGCGGCCTGCACCATTACGAGGTCGGTTTGCCAAAGGGGCGCATCGAGCACGGCGAAACCCCGATCGAGGCGGCCAACCGGGAAATGAAGGAAGAAATCGGTTACGGCGCGCGACGACTGCAAAAGCTGACCTCGCTGAGCCTCGCGCCGGGCTACATGACGCACGTCACGCACATCGTATTGGCGCGCGACCTCTATCCCGAAAAGCTCGCGGGCGACGAACCCGAGGAACTGGACGTCGTGCCGTGGAACATCAACGACCTGCGCCGCCTGACGGCGCGGGACGACTGCACCGAGGGCCGTACCATCGCGGCGCTCTACATCGCCCGCGACTATCTCGCAGCGGAACAGGAGGCCACATGAAATCCGACCAACTGACACACTGGGAGACGGCGAGCCGCGAGATCGCCGCCGAGGCCGGCGCCGCGATCCTCGACATCTACGGCGAGGAATTCGACGTCGTCAGCAAGGCGGACGACTCGCCGCTGACCCAGGCCGACCTGGCCAGCCACCGCGTCATCACCGCTGCGCTCGCCAGGCTGACGCCGCACATCCCGCTGTTGTCCGAGGAGTCCGCCGACATCCCGTTCAGCGAGCGCACGCGCTGGCAGGAATACTGGTTGATCGACCCGCTCGACGGGACCAAGGAATTCATCAAACGGAACGGCGAATTTACCGTCAACATCGCGCTGATTCGAGCGCATCGCCCGGTCATGGGCGTGGTTCACGTACCGGTGACCGGCGTGACCTACAGCGGCATCGTCGGCGCCGGCGCCCAGCGCCACGAGCGTGACGGCGCCGCCCGCCGCATCTCGGTCCGCCTGCCGAGCGCGCAACCGCCGGTCGTCGTCGGCAGCCGGTCCCACGCCAACCCGGACCTTGAACGGCACCTGGCGGCTCTCGGTGAGTACGAACTGGTCAGCATGGGCAGTTCACTGAAATTCTGCCTGCTCGCCGAAGGCCTGGCCGACTTCTACCCACGCCTCGGACCGACCTCCGAGTGGGACACGGCCGCCGCCCACGCCGTCGTGCTGGCCGCCGGCGGCCAGATCGTGACGCTGGATGGCGAACCGCTGCGCTACAACCTGAAGGACTCGCTGCTCAACCCGCCGTTCCTGGTCATCGCGGACGCCGATCGCGACTGGGTCGGGCTGTTTCGCTCGCCCGACGCGCGTGGCGCTTGACGGCGCTGCCGGCACGGGGTATAAACGTGCGCAGATCTGGGGCATTGCCAGAAAAAACCAAAAAGAAACAGACAATAACAACATGAAAACGTGCAGGGAATAAGCGGCTTCGGCCGCTTTTTTGTCGTATGGGATTCGGATTCACGCCGCGCAAGGGGTTCTTCGAGGCCGTCGTTCTGACCGCGGCCATCGGCGGCGTGCTGTTGTTCGTCACCTGGCAGATCGCATCGACCCCGGTCGCCCCGGATACCCGGCAACTGCAGTCCGACATCGAATTCCTGTCGCACGAACTCGACGCGCTGCAGGCGCGCCTCGCCCGTATCCAGGCGCGAAATGCCGTTCTCGAACGCGAAACCGACGTGTTGCGCCAGGCCACGCGAATGTTGCGCGACCAGGAGAGCGTCCGCCAGGCGGACCTCAACCGCCTGCAATCCGAACTCGATTTCTTTCGCCGACTGGCCGGCACGGGCGGTGCGCAGGAAGGCCTCGACGTTTACGACGTCGAACTGCGACCGACCGGTTCCGACCGCGTTTACCAGTTCGTCGTCACCCTGACCCAGAACATTCGCCGCGCCGCCGTGGTCAGCGGCCAGGTGGCCATCGAGATCGAGGGCGTACGGAACGACCGCCCGGACACCCTGGGCTGGCGCGACCTCGGGAACGGTGAAGCGGCCTTGCCCGCGTTCCGCTTCAAGTATTTCCAGCAACTCGAGGGGTATCTCACGCTGCCGGACGGCTTCGAACCGACACGGCTGGTGCTGACGCTCGACGCGCGCGACCGACGTTCCGCCGTGCAGCGCGGCTATGACTGGAAGGCGCTGCTGGACAAACGAGCGGCGCCGCTTGTCGAGTGACGCGATCGCGGCCGGTCGCGCGGCGTATTGATTTCGGCCCCGGCCGTCCGCATAGTGGGAATCATGGAACAGACGCAGGACATGCCCGCCGGCATCACGCTGACCGACGCCGCGGCGCGCAAGGTACAGGAACTGGTGCTGGGTGAAGGCAACCCGGAGCTCAAGCTGCGGGTGTACATCAGCGGCGGCGGCTGCTCCGGCTTCCAGTACGGCTTCTCCTTTGACGAGGAACAGGCCGCGGACGACATCGCGGTCGAGAACGACGGCGTGGTCCTGCTGGTGGATCCGCTGAGCTTCCAGTACCTCATGGGCGCGGAGGTCGATTACGCGGAGAGCCTCGCGGGCGCCCAGTTCGTGATCCGCAACCCGAACGCGTCGACGACCTGCGGCTGCGGCTCCTCGTTTTCCGTCTGATCCGGGCGCGCATGCCGTGGGCCGGCCACCGGGCGATCCAGAGACTGCCGATGAGCAGCGCCTGAGCCTGGACCCCTCCAGCCGGTCGCGCCACAACCGCTTCACCTCGATTCCACTGGACCGTTTCGCCGAGCATCGCGACGACGCCGACTGGCTGGCCGCGGCGCGCGCGTCGACCGGCGCGCGCTTCGTTCCCCTGTGGCGCGGCCGCTGCCTGCTGGACGAAACCGGTGCGGAACCGCGGCCGGTCTATCTGGACGCAGCCGGGCTGGCGGTCGTCGACGCGGACGCGCCATGCACCCTGCTCGGCGGCGACGGCCGTCATACCTGGTTCGCGGTGGCGCTGGACGACGGGCAGCGGGACCGCCTGCTGCAGCGGCATGCCCCGGCCGCTTTTCGCGACCTGCGCGGGGCGATCGACCTGGAAGACCGTCACGCAGGCGTTCTGGCGTACGCCCGGGCCCTGCTCTACTGGCATTATCGCCATGCGCACTGCGGGTCCTGCGGCGCACCGACCCGGGTCCTCTCGGCCGGCCATCGCCTGGTTTGCAGCCGAACGGCGTGCGCGCGCGAATTCTTTCCCCGCATCGACCCGGCGATGATCGTGCTGGTGACCCACGAAGACGCCTGCCTGCTCGGCCACAACCCGCGCTGGCCGGAACGGCGCTACTCGACGCTGGCCGGATACGTCGAGCCGGGCGAGAGCCTCGAGGACGCCGTGGCGCGGGAAGTGTACGAAGAAGCGCGCGTGCGCCTGGCGGACGTGCGCTACCGCTCGTCCCAGCCCTGGCCCTTTCCCGCCTCGCTGATGTGCGGATTCCGGGCCACGGCGCGGAATCGCGAATGCCGGCCGTCGGACGAACTGGAGCACCTGCTGTGGCTGACCGCGACCGAACTGCGCGAGGCCGTCCGGGCGGACCGCGTGCGCCTGCCGCCGCCCCTGTCCATCGCCTTCCGCCTGATCGCCGAGTGGTACACGGATGAGTGCGGCGCCGACCTCGAGCCCCTGGTCCGCGACGCGGGTGGCTGGCTTCCGCGCAAACGCCTAAAATGAATTCATGACCATCATCGCCATCCTGATCGCCTTCGCCCTGTGCCACTTCGTGCGGGAACTCGGTCGTTTTCGCAACGACCGCTGGCTGCGTTCGTGGACCGGGTTCGCGCGCGACGCGTTCGGCAAACTGCCGGCCTGGGACGGCGTGACCGGTTTCCTGCTGATCCTCGCCCTGCCGCTGCTGGGCCTGCTGCTGGTCAACCAGCTGCTGGTCGGCCTGCTCGGCGTCACGGGCGCATTTCTGCTGGCCCTGGCCGTGCTGGTCTACACCTTCGGGCCGCGCGATCTCGACACCGAGGTCGCCGGCATCATCGAGCAGCAGGATCCCGAAAAGCGGACCGCGGCGCTGGCCGAACTGCTCGGCGGGCCGGTTCCCGAGGACCCGGTGCGCTGCCGCGAACAGACGGTCGACGCGGTCTTCCAGCAGGCGCTGCGCCGCTGGTTCGGCATCATCTTCTGGTTCGCCGTGCTGGGTATCGTCGGCGCTTTTCTGTACCGGATGGTCGACTGGCTGGTGCGGAGCGATTACGGGCTCGACGAGGAACAGCGCGGCCTCTTCGCCCGGCTGCAGCAGATCATGGACTGGCCGGCGGCCCAACTGATGACGCTGGCGCTCGCCATTTCGACGGATTTCGACTCGGTTTTTCGAGCCTGGAAGCACTATCACGACGAGCAGGGCCACGGCCTGCTCGACGGCGCCAACGGTTTCCTGCTGGCCAGCGCCCGCAGCGTCGTGCTCACGGGGCACGCGGCGCGTGACGGGTATGCCGATCAATTGGACGGCCCGATGATCGGCCTGCAGCAGGCCATGGACCTGACCTGGCGCATGCTGGGCGTCTGGCTGACCGTGCTGGCCCTGTTGCTGCTGATCGGCGCGATGACCTGAACGTCCGTGCCCGGACCCGCGACGACGCCCAACCGGACCGCATGAGGCCGGACCCGAAACCGCCACGATGGGCGGCGTGCCTGCTGGCGCTGCTGATCGGCCTGCCGGCCACGGTCCGGGCCGGGATCGAATTGACGCAGCCCGACGGCGCGACGCTGACCCTGGCCGCGCCGGCGACCCGGTTGATCACCCTGTCACCGCATCTCGCCGAACTCGTCTACGCCGCCGGTGCGGGCGACCGACTGCTCGCGACCGTGGCGTACAGCGATTACCCGAAGGCGGCACAGGACCTCCCGCGCGTCGGCGATGCGTTCCGCCTCGACGTCGAAGCGATCATCGCCCATCGACCGGACCTGGTCATCGCCTGGGGATCCGGCAACCCCGATGCGGCGCTGGCCCAGCTTCGCGCGCTGGGGCTGACGGTGTGGTCGGTGGAGATCCGGGCGCCGGACGAAATCGCCCAGACCCTGCGCCGGATCGGCTCGGCCACCGCCTCGAACGACACCGCCGAACGGGCGGCCCGACGCCTCGAAGGGCGCCTCGCGGCGCTCGAACGTCACTACGCCGGCGCCGAATCCCTGGACTACTTCTACCAGGTCGACCGGCGGCCGCTGTTCACGATCAACGGCGACCACCTGATCAGCCAGGGCCTGGCCCTGTGCGGCGGTCGGAACATTTTCGCGGACCAGCCCGGGCTGGCCTTCCAGGTCGCACACGAGGCGGTCATCACCGCCGACCCGGCGGCGTTGTTCGCGCCGTTCACCGAGGGTCGCGGCGACCCGCTCGTCGACTGGCGGCAGTGGCCGTCGATGCGAGCGGTGCGCGATGACGCGCTGTTCCTGCTGCCGGCGGACGCGATCAGTCGCGCGACGCCGCGCTGGTTTGATTCGCTCGAGCTAGCCTGTACCCTGTTGCACGATTTACGCGAGCGAAGGCATCCATGAGCGACACCCTGGTCCAATCCCCCGTCGGCGTGCTGGCCGTGCTGGTCGCGGTGGTCAGCTTCTGGTTCTGGCTGGAAAAACGGACGCGGTGGAAGCTGTTCGAGTACCTGCCGCCGCTGATCTTCATCTACGCGACGCCGGTTCTGCTTTCGAACACCGGTGTCATACCGACCCGCAGCGACGCCTACGATTTCCTGCACCACTACGCGCTGCCGATCTTCATCTGCCTGATGCTGATCAAGGTCGATGTGCTCGGCGCCGTGCGCATCATGGGCAAGGGCGTGTTCGTGATGCTGCTGGGCAGCATCGGTGTCGTGCTCGGCGGTTTCCTGGCCTATACGCTGGGGCAGGCGATCAGCACACCGGAGTCGTTCGTGCTGCATTTCCCGCTTCCCGCGGACAGCTGGAAAGCCTTCGGCACACTGGCCGGCAGCTGGATCGGCGGCACCGGCAACATGGCGGCGGCGCACGCCGCGCTCGAGGGCACCGGACAGCACATGACCTGGGCCGCCGCGGCCGACCAGATGGTCTACCTGGTCTGGCTGCCGCTGCTGCTCGGTTCACGGGCTTTCGCCGCCCAGTTCAACCGCTGGATGAAGGTGCCCGAGGACCGCATCGAGATGATGGAACGGGCGGCCGCCGCGCACGAGACCAAGCAGCGGACGCCGGACATGATGCACCTCCTGTACCTTGCGCTGGTCGCGCTCGGCTTCACGTGGGTCGCGCTGGAACTGTCCCGCGTCCTGCCGCCGGTGGTGGTCGGCGGCGCGACCGTGATCAGCGCGAGCACCTGGCTGATCCTGATCGTCACGACGCTGTCGCTCGTCGCATCCGCGACGCCGGTTCGGCGTCTGCCGGGCGCCCACCCGATCGCCATGGCGATCATCTACGTTTACGTCGCCCGCATCGGCGCGACGATGGACCTGAGCAACGCCAATCTCGAAGCCATGGGGGCGTTCATTTTGATGGCGTATGTCTGGATCGCGGTGCACGGGCTGTTCATCCTGACGGGCGCCTGGCTGTTCCGGGTGGACGTCCATACCGTGGCGATCGCCTCGGCCGCCAACATCGGCGGCGCCGCCTCGGCCCCGATCGTCGCCGCCCATCACCGCGAAACCCTGGTGCCGGCGGCGATCCTGATGGCGATGATCGGCTACGCGCTGGGCAACTACCTGGCCATCCTGACCGGCCGTCTCGGTCAGTTGATCGCCGGCTGAAACACGACAACCGGGGCATCGACGAAGCGCCCCGAAAATTGGAGAGTGACCATGCATCGAACGCTTTGTACCCTGACCGGCCTGCTTCTGAGCACGCCGATCTTCGCCGCCACCGTTCTCGAATGCGACCGCCTGGTCGACGTCGAGAACGGAAAACTGCTCGAAAACCGCGAGGTGCTGGTCGAGGGTAACCGCATCCGCGCCGTCGACCGCAACGTCGACGCGCCCGACGACGCCGAGCGCATTGCGCTGGACACCTGCCTGCCCGGACTGATGGACATGCATGTCCACCTGGACGGACAGATGGCCCGCGACAGCTACATCAAGGAATTCCAGAACGACCCGGCCGACTACGCCCTGACCGCGGCCCACTACGGCCGAAAGACCCTGCTCGCCGGTTTCACCACGGTCCGTAACCCGGGCGACACCTACAACTCGACGATCGCGCTGCGCGACGCGATCGACGACGGCAAGGCGATCGGGCCGCGCATCTACACGGCGGGCAAGGCGCTCGGCACCACCGGCGGTCACGCCGATCCGACCAACGGCCACCGGGCGGACATCATGGGCGACCCGGGGCCCGCCCAGGGCGTCGTGAACAGCCCGGCCGACGCGCGCAAGGCGGTGCGGCAGCGCTACAAGGACGGCGCCGACTTCATCAAGATCACCGCCACCGGCGGCGTGCTCAGCCTGGCCAAGAGCGGGCAGAACCCCCAGTTCACCGATGAGGAGGTCGCCGCAGTGGTGGCCGCGGCAAACGATTACGGCATGCACGTCGCCGCCCACGCGCACGGAGCCGAGGGCATGTTGCGCGCCGTACGCGCCGGGGTTCGCTCGATCGAACACGGCACGTTCATGACCGACGAGGTCATGGACCTGATGAAGAAGAACGGCACCTACTACGTGCCGACCATCCTCGCCGGGCGCTTCGTGGCCGAAAAGGCCCGGGAGGACGGCTACTTTCCGGACGTGGTGCGGCCCAAGGCGGCCGCCGTCGGGCCGCAGATCGAGGCGACCTTCGCGAAAGCCTGGAAGGCAGGCGTGACGATCGCCTTCGGCACCGACTGCGGGGTGTCGCCGCACGGCGGCAACGCGCAGGAATTCGTCTACATGGTCGAGCAGGGCATGCCGCCGATGGCGGCGTTACAGGCCGCAACCCTGACCCCCGCGCGGCTGCTGGAGGTCGAGGATGAACTGGGCAGCATCGCGGCGGGCAAGCTGGCCGACATCGTCGGCGTGAGCGGCAACCCGCTGGAGGACATCGCCGTGCTCGGCTCGGTGGACTTCGTCATGAAGGACGGTGTCGTCTACAAGGAGGCCCCGTGACCTGGCTGATCATCGGCGTCGCGCTGTGGAGCGCCACGCACCTCATGCCCTCGGCCGCGCCGGGAATGCGCCAGGCGCTGGTCGGTCGACTTGGTGAAAAACCCTACAAGGGCCTGTTCGCGCTGGCGATCGTCGCCGCACTGGCGCTGATCATTCTCGGTTGGAAATCCAGCCTGCCCGGGTTCGTTTACCTGCCGCCGACCTGGGGCCGGCATGCGACCGCGCTCCTGGTGCTGATCGCCTTCATCCTGTTCAGCGCCTCCCACGGCCGCAACAACATCCAGCGCATCGTGCGGCATCCGCAACTCACCGCGGTGGCCATCTGGGGCATCGGTCACCTGCTGGCGAACGGCGAAGCCCGCTCGGTGATCCTGTTCGGCGGCCTGACCGTCTGGGCCGCACTCGCAATCGTGCTGATCAACCGTCGGGAAGGCGCCCGGGTGAAACCGGAGCCGGTGGCCAGGCGCAAGGACGTGATCGCGGTCGTCGCCGGCATTGTCGTGTACGCGATCGTGGCGGGCGCCCACCGGTGGTTGTTCGGCGTTTCACCCTTCGTCTAGGAGAACCAACATCATGATCGGTTACGTAACATTGGGCACCAACGACCTCGAACGCGCCGCTGCGTTCTACGATGAACTGCTGGAGCTGCTCGGCGCAAAACGCTTCATGGGCGCGGAAGGCCATTACATCGCCTGGGCGGTGTCACCCGACGCACCCGCGCTCTCGGTGACGCGGCCGTTCGACGGCGGGGCGGCGACGGTCGGCAACGGAACGATGGTGGCGCTGGCGGTGGATTCGCCGGAACGGGTGGACCGCGTGCACGCGAAAGCCATCGAACTGGGCGGGGTCGACGAAGGCCCGGCCGGCCCCCGTGGCGACGCGGGATTCTACGCGGGCTACTTTCGCGACCTCGACGGGAACAAGCTGAACGTTTTCTGCTTCCGTCCGCCGGCCTGAGCCGGACCGCGGGCTCAGGCCAGGAACCGGAGAAACGGCCCGCCGTTCAGTGTCCACAAGGCCAGGGTCCACGCCCAGACAAAGGCGATCCAGGCCCCGAAGGGCAGCATCAGCCAGGCGGCCTGGCGCGACAGTCGTCGGAACCGGGCCGTGCACCAGCCGGCCAGCACCAGCGCGACCGCGAGTTCCAGCACGGCCCAACCCGGCCGGTGCAGGCCGAACACCAGCCAGGACCAGGCGCCGCTGGACGCCAGCAGCGCCAGCCAGACGACCAGCGCGCCGCCGCGTCCGCCGCGCCCGCTGAGCCAGGCCTGCCACGCCGCGAGGGCCAGGGCGGAATAGGCCAGCGCCCAGGCGGGCCCGAACAGCCACGGCGGCGGCGACCAGTCGGGCCGGGTCGCTTTCACGAAATACCAGTTTCCCGCCTCGAAACCGGCGGCGGCGACGGCAACCGCCACCACCAGCAGCAGGAAAATGACCAGGGATCCGTATCGGCTCATCATCGTTGTTTCCTTTCCTCGACCGCCCGCGCCGACGGCCCGGACGGATTCGACCCTGTCGTTGCAAATCCGTTCACCGCGGCCCCAACCCGGTGACGATGTCGGTAATCGCCCCCGGCCGCGCACTGACGAAATCCGGCTGCGACGCCAGGATCTCCTCGCGGCTGCCGAAACCGTAGGTGACGCCGACAGCGCGCAGACCGTTTGCGCGGGCTCCGGCAACGTCCTGGTCCCGGTCGCCGACCATCAACGAACGCGCCGGATCGAGGTCGAAGCGCGCCAGCGCATGCGCGATGATACCGGTTTTCTCGCGCCGCTCCGGCCCCATCGATGCGCCCGCGATGCCCTCGAATAAGCCGTCGAGCCGCAGGTCGGACAGCACCTTTTTCGCGATCGGTGTCGGCTTGACCGTGGCGACGAACAGTCGCAGGCCACCGCCTCGCAGGCGCTCGAGGTCCTGTCGCACGTCATCGTAAACGCGCGACCCCTCCGGGCTCAGCCGATCGTAATGCCGGCGGTAGTGGTCGATGGCCTGCAACGCGGTCGCGCGCGGCAGGCCGTAGGTCGCGGTGAAGATGTCGAACAGGGGCAGGCCGATCAGTCCGGCGACGGACGGGCCATCTGCGCGAGCCGCACCGATGCGCTCGAGCGCATGGTCGATCGACGCGGTGATCGTCCCCCGACTGTCGACCAGGGTGCCGTCCAGATCGAACAGCACGTTGTCTAGGTGCGCGATTCCGCCCATGCCAGGCCCTCGTCCAGTGTTTCGAGCAGGCGATCGGCGTGGCGGCGCTCGAACACCAGCGGCGGCCGGATCTTCAGCACGTTACCGTGCGACCCGGTGGTGCCGAGCAGAACGCCGTTTTCGCGCAGTCTGTCGCGAACCCGTTCCGCGGCGCGCGGCGCCGGCTGCCGCGTGGACCGGTCGCGCACCAGTTCGATGCCGAAGAACAACCCCCGGCCGCGCACGTCGCCGATCAGCGGATGACGTTGCCTCAGGCGATTCAGGCCGTCCGCGAGGTGGCGGCCGGTGCGCTGCACGTTCTGTGGAACGCCTTCGCGCTCGATGACGTCAAGAACCGCGCTGCCGACGGCCGCCGCCACCGGGCTGCCGCCAAAGGTATTGAAGTAATGGTGTTCCCGTGCGAATTCCTCGGCGATGTCCCGCCGCGTCACCAGCGCGGCAAGCGGATAACCCGCGCCCAGCGGCTTGCCCAGCGTCACGATGTCCGGCGCCACATCCGAAGCCTCGAAACCCCAGGCGCCGTCGCCAAGGCGCCACAGCCCGGCCTGCACCTCGTCGGCGACGGCCAGCCCGCCCGCGCGGCGAATTTCACGGAACGCCGTTTGCAGGTAAGCGGGCGGCGGCGTCAACACGCCGTTGGAACTGAACGCGGTATCGCACAGGAACAGCGCCGCCCCGTGCCCGCCGGCGGCCAGGCCGGCGGCGGCCTCGCCGACCGCGGCGCCGCGCTCGGCGGCGAAGGCATCGCGACGGTCACGGGCCCCGGCCCGGTATTCGTCCGGCGCGGGCGCCACGGCGACCCAGGGCGGACGCTCCCGGTCGGGACAGTCCTCGGTCGACAGCGGATACACCGCGGCCGAATGGCCGTGATACGCATCGGTGAGCGTGACCGCGCCGGCGTGGCCGGTCACGGCCCGGGCCATGCGCAACGCCAGGTCGTTCGCCTCGGTTCCGGTACAGGTGAACATGCAGACATCGAGACCGTCCGGCAGCAGGCCGGCCAGGCGCTCGGCGTAGTCGACGATGCCCTCGTGCAGGTAGCGGGTATGGGTGTTCAGGCGGCCGGCCTGGCGCGCCATCGCCTCGACCACCGCCGGATGCGCGTGTCCGACGACCGCCACGTTGTTGTAGCAATCGAGATAACGACGGCCGTCGACGTCGTACAGCCAGACCCCCGACCCGCGCGCAACGTGCAGCGGGGTCCCGTAAAACAGGCGGTACGCCGGCCCCAGGGCGCGCTCACGCCGTCGCATCAGATCCGCGGAATTCATGCCCGCATTGTACGGCGGACGGGGTCCGCCTGGACAGTCGCGCCACGCTGTGGACGAGCGGCGTATTCCATAGAGCGGGCCTATCAGACGTATTGTTTAATTCAATTTCACCTATAGCCGCTTCGGCGCTATCCTTGATGATCGGATCCCCGTTTTCAACCCGAACAGGAGGAAGCATCACCATGTCACTGAAAGGCACGAAGACCGAACAGAATCTGAAAGACGCATTCGCCGGCGAATCGCAGGCCAACCGCCGCTATCTGTATTTCGCCCAGCGCGCGGACGTCGAGGGCTATAACGACGTGGCGACCGTTTTCCGCTCCACCGCCGAAGGCGAAACCGGCCACGCGCACGGCCACCTCGAGTACCTCGAGGAAGCGGGCGACCCGGCCACCGGTCTGCCGATCGGCGGCACGAGCGACAACCTGAAGGCCGCGATCGCGGGTGAGACGCACGAGTACACCGACATGTACCCGGGCATGGCGCGCACCGCGCGTGACGAAGGGTTCGATGAAATCGCGGACTGGTTCGAGACCCTGGGCAAGGCCGAGCGTTCCCACGCCAACCGCTTCCAGAAGGCTCTGGACGAACTCGACTGAGTTTTTCCCGGCGCCGGGGCGACCACGCGCTCGCCCCGGTTCCTGATCTTCAAAACAGGAGCACCGCCATGCGAGAAGGCAGCCTCGACGCGCCAACACGTCATCCGCTCGACTGGAAGAATCCCGATTTCTACGACGAGGAAAAGGTCCTCGCGGAGATGGAGCGCATTTTCGATATCTGTCACGGCTGCCGCCGCTGCGTCTCCCTGTGCGACGCCTACCCGACGCTGTTCGACCTGGTCGACGAGTCGTCCACGATGGAAGTGGACGGGGTCGCCAAAGAGGATTACTGGAAGGTCGTCGACCAGTGCTACATGTGCGACCTGTGCTACCAGACCAAGTGCCCTTACGTGCCGCCGCACGAATGGAATCTCGACTTCCCGCACGTGATGCTGCGCGCCAAGGCGGTTCAGTTCAAGAAGGGCGAGCGCCGCATCAGCCACAAACTGCTCAGCAACACCAAGATCCAGGCGGCGGTCGCCACGCTGCCGGTGGTCAGCAACGTCGTCAACGCGAGTAACCGCAGCAAGCCGGTGCGCAAGGTCATGGAGAAAGTCATGGACCTGCACCCGGACGCGCACCTGCCGGAGTTCCATTCCAGCACACTGCGCAAGCGCGAGGGCGGCCGCACGCCGCTCGCCGCGGAAGCGAAGGCGGCCGGACCGACCCGCGGCAAGGTAGCGCTGTTCGCAACCTGCTACTGCAACGCCAACACGCCGGGCATCGGCCAGGACCTGATCCGGGTCTTCGAACACAACGGCATTCCGGTGCGTCTGACCGACAAGGAAGAGTGCTGTGGCATGCCCAAGCTGGAACAGGGTGACCTCGACACGGTCGAGAAGTACGCGCGGAAAAACATTCCGGAACTGGTCCGGTTGATCGACGAAGGCTGGGACCTCGTCGCCGCGATCCCGTCGTGCGTACTGATGTTCAAGCAGGAACTGCCGCTGATGTTTCCCGACGACGCCGACGTCCAGAAGATCAAGCAGCATATTTTCGACCCCTTCGAGTACCTGATGCACCGCCACAAGGCCGGGCTGTTCAACGAACAATTCAAGCAGCCGCTCGGCAAGGTGGTCTGGCAGGTGCCGTGCCATCAGCGCGTGCAGAACATCGGCCCCAAGACCCGCGACGTGCTGGCGCTGGTGCCGGACACGACGGTCGAGATGATCGAACGCTGTTCCGGTCACGACGGCACCTACGGGGTGCGTTCCGACACCTTCGAAAAATCGCAGAAAATCGCCCGGCCCGTGGTCAGCCGCGTCAAGCGCATGGAGCCCGACTACCTGGTCTCCGACTGTCCGATGGCGGCCACGCAGATCGCCAATAACCTGGCGTTGCCCAACGAGGAGTCGAATCCGCTGACCCTGTTGCGCAAGGCCTACGGAATCTGACGAACCGCGTTCGGAAGGGCCACGGCCCGACCGGGGTCGCGAGACCCGCGCGAGCGGGCGCGGCCGACGGCGCCCCGCAGATCCGTTTTGATTGAAACCTCAAGAATCTGGAGCGTATGACCGTGATGGAAAAGCTGAACCGTGAAGACCTGTACAGCCTCGAACAGTACGCCGAACAGCGCGGCGAGTTCCGCGCCCGCGTGCTCGCGCACAAGAAACACCGCCGCGTCGACATCGGCCCGCACCTGACGCTGTATTTCGAGGACCGCCTGACGATCCAGTACCAGGTGCAGGAAATGCTGCGCATCGAGCGGATTTTCGAAGCCGACGGCATCCACGAGGAACTCGACGCCTACAACCCGTTGATCCCCGACGGCGGCAACCTGAAGTGCACCGCGATGTTCGAATTCACGGACGTGAACGAGCGCCGTCGGCGCCTGGCCGAACTGGCCGGAGTCGAAAATCACGTCTGGGCCCAGGTGGACGGCTTCGACAAGGTATATGCGATCGCCAACGAAGACCTGGATCGATCGACCGACGAAAAAACGTCGGCCGTGCACTTCATGCGTTTCGAGTTCACCCCGGAGATGCGCACGGCGCTGGGATCCGGCGCCGGCCTGTCGATGGGGGTGACACACGACCTGTACAACCATCAGACCCGGGTCGAAGGCGAGACGCTGAAGGCGCTCATCGCGGATTTCGAGCTGCACTGAACCGGGGCCGCGCGGTGCGGCCCCGATGGCAAAAAGCCGGCCTCGCGCCGGCTTTTTGTGCGTCACGGGCTCCGTTCGGGTCCGGCGCGGGGCACGCGTTTGACTTGCCCGGCGCGTTTGCTAAACTTGCTTGTCACCAACAAGTTTTTCGCCCATGCCGCAAACCGACGTCGCCCGTACCGCTTCCGAGCCGTCCCTGACCCAGGCCGAACGCACCGCGCTGGCGGAAACCCGCATGGTGCACGCCGCCATCGAACTGCTCAGCGAAACGGGCATCAAAGGCACCACGCTGGTCGCGATCGGCGAGCGATCGGGGTACAGCCGGGGCCTGGCGACCCATCATTTCGGCTCCAAGGCCGGCCTGTTCCGCACCGTGCTGAAGCGGCTGTCCGCGGCCTGGTCGCGCAAGCTCACCCGGGCCCTGGCGGGCGCATCCGGCCTGGAAGCGATCGAGATCGCCATCGACACCCACCTCGCCCACGTGCTGCGCCACCCGGAGTACATTCGCGTGCAGTACCTTCTCTGGGGCGCCGCGATCGACCCGTCGTCGGAATTCAAGCCGAACGTGACGGAGTTCATGCGGATCCAGCGTGAATCCGTCGCCGGCTGGATCGCCGACGGCCAGCAGCGCGGCGAGATCCGGCCGGAACTCGACCCGGCGCGACTCGCCGAGCAGTACTACGGCGCGCTGATCGGCATCAACCAGCAGTGGCAGGTCAGTCCCGATTTCGACCTGCCGGCCGCTTACGCGGACTTCAAGAACAACTTCGTGCGCCTCCTGCGCGCCGCCTGATCACAAAGGAACGCCCCATGAAAGAAGCCTTCATTTTCGACCACGTGCGGTCCCCGCGCGGCCGCGGCAAGCCCGGCGGCGCCCTGCACGCGGTGACGCCGATCAACCTCGCCACGCAGGTCCTGTGCGCGTTGCGTGATCGCAACGGGCTCGACACCGCCATGCTCGACGACGTGATTCTCGGTTGTGTCGCCCCGGTGGGCGAACAGGGGGCGAACGTCGCCCGCGTCGCGGCCATGAACGCCGACTACGCCGAATCCGTGCCCGGCCAGCAACTCAACCGGTTCTGTGCATCCGGCCTGGAAGCCGTCAACAACGCGGCCGCCCAGATCATGTCGGGGCAGGCCGATGCGGTGGTCGGTGGCGGGCTCGAATCCATGTCCCGCGTGCCGATGATGTCGGATGGCGGCGCCTGGGCCATCGATCCCCAGGTCGCCTACCACACCCACTTCGTACCGCAGGGCATCAGCGCCGACCTGATCGCCACGTTGTACGGCATCAGCCGGGAAGACGCCGACCGCTACGCGCTCGCCAGCCAGCAGCGCGCCGCGCACGCCTGGTCCGAGGGTTACTTCGCGCGATCCGTCGTGCCGATCGTCGACCACCTCGGCGAGGTCGTGCTCGACCACGACGAAACCGTGCGCGCCGACGCGACGATGGAAAGCCTCGGCGCGTTGAACCCCGCCTTCGCCACGCTCGGCGACCAGGCCGGCTTCGACGACGTCGCGATCCAGAAATATCCGCAGGTCGAGGCCATCGACCACGTCCACACGGCCGGCAACTCGAGCGGCATCGTGGACGGCGCCGCGGCGGTCCTCGTCGCCAGCGCGGAGGCCGGCCGGCGCATGGGCCTGAAACCCCGCGCGCGCATCCGCGCCTTCGCCTCGATCGGCACCGAGCCGACCATCATGCTGACCGGCCCGGCGCCGGCCTCCCGCAAGGCGCTGAAAAACGCCGGCATGGAACCGGCCGACATCGATCTGTGGGAGCTCAACGAAGCCTTCGCCTCGGTGGTCCTGCATTACATGGACGTGCTCGACGTTCCGCACGACCGCCTCAACGTCAATGGCGGCGCGATCGCCATGGGCCACCCGCTGGGCGCCACCGGCGCCATCGTGCTGGGCATCCTGCTCGACGAAATGGAGCGCCGCGACCTTGCAACCGGGCTCGTGTCCCTGTGCATCGGGGCCGGCATGGGCACCGCCACCATCATCGAACGCGTCTGAGACACCGGATTACGGGAATCCATCATGAACGACACCATTCAATACGCCGTCGACAGCGACGGCATCGCCCTGCTCACCATCGACCTGCCCGGCAAGTCGATGAACGTTCTGACGCCGGAGTTGATGGAGGACCTCGCCGCGACAACCGCGCAAGCGGCCGCCGACGACGCCGTCCGCGGCATCGTGCTGACGTCCGGCAAGAAGGCCTTTATCGCCGGCGCCGACATCAAGGACATGGTCACCGCCTACGACCGCGGCATCAGCCACGCCGAGGCGACCGAATTCAGCTACGCCCTGAACCGCACGCTGCGGGGCATCGAAACCTGTGGCAAGCCGGTGGCCGTGGCCATCAACGGGCTCGCGCTCGGCGGGGGGCTGGAAGTCTGCCTGGCCGGCCACTACCGGGTGCTGGCCAGCGACACCGGGGCCGTGCTCGGCTTTCCCGAGGTCAACATCGGCCTGCTGCCGGGCGCCGGCGGCACGCAGCGCGCGCCGCGCCTGGTCGGCTTCCGCAACGCGGCGACGCTGATCCTCCAGTGCCGCAACCAGAAGCCCGAGCAGGCGCTGGAAATGGGGCTGGTGCACGAAATCGCCCCGGTCGCGGAGATCGTCGAGCGCGCACGGCGCTGGGTGCTGGAAAAAGGCGACCCCGAGCAACCCTGGGACAAGAAAGGCTTCAGGATGCCGGGCGGCGGGCTGACCCACCCCGCCACCGCGCAGGTCTTCATGGGCGGTAACGCGCTGATCGCCAAGAACACGAAACACAATTACCCGGCGCCGATCGCCGCGCAATCGGCGATGTTCGAGGGCTGCGCGACCACCTTCGACGCCGGCCTGAAAATCGAGTCCCAGTATTTCGGCTCGCTGCTGTGCGGCGCCGTGGCGCGCAACATGATGCGCACGCTGTTCGTCAACAAGGGCAAGGCGGACAAGCTGGCCAGGCGCCCGGAAGGCATCGAGAAATCCCGGGTGACGAAGCTCGGCATCCTCGGCGCCGGCATGATGGGCGCCGGGATCGCCTATGTCTCCGCCCGGGCCGGCATCGAGGTGATCCTGCTGGACACCCGCATCGAGAACGCCGAGCGGGGCAAGGCTTATTCCGAGGGCCTCATGAACACGGCTCTCGAGCGCGGCAAGACCACGCAGGACAAGGCGGATGCACTGCTTGGCCTGATCACGCCGACCACCAGCTACCACGACCTGCAGGGCTGCGATCTCGTCATCGAAGCCGTGTTCGAAAACCGCGAACTCAAGGCCGACGTCACCCGCAAGACCGAAGCGGTGATCCCGGAAACCGCCGTATTCGCCAGCAACACGTCGACCCTGCCGATCACCGGCCTGGCGGAAGCCTCCGAGCGGCCGGACCGGTTCATCGGCCTGCACTTCTTCTCGCCGGTGGACAGGATGCCCCTGGTGGAAATCATTCTCGGCGAGCGGACCAGCGCGGAAACCCTCGCCCGCAGCCTCGATTACATCCAGCAGATCCGCAAGACGCCGATCGTGGTCAACGACAGCCGGGGCTTCTACACCAGCCGGGTCTTCAGCACCTTCACCACGGAGGGCATCGCGATGCTGGCCGAAGGCGTGAAACCGGCGCTGATCGAAAACGCGGCGAAATTGGCCGGCATGCCGGTCGGCCCGCTGGCCGTGACCGACGAGGTGACCATCGAACTGGCGTACAAGATCGGCAAGGAAACCGCCGCCGCCCGCGGACTCGACTACCCCAACGACGCCGCCTCGCGCGTCATTTGCCGTATGGTCGAGGACCTCGACCGCAAGGGCAAACGCTTCGGCAAGGGATTCTACGACTATCCGGAAGGCGCGAAGAAACGCCTGTGGCGCGGACTCGCCGAGGAATTTCCGCTCGCCGCCGAACAGCCCCCCGTGAAGGAACTCGAAAAGCGCTTCCTCGTGATCCAGGCGCTGGAAACCGCGCGCTGCGTCGAGGAAGGCGTCATCACCCACGCGGAGGACGCCGACGTCGGTTCGATTTTCGGCTGGGGCTTTCCGCCGTACACCGGCGGCACGTTGTCCTACATCGACACGCTGGGCATCGCCAGGTTCGTCGCCGAATGCGATCGCATGGCGGCGCTTTACGGCGATCGCTTCGAAGTCCCGGACGGGCTGCGCCAGCGCGCCGACGCGTCCGAGCCGTTCTACCACGGAGGATTCGAACCATGATGGACCGACTGATCTTCGACGAAGACCACGAAATGTTCCGCGACGCCACGCGGCGCTTCATGCAGGCGGAAATCGAGCCGCAGGTCGAGCGCTGGCGGCAGCAGGGCCGCTGCGACAAGGAGGCCTTCATCAAGGCCGGTGAACAGGGCCTGCTGGGCATGTGGGTGCCGGAAGAATACGGCGGCCCGGGCATCGAGGATTTCCGCTTCGAGCAGGTCGTTATCGAGGAAACCCTGCGCCACGGCGACCTGGGCCTGTTCCTGACCCTGCACAGCCGCCTCGTCGGCCCGTACATCGGGGCGCTCGGCAGCGAGGAACTCAAGCAGCGCCTGCTGCCGCGCGTGGTCAGCGGCGAGACCATCCTCGGCATCGCGATGACCGAGCCCGGCGCCGGCAGTGACCTCGCCGGCATCAAGTCCCGCGCGGTGCGCGACGGCGATGACTGGGTGATCAACGGTTCCAAGACGTACATTTCCAACGGCATCAACGGCGGCGCCTTCGTGGTCGCCGCGCGCACCGTGCCGGACCAGCGTCACGGCATCGGCCTGTTCGTCATCGAGGAGGGCATGGCCGGCTTCCAGCGCGGCCGCAACCTGGCCAAGATGGGCCTGAAGACGCAGGACACGGCCGAACTCTTCTTCGAGGACGTGCGCGTACCGGCGGCGAACGTGCTCGGCGACCCGGAAAAGGGCTTCTACAGCCTGATGCACTTCCTGGCCGAGGAACGCCTGATCAGCGCCTGCCAGGAAATCGCCCACGCCCAGGTCGCCTTCGACCTGACGCTCGAGTACATCCTCGACCGCAAGGCCTTCGGCAAGCCGATCGGCGCGTTCCAGAACAGCCGCTTCAAGATGGCCGAGCTGCGCACCGAGATCGATGTCGTCCAGACCTTCGTCGACCAGTGCGTGCTGCTGCACAACGCCGGCAAGCTGAGCGCGGAACTGGCGGCCGAGGCCAAGCTCAAGGCCAGCGAACTGGAATCGCACGTGATGGACGAATGCGTGCAGCTGCACGGCGGCGCCGGCTACATGAGCGAATACCGCATCTCGCACATGTTCACCGACGCGCGCGTCTCGCGCATCTACGCCGGCTCGTCCGAGATCATGAAGGAAATCATCGC
>JARROJ010000015.1:0-44505 GCA_037384065.1 Lysobacterales bacterium
CAGCAAAAATGGGGTTGCCAATGCGTATCTGATCACGTCCATTCCTCGTCTCTCTTGCGTCGGTTTGTCAGCGCGCGAAGCGGCGCAGGATGCGCTCGCTCTGCGCGTAGTAACTGCCACCGAACAGGTTCAGGTGGTTCAACAGGTGGTAAAGCTGGTACAGCGGCAGGCGGTCCGCATGCCCCGGCGCCAGCGGCAGCGCCTCGGCGTATGCCGCGTAGAACGCCGGCGCGAAACCGCCGAACAGGCGCGTCATCGCCAGGTCGGCTTCGCGGTGGCCATAATACACGGCCGGGTCGACCAGGCAAGGCTCGCCGGCCTCGTCGGTCATGAAGTTGCCGCTCCACAGGTCGCCGTGCAGCAACGACGGCGGCTCGGGCGCCGCCGCCAACAGTTCGAGCACGACCGGTTCGGCGCGGTCGAGCAGGTGACGCAGGGCGCTGCCGTGGCCGTTCCGCTCGGCCAGCTCGGCCTGGAAGCGCAGGCGGCGCTCGAGGAAAAACCCGGGCCAGTCCGCACCGTCGCCGGGCGCGTCCGGCAGGGCGTCCCAGCGCCCCGTCAGCGGCGCGTTGGGCTGCGGCGTCGCACCGATGGTGTTGTCCGCGGCGAAGCCACAGGCCCGGCCGCGCCGTTCATGCAGCTTCGCGAACCGACGACCGAAAAGCTCGAAAAAACCGTCACAGGCGGCAGCCGCCTCGATGCGTTCGAGCACCAGCCCCCCAGCGTCGACCGCCAGCACCCGCGGCACGCGAATGGCCTGCGCCAATGCCAGTTCCTCGAGGCCGGCGGCCTCTTCCCGAAAGGCGCCGCCACCCGACTTGACGAACACGGAGCTGCCATCCGCGAATTCCGCAATGCGCGCATCCGCGATACATCCGCCCGACACCCCGCGCAGCGCGACCGGCGCGCCGCGCCCGAGTGTGTCGAGAATCGCGGGGGTATCCGGCACGCTTACTCCGCGCGCTCGAAGCGCTGCAAAAGCCCGGTGCAGGCGTCGTCGAGAATATCCAGCACCTCTTCGAAACCGGAAGGTCCGCCGTAGTACGGATCCGGCACCTCCGTGGCGTCGATCCCGTTGCAGAAATCGACCATCCGCACCACCTCGGCCCCGGCGCCGGGGTGCCCCGCCATGATGTCCCGGTAATTGTCGTCGTCCATCGCGACGATCAGGCCAAACCGCTCGTAGTCGTCGGCGACCAGGCGCCGGGCCGTGCTGTCGAGCCGATAGCCGCGCCGCGCGGCCGCCGCACGCATGCGGCTGTCGGCCGGGTTGCCCGCGTGGTAACCGATCGTGCCGGCCGAGTCGATCTCGAACTCGCGGTCCCGCCCGGCATCCGCAACCCGCTTGCGAAACACGCCCTCGGCCGCGGGCGAGCGACAGATATTGCCCATGCACACGAAAAGCACCGACTGTTTGCCGTCCATCTTCGAGAAATTCCTTTGGTGTTGCCTGTCTTCCTTAATCCGGACTCAAACGGTCAATTTCAATGCATGCGCTGATTTGCGTGGCGAGGAGGCGCGATTTCAACCGCGCAACGAACCGGATGCAGGCCATGCCGCCCGACGCGGCCTCGATTCCGAGCCGTGTCGACACTGAGCCACCGCCATCGGCAGTGCCGATCATGGCGCACGGCTCAAATCAGCCGGGATCCCGGTGAGTGAATCGCCGCAGCACCCACGCCCCCGTGGCGAGCAGCCCGAGCACCAACGCAAGCAGCGCCCCCCGGCCAATGGCCGGAACGTCCCGCAGCAGGGCAAAGAAAGTCACCGCGGCCGAATCATTGGCAGACACCAGGATCCCGTCTTGCGATTCGCCGCTGGCGGTCAGTTCGTTGCGATGAACGTCACCCGCGTTACCGGACAACGATTCCGTGATCCGGCAGCGGTAGGTTTCGCCCGGCGCCAGCACCTGCGGCGCGCTGCAATCACCCTGGCCATCGAGATCGCCGAATACGGAATCCGTCAATCGGTCGATGGTCAGCGTATCGGATGCGGACGTATTGCTGACTTCGAAGGTGAACTCCACCGGGCCGCCCCCCGGGGGCAGCGAATCCGGCGTGGCGTTCTTGGTTGCGGCGACGGTCGGAACCGAATTCGTGATGCGCACCGTGGCCTCGTCCGAGGCCTGGACTTCGTCGCCGTCGTCACCTTGCCCGATGACCAGCACGGTGTTGGTCTCCCGGCTGCCGCCCGAACCCGCGACATCGGCCGTGAACGCACAGCTGTAGGTCTCGCCCGGCGCCAGGTCCCGATTGAAGTCACAGTCACCGAGGCCCTGCAGGTCGCCGTAAACCGAGTCGGTGACGGAAATCAGGGAGATCGTGTCCGCCAGCGAAACATTGGTCACGGTGAAGGCAAACGTCACGGGGCCGCCCGGCGCCACCAGGCGGGTTGGCGTTGCCGTCTTGATCACGGTCAGTTCCGCCGGCAGGTCGAAGATCGTAACGGTTGCCGTGTCCGAGGCCTGCAGCGCCAGATTGCCACCCAGGAAGGTCGCTTCGCCGACCACGGTGTCGGTGATCTGGTCGCCGGGATTCCCGTTCACCGATTCCGTGAAGCTGCAGGAGGCGGACTCCCCGGCTTCCAAAACGGCGCCGATCAGCGCGCCACAGTCACCCAACTCACCGAGCGCGCCGTAGATATCGTCCACCAGGGAGCTGATGGTGATGGGCAGCGCGTCGGCGGCGCCGCTGTTGGCCACCAGCACGGTATAGCTGACATCGCCGCCCGGCTCGGGCAGGCTCACCGGAGAGACGGTCTTGTCCAGCACCAGCTCCGGAGCGGTGGGCAACGGCGGATCGACGAAGACGACCGTGGCGTCGTCGGCAGCGCTTACCGGCGTACCCTCATCGTCCACGCCGCTGGCCGTGACCGTGTTGACCAGGGGGTCGTTGTCCGGGTTGGTCATGGTGCCATCCACGGCGAGCGTGTAGCGACACACCAGCCGCTCGCCCCCTTGCAGGATGGCCGGCAGCCCGCAGGCAGTGGTCAGATCGTTCACCGTGGCGGCGTCATCCTGTATGACGTCCTCCAATCCGGTAAGGGTGATCGGGTCGGCGCTTCCGGAGGTGTTTTCGACGACCACGAGGTAGGTGACTTCGCTACCGTTCTTGGCGGCGATCGGCGGCAACGCCAGCTTGGTGACTTCCAGGCTCGGGGGCGCTCCGAGCACCCGCACGCTGACGGCGGCGTCATCGAAGGTCTCCTGGCCATCGTCGTCCACGCCCCTTGCCACGACGACGTTCGCGACGTATTCACCGGCGGCGCCGTCAACCTGGTCGGTGAATACGCACTGCGTCGATTCGCCCGGCGCCAATTGGAACGGCACGCCGCATTGCGTGTTCAGCAGCCCCACCCTGCTGTCGGTGACCTCCTGCACGGTAACGGTGTCAACGCGCGAGTCATTGCGAATCGCCGCCGTGTACTCGACCGTTTCGTTGGCGCCTTCCAGAACGGATCGCGGATTGGCGCGCTTCACGAGCTCGAGGTCGCTGCGTCGATTGAGGATGGTGACCGACTCGTCATCCGACGCGGTTATCGAGTTCCGGGCCGGCGAAATATCGTTGCCGACCGCGGTGACGACATCGGTAACGACGTCGCCCGGCTGGCCACTGACCGTTCCCCAGAAAGTGCAGACCGCCAGGGACGTATCGCCCCCCAGCGTCACCGGTACGGCGCAATCGCCCTTTCCATCGAGGTTACCGTACACGTCATCCACCAATCCACTGACCGTCAGCGCCGTCTCGGAAACGTTATCGAGCAGCACCACGTAGCTGACCAGCCCCCCGGGTTCGAACAGAACGGGGGGCACGGCGATCTTTACCAGCCGCAGGTCCCCGGGGCGGATCGGCTCGGCGGCGTCGATGATGGACACGACGGCGCTGTCGGATGCGGATACCGGATTGCCCGCGTCGTCCACACCGGTGACCGTCACCGTGTCGGGAAAGCGGTCGCCGGCCTCACCAGTCACGCTCGTGGTGAAGGTGCACTGCACGACTTCGCCCTGATCGAGCGTCAACGGCAACTGGCAGCTGGTCGCGTTGGTCAGGTCGCCGTACGGGTCGTCGACGATCGAGTTGATCGTGATCTGCTTGTCGACACTGGGCGAGGCGTTCACGATGGAGAAGACGATGGTGATGTCGCCACCCGGCGCCCGGAGTTCGCTCGGGGTCACGCCCTTGCCGACGATCAGCTGGGGCGGCAGTTCCACGGCGATCGGCAGGTCGAGTTCCAGTTCCGCCTGGCATTTCGGCGGTTCGGGATTGAATTCGCCCGGATCGAGAGGATCCAGGCAGGATTCCAGGTTGCCGTTGTTGGCCCAGGTCAGCACGTAGCCAATATCCACCTGGCCATCGCCGTTGTTGTCCACGCAGGCGACCTGGTCGAGGGCGATGTCCTTGTAAGTGACCTCGCCCTTCTGGATGTCACCGCACGCGTCGCCGTTCAGCTCCCGAAAGCCGCCGGAACCACTGGTGAGGTCGATGGTCCCGCCCACGGGCTGCAGAGAATCGAAGGTGCATGAACTTCCGCCCAGAGGCGGCTCGCCGTTGTCGCCGACGTAGAACCCGACGCTGTAGCGCGTGTTGGCCCCGCCGCCATTGTCGAACTTGACACGCAGATCGAGGGAAATCGTCTCGCCCAGCGTGCAGGTGGTCGGACCATCGTTGATGACCTCGGCGCCGGTGGGCTTCAGGTCGCTGGAAACGCAATCGCCGAGTCCGATTTCGCTCGGGCACTGCGCAGCGACCGCGCCGCCGCAAGCCAATATTGACGCAAGGCCGAAAAGAAGGGCGAGGACTCTGCAATTTCGCATGGCGGTAAGGCGCTCGTCGTTCTGTTCGTTTGGGTCGACGGATCGGTTCGCCGATGCCGTTCCGACCGGGAATTGACCATTGGATCGAAAGCGTACCCGAAGTCGGCGGTTCGAATCCAGACGTTACGGGTGCGAGAGCGGCGTCCCGGTTACAAAAACTGCTCGTCCAGGATCCGCTGTTCCAGCGAGTGGTCGGGGTCGAACATCAGCTTCAGCGTGATGTCCTTTTTCTCGTAGACGTCGACGCTGACGACGTTGCGGATTTCATGCGCGTCGGCGGTGGCGCTGACCGGACGCTTGTAGTGATCGAGCACCTCAAAACGGATGCGCACACTGGACGGCAGTACGGCGCCGCGCCAGCGTCGCGGCCGGAACGGCGAAATCGGTGTCAGGGCGACCGCGTCGGTGCCGAGCGGCAGAATGGGGCCCTGGGCGGAAAGGTTGTAGGCGGAACTGCCGGCCGCAGTCGCCACCAGCACGCCGTCACAAACCAGTTCCTCGACCTTGACCTGACCGTTCACCAGGACCCGGATGTGCGCCGCCTGGTTGAGTTGACGCAGCAGCGAGACCTCGTTGATGGCCAGCGCTGTCGACTCGCTGCCGGCCTCGGTCATGGCTTCCATGCACAGCGGGTTGAGTTCGACCGTGTTCGCCTCGTTAAGGCGCTGCCGCAAGCCGTCCTCGTGGTAGCGGTTCATCAGGAACCCCACGTTGCCGAGCTTCATGCCGTAGACCGGCAGTCGGCTGGGCAGGAAGCGATGCAGCGTGCGCAGCATGAAGCCGTCACCGCCGAGCGCGACGATTACGTCGGATTCCTCGAGCGGGGAATCCCCGTAGCGCTCGACGAGTGACGCGAGCGCCGCCTCGGCGCCGTCCACCTGGCTGGCGACGAAATGGATCCTGAAATCCCTGCTCACATTTGCACCTCTACCCGCCCGTGGCCCCGTTCAATTGGCCGAGCGCCCGCACGGCGACCGCGAGTGTAGCGTAATCCATCTCGGCCTGCTTTTTCATCGAGGCGAGCATCCGGGACAGCCGGTCCACCTCGGTCGCGCGCGCCTCGGCCCAGGCGCCGACCGGGTCTTTCCGGCGTCCGTATGCCTCCAGCACGTGCTCGACGATCTCGTTGTGGTGCGCGAACAGTTCGTCGCGCAGGTTGGCGCGCGACATCGCGTGCCACTGGCCACCGACCTTCAACGATTCGACCTGGCGACGCAGCCAGCTCAGCTGCAGGCGCTCGCCGAGCCCGAAGAACACCGCGGCCACCCGCGGTACCTTGGCGCGCCGGCGCGCGGCGATTTCGACCACTTCCAGGGCGGAAAAGAGATGCGGCAGCAGCGCCGTGCGCCGCGCCAGGGCGCGCGGCATGCCGCCCTCGATCAGCGGCTGCGTGCGCTGCTCCAGTGCCTCGCGTTCGGCCGGCGTGAGCGAATTGCGAACGGTCTCCTCCAACTCGGAGACGCCCCGCCCCAACCGCTTGACCATGCGGCCGATGTCGAGGTTGCGCCCCGGCAGATTGAGCAGCCAACGGGTCGCGTGTCGCAACAGGGACCACATCTCGACCATCGCCGCAAGCTGCAGGCGGGTCTCGACGCGGTTGTCCAGGCGTTCGACGCGCGCCCA
This sequence comes from Lysobacterales bacterium, assembly GCA_037384065.1. Lineage (GTDB taxonomy): Bacteria > Pseudomonadota > Gammaproteobacteria > Xanthomonadales > SZUA-36 > JABDPF01. The sequence continues at coordinate 6,437 of JARROJ010000015.1, forward strand.
GAAATCGCGAGCCTCGAACACCTCGCGCGCGATGCTGTACGCTCGGGCGATCTCGTCCGCCGAGGCCCCCGTATCCTCGCGCATCCGCAGCACGAACGAGGCCCCCATGCGATTGACCAGGCTGTTGGTGACCTGGGTCGCGATGATCTCGCGCTTCAGGCGATGCGTGGACACGTATCCGGCATAGCGCTCACGGATCGCCGCCGGAAAGTAATTGACCGCTTCGTCCGACAACCAGGCGTCCTCGGGCACATCGGATTGCAGCAGTTCCTGGTACAGGGTGATCTTGCCGTAGGACAGCAGTACGGCCAGTTCGGGCCGGTACAGGCCTTCGCCACGCTTCGCGCGCGCCTCGAGTTCGTCGTCATCCGGCAGGAATTCCAGCTCGCGGTCGAGCGCGCCGCTGTCCTCCAGCACGTCGATGAAGTGCTTCATGGAGCCCAGCCGCTCGCCCGAAAACCGCTCCATCAGGGAAATTGCCTGGGTTTGCAGGTACGTGTTGCGCAACACCTGCTGCGCCACTTCGTCGGTCATCCCGGAGAGCAGCTGCTTGCGCTGTTCGGCATCGAGCTTGCCGGCGCGAACGGCCTGGTCCAGCAGGATCTTGATGTTGACCTCGTGGTCGGACGTATCGACGCCCGCCGAGTTGTCGATGAAATCCGCGTTCACGTAACCGCCGCGGCGCGCGAACTCGACCCGGGCGAGTTGCGTCATACCGAGGTTGCCGCCCTCGCCCACGGCCTTGCAGCGCAGATCCTTCGCATCGACGCGCAGGCTGTTGTTGGACAGGTCGCCCACATCGGCATGGGTCTCGGACGACGCCTTGACGTAGGTGCCGATGCCGCCGTTCCACAACAGGTCGACATCTGCCCGAAGCAGCTCGCGAATCAGGGCGTTCGGCGTCATTTCGGTCGCCTCGATTCCCAGCCAGGCGCGGACCTGCGGACTGATCGTGAGGGTTTTCGCCGTGCGCGCAAAGACGCCGCCGCCCTTCGAGATCAGTGTTTCGTCGTAATCCAGCCAGGTCGAACCCGGTTTGCGAAACAGGCGCCGACGTTCACGCCAGCTCGCCTTCGCATCCGGGTCCGGATCGAGAAAGATATGCAGGTGGTTGAAGGCCGCCTGCAGGCGCGTGTGTTTCGACAGCAACATGCCGTTGCCGAACACGTCGCCGCTCATATCGCCGATTCCGACCACCGTGAAGGGTTCTTTCTGGATGTCCTTGCCCATCTCGCGGAAATGGCGCTTGACGGCCTCCCAGGCGCCGCGAGCCGTGATCCCCATGCCCTTGTGGTCGTAACCGACCGAGCCGCCGGAGGCGAAGGCGTCGCCGAGCCAGTGGCCGTGGTCGGCCGCCACCCCGTTGGCGATATCGGAGAAAGTCGCGGTGCCCTTGTCGGCCGCGACGACCAGATACGGGTCATCGCCGTCGAGGCGCACGACGTCTTTCGGCGGCACCACCTCGTTTTCATCCAGATTATCGGTAATATCCAATAATCCATTGATAAAACTCTTATAACAACTGACACCTTCGGCGAGGAAGGCGTCGCGACCGCCGTCGGCGGGCGGCTGCTTGACGACAAAACCACCCTTTGCGCCCACCGGCACGATCATCGTGTTCTTGACGTTCTGCGCCTTCATCAGGCCCAGCACCTCGGTGCGGAAATCCTCCTTCCGATCCGACCAGCGCAGACCGCCACGCGCAATCGCGCCACCGCGCAGGTGGACCCCCTCGAAGCGCGCCGAGTAGACCCAGATCTCGCGATAGGGGCGCGGTTTCGGCAACTCCGGCAGCGCCTGCGAATCGATCTTGAAGGCGATGTAGTCGCGCGGCGCGCCGGTGTCGTCGCACTGGTAGAAACTGGAGCGCAGGGTCGCCTCGATCACCTCGTAAAACGCATGCAGGATGCGGTCCTCGTCCAGGCTGGTGACGAACTGGAGACCGCGCCGGAACGCGTTCCGGGCCGCCGCGACCTGTTGCTCGCGGCTGCCCGTTCGCGCGCTGATCAGGTCATCCAGGTACTCGCCCAACACCGGGTCCGCGTCGCACTCGTCGGCGAAGATCGCGGTCAGCAGCCGGCGCAGGCCGCGCTGGGCTCGCTCCCGCCGGGGCTTCGACTCGTTGTCCCGCCGCGGATCGAATTTCGCCTCGAACAGTTCGACCAGGATGCGCGACATGCCCGGGTGCCGGGAAACCGAGTCCGCCATGTACGTGGCGGAAAACGGGATGTTCGCCTGCTGCAGGTACTTGCAGTACGCGCGCAGCATCGTGACCTGCCGCCAGTCCATATGCGAACCGATAACCAGGCGGTTGAACCCGTCGTTGTCGCTTTCCCCGGCCAGGACCCGCCGAAACGCGTCTTCGACCAGCGCGCGCACGGCGTCGAGATCCACCTCGCCCCCGCGCGCCGGCGCCATGTCGAAATCCTGGATCCACAGTGTCTCGTCGTCGGGCAGCCGCAATTCGTACGGCCGCTCGTTGACGATGTGCAGCCCGAGGTTTTCCAGGATCGGCAGAACGTGCGACAGCGGCAAGGGACCGTGCTTGCGGAACAGCTTGAAACGGACGATTCCGCTGCGGCGCGTGCGCGGCCGGTACAGGCTGATGCGCAGATCCTCGCCCCCGTCTACCGCCGCCGCGTTGACGACGTCGAACGAAGCGACCCACGGGGACACGTCTTCCTTGTAGGCTTCGGGAAAGGCGCGACCGAAGCGGGCGCAGTACTCGAGACCAAGCTCTTCGCCGTGCTTGTCGAGCATGATCTCGCGCAACGCGTCGCTCCAGGAGCGCACCGCGGTCTCGATCTGCCGCTCCAGCTCGGCCACGTCGTAGTCGATTTCCTCGTTGCTGCGCGGGCGCACCAGCACCTGCAGGCGCGCCAGGCGTGATTCCGACACGCTGACGTTGTAGTCGAGCCGCTCGCCCTTGAACGCCCGCAACAGGATCTTCTGGATCCGCTCGCGGTTCTCGGTGTTGAACTGCTCGCGCGGCAGGTAGACCAGGCAGGAATAGAATCGCCCGTACCGCTCGCGCCGGACGAACAGCCGGACCAGCTTGCGTTCCTGCAGGTCGAGCACGCCCTCGGCGATGTCGCGCAACTGGTTGGAATTGGCCTGGAACAGCTCGTCGCGCGGCAGTGTCTGGAGAATATGCACCATCGACTTCCAGGCATGGCTGCCCTCGACGAGGCCGGAGCCGCGCATGATGTTGCGGGCCCGGACGCGCACCATCGGGGTCTGCATGGCGTCTTCGAAGTAGGCGGTGGACGTGAACAAGCCGAGGAACCGGCGTTCGCCGACGGTCTTGCCGTCCGCGTCGATCCGCAGCACGCCGATGTAATCGAGATAGCCCGACCGGTGCACGGTGGAGCGCGCATTGGTCTTGGTGATGATCAGCGGACGCTTCTGGCTGCGCCGACGCGCCGCGGGCGCGAGACTGGACGCCGGCCGCGCCGTCTCGCCGCGCCCGTCGTCCCGCAGGATGCCGTAACCGGAACCCGGCACCCGCTCGAGCCGTTCCTGCGCGCCCTCGCCGGTGAAGCGGTAGTCGCGTACGCCGAGAAAAATGAAATGATCGTCGAGCAGCCAGCGCATGAAGGCGCGGCATTCGCGCATCCATTCCTTCTTGACGCCCGGCGCCCAGTCCGGCATACGCTCGACGGCGTCGGCGACGCTTCGCTCCATGGCCTTCCAGTCGTCGACCGCCGCGCGAACGTCGCGCATGGCCGCCGCCAGGCGCCGCTCGACGAGGTCCAGGACGGCCGGATCGGTGGTACGGTCGATCTGCAACTGAATCACCGATTCGCGCGTACCCGACGCCCTGGACTTCTCGAGCACCGCCTCCAGCCGCCCCTTGCCGTCCCGCTCGACACGCACCACGGGATGGATGATCCGATGAATGCCGATGTCGAGTTCCGAGAGCGTCAGTGCGGCCGTATCCACCAGGAACGGTCGGTCGTCGTTGACGATCTCGACCAGGGTGTGCGGCGATTCCCAGCCCTCGGCTTCGGCGGTCGGGTTGAACACGCGCAACAGCATTTCGCCCGGCGCCCGCTGCGCCAGGAACTCCAGCTGCCCGGCGACCATCGCGGCCCAGGTGGCGGGCGCCTCGCGCTCGAGTTCCGCGACGGGGACCCGCCGGAAACACTGCGCGAGATAGATCCGGCCGAGTTTTCTGCGCGACGCCGGCAATCGCTTGTGCAGCGCTTTGCCAATGCCTTCCAGGACATGTTCTTTTCGGGTATCGTCCGCCTGATTCATCGCCGTTGCGTTCCGTTCACGCCGCCCCGCGGCAAGGGAAGGAATTATACCTTCCGGAACCGGTTTCTGCCCGTTGATTCACGCCCGGAACGGCGCGTTCCGGCGGTTTCTTGACCTGACGGCGGGCAGTCGATAAGCTGTCGAATATCTCTTGATCAAGATATAAAGATATATGCCCGTCGAACTGGAAAACGGCATGGATCTGCAGGCCGCGGCGCAGCACCTTCGCCTGCTGGCGGATCCGACGCGGGTGCGGCTTCTGCTCCTGCTCGATTACGAGGAGCTGAGCGTCGCGGAACTCGCCGCCATCACGCAACTCGCCCAGCCGCGGGTCTCGACGCACCTTTCGCGCCTGCGCGAAGCCGGGCTCGTCGCCGATCGCCGCGACGGCGTTTTCGTCTACTACCGGATCGCCCAGCAGCCGCCCACCGCCCCGTTGGAGGAGCTGTGGCAACTGTTGCGCCACCGCACGCAGGACCCCCTGATTCGCCAGGACCGTAAACGCGTCGGCCAGGTGCTCAGTCAGCGCCGCGGCGAAGGCACCTGGGCGGACAGCGTGGCGGGCGACATGGAGCGGCACTACTCGCCGGGCCGAACCTGGGAAGCGACGGCGCGCGGCATGGTGCACCTGCTGGATCCGGGCGACGTGCTGGACGTCGCCTCGGGCGACGGCGTGCTGGCGGAACTGCTCGCGCCGCGCGCCCGCAGCATCACCTGCCTGGACATCAGCGAACGGGTGGTGGAAGCGGGTCGGCGGCGGCTCGAGCGCTTCGAGCACGTCACCTTCGAAATCGGCGACATGCATGCCCTGCCGGTCGCCGAGGCCGGTTTCGACACCGTCCTGCTGATGCATGCGCTGACCTACACCGAGCGACCGGCCGCCGTGTTCAGCGAGGGCGCGCGGGTTCTGCGGCCGGGCGGCAAACTGCTGGCCGTGACGCTGCAGAAGCATTCGCATGCCAAGGCCGTGGCGCCGTTCAACCACCTGAACCTCGGCTTTAGCCGCGCGCAGCTCGAGACGCTGGCCGCGGACGCCGGCCTCGACGTCCTGGCCTGCACCGTGTCGGCGGTGGAGAAACGGACGCCGAATTTTTCCGTACTGGCCCTGTGCGCCATCAAACCCTGAAGCGATTGATACCATGACCACCATCCAATACCGGGATCCGGACCGGGTCCGGAACCTTCAAGCCGCACTGGAAGAACGCATCCTGGTGCTCGACGGCGCCATGGGCACCATGATCCAGGGACACGACCTCGAAGAGGCGGACTTCCGCGGCGAGCGATTCGCCGATCACGCGGTCGCGCTCAAGGGCAACAACGACATTCTCAGCCTCACCCGCCCCGACGTCATCCGCGGCATTCACGAGGCGTTTCTCGAGGCCGGCGCGGAACTCATCGAGACCAACACCTTCAATGCCACGGCGATTTCGCAGGCCGACTACGGCACCGAGCACCTGGCGCGTGAACTGAACCGCGCCAGCGCCGAAGTCGCGCGGGCCGCCGTCGACGGCTGGATGCAGCGCAACCCGGGGCGCCCACGCTACGTGCTGGGGGCGCTGGGCCCGACCAACCGCACCGCGTCCCTGTCCCCCGACGTCAACCGGCCCGAGTACCGGAACATCACGTTTGCCGATCTGCGCGACGCCTACGCCGACGCCGCGCTGGGCCTGGCGGAGGGCGGCGCCGACCTGCTGATGGTCGAAACCGTATTCGACACGCTGAACTGCAAGGCCGCCCTGTTCGGCATCGAACAGACGTTCGAGGCGCTCGGCTACCGCCTGCCGGTGCTGGTGTCCGGAACCATCGTCGACGCCAGCGGGCGCACGCTGTCGGGGCAGACCGTCGAGGCGTTCTGGCACTCGATCCGCCACGCCCGCCCGTTCGCCGTCGGGCTCAATTGCGCGCTGGGCGCCGCGGAGATTCGACCCTGGATCCGGCAGCTGGCGCGCGTCGCCGAATGCCCGGTCAGCCTGTACCCGAACGCGGGCCTGCCCAATGAACTCGGCGAGTACGACGACACGCCCGAGTCGATGGCCAAGGTGCTGCGTGGTTTCGCTCGCGACGGGTTGTTGAACCTGGTCGGCGGCTGCTGCGGCACCCGGCCCGAGCACATCGCGGCCATCGCCGAGGCCGTCAGCGACTGCGCGCCGCGCCAGGCGCCCGAACTCGAACGCCACTGCCGGCTGTCCGGCCTGGAACCGCTGACGATTACGCCCGAGCTCAACTTCGTCAACATCGGCGAGCGCACCAACGTGACCGGCTCGGCCGTGTTCAAGCGCCTGATCACCAATGACGATTACGCGGGCGCTCTGGACGTCGCGCGGCAGCAGGTCGAGAACGGCGCGCAGATCATCGACGTCAACATGGACGAAGGCCTGCTGGACGGCCCCGAGGCGATGACCACCTTCCTCAACCTGATCGCCTCCGAGCCCGATATCGCGCGGGTCCCCGTGATGATCGACTCCTCCCGCTGGGAGGTGCTGGAGGCCGGCCTGCAATGCGTGCAGGGCAAGGGCGTGGTGAACTCGATCAGCCTCAAGGAAGGCGAGGCGCCGTTCATCGAGCAGGCCCGAACGGTGCGGCGCTACGGCGCGGCGGTGATCGTGATGGCCTTCGACGAGCGCGGCCAGGCGGACACGCTGGAACGCCGCGTGGCGATCTGCAAGCGCGCCTGGCGGATTCTGACCGAGGATGTCGGTTTCCCGCCCGAGGACATTATTTTCGACCCGAACATCTTCGCGATCGCCACGGGCATCCCGGAGCACGATCGCTACGGTGTCGATTTCATCGAGGCGACGCGCCGCATCAAGGAAGCCTGTCCCGGCGCGCTGGTGTCGGGCGGACTGTCCAACATCTCGTTCTCCTTCCGCGGCCAGAACCGGATCCGCGAAGCGATCCACTCCGTGTTCCTGTACCACGCGATCCGCGCCGGGATGGACATGGCGATCGTCAACGCGGGCCAGCTGGAAATCTACGACACGATCGACCCGCGCCTGCGCGAGGCGGTCGAGGACGTCGTGCTGAACCGCTCCCCCGACGCCACCGAGAACCTGCTCGCCATCGCCCAGGATTACCAGGGCGGCGGCAAGGAAACGGCGGCGCAGGACGACTGGCGGGAACTGCCGGTCCGCGAGCGCCTGATCCATGCGCTGGTCAAGGGCATCAACACGCACGTCGAGGACGATACCGAGGAGGCGCGGCAGGCGGTCGAGCGCGCGCTCGACGTCATCGAGGGGCCGCTGATGGACGGCATGAACGTGGTCGGCGACCTGTTCGGCGAGGGCAAGATGTTCCTGCCCCAGGTGGTCAAGAGCGCGCGCGTGATGAAGCAGGCCGTGGCCGTGCTGGTGCCGTACATCGAAGAGGAAAAGCGCCGCAGCGGCGACGCGTCCAGCAGCCAGGGCCACATCGTGCTGGCGACCGTGAAGGGCGACGTGCACGACATCGGCAAGAACATCGTCGGCGTCGTGTTGCGCTGCAACAACTTCGAGGTCACCGACCTCGGGGTGATGGTGCCGGGCGAAAAAATCATCGACAAGGCGCTCGAACTCGGCGCGGACATCGTCGGTCTCTCCGGGTTGATCACGCCGTCACTGGAAGAAATGCGGCTGGTCGCGGCGGAAATGCAACGCCAGGGGCTGGACCAGCCCCTGATGATCGGCGGCGCCACCACCTCGCCGGTGCACACCGCGCTGAAAATCGACCCGGAGTACGCCAACGGGGTGTTCTGGGTCAAGGACGCGTCGCGCGCGGTCGGCGTGGCGCGCCAGCTGATCGAGCCGGCCCATCGGCAGGCCCTGCAGGAAAAAACCGCGGCGGATTTCGCCGCGCTGCGGGAGCGGCGCAGCGGCAGCAGCCGGCGGCAGCCGCCCGTGCCCCTGGCCGACGCACGCGCCAACCGGCTGGCGATCGACTGGGACGCGAACGACCTGACCGCCCCCGTCAAGCCCGGGCTGCACGTGCTGGAAGACTACCCGCTGGAGCGCCTGGTGCCCTACATCGACTGGACGCCGTTCTTTCAGACCTGGGAGTTGGCCGGGCGTTATCCGGACATCCTCGAGGACGAGGTGGTCGGCGAGACCGCGCGCAGCCTGTACCGGGACGCCCGCGAGATGCTCGACACGCTGATCCGGGAAAAATGGCTGTCGGCCCGCGCCGTGTTCGCACTGTGGCCGGCCAACGCCGACGGCGACGACGTGCTGGTCTACGACGACGAGGATCGTGGCGAAGTCCGCGAGCGTTTGTGCTTCCTGCGCCAGCAACGCGCCAAGGCCGCCGGCCGCGCGAACCGCTGCCTGGCGGACTACGTCGCGCCGGCGGAAACCGGCCTTTCCGATCATCTCGGCCTGTTCGCCGTCACCGCGGGCCTGGGTATCGAACGCAAGCTGGAGGAGTTCGCGGCGCAGCACGACGATTACCGCGACATCCTGCTCAAGGCTCTGGCCGACCGCCTGGCCGAAGCCTTCGCCGAGCACCTGCACCAGCGCGTGCGTCGTGAATTCTGGGGCTACGCCGCTGACGAGACGCTGGAGAACGACGAACTGATCGGCGAGAAATACCGCGGCATCCGGCCCGCACCCGGCTACCCGGCCTGCCCCGACCACAGCGAAAAGGAAAAAATCTTTCGCTTGCTCGACGCGCCCGGCAATGCCGACATGGAACTGACCAGCCACTACTCGATGCTGCCCGCCGCGTCCGTCTGCGGCTATTACTTCGCGCATCCCGACGCGGCCTACTTCGTGCTGGGACCGGTATTGGAGGACCAGGTCGAGGATTACGCCGAGCGCAAGGAACGCTCGCCGGACGACATCCGCCTGTTATTGCCCGCAAACCTCGCGGAGACGTGAGGAACAGGCGCCGCCCGCGTCCGGTCACGGAGCCTGCCGGCCCTGCCCCGGGCCTCGCGGCCGTCTAGCTCGAAGACGCGTCCGGAACGGTAAGATCGTCTTCGTCGGCGCCATCGCCGAGGTCGACCACGTGTTCCGGATCGATCGCGCGCACCGCTTCGAGCGCTTCCGGATCGAGCACGTGGTACCCGCCGGTCAGGTAAACCAGCCCGAGCTCACCCCGGGTCAGCGCCCGATTCTGTTCCGGCGTGACGTAGAGTTTGCGGATTCGTCCGCGAAACATGAAATGACGCGCAACCTCGGCGTCCGCGACGTTCAGCCGCTGCGCGTCGACGATCTCGCGAATACGCTGGTTGATCTCGCGCCGGCGGCGGTCTTCGGCCTGCTTGCGCTTGCGCGCCTGGTCTGCGGCGCGTTGCTCGGCTTTCTCGCGCAGGGCGTAGGCCTTGTCGAGCGGTATTTCACCCGCCGGCGCGCCGGGTCTGTCCGGCGCCGGGCGCTTTTTCCTGCGCGGCGGCCGCTCGCGGCGATCCGGCTGCTTCGCCAGGCCGAGCGCGCGCAACTGGTCCTGCAGCGAATTCCCCATCTCACGGCCTGCCGATGGCGTAATACTCGAAACCGCGGCGACGGGCAGCGGCGGGTGACCAGATATTGCGGGCGTCGACGATCACCGCCTGCTTCATTTCGTGCCGCAGGCGGTCGAAATCCGGCGCCCAGTACTGCTTCCACTCCGTCATCAGGACCAGGGCGTCCGCCTCGCTCGCGGCCTCGTACGGGTTGTCGCACACCCCGAACCCGGCCTCGCCTGCGAAGTGTTTGCGGGCTTCATCGGCGGCTTCCGGATCATGTGCGCGGATGCGGCCGCCGGCCGCGAGCACCGCGCGCACCAGTTCGATGCTCGGCGCCTCGCGCATGTCGTCCGTGTTGGGCTTGAACGACAGGCCCCACACCGCGATGTCGAGACCCTTCAGCCCGTCGGCGAAATGCCCGCGCAGCAATTCGAACGGGACCTGTTTCTGACGGGCGTTGACCGCCTCGACCGCGTTCAGCAGCTGGGCGTCGTAGTCGTGTTCGCGAGCGGTGGCCGCCAGTGCGCGCACGTCCTTGGGGAAGCAGGAACCGCCATAACCGGGGCCGGGATAGATGAAGGCGTACCCGATGCGCGGATCCGAGCCGATGCCGTTGCGGACATGCTCGATGTCGGCGCCGACGCGCGCCGCCACGTTCGACAGTTCGTTCATCAGGCTGATCTTGGTCGCCAGCATCGCGTTGGCGGCATACTTGGTCAGCTCGGACGACTTGACGTCCATGCACAGCAGCTTTTCGTGATTGCGGTTGAACGGCGCATAGAGTTCCCGCAACAGGTCCTCGGACGCCTCGTTCTCGACGCCGACCACGATCCGGTCCGGCTTCATGAAATCGGCGATCGCGGCGCCTTCCTTCAGGAATTCCGGGTTCGAGGCGACCGAGAAGGCGGCCTCGGCGCCACGCCGGGCCAGCCCTTCCTCGATCGTCGCGCGCACCCGTGCGCAGGTGCCGACCGGCACGGTCGACTTGACGACCACCAGGAGCGGCCCGTCCAGGAGTTCGCCGATCGACGCGGCGACGGCGAGCACGTGGCTGAGATCGGCCGAGCCGTCCTCGTCCGGCGGCGTGCCCACGGCGATGAACAGCACCTCGGCGTGGCGCACGGCATCCGCGATGGAATCGGTGAACTCCAGGCGCCCTTCCGCGCTGTTGCGCTCGATCATCGAGGCCAGGCCGGGCTCGTAGATCGGCACCTCGCCGCGGCGCAGCCGCTCGATCCGGTCCTGGTCGATGTCCATGCACACGACGTGGTGGCCGACATCGGCGAGGCCCGCCCCGCTGACCAGTCCGACGTAACCGCTGCCGACAATGGAAACGCGCATGTCCCCCCTCCTCCGTGGTTACTGGATGCCGAGCAACTCGACCTCGAAGATCAGGGTCGCGTTCGGGCCGATCGACGGCGGTCCGTTCGGGCCGTAGGCCAGGCTGGACGGGATGAAGAACTTGAACTTGCTGCCGACCGGCATCAGCTGCAGGCCCTCGGTCCAGCCGGGAATGACCTGGCCGAGGCCGAAGGTCGCTTCCTGGTTACGGGCGTAGGAACTGTCGAACTCGGTGCCGTCGAGCAGCGTGCCGCGATAGTGCACGGTGACGGTATCGCTGGCGGTGGGCTTGGCGCCGTCGCCCATTTCGAGCACTTCGTACTGCAGGCCGGAGTCGGTGACCTGCACGCCGTCGCGCGTGGCGTTCTCGAGCAGGAACTTGTCGCCCGCGGCCGCGTTCTCAGCAGCGAGGTTCTGCTGCGCCGCCTCGGCTTCGGCACGGCGCGCGGCGATGTACTCGTTGCGGATCGTCGTCGCCTGTTCCGGCGTCAGCGCCAGTTCCTCGCCGGAATGCGCAGCGCGCAGGCCTTCGACCAGGGCGTCGATATCGATTTCGGCGCCGCCCTGCTTGAGCTGGTTGCCGATTTCCATACCGAAGACGTATCCGAGTTTCTGCGCCTGGGTTTCGAGTTCGGCAGCCGCGACGTGGCCGGCGACGATAAGGGTCGCGGCCAGCGCGCCTGTCCTGATGATCTGTTTCATTGAGTTACTGCTCCTTACGGGTTGGTCGGCGATCTGCAGCCATCATGGCCTTCGCCTGAAAAAATCAGTCACACATTGTCCTTCAATCACGTCCGGGCCGCAACGACCGGCCCCGTCCCAACGGGTGACGACCGTGGCCCGCGGCGGTATGCTGCCGGTTCGCCGCAACGGAGTCTTCGGCCATGACGGGAATCGTCCTCACCCTGATCGTGTACCAGTTCCTGATGCTCGGTATCGGCTGGTGGGCGAGCCGCCGGAACACCGACAGCACGGATTTCTACCTCGGCGGCCGCAAGCTCGGCGGGCTGGTGGCCGCGCTCAGCGCTTCGGCCAGTTCCTCGTCGGCCTGGAGCCTGCTCGGCGTCAGCGGAGCGGCGTTCGTCTGGGGCTTGCCCGCGATCTGGCTGATTCCCGCCACGGTGCTCGGTTTCTGCATCAACTGGTACCTGATCGCACCGCGCCTGGCACGCGCCAGCCGCGCCGACGGCTCGCTGACCCTGACCGAGTTCATCGCGGGGCCGCCGGGTGATCCGGCCCGCCGCGCGATGATGCGGCTCGGGGCGGCCGTCATCCTGTTTTCCTTCACGTTTTACATCGCCGCGCAATTCCAGGCGGCCGGCAAGACCTTCGCCAGCGTGCTGGACGTGCAGCAGACCGTCGCCATCGTGATCGGCGCGGCCGTCGTGCTGGTCTATGTCTGGCTGGGCGGGTTCTGGGCCGCCAGCGTGACGGACAGCGTCCAGGGTCTGCTGATGGCGCTGTCCGCTTTGCTCCTGCCGGTGCTGGCGGTCGTCGCGATCGGCGGGCCGGCGGAACTGGCCGGCGCCGTGTGGACGACGGCGCGCGCGACGGACGGCGCCTGGACCGGCCAGGCCAGCCTGCCGGCGGCCATCGGATTCGTACTCGGGCTGTTCGGTATCGGTCTCGGCTACCCCGGCCAGCCGCATGTCGTGAACCGGTTCATGGCGATCCGCGACGACCGTGCGATCGTGCGCGGGCGGCGCGTTGCGATCACCTGGGCGGTCATCATCTACTGCGGCATGGTCGTGCTCGGCTGGAGCGGGCGCGTGCTCGTCACGGAACTCGGCGACGGCGAACAGGTGCTGTTCGTGCTGGCGACGCTGCTGTTGCCCGCGATCGCCGCCGGGGTCATGGTTTCGGCCATCCTGTCGGCCATCATGTCGACCGCGGACAGCCAGCTGCTCGTAGCCGCCTCCAGCGTCAGCCACGACCTGCGCGGGGGCGGGCCGGCCGCATCGGGCGGCCTCGCCCGGGCGCGCCTGGTCGTGCTGGCGATCGGCGGCCTCGCCATCGCCCTGGCGGTTTTCTTTCCGGACGACATCTTCAGCCGGGTGCTGTTCGCCTGGCAGGCGCTGGCGGCCGCCTTCGGGCCGCTGCTGGTCATCACGCTGTGGTACGGGCCGGTCGCGCCCGCCTGGCGCATCGCCGCGCTGTGCAGCGGCTTCGCGCTGACCGTGGCGCTCGACTGGTCGGTCGAATCACCTGGCGACTGGGTCGAACGGCTGGTGCCACTGGGCTTCGCCCTGCTCCTCGCCTGGCTCGGCGCACGCCGGGCTTGCAATTCGCGGTGATGGTGTTATACTTCACTACAACACTCAATAACCAAGCGAACACACACCGGAGTAACGGCATCATGTTGAGAATCACCCGCACACGGCAATTCAGGGTTTCCAACCGCATGGCGGTCCTGGCCGCGATGCTGCTGGTCGTTACCGCGGCCGCCGGGCTGGGCGATCGCTTCGACACGGCGCAGAACGCGGAACCCGCCACCATGGCCGAAACCAACCGCGGCGCTCCCGCCAGCGAGACACGCCCCGAACACGTTCGGTCGGCAGCCGTCGGAAAACGCGAATTCCGGGTTCATCTGCACCTGTTCCGCCGCCACTGATCCGCTCTGAGCGACCGCGGAACCCGGCCACGCCGATGCCGACCCAGTGGAATGACAGCCAGCCCATTTACTGGCAACTCAAGGAGCGCACCGTCGCGATGATCCTCGACGGCACGCTGCCCGAGGGCGAAGCCCTGCCCTCCGTCCGTACCGTCGCCGCGGAATTCCAGCTCAACCCGATCACCGTATCGAAGTCGTACCAGGCGCTGGTCGACGACGGCCTGGTCGAGAAGCGGCGCGGCCTCGGCATGTTCGTCTGCGAAGGCGCACGCGCAAAACTGCTGGCCTCGGAGCGCAGCCGATTCCTGGAGGACGAGTGGCCGGCGATGCTCAACCGCATCGAGCAACTCGGACTGGACGCGGACGAACTGCTCGACGCCGCCAAGAAACGAGGGAGTTGACCCGATGACCGCCATCATTTCCGCGCGCGGACTGACCAAGCGCTACGGCCGCACCCTCGCGGTCGATCATATCGATCTCGAAATCCCGCCCGGGCGCATCGTCGGCCTGATCGGCCCCAACGGCGCCGGCAAGACGACCGCGCTCAAGGCGATCCTCGGGCTGGCGACCTACGACGGCGAGCTTTCCGTGCTCGGCAAGGACCCGGCTCGGCAGCGCGCCGCGCTGATGGAGGACGTCTGCTTCATCGCCGACGTCGCCGTGCTGCCGCGCTGGATTCGCGTGCACCAGTTGATCGAGATTACCGAGCGGCTCCATCCGGGGTTCTCGCGTTCCCGCTGCATCGACTATCTGAACCGGACCAAGGTGACGCCCGAGCAGAAGGTCAAGCAATTGTCCAAGGGCATGGTCGCCCAACTCCACCTGGCGCTGGTGATGGCCATCGACGCGAAACTCCTGGTGCTCGATGAACCGACACTGGGCCTGGACATCCTCTACCGCAAGGACTTCTACACGCACCTGCTGACGGATTATTTCGACGAGGAACGCACGATCGTGATTACGACCCACCAGGTCGAGGAGGTGGAACACATCCTGACCGACCTGGTGTTCATCCGCGACGGCCGGATCGCGTTGCAGGCGACGATGGACGAGGTCCAGGAACGCTACACCGAGGTCATGGTCCGACCCGAACTGGCGGACCGCGCGCGCGCCCTGAAGCCTTTGTACGAACGCGAACTGTTCGGGCGCCACATTTTCCTTTACGACAACGTCGGTCGCGACCAGTTGCGCGAACTCGGCGAACTGCATACGCCCAGCGTCGCCGACCTGTTCGTCGGCACCATGAAAGGGGGTGACGCATGAACCGCCTGCTGGCCCTGATCCGCCGCGAGTACTGGGAAAACAAGGGCGCCCTGCGCACGACCCCGATCGTCATCGGGGGCATCTACATCGCCCTGATGCTGATGTCCTTCTTCACGACCGCGCAAATCGACGCCGAGCTGTACACGACCAAGGACCTGCTGCGCAAGGTGGTGACCGAGACCACGCCCGAGATGCGCGGGGTGATCATGTACCAGTTGCTGCTCGGCAGCTCGGTGCTGTTCACGATCGCCATGTCCTTCGTCGTGTTTTTCTACCTGCTCGGCTCGCTGTACGACGACCGCAAGGACCGCAGCATCCTGTTCTGGAAGTCGCTGCCGGCCAGCGACACCATGACGATCGCCTCGAAGCTGCTGACCGCGATGCTGGTGGCGCCGCTGACCTTCTTCCTCGGCCTGCTGGCCACTCACCTCCTGATGGCCGTGATCGGCTCGCTGATGATCTGGGCGATCGACGGCAGCCCCTGGGACCTGTTTCTCAGCACCGTCAATCCGTTCAAGGCCTGGGGCCTGATCGCTGCCTCGTGGCTGGCCAACTCGATCTGGGCGCTGCCGCTGTACGGCTGGCTGCTGCTGGTCTCGGCGTTCGCACCGCGCGTGCCGTTGCTGTTCGCGACGCTGCCGCCCTTGTTGTTCTCCGTGTTGCAGACGTGGATCGAATTCCTGCGCACCTTCACGCTGCAGAACAACGTCGTAGGCATCATCCGCGACTGGTTCTTCAACACGCCGGCCATCCTGACCGCCGAGGTCCATGACGGCGAGGGGCGCATCGCGCTCGGCGTCCCGCTGACCTCGGAGTTCGACCACGCGGTCACCCTGTCCAACATGTTCGATCGACTGTTCAGCATGCAGATGCTCGGTGGCCTGGCGGTCGCCGCGGTCTTCCTGGCCGGCGCCCTGTGGCTGCGCCGGCGCGCGACGGAAAGCTGACCGGCGACGCCGGCGCCGTTTCGCCGCGCCGGCGAAAATGCGAAAATAGCGTTTTTGCCGGAACCGGAACCCGATGAAGCTGAGCAGCCTGACCGCGCTGTCGTCCGTGGATGGACGGTACGCGTCGAAGACCGAAGCCCTGCGCCCCGTGTGCAGCGAGTACGGCCTGATCCGCCGGCGCACCCTGGTGGAAATCCGCTGGTTCCAGGCGTTGGCCGCGCACCCGGACATTCCCGAACTGCCGGCGCTGAGCGACGCCGCCAATGCCTTCCTGGACGAACTCGTCGACGGCTTCGACGAGACCGCGGCGCGCCGGGTCAAGGAGATCGAGGCCGTCACCAACCACGACGTGAAGGCCGTCGAGTACTACCTCAAGGAACGCTTCGACGAGCTGCCCGAACTCACCGCCGGCGCGGAATTTCTGCACTTCGCCTGCACGTCGGAGGACATCAACAACCTGGCCTACGCCATGATGCTTCGGGATGCGCAGCAGCAGGTCATGGCGGACCTGTTCCAGCGCGTCGACCGCGCGCTCGCGGCCCTCGCCGCGGCCCAGGCGGAGCAACCGATGCTGTCCCGGACCCACGGCCAGACCGCCTCGCCCACGACGCTGGGCAAGGAAATCGCGAACGTGGTGTACCGCCTGCGTCGCCAGGTCGGCCTGATCGAGCGGCAGGACTACCTCGGCAAGATCAACGGCGCCGTCGGCAACTTCAATGCGCACTTCAGCGCCTACCCGAGCGTCGACTGGCCCCGCCTGGCGCGCGATTTCGTCGACAGCCTCGGACTGCAATGGAACCCCTACACCACGCAGATCGAGCCCCACGACTGGATGGCCGAACTGTTTCACGCGCTGGCCCGGTACCACACCATCCTGATCGACCTGTGCCGCGACGTCTGGTCCTACATTTCGATCGGCTATTTCCGGCAGAAAGCCGTTGCCGGCGAAGTCGGCTCCTCCACCATGCCGCACAAGGTGAACCCGATCGACTTCGAGAACGCCGAGGGGAATTTCGGCGTGGCCAACGCCCTGCTGGACCACCTGGCGCACAAGCTGCCCCGCTCCCGCTGGCAGCGCGACCTGACCGATTCGACAGTGCTGCGCGCGATCGGCACCGCGTACGGCCACTCGCTGGTCGGGCTGCACTCCCTGCTCAAAGGCCTGGACAAGCTGCAGGTCGACGCGGCGCGGCTCGAGGACGATCTCGACGCCAGCTGGGAGGTGCTCGCAGAGCCGATCCAGACCGTCATGCGCCGCTACGGCATCGAAAACCCCTACGAACAGCTCAAGGCGCTGACCCGGGGCCGGGCGATCACGCCCACCGATCTCGCGGCCTTTATCGACGGGCTCGATCTTCCACAGGAGGCCCTGGACCGCCTGCGGGCGCTGACGCCGGCGACCTACACCGGCAACGCCGCGGCGCTGGCCGCCGGGCTGGACCGCGACACATCGTGAAAGCGCCGCTGGGTACGCTGGCGGCCGACGCGTTCCTGCAAGACTACTGGCAGCGCCGGCCGCTGCTGATCCGCCAGGCCTTCCCGGAGTTCCAACCGGAACTGGATATCGACGACATCGCGGGGCTCGCCTGCGAGGAGATGGCTGAAAGCCGCCTGGTCAGCGGCCGTTTCCCGCAACACGACTGGCGCGTGCGCTACGGCCCGTTTCGCGAACGCGAACTGGCCGCCCTGCCCGAGCGCGACTGGACCCTGCTGGTGCAGGACGTCGAAAAGCACTACCCGCCGTTGCGCGCCCTGCTCGAGCGATTCGCGTTCCTGCCGCGCTGGCGCGTCGACGACCTGATGGTCAGCGTCGCCGCACCGGGCGGGTCGGTCGGGCCGCACGTCGACCAGTACGACGTGTTCCTGCTGCAGGCGCAGGGTCGTCGGCGCTGGCAGATCGCCGAACGCTTCGCGCCGGAACTGCGCGCCGACTGCGAGCTGAACGTCCTGCAGTCGTTCGAACCCGAACAGGAATGGACCCTGGGACCGGGCGACATGCTGTACCTGCCGCCTGGCGTCGCCCACCACGGCGTCGCGCTCGACACGGGCATGACGTGGTCGATCGGCATGCGCGCGCCAAGCGCAGCCGACCTGTTCCAGGCCTTCGGCGAGTGGCTGGCCGAGCACCGGGGCGAAGGCGCCCGTTACACCGACCCGTCACGCCCGGCGCGCGGCGACACGGCCGAAATCGATGGCCGGGCCATCGTGCGCTTTCGCGAGCTCGCTGCCGGCGAACTTGCGGCAGACGGCCCCTTCACGGCGTTTCTCGGGCAATTCCTGTCGCGGTACCGCCTCGCGCACGAACCCGCGCCACCCGAAAACCCGGTCGACGAGGCCGCCTTGCGGGCGGCCCTGTCCGCCGGCGCCGTGTTGCGCCAGAACCCGTGGACACGGATGCTGTGGATCAGGTTTGATTCGCAAGTTGCTGTATTTGCAGCAGGAAAGCGGTATGCTTGTCATGAAGAAACCGCCGTCAGGGTGTGCGACCCCCAACGGCTGGCCGAGGTCACGGAACCGGTGCCCGAGCCCGCCGTTTTTTGCGCGCTGCTGAATGACGGCCACCTTTACCTGGAGCGCGGATCATGAAACAACTGTCACTGCTCGACCTCGTCTTCTTCATGGTCGAATCCGAGGACAGCCCGAAACACGTGGCCGGACTGATGCGCCTCGAGAAGCCCAAGGGCTGCCGGGCCGACTACGTGCCGCGCCTGATCGAGGAAATGAAGCAGTGGGACGAGATCCAGGAACCGTTCAACCTGGTGATCAATTTTCTCGGTCTGACCGGACCGCGCTGGACGTATTGTCGCGACTTTTCGTTCGACAACCACGTCTTCTATCACCGCCCGAAGCGCAGCATGAGCTGGGAAGAAACCCTGGAGCGGGTCGGCCTGCTGCACGAACCGCTGCTCGACCGCAGCAAACCGCTGTGGGAACTGCACCTCATCGACGGCATTCGCGGGCGTAAGTTCGCCGCCTACCTGAAACTGCATCACGCCTACGCGGACGGCGTGACGATGACCTCCTGGCTGAGCAAGACCCTCGCGCCGGCGCCGGCAAAGGATTCGTACACGCCGCCCTGGGCCATGGACCCCGGACCGAGCCGCCGGCCCGGCGGCGACGCGCCCGGGCTGACCTCGAGCCTGTTCAAACTCGCCGGCCTCGCCCGCAACCAGTTGAAGGCGGCGACCGGCATCGCCAAGATCGCCGCCCAACAGGCGATCGAGCGGACCGGACTGACCGAGGACGCCGTCGCCCTGTATTTCAATACCGACCGGGATACGGTCATGACCGGCAGCGCCTCACCCGGACGCCACGTCGCCACCGCGTCGATCGACATGGACCGGATCAAGCGCGTCGGCAAGACCGCCTATGCCACGCTCAACCACGTGGCGCTGTCGTGCATCGACGGCGCCATTCACCGTTACCTCGCCGATCGCGGCATCGTGCTCGACCACCCGATCTCCATCCAGATGCCGGTCAACCTGCGCGGCAACGGCGACGGCGGCACCGGCAACAAGATCGGCATCACGCTGGTCGACATGGCCGAGCCGACCGACGACCCCTACCGCCGCCTGCGGGAAATCGGCTTCAAGCTCAAGAGCGTCAAGACGCAGGTGGCCGGAATCCCGGCTTCGGCCTTCGAGCAATTCACGGTGCTCGCCGCCGGGGCCAGCGAGGTGATCGACATGCTGCGGCTGACCGATTACCTGCCGACCAACGGCCATGCCCTGGTCTCCAACGTGCCGGGGCCACGCGAGCCGCTGTACCTGAACGAGAGCCGGGTCGAGCGCATGTACCCGGTCAGCACGCTCTCGCCCGGCCTGCGGCTCAACATCACGATGTTCAGCTACGGCGGCATGCTGCAGTTCGGCCTGGTGTCGACCCACGACCTGGATGACCTGCAATCGCTCGCCAACCACATCGTCGCCGAATTCGACCGCCTGGAAGCAGCCATCATCGACCGGTACTGAGGCGCCCGGCGACGAACGCCGCCGTCCTTGGCCGCCCCGTCGCCACAAGCGGTTCCGGCCACCGCCGCCATCGGCCCGGTCCTCAGGGCCCGCAAATGGCGTATCACGGCCGCAAGGGGTTGCCTCGCGCCGGAAGGCCACCATGTAGGTTGAAGAGCGAACCGCTGCTTTCCCGGTACTGGATGCAGCAACGCTGCGATATAATGATGAACTTTTGCCCCGGGGCACGAATCCCTGCCGCATGAACAAACCGACGCTTGAAGAACTGATCCGCTCCTCGCACCTGTCCGGGCAGAACGCCGCGTTCATCGAAGCCTGGTACGAAGACTGGCTCGCCGATCCGGACAGCGTTCCCGAACAATGGGCGCAGGCATTCTCCGCGCTCGCCGGCGCCCGCGAAGACGAGCGCGGCCACCTCGCGGTGCAGGAGAAGTTCCGTCTGCTCGGCCGCCTGCCGGCGAACGTCGGCGCGACCGAGACCTCCGAATCCAAGGAAGCGGCGGTCGTCAAGCTGATCACGGCCTATAGGATCCGCGGGCACGAGGCCGCTAGCCTGAACCCGCTCGGCGAACCGCACTACCGGACGCCGCCCGATCTGGACCCGTCCTACCACGGCCTCGAGACCGCCGACCTCGACCACGAATTCGATACCGCCGCGCTGTTCGCACCGGACCGCATGAAACTGCGGGACATCATCGACCTGTGCCAGCGCGTTTACACGGGCAGCATCGGCGTCGAGGCGATTCACATCTCGGATACGAGCAAGCGGCGCTGGCTGCAGGAACGGCTCGAATCCGGCGGCGGCCACTACGACGTCACCGATGACGAGCGCATCCGTATCCTCGAGATGCTGACCGCGGCCGAGGGCCTGGAAAAGTACCTGCACACGCGCTACGTCGGACAGAAACGTTTTTCGCTGGAGGGCGGCGATTCGCTGATTCCGCTGCTGCACGAAACGATGCTGCACGCCGGCTCCCGCGGCGTCGAGGAAGTCGTTATCGGCATGGCCCACCGCGGGCGTCTCAACGTCCTGGTCAACATCCTCGGCAAATCGCCCGCCATGCTGTTCGACGAATTCGAGGGCAACCACAAGAACGGCGACCCGCTGCACTCCGGTGACGTCAAGTATCACCTCGGCTTCGCGTCCGATATGCAAACGCCCGGCGGGCCGCTGCACATGGCGCTGGCTTTCAACCCCTCGCACCTCGAAATCGTCGACCCGGTCGTGCTCGGCTCCGCACGCGCCCGCCAGGTGCGCCGCGGCGACTCGAACCACGACGAGGTGATGCCGATCCTGGTGCACGGCGATGCCGCCTTCTCCGGGCAGGGTGTCGTGATGGAGCTGTTCCAGATGTCGGAAACCCGCGGCTTCGGCGTCGGCGGCACGCTGCACATCGTGGTCAACAACCAGGTCGGCTTCACGACCAGCGACCCTGAGGACATGCGCTCGACCCTGTACTGCACGACGGTCGCCAAGATGGTTCACGCGCCGATCTTCCACGTCAACGCCGACGACCCCGAAGCGGTGCACCACGTCATGAAGATCGCCTGCGACTTCCGCCTGCGCTACAAGCGCGACGTCGTCATCGACCTGGTCTGTTACCGCCGCCACGGCCACAACGAGGCCGATGAGCCGGCGGCCACGCAACCGCTGATGTACCGAAAGATCCGGGGCATGCCCACCACCCGGCGCAAGTACGCGGACCAGTTGATCGAACGCGGCCTGATCGACGAGGCCGGCGTGCAGAAGATGATGGACGACTACCGCGCGCATCTCGACCGCGGCGAGCAGGTCGCGGACGTGGAGATCGAGCGGCGGACCAATGAATACGCGGCCAACTGGCATGATTTCGACCACATCGACGAGCCGGCGGAATGCGACACGCGCGTGCCGCTGGACCGGATCCGGGCGCTGTCCGACAAGCTGACCACCCTGCCCGACGACTTCAAGCTGCACAACCGGGTCAAGCGCATCGTCGAGGACCGCAAGAAGATGGCGGCAGGCGAATTGCCGCTCGACTGGGGATTCGCCGAAACGATGGCGTACGCGACGCTGATCGATGAGGGCACCGGGCTGCGACTGGTCGGACAGGACTCGGGCCGCGGCACGTTCTTTCACCGTCACGCCGTGCTGCACAACCAGGCCGATGGCGCCACGCTGACGCCGCTGGCCGACATCAACCCGGACGCCCACGTCGCGATCATCGATTCGCTGCTGTCCGAAGAGGCCGTGCTCGGGTTCGAGTACGGCTACGCGACGGCGGCCCCGCGCACCCTCACCATCTGGGAAGCCCAGTTCGGCGATTTCGCCAACGGCGCCCAGGTCGTCATCGACCAGTTCATCACGTCCGGCGAGGCGAAATGGGGGCGGCTGTGCGGCCTGACGCTGTTCCTGCCGCACGGTTACGAGGGCCAGGGTCCGGAACACTCCAGCGCCCGGCTCGAGCGCTTCATGCAGCTCAGCGCCTACCACAACATCCAGGTCTGCGTGCCGTCCACCCCGGGACAGATGTTTCACCTGCTGCGGCGGCAGATGCTGCAGCCCACCCGCAAGCCGCTGATCGTGATGACGCCGAAAAGCCTGCTGCGCAGCAAGGCCGCGACGTCCGCACTGGAGATTCTTTCCGAGGGTCATTTCCAGCGGGTCATCGGCGACCGCGGTCCGGGCGACCCCGAGGAAATCCGCCGCGTCGTGTTCTGCTCCGGCAAGGTCTACTACGATCTCGCCGAGAAACGTGACGCCGAGAACATTCGCGAGGTCGCCGTGATGCGAGCCGAGCAGCTCTACCCCTTCCCGGAGGAGGAGTTGCGCGGCTTCGTCAATGAATTTCCGAACGCCACCGAGGTCGTTTGGTGCCAGGAGGAGCCCAAGAACCAGGGCGCCTGGTACCAGATCCGGCATCACCTGCAGAACTGCATCGCGAAGGGCCACAAGCTGAGATACGCGGGTCGACCGCGCTCGGCGTCACCCGCGGTCGGTTACCACTCGGAACACGTAAAGGAACAGCAACGACTGGTGGAACAGGCCATTCTGCCTGCCGACCAGCGCTCAGCAACGGAAGACGACGATGACGATTGATGTGAAAGTACCCGTTCTGCCGGAATCGGTGGAAGACGCGACCATCGCCGCCTGGCACAAGCAGCCGGGCGACACCATTCGGCGCGATGAAAACCTGGTCGACCTGGAGACGGACAAGGTGGTTCTCGAGGTGCCCGCCCCGGCGGACGGCAAGGTCGTCGAACTGCGCGCCGAAGAAGGCGAGACCGTCAACAGCGGCGACGTCATCGCCGTGATCGAGGAAGGCGCCGTCGAGGAAGAATCCACGGCCGCCGAACCGGAGGACGAAGCCACCGACGCGGCCGCGGAACAGGCCGCTGCACCGGCGCCGAAGTCCAAGGCGGCGGACTCGAAAAGCACACCGTCGGCGGACGC
Source organism: Lysobacterales bacterium (assembly GCA_037384065.1). GTDB lineage: Bacteria > Pseudomonadota > Gammaproteobacteria > Xanthomonadales > SZUA-36 > JABDPF01. The sequence continues at coordinate 29,679 of JARROJ010000015.1, forward strand.
ACGGCCGAGCCCGTCGGCACGGCGCGTCGCGGCGGAGGAACAGGTCGATACGGCCGGTGTCGAGGGCACCGGGCGCGGCGGCCGCGTGACCAAGGGCGACGTGCTGAAGGCGCTGCGCGGCGGCGGTTCACGGCGCCAGGAGCGGGTCAAGATGTCCCGCCTGCGCAGCCGCATCGCCGAGCGCATGAAGGAAGCGCAGAACACGGCTGCGATCCTGACCACCTTCCAGGAAGTCGACCTGCAGGCCGTCATGGACCTGCGCCGTCGGCACCAGGAGGAGTTCACGCGCCGGCACGGCATCAAGCTCGGCCTGATGTCGTTCTTCGTCCGGGCGTGTTGCGACGCGCTGCGCAAGTTCCCGGTCGTCAACGCCTCGATCGAGGGCGACGAAATCGTCTACCACGATTACCAGGACATCGGCATCGCCGTGTCCACCGAGCGCGGGCTGCTGGTGCCGGTCATCCGCAACGCCGAGAACCTGGGCCTGGCGGAACTGGAGCAGGCCATCGCCGAGTACGCCGAGCAGGCGCGCGAGGGCAGCATCACGCTGGAGGACCTGCAGGGCGGCACGTTCTCGATCACCAACGGCGGCGTGTTCGGCTCGCTGATGTCGACCCCGCTGCTCAACCCGCCGCAGAGCGCCATCCTGGGCATGCACACCATCAAGCAGCGCCCCGTCGTCGTCGACGGCGAGGTCGTGGTCCGGCCGATGATGTACCTGGCGCTGAGCTACGACCACCGCATCATCGACGGCAAGGATTCCGTGCAGTTCCTGGTCGCCGTGCGTGACACGCTCGAAGACCCGGCCCGCCTGCTGCTGGGGCTGTAAGCAAACGATGGGGGCGGAGCGGTGCGCGCCGCGAGCGTGGCCGTTCTGACCCCGGATACGGCGCAAACGGGCCCCGCCCTTCGCGCCGCGCAACGAGGTATCTGTAATGTCTGAAAAGTACGATGTCATCGTCATCGGCGCCGGGCCCGGCGGCTACGTCGCCGCGATCCGCGCCGCCCAACTCGGCCTGAAAACGGCCTGCATCGACAAGTTCACCGGCAAGGACGGCAAGGCCTCGCCGGGCGGCACCTGCCTTAACGTCGGGTGCATCCCGTCCAAGGCGCTGCTGGACTCCAGCAAGCACTACCACCACGTGCAGCACGATTACGCGGCGCACGGCATCACCGTGGACGGCGCGCGCATCGACGTGCCGAAGATGATCGCGCGCAAGGACGCGGTGGTGAAAAAACTGACCGGCGGCGTGACCCAGTTGCTCAAGGGCAACAAGATCGATTTCTATCACGGCCTCGGCCGCCTGGACGCGGGCCGCAGGGTTTCGGTCACGCCGGCGGATGACGGCGACACCGTCGAACTCGAGGCCGACAACGTCATCCTGGCCGCCGGTTCCGAACCGATCACCATCCCGAACGTGGATTACGACGGCGAATACATCGTCGACAACGTCGGCGCGCTGGATTTCGACGAAGTGCCGGAAACGCTCGGCGTGATCGGCGCCGGCGTGATCGGCCTGGAACTGGGCTCGGTCTGGAATCGGCTCGGCGCGAAGGTCACCTTGCTCGAAGCCCTGCCCGATTTCCTGCCGCTGGTCGACGCCGACGTCGCCAAACAGGCGCTGCGGGAGTTCAAGAAGCAGAAACTCGACATCCGGCTCGGCGCAAAGGTGCTCGGCGCCGCCGTGAACAAGAAAAAGAAGCAGGTCACGGTGACGGTCGACATCGATGGCGAGGAAAGCGAGATGACCTTCGACCGCCTGCTGGTCTGTTGCGGCCGTCGGCCCCACACGGAGGGTCTGCTCGGCGAGGACTCCGGCGTGAACCTGGACGACCGCGGCCGGATCGAGGTCGACGGGCAGTCGCGCACCACGGCGAACGGGGTCTGGGCCATCGGCGACTGCGTGCGCGGTCCGATGCTGGCGCACAAGGCCTCCGAGGAGGGCGTCGCCGTCGCGGAGCTGATTGCCGGCAAGCCGGCCGAGATCCATTTCGACACCGTGCCGTGGGTGGTCTACACCGATCCGGAAATTGCCTGGGTCGGCAAAACGGAACGGCAACTCGAGGAAGACGGCATCGAGTACCGGACCGGATCCTTCCCATTGGCCGCGAACGGCCGCGCACTGGCCAGCGGCCAGGGCGCCGGCCTGGTCAAGATCATCGCCGATGCCGAAACGGACGCGATCCTCGGCGTGCACATTTTCGGCGCCAACGCCTCCGAGTTGATCGCCGAGTGTGTCGTCGCCATGGAATTCCGCGGTTGCGCGGAGGACCTGGCGCTGATCGTGCACGCCCATCCGACACTGTCCGAGGCCATCCACGAGGCCGCGATGCATCTCGACGGTCGCGCCATTCACCGCGCCAATTGAGGGTACTGTCATGACTGCCATCCCACAGACGTTTCGCGCCTTCCGGATCCGTGACGACGAGGAAGGGTACCGTTCGGGCATCGAGGAAATGGCGATCGACGCGTTGAGCGACGGCGAGGTCGTCGTCAAGGTCGCCTGGTCCGGCGTCAATTACAAGGACGCCCTGGCCGGCACCGGCAAGGGCCAGATTCTGCGCCGCTTTCCGCTCAACGGCGGCATCGACGTCGCCGGCACGGTCGTCGAGTCGGCCAGCGAGGAATTCCAGCCCGGCGACCGCGTGCTGGCCAACGGCAGTGGCCTGTCGGAGACCCGCGACGGCGGCTTCGCCGAGTACGTTCGACTGCCCGCCTCGATCGTCGTTCCCCTGCCCGCCGGGCTGAGCCTGCGCGAAGCCATGGGCCTGGGTACGGCCGGGTTCACGGCCGCCATGAGCCTGTGGCGCATGGAAGCCAACGGACAACGACCGGAAATGGGGCCCATCGTCATCACCGGCGCCAGCGGCGGCGTCGGCACGGTCGCCATCGACCTGCTGACCGCGGCCGGTTACGAGGTCCACGCGATCACCGGCAAGACCGATCACTTCGACTGGCTGGAATCCCTCGGCGCGCAGCAGTGCATTTCCCGCCACGATCTTCACTGGGGCCAACGCCCGCTGGAGAAAGCCTCCTGGGCGGGCTGCATCGACAGCGTCGGCGGTGACATGCTGGCCGGCCTGACCCGGGTCATCGAACCGTGGGGCAATATCGCCTGCTGTGGCATGGCCGGCGGCCATGGCCTGCACACGACCGTGTTCCCGATGATCCTGCGCGGCGTCAGCCTGCTCGGCATCAGCTCGGCCAATTGCGCGATCGAAACGCGCCGCATGCTCTGGGACCGCCTGGGCGGCGAATGGAAGCCGCCGCACCTGGATTCGATCATTCGGCGCGAGGTCGACCTGGACGGCATGCCCGCCGTGTTCGATGACCTGCTCGCCGGTGGCGCACTCGGCCGTTCAGTCGTCAGAATCGACCCTTCGCAGGACTGATATTCCAAAAGTTGCCGGTTTTCGGCATAATTGGTGCCAACACGGACGTGAGGACCGCAGGACGCGGAGGCCGATATGCCGAAAGTACTCATCGTTGACGATTCACAGTCAGCACTCTACACCTTGCGCAAACTGGTCGAGCAGGCCGGGCACCAGGCGGTAACCGCCGAGTCCGGCGAACAGGCCCTGCAACTGGCTGCCGAAGAAATGCCCGAGGTCATCCTGATGGACATCGTGATGCCCGGCATGAGCGGTTACACCGCCACGCGCCAGCTGCACCGAACCAATACCACCCAGCACATTCCGGTCATTTTCGTTTCCAGCAAGAGCGGCGAAGCCGACCGCGATTGGGGTCTGCGCCAGGGCGCCCGCGATTACGTCACCAAGCCCGTGAACCGCGAAGCCCTGTTGACCGCCATCACCGCCGCCATCGCCGCCTGAAACCCTTGCATTCCTCCGGCGCGGTTACCATCTTCTGACGGGACCGCATACCAAGGAGAATGCCATGCCGATTCAAGTCGGAGACCGAATTCCGTCCGTGACCCTCAGCACGATGGGCGAGCAGAAACCGCAGCCGATCACGACCGACGAGATCTTCACCGATCGCAACGTCGTGCTGTTCTCCGTTCCCGGCGCGTTTACGCCGACCTGCTCGGCGCGCCACCTGCCCGGCTTCATCGACCAGGCCGACGCGTTCCGCAAGCACGGCATCGACACCATCGCCTGCGTGGCGGTGAACGACGTGTTCGTGATGGACGCCTGGGGCAAGAGCGCCGGCGCGGACGACATCCTGATGCTGGCCGACGGCAATGCCGAGTTCGCCCGCGCCCTCGGCCTGGAAATGGACGCGACGGCATTTGGCATGGGTACGCGTTCGCAGCGTTTCGCCCTGGTGGCCGAAGACGGCGTCGTCACGCAGTTGTTCGTCGAAGGGCCCGGTGAATTCCGCGTCAGCAGCGCCGAAAACGTTCTGGCCAAACTCGAAGCCCGCTGACGACGATCATTTCGCCGGCGGATGCCAGCGGCAATAATCCGGCCAACACCCCCTTGCGGAGAACGAAATGCAGGACTACCCACACCGATACAAGGCCGCCGCGCAAGGCGGCGCCGAAGGCGTCATCGACACCGGCAGCCCCGGGCTGCAGACCATCCCGGCCATGCCGCCGCCCGAGTTCGACGGCCCGGGCGACAAGTGGTCACCGGAAACCCTGCTCGTCGCCTCGGTCGCCAACTGCTTCATCCTGACGTTCCGGGCGGTCGCGCGGGCGTCGAAGTTCGAATGGAATTCGCTGACCGTCGAGGTGGACGGCGTACTCGACCGCGTCGAGCGCCAGACACAGTTCACCGAATTCTACATCGACGTCACCTTGCACCTCGCCTCGGGTGCGGACGCCCACAAGGCGCACCGCCTGTGCGAAAAATCCGAGCAGGTGTGCCTGGTGACGAACTCACTGACCGGCAAGAAAATTCTCAGCGTCGCCATCGTGCACGACACCTGAATCCGGCGACACCAGGAGCCCATACCATGAACGCACCGCTGAAACCGTTGTTCGCACTGCTCGCCCTGCTCGCGCTGCCGCCGTCCGTCGCCCAGGCCGAGGCGTCGCCGCCGGAGCAGGCGCGCGCCGCCGTGCAGGCCTTCGCCGCTGCCTTGAAGGGCGAACTGATGGCCGCCATGCAAACCGGCGGGCCGATCGCGGCGATCGAAGTCTGTAACACCCGGGCGCCGGCCATCGCCGAGGCCGTCTCGCTCGAACAGGGTGTCGAGGTGCATCGCGTCAGTCTGAAAAACCGCAACCCGCAGAACGCGCCCAGCGACTGGCAGCGCGACGTGCTGTTGCAGTTCGAAGAGCGCAAGGCGGCCGGCGAGGATCCCGCGGCGTTGACCTGGACGGACACGGTCGCGACCCCGACCGGAGACGAGTACCGCTTCATGAAGGCCATTCCGACCGGTGGGCTGTGCCTGGGCTGCCATGGCCAGGCGATCGCACCCGCCGTGGCCGAAAAAATCGCCGAACTCTACCCGCAGGACGCGGCCACGGGGTACCGCGAGGGCGATATCCGCGGCGCCTTCGTGGTGATCGACAAGTCCTGACGGAATCGGCCCGCGAAGGCGGGCCGGAATCAGTCCGCAGCCTCCTCGGCTGCGTCCTCTTCATCCTCGGGCGGAACCCGCTCGATGCCGACCAGTTTTTCGTCCTTGCGCAGTCGGATCAGCGTGACGCCCTGCGTGTTGCGGCTGAGCGTCGAGATTTCGCCGGCGCGCGTTCGCACCAGGGTGCCGCCGTCTGAAATCAGCATGATGTCGTCTTCATCGGCGACCTGCTTGGCGCCGACCAGGGCGCCGTTGCGCTCGGAGGTCTGGATGCCGATGACGCCCTGCCCGCCGCGCCCCTGGGCGTGGTGCTCGTCGAGCGCCGTGCGCTTGCCGTAGCCGTTCTCGGTGATCGTCAGGATGTCGCCCTCGCCCACCTCCAGCATCGACACGACACGCTGCCCCTTTTGCAGGCGGATCCCGATCACGCCGCGCGCGACCCGCCCCATGGGCCGGACGTCGCTCTCCGGGAAGCGGATGCACTTGCCGGAGCTGGCGAACAGCATGATGTCGCGTTCGCCGTCGGTCAGGCTGACGTTGACCACCTCGTCGTCGCCGCGCAGGTCGATCGCCCAGATCCCCGTGGCGCGCGGCCGCGAGTAGTCCGAGAGCGGCGTTTTCTTGACGATGCCACGGCGGGTCGCGAAGAACACGAACAGGTGCTCCGGAAATTCCCGCACCGGCAACACCGCGTTGACCCGCTCGTCTTTTTCCAGCGGCAACAGGTTGACGATCGGCTTGCCCCGGCTGGTGTGACTGGCCTGGGGCAGTTGGTAAACCTTCAGCCAGTGAATCCGGCCGCGGCTCGTGAAGCACAGCAGCGTATCGTGCGTGTTGGCGATGAACAGGCGATCGATGAAATCCTCGTCCTTGATCCGGGTCGCCGACTTGCCCGTGCCGCCACGGCGCTGGGCGCGATACCGGTCCAGCGTCTGCGACTTGGCGTAGCCGGCATGGGAGATCGTCACGACGACGTTCTCCTCCGTGATCAGGTCCTCGAGGCTGAGATCGAGGCGCTGCTCGATGATCTCGGTGCGGCGCGCGTCGCCATACTGCTCGCGAACGGCGATCAGTTCGTCGCGGATGACCTGCATCAGCCGCGCCGGCTCCGACAGGATTTCCAGCAATTCCTTGACCTTTTCCAGAATCTCGCCGTATTCCCGGGTCAGCTTTTCCTGTTCGAGGCCGGTCAGCCGGTGCAGGCGCATGTTCAGGATTTCCTGCGCCTGGACCGGGGACAGCTGGTAACCGTCTTCCTGCAGGCCGTAACGGTCCTCCAGATCCTCCGGACGGGAGGTTTCAGCACCGCCCTGCCCCAACAGGGCGCGAACCACGCCGGGCTCCCAGAGCCGCTCCAGCAGCCGCTCACGGGCGTCGGCCGGCGTCGGCGACGCCTTGATCAGCTCGATCACTTCATCCAGGTTGGCCAGCGCAACGGTCAGGCCTTCCAGCACGTGGGCCCGGTCCCGGGCCTTGCGCAGTTCGAACAGCGTGCGCCGCGTCACCACTTCGCGACGATGACCGATGAAGGCCTCCAGCACCTGCTTGAGGTTCAGCAGCCGCGGCTGGCCGTCGACCAGGGCGACCATGTTGATGCCGAACACGCTCTGCATCGCGGTGTGCTTGTAGAGGTTGTTCAGCACGACCTCCGGTACTTCGCCGCGGCGCAGTTCGATCACCACGCGCATGCCGTCCTTGTCGGACTCGTCGCGCAGTTCGGTAATGCCCTCGATCTTCTTTTCCTTGACCAACTCGGCGATTTTTTCGAGCAGTCGCGCCTTGTTGACCTGGTAGGGCAGCTCGGTGACGATGATCGCCTGCCGATTGCCGCTTTCGTGCTCTTCGATGACGCAGCGGGCGCGAACGTAAATCCGCCCGCGGCCGGTCGTGTACGCCTCGTGGATGCCCAGCGCGCCGTTGATGATGCCGGCCGTGGGGAAATCCGGACCCGGCAGGTGGGTCATGATGTCTTCGATGCCGAGATCGGGGTCGTCGATCAGCGCCAGCGCCGCATCGACGACCTCGCCGAGGTTGTGCGGCGGAATGTTGGTCGCCATGCCCACCGCGATGCCGGCCGAGCCGTTGACCAACAGGTTCGGCACGCGGGTCGGCATGACCGACGGCTCCGACTCGGTTTCGTCGTAATTCGGGGTGAAATCGACGGTTTCCTTGTCGAGGTCGGACAGCAGCTCGTGCGCGAGGCGCGACATGCGCACCTCGGTGTAACGCATCGCGGCCGCCGCGTCGCCGTCGATCGAGCCGAAGTTCCCCTGGCCGTCGACCAGCAGATAGCGCATCGCGAAGGGCTGGGCCATGCGAACGATGGTGTCGTAGACGGCGGTGTCGCCGTGGGGGTGGTACTTGCCGATCACGTCGCCGACCACGCGGGCGGACTTCTTGTACGGCTTGTTCCAATCGTTGCCCAGCTCGTTCATCGCGTACAGGACGCGACGATGGACCGGTTTCAGGCCGTCCCGAACATCCGGTAGGGCGCGGCCGACGATGACGCTCATGGCATAGTCCAGGTAGGACTGGCGCATTTCGTCTTCGAGGTTGACCTGCAGTACTTCCTTGGCGAGCTCTGCCATGCTGGATTTCTTCTCCGGAATACTTTCTAACGTATTGTTTTATTTTATATTTATAGAGCGAAAATTTCGTTCCTGACGAGGCCGGAAAAAGCCGGCCGTCAATCAGGAAATTATACCATAAATCGGGCACTTACAGCCCGCTCGAACCGGCGCCGCGACTCGTTCCCAGGGCAAAACGGTGGCGGGTGTGACGGTGGGTCAGTATCATGCCGGTGTTAACCGCCAGACCGGAGACACCTTCATGCGAACCGTACGCTCCCCCCGCGTCCGAATGATCACCATCCTGTTGCTCGCCCTGGGCGGCCTGACCGGGCCGATCGCCCTCGCCGCAGCCCCCGTGAACGTCCTGATGAAGACGAGCATGGGCGACATCCGACTCGAACTGTATCCGGATAAGGCGCCGGTCACGGTGCAGAACTTTCTCGATTACGCGAACAGCGGTTTCTACGACGGCACGATCTTCCACCGGGTGATCAGCCATTTCATGATCCAGGGCGGCGGATTCACGCCGGACATGCAGAAAAAGCCGACGCGGGAACCGATCGTCAACGAGGGGAACAACGGCCTGTCGAACCGTCGCGGATCCATCGCGATGGCGCGGCTGCCGCAACCGGATTCAGCCACGGCGCAGTTCTTCATCAACGTTCAGAACAACATGAACCTCGACTACAAGGACGAGCGCAACCCCGGCTATGCCGTGTTCGGCCAGGTCACCGAGGGCCTCGACGTCGTCGACGACATCCGCTTCGTCAAAACGACGCGGGCCGGACCCTACAGCGACGTGCCGGCCGAACCCGTGATCATCGAGGAAGTCCGGGTCCTGGACTGATGACAGCTGCATGAAGACCCTGTTCCTGTCGGACCTGCACCTCGAGGACGCGCGCCCCGAGGCCTTCGACTGGATGCTCGCGTTCATCGAGGGGCCGGCCCGCGACGCCGCCGCGGTCTACATCCTGGGCGATCTGTTCGAATACTGGATCGGTGACGATGCGGCTTCGCAGACCGCGCGCACCCTGGCCGGAGCGACCCGCGACCTGGCGGACCGGGGCGTTCCGATCGGCTTCATCCACGGCAACCGCGATTTCCTGCTCGGCCCGACCTACGCAGCCCGGGCCGGATTCGATCTGTTGCCGGAGACCTTCAACCTCGATCTGTACGGCACGCCGACCGTGCTTTTGCACGGCGACACGCTGTGCACCGACGATGTGGCGTACCAGGCCGTGCGCGCACAGACCCGCGACCCGGCCTGGCAAAGCCACGTGCTGTCGATGAGCATCGAGGAACGCCTGGAGATGGCGCGCAGCGCCCGTGACGCCAGCATGGCGCACACCGGAAACACCGCGGCGGATATCATGGACGTCAACCCCGAGGCGGTGCTCGACGCCTTTGCCGCGAGCGGCGCCCGCCTGATGATTCATGGCCATACCCACCGGCCGGCGACCCATGACGTTCCGCTGGAAGACGGCACGATCGCGCAACGGGTCGTGCTGGCCGACTGGTACGACCACGGCAGTTACCTGGAAGTGAGCCCTCGGGGCATCCGCTCGCGCGACCTCTGAGCGCCGGCGATCAGTTTGCCAGTCCGGCCGTCAGCGCCGCCATTTCCTGCTCGGTGAAGCCGGCCCGGCGGCGCGCCGCGACGTTGAACGGCCCGCGCGGCAAACCCGTGTACCGCTCGTGCAGAAGATCGAGAAAGGTGGTCAGCGGCTCGACGCCCCGCGCGCGGCAGCAATGACGGAACCACCGCGTGCCGATGGCGACGTGGCGTACCTCTTCCTCGAGGATGACCTCCAGCACGGCGATCGTCTCCGTGTCGCCGGTCTCGCGCAGCCGCTCGATCATCCCCGGGGTCACGTCGAGCCCCCGCGCTTCCAGCACCCTTGGCACCAGCGCCATGCGGACCAGGCAGCTGTCGGCCGTCTTGCGCGCCATTTCCCACAGCCCGTCGTGGGCCGGCAGATCGCCGTAGGCGCAGTCCAGCGCCGCCAGACGCCCGGTCAGCAGCTCGAAATGCCGCGCTTCGTCCACCGCGACGGACAGCCAGTCCGCGTAATAGGCCCGCGGCATGCCGCGAAAGCGGTATACCGCATCGAGGGCCAGGTTGATCGCGTTGAACTCGATGTGGGCGATGGCGTGGACGAGGGCCGCGCGGCCCTCGGCACCGCCCAGGCGACGTCGCGGCACCCGGGACGGATCGACCAGTTCGGGGCGCTCCGGCCGCCCCGGTTCGCCGATCGGCAGCACCGGAACGGTGTCATCCCGCTCGAGATCGCCGGCACGAAAGGCCGCGTCGACTTCCCGGACCGCGGCGCACTTGGCCGCCGGTTCGGCCAGTTCGAGGCAGCGGCGCGCGGCCTCGAACCATCCTGCGGCCACCGTGGCGCCCGGCGTCAGAGACGCTCGATCAGGGCGTCGGCGAAACCGGACGTGGCGACCTCGGTCGCGCCCTGCATCTGGCGCGCGAAATCGTAGGTGACGATGCCGTCAGCGACGGTCTTCGCAAACGCCGCGTTGATCCGCGCCGAGACTTCCTTCCAGCCGATGTAATCGAACATCATGCAGCCCGAGAACATCAGTGAGCTGGGATTGACCTTGTCGAGATTGGCGTACTTCGGCGCGGTGCCGTGCGTGGCCTCGAACACCGCCACGTGGTCCGCCATGTTGGCGCCCGGGGCAATGCCCATGCCGCCCACTTCCGCGGCCAGCGCGTCGGACAGGTAATCGCCGTTCAGGTTCATCGTGGCGAGTACGTCGAACTCGGCCGGTCGCAACTGCATCAGCTGGAACATGATGTCGGCGATCCGGTCCTTGATCACGACCTTGCCTTCCGGCCGCTGACCGTCGTATTTCTCCCACAGCTCGTCCTCGGTGATCGTCTGCTCCGAGAATTCCTCGCGCGCGAGTTCGTAACCCCAGTTGCGGAACGCGCCTTCGGTGAACTTCATGATGTTGCCCTTGTGCACCAGGGTCACGCTCTCGCGGTTGTTGTCGATCGCGTACTGGATCGCCTTGCGGACCAGGCGCTTGGAACCGAGCGGTGAAATCGGCTTGATGCCCAGACCGGCGTCTTCGAAGAACTCGGCGCCCATTTCTTCGCGCAGGAATTTCGCCAGTTTTTCGTTTTCGGGCGTACCGGACTGGAACTCGATGCCGCAGTACACGTCCTCGGTGTTCTCGCGGAAGATCACGACGTCCACGTCCTCGGGGTGTTTCATCGGCGACGGCACGCCGTCGAAGTAGGTCACCGGGCGCACGCAGGCGTACAGATCCAGTTCCTGCCGCAGCGAAACGTTCAGCGAACGGAAACCGCCGCCGACCGGCGTGGTCAGCGGGCCCTTGATCGCCACCGTCAGTTCACGGATTGCGTCCAGTGTTTCCGCCGGAAAATAGTCGCCGTCGTAAATGCCGGCGGCCTTTTCGCCCAGGAACAGTTCGGCCCAGTGCACCTTGCGCTGGCCGTTGTAGGCTTTCTCGACCGCGGCATTCCACACGCGCATTGCGGCGCGCGTGATGTCGGGACCGATCCCGTCACCCTCGATGAAGCCGAGGATCGGGTTGTCGGAGACGACCAGCCGGTTGTTTTCAATGGCGATTTTCTGACCGGATTCAGGAATCTTGACGTGGCGGTAACTCATGGACTTTTTCCTTGTTTCGGGGTTTCAATGCAGCCGACGATTATACCGGTTCTGGTAGAATTATCAGACCCGCGAAGGAAGGATTTGCGACATGTTCTACAAACCGATGCTGTTGCCCCTGCTCGCCCAGATTTTCCTGACCTTCGTCGTCTGGTTCTACCTTTACGCCCTGCGCATCCCGGAAATCCGGAGCAAGGGCATCGATGTCAAGGACCTCAGGGACCGCGCCGAGAGCCACCGCCTGCTGCCGGTCTCCGCCGCGGCCTCCAACAATCTCAAGAACCTGTTCGAGATGCCGGTCCTGTTCTACACCGCCGTGCTGCTGACGCTGGTGCTGCTGGTCCAGGATCCCTGGCTGGTCGCGCTGGCCTGGGGCTTCGTGGCGTTTCGCGCCGTGCACAGCTTCATTCACTGCACGTACAACAACGTCAATCACCGTTTCGTGGCGTATGCGCTGAGTTGCCTGTTCCTGATCTTCATGTGGATCCGTCTGGGTTCGTTCATCCTGGCCAATTGAGGCGGCGTTCATGACCGAAAGCAAACACGTGCGCGGCGGTTGCCTGTGCGGCGCCGTCCGCTTCCAGATCGCGCTGCCGAGCAAGTGGTGCGCCCACTGCCACTGCTCGATGTGCCGGCGCGCGCACGGCGCCGGTTACGTGACCTGGGTGGGCTTTGAAAGCGACCACTTCGAACTGCTGAGCGGTGATCATCACCTGAAATGGTACGAGTCCTCGCCCGGCGCGCGGCGCGGCTTCTGCAGCGAATGCGGCAGCGCCATGCTGTTCGAGTCGTCGCGCTGGCCGGACGAGACCCACGTCGCGCTGGGCTGCATCGAAGACCCGATCGATCGCGTGCCGGAAGCGAATGCGTACATCGAAGCGCACGTCGACTGGATGCCGCTCGACGACTCGCTGACGCGGTACAGGGGTTAGCGCGGAAACCAGTCGATCGGCTGCCGGTCGTGCCGGGTCAGCCACTGGTTGGCTTTCGAGAAGTGCCGGCAGCCGAAGAATCCCCGGTGAGCCGACAGCGGCGAGGGGTGCGGCGCTTTGAGCACCAGGTGCCGATTCGTGTCGATCGCCGCGCCCTTGCGCTGCGCGTAACTGCCCCACAGCATGAAGACCAGGCCGTCGGCCGAGCGATTCAGCTCGTCGACGATGCGGTCCGTGAAGCGCTCCCAGCCCTGGCCCTGGTGCGCCGCTGCGCGGCCGCGCTCGACGGTCAGGACCGCGTTGAGCAGCAGCACGCCCTGCTCCGCCCAGGACTGCAGGTTACCGTTCGGCGGGCGGCGGCCGCCCACGTCATCCTCGATCTCGCGGTAGATGTTGAGCAGCGACGGCGGCGGATCGATGCCTTCCGGGACCGAGAAGCACAGGCCATGCGCCTGCCCCGGACCGTGATAGGGATCCTGGCCGATGATCACCACCTTGACGCGGTCGAAGGGCGTCGAGTCCAGCGCGTTGAAAATCAGCTTGCCGGGCGGATAGACCGTCGCGCCGCCGCGCTTGCGCTCCAGCAGGAAGGCGCGCAGCCGCTCCATGTAGGGTTGGGCGAATTCGTCCGCCAGGCGGCTCTTCCAGGAGGCTTCGAGCCGGATTTCCCGGGCATTTTCCATCGATCGGGGCCGTTTTTCTTGAAACCGGGGTGTTCAGCCCAAGGTAGCAGATCGGGAGCCGGGAAAAAACCGGCACGAGAACGGTCTGACCAGCGGTGAAACCATGACCATCAAAACGGACGCAGTGATCATCGGCGCCGGCCCCAGCGGCCTGTTCCAGGTATTCGAACTCGGCCTGCTCGACATTCATGCCCACGTGATCGATTCCCTCGGGCAGGTCGGCGGGCAGTGCTCGGAGCTGTACCCGGACAAACCGATCTACGACATTCCCGCCCTGCCCGTCTGCGGGGCCCAGGAACTCATCGACCGGCTGATGCAGCAGATCAAACCGTTCAACCCGGTGTTCCATCTCGGGCAGACGGTCAACGTGCTGGAACGTAAGGGCGACGGCCGCTTTCTGCTGGAAACTTCGGCCGGCGAGCGTTTCGACACCGCAACCGTGATCCTCGCGGCCGGCCTCGGCGCGTTCCAGCCCCGCCGCCTGCGCGCCGCCGGCGCGGACAACTGGGAAGGAAAAACCGTCCATTACAGCGTGCGCGACCCCGAACGCTTTGCCGGCCGCAACCTCGTCATCCTCGGTGGCGGCGATTCCGCGCTCGACTGGACACTCGAACTGCACGGCACGGCGCAAAGCATCACCCTGGTGCACCGACGCGCCGAGTACCGGGCGCAGCCGGCTTCCGTGAAACGAATGAAATCGCTGGTCGACGGCACGACGCTCAGGGAGTTCCAGGGCAATGTCCGCGCGGTAATCGAGGACGACGGTGTGTTCATGGGGCTCGAAATCGTCGACCCGGAGCGCGAAATACACGAAGTCCAGGCCGACGACGTGCTCGTTTTCTGGGGGCTGTCCCCCAACCTCGGCCCGATCGCCGACTGGGCCTTCGACATCGACAAGCGCCAGGTCCCGGTCGACACCGAGAAATTCCAGACCAGCATCCCGGGCATTTTCGCAGTGGGTGACATCAACACCTATCCCGGCAAGAAAAAGCTCATCCTGAGCGGTTTTCACGAGGCCGCCCTGGCCGCTTTCGCGGTCCAGGCGCATATCCATCCCGACCAGAAAGTGCGGCTGCAGTACACCACGACCAGCCCGGTCATGCACAAGCGGCTCGGCGTCGAGGATTGATCCCGGAAAAACCGCTAATTGAGCTTGCAGCGCGGCCGTGGTCGTCTATCATTAAGCATGTGACCCACGCACAGTCCCCCCCAATTTCCTGTGTTACGGGCTTCGGCCCGGTGGGTCACACTTTTAGTGTCTCGTTTGCCTTCTTTCACCTGCGGTGAAAACCGTCTTCACTCGACTGCATGAGTAAAATTCCCTCTGGCTGACGCCAGCCGGGAAAACTGGTTGAGTCTCGCTCCCCTTCTTTTTGACTGCGTCAAAAAACCGGCTACGCTCGACGGCACTGATGAGTTTCCCTCTGGCTGAAGCCAGCCGGGAAAACTGGTTGAGTCTCGCTCGCCTTCTTTTTGACCGCGTCAAAAAACCGGCTACGCT
>JARROJ010000016.1:0-59885 GCA_037384065.1 Lysobacterales bacterium
CGGGGTTCAGGTACTGGTGGTAGTGGTTGTGGCTCAGGCGCCGGTCGATCAGCTCCACGCAGCCGATCTCGATGACGCGGTGGCCCTGGGCCGGTTCCAGACCGGTTGTTTCGGTATCGAGGATGATTTGTCTCAAAGTGCCGTTTCCTAACTCCGCGGAATCGCCAGCCTAGCCAGTTCATCCGCGCGCTCGTTCTCGGGCACGCCGCTGTGGCCGCGCACCCAGCGCCATTCGACGTCGTGGCGGGCCATCGCCTCGTCCAGGCGTTGCCAGAGGTCGACGTTCTTGACCGGTTTCTTACCGGCCGTCTTCCAGCCGCGGCGCTTCCAGCTGTCCATCCACTCGGTCATGCCTTTCATGACGTAGGTGGAGTCCGTATGAATAACGATTCTACAGGAGCGCTTCAGCGCTTCCAGCGCCTGGATAACGGCCATCATCTCCATGCGGTTGTTGGTCGTGGTCTTATCGCCGCCCGAAAGCTCCCGCCGGTGCCCGTTGTACATCAGGATACTGCCCCAGCCGCCCGGCCCCGGGTTGCCGCTGCACGCTCCGTCGGTGTAGATCACGACGGTGTTCTTCTCGGTCATGGATTCATCGTCACCCTTGAATGGGCGCCGATTGTACAACGCCGGCGCGCGGTTTTCTGAACCGCAGCGGGGTGACGCCCACGCTGTCGCGATGCGTCGCCTGCAGGATGACCACGTCGGCCAACGGCGCACCGAGGCTGCCGAGGCCGCTGCTCATGAAGCGCGGTTTGCGGCGCCCAAGCAGGCCGGCGCCCGCGAAGCCCTGCATTTTCATGCCCAGTTGCTCCAGGCGGTCTTTTACCGCCAGCGGCGCCAGTCCGGGCAGGCGCCGGATGGACCCCTGGGTGCGGTAACGCCAGCCGCTGCGGTTGAGGCCCAGCAGGATCAGCACACCGCTGCGCGCCGTCACGCGGCAGGCTTCCTCGAGTTCGGGCTCGGTTCCGTCGCCAATCACGTGGTGCAGCACCACCATCCGAAACACGCGTTCCTGGAACGGCAGGCTGGACGGAAGACAGCACAGCCGCGGCCCGTTGTCGCTTCCACCCTCGGTGCTCAGGGAGATCGACACGCCGAACATCTCAGACTCGGAGTGCAGGAAAACCGGGTCGAACAGCGGCGCGACCGGATGATGGATCTCCAGCAGGTTGCCGCGTTCACCGGTCCGCCCGGCGCTGCGCAACAGCCCCTCGGAGAGGTATTTCAGGGTTTCCAGGTTCGATTCCGGGCGCTTGCGTGACGCGCACATATCAGGTCGTCCAGTGTGCACATTTGTTAGAATCGGGCGTTCGCGGCGCACGATCGCGGCCGCCCGGGAGCAGGACGAACATGGAGATGCCCGAAATCAGAGTCACGGCGATACCTGCATTTGCGGACAATTATATCTGGCTGCTGTCGACGGGCGATACCGCCTGTGCGGTGGTCGATCCCGGCGACGCGAAACCGGTGCTCGACGCGCTGCATCGCGAGGGCCTCGACCTCAAGGCCATTCTACTCACGCACCACCATGCCGACCACATCGGCGGGGTCGGCGAACTGGTCAATGCCACGGGCGCGGCGGTTTATGGCCCGCACGATAAGCGGATTCCCGGGCAGACGCGCAGTTTCGCCGAAGGCGACGTGCTTGAACTCGAAGATCCGGCGCTGCGCTTCAGCGTTCTCGAGGTACCCGGCCACACATCGAGCCATATCGCGCTCCATGGGCACGGCTGCCTGTTCTGCGGCGACACCCTGTTCAGCGTCGGTTGCGGGCGTCTGTTCGAAGGCACGCCTGCGCAGATGCAGGACTCGCTGGACAAGATCGCCGCCCTGCCCCCGGAAACCCTCGTGTTCTGCGCGCATGAGTACACCCTGTCGAACTGCGACTTCGCGCGAATCGTGGAACCGAAGAATGCCGCGCTTGCGCAACGCGCCAGCGAAGTGGAGGCGGCCCGCGCGACCGGCCGCATCACGGTGCCCAGCACGCTCGAGAGCGAACGGGCCGTGAACCCCTTCCTGCGCACACGGGAGCCAACCGTGGTCGCGGCCGCCCGGGCACGTGAACCGGGGGTGGAGCCGGGCGCGGAAACCCTCGCGGTCATCCGTGCCTGGAAGGATTCCTTCTAATTGAGGCACTTGACCGTGAGAATCAGTGCCGGATAATGGCGCAACGGAATTGAAATATAGGGAAGTACGAGTGGTTCAACGCTTATTTTTCATGGGCGCAATGCTGTTTCTGGCAGGTTGCGCGGCAACCGGCGGCAATGTCGCCCCGGAACCCGTCGCGCCGCCCGAACCGGTGGCCGTGTTGGAACCACCTCCCAGTTCGGCAGCCACCATCGACGAACACCTGTTCGAGCCCGAGCCGGCCCCGATCGTTCACGAGAACATCTGGGACCGCGTGGTGCACAATTTCGACCTGCCCGAGTGCTCCGAGCACGAGATCGCGCTGACCTGGGCGCAGTGGTATGCCGACCACCCGGACTACATGGCGCGCATCTTCAAGCGTGCGCAGCCCTGGATCTTCTACATCACAGAGGAACTCGAACGGCGCGGCATGCCGGGCGAAATCGCGCTGCTGCCAATCGTCGAATCCGCGTACGATCCGTTCGCGTTTTCCAGCGGCCGGGCGCTCGGCGCCTGGCAGTTCATCGCCAGCACCGGCCGTAACTACGGCCTGAACCAGGACTGGTGGTACGACGGGCGCCGTGACGTGTGGGCCTCCACCGACGCCGCACTGGACTACCTGCAGTACATGGCCGACATGTTCGACGGCGACTGGCTGCTGGCGCTGGCCGGCTACAACTCGGGTGAAAACCGTGTCCTACGCCAGGCCAAGCGGAATCGCAAGGCCGGCAAGCCGGCCGATTTCTGGAATCTCAAGCTGCCCCGCGAGACGCGCGGTTACGTGCCCAAGCTGCTCGGCCTGACCTGCCTGTTCAAGAACCCGCAGGACTACGAATTCGAACTGCCGAGCACGCCGAACGAAGCGGTCGTGGCGGCGGTCGACCTCGGCCAGCAAGCTGACCTCGTGCTGGTCTCGCAACTCGCCGAGGTACCGATCGATGTGATGTTCGGCCTGAATCCCGGCTACAACCGCTGGGCGACGTCGCCGGAAGGGCCGTACCGGGTGGTGCTGCCGATCGAGCACGCCGAACGGCTGGAAGCCCGGCTGCAGGACGTCGATGCCGCCACGCTGATGAAGTGGGACCAGGTGGTCGTACAGAGCGGCGACACCCTGTCGGAGATCTCCTCGCGGCACCAGGTGCCGGTCTCGGTGCTGCGCACCGCCAACGACCTGAACGGCGACCTGATTCGCGTCGGGCAGAAACTGCGCCTGCCGCGTGACAACCAGCTGATGGTCGACCCGCTGTACGCGCAGGCGGCCCAGGAACTGCAACGCCTGCAGTCCGGGCTGATCGCCTCGCAACGCGTATCGCACCGCGTGCGGCAGGGTGAGAGCCTGTCGGTCATCGCGCGGCGCTACAAGGTCTCCGTGAAGGATCTGCAGCGCTGGAACAACATTTCCGACCCACGCAAGCTGCGCGCCGGCCGCACGATCACCGTGTTCCACAGCCCCGCGCAGCAACCGGCTTCGCGCAGCGGTACTACACGCTACGTCGTGCAGCGCGGTGACTCGCTGTGGAGCATCGCGCGCAAGTACGACGTCCGGGTCAAGGACCTCAAGTCCTGGAACGATCTCGGCAGCAGCACGCTGCACCCGGGCCAGAAGCTCCGCATCGTTCGCTGAGCGGCGCGCGCGTGGTCCGAATCGCCCGTTTTCCCCTTCTATGGCTCGCCGTCGTGGCGCTGGCCCTGCCCGCAACCTCCGGCGCACTGGAATTGCGCGGCGAACCGGTCCAGGGCGGCCTGCTGTTCGGCGAAGTCGAACCCGGCAGCCGCGTCACTCTGGATGACCGGGACGTGATGGTCTCGCCCGAGGGTCGCTTCGTTATCGGTTTCGGCCGCGACGAAAAAGGACCGAAAACACTGAGTGTCGTCGATCCTGAAGGCAGCACGCAGGAACGCACGTTCGGCATCAAGCCGCGCGATTACCGGATCGAAGAAGTCGACGGACTGCCGCAACGCACCGTGACGCCCGACCCCGCCGACGCCGAACGCATCAAGCAGGAGATCGCCCTGGTTGCGGCTGCACGCAAGCGGGCCGATGAGCGCACGGATTACGACGCAGGCTTTCATTGGCCGGCCAGCGGGCGCATCAGCGGCGTTTACGGCAGTCAACGGGTGCTGAACGGAAAACCGCGCCGGCCGCACTACGGCCTCGACATCGCCGCGCCGACCGGCACGCCGGTCCACGCACCGGCCGCCGGCGTCGTCACCCTCGCCCACCCCGACATGTTTTATTCCGGCGGCACCATCATTCTGGACCACGGCCAGGGGCTGTCGTCCAGTTTCCTGCATCTGAGCGAAGTGCTGGTGGAGGTTGGTGAACAGGTCGATCAGGGCGCGGTTATCGCGAAAATCGGCGCCACCGGCCGTGCCTCCGGGCCGCATCTCGACTGGCGCATGAACTGGCTCGACCGCCGGGTGGATCCGCAGTTGCTGATGGACGGCGAACCGCCGGCGTTGCCCGCCGCGGAATAATCAGAGGCCGCAAATAAACCGGGGTCAGGGTAACAATTCGCGAATTGTTACCCTGACCCCAAATTACCGAAGCTTGGATTACTTGGTTCGGCTGAGCTCCAGCCGCACGGGCGCTCCCGCTCCAGCCACGTAACCACCGTCAACGCCCTTGGTCACCACGGCCACCGCGTTGTGCGGGTGCAGGCTCTCGTAGTGCGTGCAGCGGACCCAGAAATCGAGGATGCGCTCGTCGGTGTTCAGCGCCGTCTGGATGCGGCGGCCGGCGTCTTCGCAGAACATCAGGTTGCTGCCGTTGAGCTCGGCGAAGGCTTTTTCGTCCTCGCGCTTCACTGTGGCCTGCACCGGCGTCTTCAGCGCGTTTTCGATCTCGTCGATCAACTCGACGATCGGGAACATCTGGAACGTCGGCGTCAGGCGCACGCGCATCTCGGCGGCGCTGCGCTGGGCGTGCGGCGTGGCGCGGACACCGCCCTCGCTGCCAAGCCACTCACGAACCCTGTCGAAATCGACCTGGTCGGAGCCGGCGAAATCCGTATCGAACTGTTCCTGGATCAACTGCCGGGCGAGCGCGGCCGAACAGGGGCAAGTGCTGGAGTACAGGATCTCGAGCCCCATTTCGAGGCTGAACTCGTTGTCTTCCAGTATGCCGATCATCGACACCGGGTAGCGCCGCCAGCCTTCGTTGTCGCTCGCCAGTGCCGGGCGCCGCGTGACGAAATCGAAATCCACCCGGATCAGGGCGCGGTCGCTGAGGCCTTCGTGGGAATCCAGGAAGGAACGCAGCAACTGGCGCAGGGTCCCGGGGTTGAGCGGGCGCGCCCCGAAGCCCTGGTCGAGGTGCAGGTACAGGCGGGACATGTGAATGCCGCGCACGTCGGGATCGGTCAGGTTCACATAGGCGGTGACCAGCGCGCTGGACTGGATCAGCCCGCCCTTGTCGTCTTCAATGCGCACCGGCATCTCGATCTCGTTCATGCCGACCCAGTCGAGTTTGCCCGCAGCCATCGGTGCCGGGCCGCAGGCGATGTCCGGCATATCGGGGACGGTGTTATCCATCGGTCTCGTTTCCTTATCCTGTCCTGAGCCGCTCATATCGGTGCTCCGGAGCCCATATTCAAGCCCGCTTCCGGGGGGTCGGGCGGATTATCGGTGAATTGGCGGGCGGTTACAAAAACGCCTGGGCCGCCACACTGCGCGCGATACCGGGGCAAAAAGCCTCGGCGCGCCGCTAAACGTGCTTCTCGTCGTCCGTCTTGCCGTAGGGATAGCGGAGGTGGCCGAACCGGATCACCAGCACCGCCAAGGCCAGTATCAGCGCCGCGACGGCGATGCCGATCACGCGCAACGTGTCCATGTCCTTCATGTCGAGGATCAGGTACCGCGCCAGCGCCACGATCGCGATGTACATCGGCATGCGGACCGGCAGTTTGCCGGAATCCAGGTACACGCCGATCATCGCCAGCACCTCGAGGTAGATGAACAGCAACAGCAGGTCCGCCAGCGTAACCCGCATCGCCTGGACCATGACGTTGATTTCGATACCGATTGCGACGACCGTCGCGATCGCGATAACGAACAGGCCGATATCCTGCACCCAGTTCAGGGCCGAGTGACCGATGCTGACGATTTTTTTCATTCTGCTTGCCCGTTGCTCGCGTGTTCACCGGCCGCAACGGCGCCGGGCTGCCGCGCACGGTTGGCGCCTGGGGGGCCGGATTCACGATCGATTGTCCCCCGTTGGACTGCCGCCGGCAACCCCGGCCGGCATGGCCGATGCCAGGATACGACCGGCTGCCGC
Organism: Lysobacterales bacterium; assembly: GCA_037384065.1. Classification (GTDB taxonomy): domain Bacteria; phylum Pseudomonadota; class Gammaproteobacteria; order Xanthomonadales; family SZUA-36; genus JABDPF01. Next base: position 6,407 of record JARROJ010000016.1, read on the forward strand.
AGCGCCGCTCAGAAAGGCGCCCTCGACGCGCGAACCGTGGCACCAGTCGCCCGCGACGGCCAGGCTCTCATCCGCGAACCAGAGCGCGCCGTCGTCAAGCGGCTCACGCGCCCGGGAATAGCGCCAGCGGTGCACCCACGATGCGGCCGCGTCGACCGCCTGTGCAACCGGCAGGTCCATGGCCGCCTCCAGCACCGCAGCGCCGACGTTATCCGGGGTCATTTCGAGGTTCGACTGCGACCATTCCGGGCTCGCGTGCAGCACCCAGGCCTGCGCCGCCTCGCGACCCGGGCGCGAATCCTGGCTGGCGATCCAGGAAAGCGGGCCGGCGTTGACGAAGGCGGCATCGTGATCGGGCAGCAGCGGGCGATCGAGAACCGCCATCACGGTCCAGCACGGCAGCATCTCGACCGCGCCGAGGCGCGCGTCGACACCGGCATTACCGAGCAGCGCGCGGGCCTGCTCCGGGGGGATCGCGACAAGCAAGGCATCGGCGGTAAGTGACTCGCCGGACGTCGAGCGCAGGGTCCACCCCGCATCCGAATGCATCGCCTCGGCCGCTTCCCATTCGAATCGGCAATCCGGCAGGCGCGCCGCGATGTCCGAGCACACGGCGCTCATGCCGGGCACGGCCACGTAACGCTCCATGCTCGGATCCTCGAACGCCGGCGCCTCGCCGACCACCGCGATGCGCGGGCGCCACGCCTCGATGAGGCCGCGCTCGCGCCAGGCCACGACATGGCGCAGAAAGCGGGGGTCGCGCGCCGTGAAGTACTGCGCGCCGTGATCGAAGCGGAACTCATCCACCCGCCGCGTGCTCATGCGTCCGCCGGCGCCGCGGCCCTTGTCCACGACGACTGTCTCGAACCCCTGCTCATCGAGAATCCGTGCCGCCGTCAGGCCCGCCAGCCCGGCGCCGACGACGGCGACGCGCAGCGGCGTGCGACCCGGCGGGTACGCAACGACCCGCGCATAGGCGTTCATGTCCAGGCGCGCGGCGTGTCGGTCCAGCGAGCGCTGACGCACCTTGCCGAACACCGGCCCCGGTGGAAACGCCCGGTCGAACTGCCCCAGGCACCACAACAACCCGCCGTAACTGTTCGGATCGCTGCCGTCGAGGGCATAGCGATGATTCAGATCGATCATCAGCTTCTGGGCCCGCGCCGCGCTGTGCGTCCAGGGCAAAAAAGCCTTGCCCCAGGTCATGCGCAGATTGTTGTGCAACTCGCCGCGGCGCAGCAGCGAGCGCTGCGCCAGGTCCCACAGCGGATGCCCGGTGCGCGCGCCGGCCAGCGTTTCCCAGTCGAAGGTGCGCTCGCGCGGATCCGCCTCGTGGGCGCGCAGGGACTCGGCCGCCCAACCGGGCAAGGCGTCGAGCGTTTCCAATGACTCGCTGCGCAGACAGAAGTGGTGGGAAAGCTCCCGCCAGACCAGCAGTTCGTCGAGAAACTTTTCGGCGCCCTCGCCGCCCCGCGCCGCTGCTTCGCCCGCGATGCGGAACGGCGAAACGCAGCCGTAATGCAGGTAGGCCGACATGCGGCTGACGCCCTCGGGTTCGGCAGCGTCGTTGCGGCGTCGATGATAGCGCTCTAGCCCGGAGGCCAGGAACGCCGACCAGCGCCGATACCCGGCGTTCGAACCACCCGGCGTATCGGCGACCGGCGGTATGGCGTGATCGATGCGGCATCTTGCAATGGCGGCCTCGAAATCCTGTCCCAGGTCGAACGGTTCGAACCCGACCTCGCCCTGAAAGGACTCCGGCCACTCCGGCGCTTTAGGCCAGCCCGTCGCCACGCGCCGCTCCAGTTCGTCCCGCCAGCGGTTGCGGAACCGAAAGGCCCGCGTCGGCGCCTCGCGCGACATTGGCATCGGCAGGATGCAACTCGCATCGACGAGCAGCCACGGCAGATCCGGGTTGCGCTCGACGTGCCGCCCGTACCAGGCCGGAAACGGCGGCACGGGATACAGGTCGCTGACGACCGCCGCGCTGCGCTCCAGCAGGCCAGGCAGCGGGCTCACAGCCAGCGGATCCTCGGGCAGGTGGAACACCAGCCGCTGATCCGCGTCCTCGAGCTGGCCCGAAAAATCCCGTGCTGCTTCAAGGATAAAGCGGTGGTGGCGGTCCGCGTTGTAGCGATGCCGGCCACCCAGGCCCTGGTACACGAGTAACGGCAGGCCGCGCGACCGGGCGATCGCGGCGGCCGTATCCAATGCCGGATTGTCGTGCGCCCGCAACGCGTGGTGCGCCCAGTACAGAATGAATTCGCCACCGGCGCGAGGCCGGCCGGCCTGCAGTTCCAGGCAGCGCTCGGCCAAATGCGGTTCGAGGTCGGTCAGCGCCACGGTGAATCAGAGCGAAACGAGCACGATGGCGTGGCACAGCACCACGGCCGCCGTCAGGCGCAGGCGCAGGGTCACCAGCCACGGCGCCGTTCCGGGCGCGGGCCGCAGCCAGTCGGCAAAACCCATCAGGGCGAATCCCGCCAGCAGCCCCCAGGTCGAAACCACAGACGATTCGGCCAGCAGGCAGGCAAACGCCCACAGGCTCGGGAGAACGGCCAGAACGTATTCACCGTTTAGGGGCTTGTCCGCGCGTGCTGCGGCGCCCCAGCGGATGCCGCCCAGGAACGACAGGATGACAGCGCCATACGCCAGGAAAGCGCTCAGGGCGAGATTCTGCCAGGCGCCATCGACCAGCAGGATTGCGATTGCCAGAACCGCGAACGGCAGGACACCGGAGTAACCAAGCAGGGCCGGCCCGGTCGGAATGCGGTTTACGTTGGCGTTCATCATCGAATGTATCGTTTTTGTACAGGTAAATTGCTGTATTATAGGCCGTCTTTTAACTTATCGTACAGGATCAGAGCCCGCCTCGCGCATGTCTGAAGCCGAATCGAACATGAATCTGCAGGACTCGACCGTCGATCCCAGGGAGACCGCGTACTACCAGCGCATGGCCGCATTCTGGTGGGACGCCGACGGCCCGTTCTGGCCGCTGCACGGCCTCAACGCGCTGCGCGTCGACTGGATCCGTGAACGGGTCGCGACGCATTTCGAACTGAACCGCGAGCGCACGGCGCCGCTGGACGGCCTGCGCGTGCTGGATATCGGCTGCGGCGGCGGCATCCTTTCCGAGTCGATGGCACGCCTGGGCGCCCACGTAACCGGAATCGACGTGGTCGAGAAGAATATCCGAATCGCCGCGCTGCATGCGAAATCGCAGGAACTCGACGTCGACTACCGGCTGGTCACGGCCAGCGACCTGGCCGCCGGCGATGCGCGATTCGATATCGTACTCAACATGGAGGTGGTCGAGCATGTCGCGGACCTGGCCGAATTCATGGCCGCCTGCACGAAACTCGTCGCGCCGGGCGGCGTGATGTTCGTCGCCACGATCAATCGCACCGCGAAATCCTGGCTGTTCGCCAAGATCGGCGCCGAATACATCCTGCGCCTGCTGCCCCGGGGCACGCACCGCTGGCGCGAATTCCGGCGCCCTGCCGAGGTGGAGGCGCTGCTGCGAGACGGCGGGCTCGATGTGGCGCAGCGCACGGGCGTCAAGCTCGACCCCTTCGCGCGCCACTTCAGTCTCGTCCGGGACATGCAGGTAAACTACATGCTGATGGCCACCCGGCCACCAGACTCATGACGTGCGGCAAGGCAACAGAGCGGTTCGGACCTGGTCGAAGAACGGTAAGCGGCCGCGGTATGGAGATGCTCTTTAATTCAATGCGACACGTACCCTTTTCCATTGCACGCCCTGCGCGAGCCGGTTTTCGCTTCCTGTCCATTCTGGCCTGTTGCGCACTGCTCTCCGCCTGCGTCAGCCTGCCTGAAAATTACCCGCGCGAGGAAAGCTGGAAGCTGGACGGCGGCGAATCGGGAATCGCGAAGCTGCTCGAGGGTGACTTCGCCGCAAACCCCGGCCTGAGCGCCGCCCATCCACTGGGCAACGGCATGGAGGCGCTGGCCGCACGCGTGGTGCTCGCGCGCGCCGCCGAGATGTCGCTCGACGTGCAGTACTACATCTGGCACAGCGACGAGGCCGGGCGCATTCTGCTCAAGGAACTGCTCGACGCCGCCGACCGCGGTGTTCGCGTCCGGATCCTGCTGGACGACATCGGCGTTGGTGCAGCCGACGACGAAGGCTTCCTGCTGCTCGATGCACACCCGCTCGTCAGCATCCGCCTGTTCAACCCGATCGCGCTGCGCAATTCACGGACGCTCGGGCTGCTCGCCAATCCGTTGCGCCTGAACCAGCGCATGCACAACAAGTCGATGACGGCCGACAACCTGCTGACCGTGGTCGGCGGGCGCAACATCGGCAACGAGTACTTCAGTATGGACGAACTCGTGAATTTCGCGGACCTGGACGTGCTGGCGCTGGGTCCGGTCGTCGACCAGGTCAGCGACAGCTTCGATACGTTCTGGAACAGCGAAGCCGCGTTTCCACTCGACGCCTTCCACGAAACACGCGGCAGCGAAGATGACCTCGTCGCGGTCCGCGAGCGACTGGACACCTGGCTTGCCGAAAATGCGGAGACGTACTACGAAGCGATGCGGACGACGACGTTCAACATCGACCTGCATTCCCGCGAAGTCAGGCTCTACTGGGGCGAGATCGTGGCGCTGTACGACGCCCCGGAAAAGGTGCTGGGCGAACGGCCCGAACTGCTGGTCGACCAACTGGGCAGCCTGCTCGGCAGCGTCGATCAGGACCTGATGATCGTCTCGCCCTACTTCGTACCCGGCAAGGACGGCACCGCCGTGCTGGTCGATGCGGCTCGGCGGGGCGTGAAGGTCGACGTCTACACCAATTCGCTGGCCGCAACCGACGTGGGAGCGGTCCACGCGGGCTACAAGAAGTCACGGCGGGACCTGCTGGAAGGTGGCGTCGAACTCTTTGAGATGATGCCCAGCCTGAATACCGACGCGGACGGCCAGCGCAACCTGTCCTTTTCCGGTTCGTCCGGCGCCAGCCTGCACGCCAAAATGTTCATCATCGACCGGCGGCGCGTATTCATCGGTTCGATGAACCTCGATCCCCGGTCAATCGAGCTCAATACCGAGATCGGTCTGCTGATCGACAGCCCGGAACTCGCCGCACGCCTCTCGAACAGAATCCGGGATAGCCGGGACTCCGGTTTCTATTCCGTCGTCCTGGAACCGAAGAGTGCGGAAACGCCGGACGGCGCGCAGCGCCTGGTCTGGATCGAACACAGGGACGGCAAGGACATTCGCTGGACGAAGGAACCGCATACAACGTTCTGGCAACGCCTCGGCGTCGGTTTCATCAGCCTGTTTCCGATCGACTCCCAGCTCTGAGCCGCCACGCAAGCAACGCCAGCGGCGGCAAATTGGGGTATTTTGGGAACATCGGAGAATACACAACGGAGCATCGGCATGAACTCAAGATCCGCGTCACTGTGCATTACAATGTTTGCCAGCGTCTCGATGGCGCTATCCGCCATGGCCCAGGATGCCGGTGGAAGCGACACGGGAGACCTGGCCAAGGCGGCCCAGAACCCGGTCGGCGACCTTGTCAGCCTGCCCCTGCAGAACAACATGCAGTTCGGCGTCGGGCCGGGCGATCGTGTGCTGAACGTGCTCAATATCCAGCCGGTCTACCCGTTCAAGCTCAACGACGACTGGAACCTGATCACCCGCACGATCCTGCCTGTGATCAGTTCGCCCGTTCCCGGAACCGACCGCACCAACGGACTCGGCGACCTGAACTTCACGGCGTTTTTCTCGCCAAGTGAACCGGGCAAGGTGATCTGGGGCGTCGGCCCGGTATTGAGTTTTCCAACCGCAACCGATGAACTGCTCGGCACCGACCGGTACTCCGGCGGCATCTCGGCCGTAGCGCTGACCATGCCAGGCAACTGGGTGGTCGGCGCGCTGGCCAGCCAGGTGTGGGACTACGCGGGCGCCGACGACGGCACGGACGTCAACAGTTTTCTCTTCCAGTACTTCATCAACTACAACTTTCCCAGCGGCTGGTACTTCACCAGCGCGCCGATCATGACGGCCAACTGGGATGCCCCGTCCGGCGAAAAATGGAGCATCCCGATCGGCGGCGGCGCTGGCAAGATCGTGCGCCTGGGCAAGCTGCCGCTGAATATCAATTCGCAGCTGTTCTATTACGTCGAGAAACCGACCGGCGGGCCCGACTGGGAGTGGCGCTTCCAGGTACAGGCGATGTTTCCGAAGTAAACCACGGTCGGATCGAGCGGCGGCATCATGCACAAACACAGAGTGGGACAGCGACGCCATGCGCTGCTCTGGTGGATGGGGATCGCGTCCGCGCTGCTGGCCGGTTGCGGCAATTTCACCCGCCTCGACCAGGACCTGGAGCGCCTCGACCAGGACCGCCTCCAGGTCCGCGGGACGATCGAAAGCCCGGGACTGCCGGACGCACCCGTCGTGCTGCTTTACGCCCTGGACCCCGAGGGACGCGAACGTTACAGCTACAGCGCCTATGGGCGCCCCGGCGAATTCGAAGCCTGGCTGTTGCGGCAGAGCGGGATGCTGCTCGCGTTCTCGGACCTGAACCGGGACTTCGTGCTGCAGGCCGACGAGCCATGGGGACGGGTTCAGTGGACGGGGGACCCATCACTCGAACTGACCCCGACCGATCACGTGCGCATCCGGCTCGAACCGCCCGGCCCGGAACGGCCACAGCCCCCGGGCCTGGCGGAATCCAGCGTCACGGCGATTTCCGAGCTGTCCCAGCTCCAGTCGGGCCTCGTCGCCGACCTCGACGACGAACGGTTCTCGCGGGAACGCGCTGAAGAGGCGCTGTGGCAGCCGTACGACATGGTCGCCGACGAACTCGCGGGGCTCTATTTCCTGGAGCCGTATGATCCCGGCCGCATTCCGGTCGTGTTCGTGCATGGAATGACCGGCACGCCACGTGAATTCGGCGCGCTCGTCGACGCGCTGGACCGCACCCGATTCCAGCCCTGGATGTTCTACTACCCCTCGGGGCTGTCGCTGGACACGCTGGGCATGGGACTGCACCAGGCGCTGGAGACCCTCCACCGCCGATTCGGCTTCGATACGGCCCACCTCGTCGCCCACAGCATGGGCGGACTGGTTTCGCGCCGGTTCATCGGGGCCTGCGTTCGGTTTGACGGATGCCCCTGGCTGGATACCTTCATCAGCCTCGCCAGCCCCTTCAGCGGCATGAGCAGCGCCGACTGGGGCATCGACTATGCGCCCTCGACGGTGCCGGCATGGAACGACCTGAGTCCGAGCAGCGCGTTTCTCGCGACGCTGTTCGAGCCCCCATTGCCGCCGGGCCTTGCGCACCACCTGTTCTTCGCGTATCGCAATACCAGCTTGGTCAACACGACCAGTTCCGACGGGGTCGTCCCGCTGACCAGCCAACTCCGGTCGGAAGCCCAGGCCCAGGCGACTCGATTGATCGGTATCGACGACACGCACACCGGCATACTCGAGAATCCCGCCACAGTCAGCGCCATCAAACGGATTTTCGATCGCTGACGACGATACAGCCGCGCGCCCAGCGATCATCCAACGGGCAACAGCGGTATTCCCCTTGCATCGTTCAAGCAAAACGCCGGGCCGTTGCTATAGTGAACAGGTGGCCACGTGGCCATCTCACTCCTACAAGAGGGAATACACCATGAAATTGAAGTTCCTGTTGATCGCAACAGTACTCTGCTTTTTCTCCACCAGTGTCCTGGCCCAGCTCGAGCCCTGGACGGACTACGAAGTCAGCGACGAGTTGTGGAACATCACGACGGTCAAGGTCGATCCGAACATGGGCGACGACTACCTGGAAGGCCTGCGCGAGACCTGGGTGGCGTCCAACCGTATCGCCAAGGAACTCGGCCAGATCGAGGACTTCTTCATCTATCGCAGCGTGCTGGCGGAGAGCGGCCACGCAAACCTGTTTCTCGTGGTGCGGTTCGCGGACAGCGACCAACTCGACCCGAACAAGGAGGCCTACGACAAGTTCATGAAGGCCTGGGGCGAAGCCAACCAGGAGAAATCACGGGAAATCACCAAGAACTACCCGGCGATGCGCACCATCACCGGCGAGTATCTCGTGCGCCGTATCGACATCAAGTAACACCGTGTCGCTTCATCGAAAAGCCCGGCATGTCCGGGCTTTTCGTCGTTGAGCACCGCCACCCGCGCTCACGGATCGGCATCGGCAGGGAACTGCGTTACACTGGATACTCCAGCCATCTGCCGACATTCGATCGATGGGTGAAGCCCGCGAAATAACATTCTTATCGAAGGTTTCCGGCAACAGTTCCCCCAGGGGCCGGTTATGGTGAGCGGGGAGCGCATGACCCTGCCGCATGCCGTCGCCATCGGTGTCGGCGGCATGATCGGCGCCGGTGTCTTCTCGATGATGGGCGTGGCGGGCGACATCGCCGGCGGTGCGACCTTTGTGTCGTTCGCGCTCGCGGGATTGCTCGCGCTGCTGTGCGCCTATTCCTTCGGACGGCTCGGCGCCCGCTATCCGTCCGCCGGCGGCCCCGTCGAATACCTGGTCAAGGCGTTCGGTGACAACGTGTTCAGCGGCGGGCTCAATGTCACGCTATGGCTCGGCTACGTCCTTGCCCTCGCGCTTTACGCGCGCGCTTTTGCCGCATATGCGGTGACGTTCACGCCCGATTCGCTGGACGCCGTACTGCAACCGGTCATCATTCTCGCGGTCACCGGCGGATTCCTGTTGCTCAATATTGCCGGCGCCACAGCCGTCGGCCGCGTCGAGTTCCTGATCGTGGCCATCAAGCTGATCATCCTGCTCGGATTCATCGCGGTCGCCCTGCCTGCCATCGACAGCACGCGCGTCACCCCGGACGCGTGGCCCGCCATCTCCGACATTGGATTTGCCGCTGCGGTCGTGTTCCTCTCTTACGAGGGTTTTGGGCTGATCACCAACACGGCCGAGGATCTCGCGGATCCCGACCGGGAACTGCCCCGCGCGTTGTCAATCAGTGTCGTCATCACCATCGTGATCTACGTGCTGACGGCAATCGGCGTCCTGGGCGCCCTGTCGCCCGCTGAGGTCGCCGACGCGAAGGAATACGCATTGGCCGCCGCGGTACAGCCGTCGCTCGGCGATGTCGGTTTTTCCATAATGGCGATCGCTGCACTTTTTTCGACCGCATCCGCCATCAATGCCACGCTGTACGGCGGCGCCAACGTCAGCTTCATGATCGCGCAGCGGGGCGCCCTGCCCGCCTTCTTTGAACGTCGCCTGTGGCAGCGCGCCAGCGGCGGACTGGTGTTCACCGCCTGTCTCATGGCCGCAATTGCGCTGTCGTTCGAACTGGAAGGAATTGCGATCATGGGCAGCGCGGCGTTCCTCATCGTCTATGGCGCCGTCAGCGCCGGACACCTGCGCCTGCTGAACGAAACCGGCGCCCGTCGGTTGCCCGTCGTTGCCGCGTTGCTGGGCTGCCTGGCCGTCTTCTGCTTGCTGATCGTCTACATGACGAGCGAACGGCCCAATGCGGTATGGGGACTGCTGGCATTACTCGGCGCGGGCTTCGGAATCGACATTTTCTGGCGCTGGCGCACCGGTCGTCGGACAGAATGCCGTAGTGGATGACCGGCGGCCCGAACATGGATAATCTGGCCGAACTCGCCTATACCAATAAGAAGCCCTTGCCCGCGCCATTGATAAGTACAAACAGGATACGGAGAACCTTCACATGAATCGACGCCGCTTCATTCGCAATTCCATCGCCGCGACCTTCGCCGCTTCATTGCCCGCCAGCACGCTGTGGGCGGTGTCCCTGCGCCATATGCCGACCGAGGTTACGGCCGACATCAACGCCGTAACCGGCGCCGGCGACCAGCTGACGTTGAAGCAGGCGGCGGTGCAGGAGTTCAGCGACAGCCTGAAGGGCAAGCTGCTACTGCCCGGCAGCGAGGGGTATGACGCAGCGCGCCTGCTGCTGAACCCGGATTTCAACAAGTACCCGGCGCTGGTGGTGCAGCCGACCGGCGCGGCGGACATCGGCAACGCCGTGACGTTTGCACGCGAGAACGGGTTGTTGCTGGCTGTAAAGTGCGGCGGTCACAGCGCCTCCGGGAACTCGTCCTGCAACGGCGGCATGCAGATCGACCTTTCGCACATGCGCGGGGTGCGCGTCGACCCCGCGGCACGAACCGCACGGGTCGAGGGCGGTAGCTTGCTGGGTGAACTCGATCACGAATCGATGGCCTACGGCCTGGTCACCACGGCCGGCACCGTGTCGCATACCGGCGTCGGCGGCCTGACGCTGGGCGGCGGTTTCGGGCGCCTGGGGCGCCGTTTCGGGCTGACGCTCGACAACGCACTGGAATACGATGTCGTCACCGCCGACGGCACGTTGCGCCATGCATCGCCGGACGAGAACCCCGACCTGTTCTGGGGGTTGCGCGGCGGCGGTGGCAATTTCGGTATCGCTACGTCGTTCCTGTTTCGCCTGCATCCAATGCAGCGGCAGGTGGGCTTCGGCCGGTTCGTCTTTCCGTTTGCCGAGGCCAAACAGGTGATGAATTTCTTTGGAGAGTACGCGGACAGCGCACCCGACGAGCTGCAGGTGGACGGCGGCATCGGTGGTGGCCCCGGCCAGGACCCGGGCGTCATGATGGCCGTGGTCTGGAGCGGTGACCCCGCGCGCACCGAGGAAATCTTCGCGCCGATCCGCAAGGCCGGTACCGTCGTTTCCGAGACCGTCCGGCCAATGGACTATGTGGCCCTGCAGCGTTCCGGCGACTACGACGACCCGCGCGCGTTTTCCGGCTACATGAAGTCCGGCTTCACCGGCAAGCTGACCCCGAAGCTCGTCGGCGACCTGGTCGACAACTTCGAGCACCGCCCTGACCGCGCGACGCGCGTCGTGTTCCAGCAGTCCGGTGGCGCCATCGGCCGGGTCGCCGAGGATGCCACGGCCTTCGCCAACCGCGAGTCCAAGCACAACATGCTGTCGTTCGTCTCGTGGAAATTCGGCGACGACGGTTCGGAACACGTCCGCTACATCAAGTCGCACTGGGCGCACATGGAGCCGTACACGCGGGGCATCTATACCAATGACATGTTCGCGGAAGGCCAGGCCTCCATCAATGCGAATTATCGGGGCAACTATCCGCGCCTGGTCGAACTCAAGAACCGTTATGATCCGACCAACCTGTTTCGGCTGAACGCAAACGTGCAGCCAACGGTCTGAAGTAATCCGGCTGCAATCAGCACCGCCAAGGCCGGGTTACGCCGGCGTGCGCCTTTCCGTGTTGGTTTCTTGCAGACCCGGAAAAGTCAGGTGTGCTGCCCGTCACCCATCGGGGTTCTTCACGCCAGCGGCCCACTCGGCCTCGCGGACGCCGAACTGCGCGGCCATTTCTACCCAGAACTGTTCCTGTTGGCGCCAGAACGCGCACTGAAACGCCTCGCTGAAACGTCCTTTCGGCGGGGCGTCCGGTTCCTCGCGAAAGTCTGTCGCCAATTCGTTGCCGCCTTCCGCGGCGCACTGCAGCATCGAACGCGCTCGCTCCGTATCCGGCGGCACCACGTCACCCGAACCCTGCATGACTGCGCACGGCCTGCTCGGTTTTCTCGAGGGACGCAGCGGCCTGGAGCGGCTGTTTGGCCGAACCCTTTCAGAGACCTTCGACATCAACCGTACGCGTGGGGGCTTCCCCGGCAATGGCCTGGACACATTTCCCGACATGGCGACGAAGGGGCTGGCCGTGGTGGACCGGGTCGTGACCGAAGAGATGAACGGACGTATCAATGCCAGTAACGATACCTGGCTGGTTCCGCGGTTAAGGGGGGAGTAAAAAAGGCCGCTCGTAAGCGACCTTTTCTATTGATGGTCGGGGCGAGAGGATTACTCCGGGCATCCTGCCCTCCGCCCCTGCGGGGTCGCACTCGCTACGCTCGCACGATCAAATTTGTTCCCGACAAATTTGTCGAACCTCTTGTCGGTTCGAATCAAGCACCGTCACGCGTAAATGAAAAAGGCCGCTTCGAGCGGCCTCTTTCGTTACTGGTCGGGGCGAGAGGATTCGAACCTCCGACCCCTGCAACCCCATTGCAGTGCGCTACCAGACTGCGCCACGCCCCGACTCTTGAAACTATATTGTATCTCGCGATAACCCGGCAAATCGACCGAAGGTCGTAATCATGCCGTTTCCGAAGGAGCGGTTTTGCCGAAGGCAAAGAAGTGCCTGAGGGAACTCCTCGTCTCGCGCCACGCCCCGACTCTTGAAACTGATTTAACAACGAAATGCACATGGCACTTCGGCATCCCCTCGCGGGACGCGGAAGTGTAACCCAATCGTCGATTCCGTTGAAGCCTAGCGCTTGAGAACCTGGAGGATCTGTTCCAGTTCCGCGCGAACCTGGCGGATGATCTGCTGGCTGCGATTGATGTCCTCGCGGGCTTCCTCGCCTTCGAGCATCTGCCGCGCGCCGCCGATCGTGTAGCCCTGCTCGTACAACAGGCTGCGGATCTGGCGAATCATCATGACGTCACCGCGTTGATAGTAGCGGCGGTTCCCCCTACGCTTGACCGGTTTGAGTTGTTCGAACTCCTGTTCCCAGTACCGGAGAACGTGGGGTTTTACCCCACACAGTTCGCTGACTTCACCGATCGTAAAGTAACGTTTCGCCGGAATCGGCGGTAGATCGCGATCAATCCCCGGATCCAACATATGCTTCCACCCTTGCGCGCAATTTTTGGCCAGGTCGGAACGTCACCACGCGGCGCGCGGAGATCGGAATCTCTTCGCCGGTTTTCGGGTTCCTGCCTGGTCTTTGATTCTTTTCACGTAACTGAAAATTACCAAACCCTGAAAGTTTGACGTTTTCGCCCCCCTCAAGAGCAGTTCTGATCGCCTCGAAAAACGCATCCACGAATTCCTTGGCTTCCCTCTTGTTCAGACCGACTTCATCGAAAAGGCGGTCTGCCATATCTGCCTTGGTCAGCGACATTGTTATCCTCTCAGCTGGGCACCCAGAGACCGTTCCAGGTCCGCGACGACCGTCGCGATAACGGGATCGATATCCTCATCTCTTAGAGTGCTGGAAACGTTGTTGAAAATCAAGCCTATAGCGAGACTTTTGTAACCTTCTTTTAGATTCTTTCCGGCGTACACGTCGAACAGAATGACCTCTTCCAGGTACTCGCCGGCCGCGGAACGGATGCACTTCTCGACATCCGCGTAAACGACATCGACTGGCAACATCACTGCAATATCGCGTCTTACAGACGGAAAACGCGAAATCTGTTTCGCGATTGGAATATCCCGTTTAAGCAATTCCGCTAGGTCGATTTCGAACGCCATGACGGGCTTTTTGATGTCGAAGGCCTTCAGCACGGTCGGATGCAGCGCGCCACACCAACCGACAGCGTTACCCTCCAGGCGAACGACCGCGCAGGCGCCGGGATGCATCCAGGGCAGCTCCCCCGCCTCGAACACGGGTACGGATGCGTTACCGCGCATGGCGAGCAGACGCTCAACATCACCCTTTACATCAAAAAAGTCTATATCACGTGTAGTTAGAGACCATTGCTCAGGTAATGCTTCACCCGTAAGCACGCCCCCGATACGCTCGACTTCTGCCAGCGTCTCCGCCTGGTGAAACACCACGCCGGTCTCGAACAGGCGCACCCTGCCCTGTTGCCGGCGAACGTTTCGGGCCAGCGCCGTCAGCAGACCGGGCAACAGGGTCGTGCGCATCACGTCGAGGTCCGCGGACAGCGGATTGGCCAGCGGCAGCACACCCGCCGCATGATGCACCTGCTCCAGCCAGGTGTGATCGACGAAGCTGTAGTTGACGGCTTCCTGGTAACCGGCCGTGCACAGGCTTTCCCGCACACGGTTCAGCGACACCTGGTGTCCGCTGGTCGTTCCGGGCGCCAACTCGCCGGAAACCGGCGCTTCGGGTATGGCGTCATAACCGTGAACCCGCGCCACCTCCTCGATCAGGTCTTCCTCGATGGCGATATCGAAGCGGGACGACGGCGCGGTGACGGTCCAGCCATCGTCGTTGGTGACGATGTCCATGCCCAGCCCGCCCAGTATGTTTTCCACCTTCTCACGCGGGATCGCACAGCCGATCACGGATTCCAGCCGCCCGTGACGCAACCGAACCGGCTCGTTCTCCGGCAAATGCTGCGCCTCTTCCGCGATCAGCAGCGGGCCCGGTTCACCGCCGGCGATTTCGATCAGCAACGCCGTGGCCCGCTCGACCGCCAGGGCCTGCCCGGCCGGATCGACACCGCGCTCGAAACGGTGCGAGGCGTCGGTGTGCATGCCGAAACGGCGCGCCTTGCCCATGATGGTCGCGGGATTGAAAAATGCGCTCTCGAACAGGATGTCGCGGGTCCGGTCGGTTACCCCGCTGTCCAGGCCGCCCATGATGCCGGCAATCGCTACCGGCCCGGCGGCGTCGCAGATGGCCAGCACGTCCTCATCCAGTTCGGCCTCGGTTTCGTCCAGCAGAACCAGTTTCTCGCCCGGTCGGGCGCGCCGCACGACGATCTCATCCTGCAGTTTGTCCAGGTCGAAGGCGTGCATCGGCTGGCCGAGTTCCAGCAGCACATAGTTGGTCACATCGACGGTCGGGCTGATGCTGCGCAAACCACAACGGCGCAGGCGCTCGGTCATCCACAGCGGTGATTTCGCGGTCGGGTCGATACCGCGCACGATGCGACCTACATAGCGTGGGCAGTCGACCGGGTCATCCAGCCGGATCGGAAACCGCGCATCGTTCTGCGGTGGTACGGCGGGGATATCGAGACCGGTGAATTCGGCGCCGCAACTGGCCGCGACGTCGCGCGCGATGCCGCGCACGGACAGGCAATCGGCCCGGTTCGGCGTCAGGTCGACCTCGATGGCATGGTCGTCGAGTTGCAGATACGCGCGCAGATCCTGGCCAAGCGGCGCATCCTGTGGCAGTTCCATCAGACCGGAATGGTCGTCCGAAAGACCCAGCTCTTTTGCCGAGCACAGCATGCCGGACGACGCCACGCCGCGCAGCCTGGCCTGCTTGATTTTGAAGTCGGGGCCGATAACGGCGCCCACGCGGGCCAGCGGCACACGGATACCCGGTCGGGCGTTGGGCGCGCCGCAGACGATCTGCAGCGACTCGTCGCCGCCGTCATTAACTGCGCACACGCGTAATTTGTCGGCGTTCGGGTGCGTTTCGCAGCTTACGATTTCGGCCACCACGACATCGGAAAACACGCCGGCCACGGGCCGCATGTCGTCCACTTCCAGGCCGGCCGCCGTCAGGCGCGCCGCCAGTTGCTCCGCGTCGAGGTCGACCGCGACCCATTGTTTCAGCCATTCAACGTTGAATTGCATCGTATCGTCCTGTCGCGCCGCTCAATGGAATTGGCGCAGGAATTCGAGGTCGTTCTCGAAAAACTGCCGCAGGTCGGTCACGCCGTAACGCAGCATCGCCATCCGTTCGATCCCCATGCCGAAGGCGTAGCCGGTGAATTCCTCCGGATCGACGCCGCAGCCGCGCAGCACGTTGGGATGCACCATGCCGCAGCCGAGAATCTCCAGCCATCCCGGCTCGGAGCCGTCGCCCTTGTCCCACCCGATGTCGACCTCGGCCGACGGTTCGGTGAACGGAAAGTACGAAGGCCGGAACCGCATCGCCAGCGAGCGCTCGAAAAACGCGTTGACGAACGTGTGCAGCACGCCCTTCAGATCGGCCATGCTGACGCCCCGTCCGACCAGCAGGCCCTCGACCTGGTGAAACATCGGCGTGTGCGTCTGATCGGAGTCGCTGCGGAACACCTTGCCCGGCGCAATGATGCGGAACGGCGGCTTACCTTGCTCCATCACGCGGATCTGCACCGGCGAGGTGTGCGTGCGCAGCAGGCGGCCGTCGCCGAAATAGAAGGTGTCGTGCATCGCGCGCGCCGGATGGTGCGGCGGAAAGTTCAGCGCCTCGAAGTTGTAATGGTCGTCCTCGACCTCGGGGCCGGTCGCCACGTCGAAGCCCAGCTTGGTGAAAATGCCGATCGCGCGCTCCATCGCCATCGTGACCGGATGCAGGCCGCCGCGTCTCTCACCGCGCCCGGGCAGCGTGACGTCGACCTTTTCGCGCAGCAGCTTTGCCTCCAGCGCCTGCGCTTCGAGCGACTGGCGCCGGTCGTTGATCGCCTGGTTGAGGGCGTCGCGCGCCGCGTTGACCGCCTGTCCGAAGGCTTTGCGCTGTTCGGGCTCCATCGCGCCGAGCGACTTCAGCTGGGCCGTGACTTCGCCTTTCTTGCCGAGGTAACGAACGCGCAGTTCGTCCAGTTGCTGAAGTGATTCTCTGGCCTCGATATCGGCCAGGGCGCGCGACTGTAATTCGGTAATGCTGCTCATGGCGAGACCAGGTAGCAGTGGTAATGAACATGGGAGCGGCTTCGACCGCTCCCACAACGTTCGGCAGACCGCTTCGACAGCGAGGTCGAAGCGGCGTGTCGTTATTGTTAACCGAGGCTGGCTTTCGCCTTTTCGGCCAGTGCGCCGAACGCGGCCTTGTCGTGGACGGCCAGGTCGGCCAGCACCTTGCGGTCGACCTCGATCTCGGCCTTGTTCAGGCCGTCGATGAACCGGCTGTACGACAGACCGAACTCACGCGCGGCGGCGTTGATGCGAACGATCCACAACTGGCGAAACTGGCGCTTGCGCTGACGGCGATCGCGGTACGAATACTGCCCCGCCTTGGTGACCGCCTGCTTGGCGACGCGATAGACCTTGCGCCGCGCGCCGTAATAACCCCTGGCTTCCTTCAGGACCTTCTTGTGGCGGGCCCGTGCCTGTACTCCGCGTTTTACTCGTGCCATTGTTCCAACCCTCCCTTACGAATGCGGCAGCAGGCGCTTGACGGACTTCTTGTCCGCGGCGCTGATCATGTCGGTGCCGCGCAGTCCGCGCTTACGCTTCTGGTCTTTCTTGGTCAGAATGTGGCTGTGATAGGCGTGGCCGCGCTTGAAGCCGCCGGAGGCGGTCTTCTTGAAACGCTTGGCCGCGCCCCGGTTGGTTTTCAACTTGGGCATGGTTAAGCTCCTTTTTCCCCGCTTGACGGGGTCTACATTTTGCGCCGGACAAGCGGCCCTGGGAGGCGCTTCGTGGCTTGCCGATGCTTCTCGTGTTCCGCGATGATTCGCGGGGTGCGTATTCTGGGCTTATTGCCCTGAATTTGCAAGTATTTTGAATTCGGGGGAGGCGTTTGCATCGCCCCGGAAAGCGCCCGGCGTCACCGCGACGGCAGGCGCTTCGTCGAACCGCGTCGACTCAGGTCTTTTTCGGACTGATCATCATCACCATCTGGCGGCCTTCCATGCGCGGGTACTGCTCCACGCTGATCAGGTCGCCCAGCTCGGTCTCGACCCGCTTGAGCATCGCGGCCCCGAGCTCACGGTGAGCCATTTCGCGACCGCGAAACCGCAGCGTCAGCTTGACCTTGTTGCCCTCTTCCAGGAAGCGGTGCACGTTGCGCATCTTGACCTGGTAATCGGCTTCCTCGGTACCGGGCCGGAACTTGACCTCCTTGACCTGGATGTTTTTCTGCTTCTTGCGGGCCATCTGGGCCTTCTTCTGCTGTTCGAAGCGGAACTTGCCGTAGTCCATGATGCGGCATACCGGCGGTTCGCCGTTGGGCGCAATTTCGACCAGGTCGAGGCCGGCGTCGTCAGCCAGGGCCAGGGCATCACGAATGGCGAGGATGCCTTCCTGTTCTCCGTCCTGGTTGATGACCCGAACGTTCGGCGCGGTTATGTCCTGGTTGCGCCGCGTCTGCTTGTTGGATGCGATGTGTCAATCCTCCTGCTGGTTATCGTTTCGTCCCCGCCGCCCCACGTCCTCGGCGAGGTGTTCTGCAAATGCGTCGAGGGCCATACTGCCCAGGTCTTCGCCGGAGCGCGACCGGACCGCGACGGTTCCGTTCTCGACCTCGCGGTCACCGACCACGAGCAGATACGGAACCTTGGCCATCGTGTGCTCGCGGATTTTAAAACCGATCTTCTCGTTTCTCAAGTCCGCATCGACGCGGAATCCTTGATTTGCAAGGGTTTCGGCGACATTGCGGCAGTAATCGTCCTGCTTTTCGCTGATGTTCAGGACGACCGCCTGCACCGGCGCGAGCCAGGCCGGGAAGGCGCCGCCATAATTTTCAATCAGAATGCCGATAAACCGTTCCAGCGAACCGAGGATGGCGCGGTGCAGCATGACGGGCGTCTGCCGGGCGCTGTCCTCGTCCACGTAGGTCGCGCCGAGACGGCCCGGCATGTTGAAATCGAGTTGCAGGGTGCCGCACTGCCAGACGCGGCCGATCGTGTCTTTCAGCGAGAATTCGATTTTCGGCCCATAGAACGCGCCCTCGCCCGGGTTCAGTTCGTAATCGATGCCCGCTTCCTCGAGGGATTTCGCCAGCGCGTCCTCGGCCTGGTCCCACAGCGCATCGGCGCCGATGCGTTTCTCGGGCCGTGTCGACAGCTTGACCAGCACCTCGTTGAAGCCGAAATCGGCGTACATGTCGTACAGCAATTCGATGAACGCGTTCGACTCGGACTGCACCTGGGCGGGCGTGCAGAAAATATGGGCGTCGTCCTGGGTGAAGGCGCGCACGCGCATCAGGCCGTGCAGCGCGCCGGACGGCTCGTCACGGTGGCAGGAGCCGAACTCGGCCATGCGCATCGGCAGGTCGCGGTAACTGTGCAGCCCCTGGTTGTACACCTGCACGTGGCAGGGACAGTTCATCGGCTTGATCGCGTAGGTCCGGTTCTCCGACTCGGTCGCGAACATCTCGTCCATGAATTTCTCGGCGTGACCGGATTGCTCCCACAGCCTGAAATCGACCATCTGCGGCGTGTTCACCTCGGTGTAGCCGTGGCGGCGCAACTGCTCGCGAACGTAACCCTGGACGACCAGGTAGATGCGCCAGCCGTGGTCGTGCCAGAACACCATGCCGGGCGCCTCTTCCTGGAAGTGGAACAGGTCGAGCTGCTTGGCGAGCTTGCGGTGATCCCGCTTCTCGGCCTCTCTCAGGCGGGTCAGGTATGCGTTGAGCTCTTTCTTCGTCGGCCACGCCGTGCCGTAGATGCGTTGCAGCATCTCGTTGTCGCTGTCGCCGCGCCAGTAGGCGCCGGCCAGCTTGGTCAGACAGAACTGGCCCAGCTTGCCCGTGTCGGGCACGTGCGGGCCGCGGCACAGGTCGACGAACTCGCCCTGGCGGTAGACGCTGATTTCCTCGTCCTCGGGCAGATCCTCGATGATCTGCGCCTTGTACTCCTCGCCCTCCTGGCGAAAGAACTGGATCGCCTGGCCGCGCGGCCACACTTCCCGCGAAACCGGCAGTGCGTCCTCGACGATGCGGCGCATTTCCGCGCCGATGCGGTCGAGGTCGTCCATCGTGAAGCCCGGCGGGTAGGAAAAGTCGTAGTAGAAGCCGTCCTCGATGACCGGGCCGATCGTGACCTGGCACTCGGGATAGAGGCGCTCGACCGCCTGCGCCAGCAGGTGGGCCGTGGAGTGGCGGATGACCTCCACCCCTTCGGGATCGCGCGCGGTGATGATGCGCAACGCCGCGTCGCCTTCGATCACGAAACTCGCATCGCGCAGCTTGCCGTCGACTTCGCCGGCCAGGGTCGCCTTGGCCAGACCCGGCCCGATATCGGCGGCGACCTCCATCACCGTGACCGGCTGGTCGTACTGTTTCTGGCTTCCGTCGGGTAGCGTAATGGCTGGCATGGCCCTCGATCTCCTGTCAAAAATCCATCACCCGGATACAAAAAAAGGCGCAAAGCGCCTTCCGTTCGCGCCTTGCGAATCGGTCTTACGAAAAGGTAGTTCGGGTGCGGTTGCTCATGGACCGTATTGTACGGGCAATCCGCAGCCGAATAAAGCTCAGTTGGACCGGGTCAGGAATGCGGAATGGGCTGACCTCAATCATTTTTAACTTTGATTATTTTAACGACAATATAGCCACCATCGGGTTTGGCCCATTCGGGCCTAAGTTGTTAATCAACATAGTGAATTCAATTATTATGAAATTTAATACTCAGCCCAACCGCTGGCTGGTCGTACTGGGTGCGATCCTGATCCAGCTGGCCCTCGGCGCCCTGTATGCCTGGTCGGTGTTCACGAAGATTCTGACCGATCCGCAGGGCATCTATCAGTTCAGCGCCACGCAGACGGCGTGGATCTTTTCCGCGGGCCTGGCGACCTTCGCCCTGGTCATGGTGCTCGCCGGTCGCTGGCAGGCCCGGACCGGTCCGCGCCTGATGACCGTCCTGGGCGGTCTGCTGCTCGGCCTGGGCTTCGTGCTCGGCGGGTTTTTCGGCAGCACCTTCTGGGCGCAGTTCCTGTTCATCGGTATCGTGGCCGGCGCGGGCATCGGCCTCGGCTACGTGGTGCCGATCGCGGTCGGCGTGAAGTGGTTCCCGGACAAGAAGGGCATGATCACCGGACTCGCGGTGGCCGGCTTCGGTTTCGGCGCGACGATCTGGGTCAAGCTGGCCGGTTCGTGGTTCGGTGGCCTGCTGAACTCCGCGGAAGTCTTCGGCCTGCCGCCGGTGCAGAGCGTGTTCGTGATCTACGGTTTCGTGTTCGCCGCGCTGGTGCTGCTGGGCAGCCTGGTGATGGTCAACCCGCCGGAAGACTACCAGCCCGCCGGCTGGCACCCGGAGAAAGCCGCGGCGGCCGCGGCAATGGGCGGCAAGGGCTTCGAAACCCGCCAGATGCTGAAGACGCCGCAGTTCTACTCGATCTGGCTGGTCTTCCTGTCCTCCGCGATCGCCGGCCTGATGGTGATTTACTGCATCCAGCTGTTCGGCATTGACGCGCTGGCCTTCCACGGGGTCGAGAACGCGATCGTCATCACCGGCACCGCGATGGCCTGGTACGCCATTTTCAACGGCCTCGGCCGCATCCTGTGGGGCATGATCTCCGACCGCATCGGTCGCAAGACGTCGATCATCGCGATGTCCGCGCTGCAGGGCCTGATCATGCTGGCCACCTACCACGGCTTCATCAACTTCGGGCTGGCGTTCGGCCTGATCGTGGCCGCGTCGCTGATCGGCTTCAATTACGGCGGTATCTTCGCCCTCTTCCCGGCCATCACGGCGGACTGGTTCGGCAACAGGGAAGTCGGCCGCAACTACGGCTGGGTGTTCACCGCTTACGGCGTGGCCGGCATTCTCGGCCCGTTGCTGGCCGGCGTGTTCAAGGACGCGGCGGCCGGCGGCAACACGCCGGTCGGCTGGATGACCCCGTTCCTGATCGCCGGCGTCGCCTGCCTTATCGGCGCAGTCATCATGATGTTCACCGAGGCGCCGGGAACACGTCGCGGTCGCGGCCGCGGACGAATCGGCCGCATGGCCGCCGGCAACACCTAGCGGTTTTTCGGACCGAAAACGAAAAAAGCCGGCCATCGGGCCGGCTTTTTTTATTGCATTGAGCGAAATCGAACCGCTATTTTCCGCCGGCTTTCAGCACCCGGGCGCCATGGTATGTCCGGACTGCGCACCGCACGCAACGGTCACGCTTCGGCGGGCTCGACCGGCGGCAACGCGGCCAACTCCTCGTCGGTGAACAACCTCGAATGGATGATGAAGCGCAGACCCAGCGGAATCTCCGCCGAAAAACTGGCGCCCCGGCCCTTGACCACGTCCACCGTCAGGTGCGTGTTCCGCCACAGCTCGAACTGGTCCCGGGCCATGTAGAACGGGCAGTCGTGAATCCGGCCGAGCAGCACGTCGCTGGCGCCCACGCGAAACTCGCCGGCCGGGTAGCACATCGGCGAGGAGCCGTCGCAACAGCCCCCGCTCTGGTGGAACATCAGGTCCCCGTGCTCTTCGCGCAGGCGGTCGATGACCGCCCGCGCGGCTTCCGTTATGTCGACCCGACGCGCCATGGCCTCAGAAAAAGCCCATCGGGTTCTTGTCGAACGACATCAACACGTTCTTGGTGTGACGGTAGTGGTCCAGCATCATCTTGTGGGTCTCGCGGCCAATGCCCGACTTCTTGTACCCGCCGAACGAGGCATGCGCCGGGTACAGGTGATAGCAGTTGAACCAGACGCGACCGGCCTGGATGCCGCTGATGAACCGTTTGCCCTGGTGAATGTCACGCGTCCAGACACCGGAGCCGAGGCCGTAAATCGTGTCGTTGGCGATCGCCATGGCTTCGTCGTCGTCCGCGAACGTGGTGACGCTGACCACCGGCCCGAAGATTTCCTCCTGGAACACGCGCATCTTGTTGTGCCCCCGGAACACCGTCGGCTGGATGTAATAGCCGTCGGGGTACGCTTCCACGCTGCCGGCATCGCCGCCGATCAGCACCTCGGCGCCCTCCTCCTTGCCGATTTTCAGGTAGCTCATGATCTTCTCGAACTGGTCGCTGGAGGCCTGCGCGCCGATCATCGTCGACGGGTCGAGCGGGTCGCCCTGCTTGATCGCGGCGACGCGTTTCAGCGCGCGCTCCATGAAGTCGTCGTATATCGACTCGTGGATCAGCGCCCGCGACGGGCAGGTGCAGACTTCGCCCTGGTTCAGGGCGAACATCACGAACCCTTCGATCGCCTTGTCCAGGAACGCGTCGTCCTGCGCCATCACGCTCGGGAAAAAGAGGTTGGGCGACTTGCCGCCGAGTTCCAGCGTCACCGGGATGATGTTCTCGGACGCGTACTGCATGATCAGTCGGCCGGTGGTCGTCTCGCCGGTAAACGCGATTTTGGCGATGCGCGGCGACGAGGCCAGCGGCTTGCCGGCCTCGATGCCGAACCCGTTGACGATGTTGAGGACACCGGCCGGCACGAGGTCCTCGATCAGTTCCATCAGGACCAGGATCGACGCGGGCGTCTGCTCGGCCGGTTTGAGGACGACACAGTTACCGGCGGCCAGCGCCGGCGCCAGCTTCCAGGTCGCCATCAGGATCGGGAAATTCCAGGGAATGATCTGGCCGACCACGCCCAGCGGCTCGTGCACCTCCATTGAAACGGTGTTCGCGTCGAGGTCGGCGATTTCGCCCGCCTCGGCCCGAATGACGCCGGCATAGTAGCGGAAGTGGTCGATCGCCAGCGGCAGGTCGGCGGCGAGCGTCTCGCGGATGCTCTTGCCGTTGTCCCAGGTTTCCACCGCGGCCAGGCGCTCGAGGTTCTGCTCCATGCGGTCGGCGATCTTCAGCAGCATGGCGCTGCGTTCGGCGACGGACGTCTTCGTCCAGGACGGCGCGGCCTTGTGCGCGGCATCCAGCGCCAGGTCGATATCCGCCGCCTTCGAGCGCGGCACCTCGCAGAAGTCCGCACCGTCGACCGGTGACGAATTGGCGAAGTACTCGCCGCCCACCGGAGGCGTCCACTGACCGCCGATGAAATTTTCGTAGCGGGATTTGAATTCGGGCTTGCTGTGGGCCATGGCCGATCTCCTTGGTTTGTCGGGGTGGATAACCTTTTATGATAGCGCGTCCATCACAAGGTTCCGCGCGAGTGGCTTCGGCATGCCGGCGCAATGAGGGGCGTCAGAAATCAAAAGCCCGCTTGAACACCGGGGTCCAAGCGGGCATTCGATGGTTTGAAACTGGTGGGCACGACTGGGATCGAACCAGTGACCCCTGCGATGTCAACACAGTGCTCTACCGCTGAGCTACGCGCCCTTGACGAATCGGAATTATACCGCCGATCCGGGGCGCGCACGATAACAGGATTCCCGGCGCGATTCAATCCGCAAAACCGAACGGACAGACACCCCTCGTCGGCGCCCGCTTCGGGTAGAATGAGTGTCGATTTTTTCGATCCGCGAGACCCCGACCGACTGCCATCGATGACCACGCCGTTCGTTCACCTGCATCTGCACACCGAGTACTCCCTCGTCGACGGTACGGTCCGGATCAAGTCGCTGGTGCAGAAAGCGGCCGAGCTGGGGATGCCCGCCATCGCCGTGACCGACCAGGCCAACCTGTTCGCCCTGGTCAAGTTCTACCGCGCGGCGGAGGCCGCCGGCATCAAGCCGATCGTCGGCGCCGACGTCCTGCTGCGCACGCCGGAAGACCCCGACCACGTCTCGCGCCTGGTGCTCCTGTGCCAGGACCGCAGCGGCTATCTGAACCTGTGCCAACTGCTGAGCCGGGGCTACCTGGAAGGCCAACACCAGGGCGTACCGTACGTTCGCCGGGACTGGATCGAAGACCACGCCGAAGGTCTGATTGCGCTCTCGGCCGCGCGGGAGGGCGACATCGGCCAGGCCGTGCTGGCCGGACACCCCAACCGGGCCCGGCAACTGGCCGGACACTGGGCGCGGATCTTTCCGGGGCGGTTCTACATCGAACTCCAGCGCACCGGCCGCGACCGGGAAGCGGTGTACGAGTCCGCGGCGCTGGAAATCGCGGCGGAACTCGGCCTGCCCGTCGTCGCCACCAACGACGTGCGCTTCCTGGACCGGGCCGATTTCCAGGCCCACGAGGCGCGCGTCTGCATCCATGACGGACGCCTGCTGTCGGACAAGCGCCGGGAGCGGCGGTTTTCCGAGGAACAGTATCTCAAGGGACCGGAGAAGATGGCGGAGCGCTTCGCCGACCTGCCCGAGGCGATCGAGAACAGCTACCACCTGGCGATGCGCTGCAACCTCGAGATGGCGTTCGGCACCTATTACCTGCCCGACTTTCCGACGCCGGACGGCATGGGCATCGCCGAGTTCCTGCGCCAGGCCTCCGAGCAGGGCCTGGCCGAACGCTTCCGCATCCTGCCGCCCAGCGAGGAATTCCCGGAGGCCATGTACCGCGAGCGCCTCGATCACGAACTGAACGTCATCAACGAGATGGGCTTCCCCGGCTACTTCCTGATCGTGGCCGACTTCATCCGCTGGGCGAAGAACAACGACATTCCGGTCGGCCCGGGGCGCGGCTCCGGCGCCGGTTCGCTGGTGGCCTACGCGCTGGGCATCACCGATCTCGACCCGCTGGTGCACGAGTTGCTGTTCGAACGGTTCCTCAACCCCGAACGCGTCTCGATGCCGGATTTCGACGTCGATTTCTGCATGGAGCGTCGCGACGAGGTCATCGACTACGTGGCCGAGCGCTACGGGCGCGACCAGGTCAGCCAGATCATCACCTACGGCTCGATGGCGGCAAAGGCCGTGGTGCGTGATTGCGGCCGCGTGCTCGGCCACGGTTACGGTTTCGTCGACAGCATCGCCAAGCTGATCCCGCCGACGCTCGGCATGACCTTGCGGGACGCGCTGGCCGAAGAACCGCAGCTGAAACAGCGTTACGACGAGGAAGAAGACACGCGGGCGGTCATCGATCTGGCGCTGTCGCTCGAGGGCATTCGGCGCAACGCCGGCAAGCATGCCGGCGGCGTCGTGATCGCGCCGTCGAAGCTGACCGATTTCACGCCGCTGTTCTGCGAAGCGGGCGGCGGCAGCATCGTCACCCAATTCGACAAGGACGACGTCGAGACCATCGGCCTGGTCAAGTTCGATTTTCTCGGTCTGCGCACGCTGACCATCATCGACTGGGCGCTGAAGACCATCAACGCCCAGCGGGCGGCGGCCGGCGAGGATGCGATCGTGCTCGAAAAGCTGCCGATGGACGACCCGGAGGCGTTCCGGTTGCTGCAGTCGTGCAAGACGACCGCGGTATTCCAGCTCGAGTCGTACGGCATGAAGAACCTGATCGGCAAGCTGGTGCCGGACAGCTTCGACGATATCGTCGCCCTGGTCGCACTGTACCGGCCGGGCCCGCTCGATTCGGGCATGGTCGAAACCTATTACGAGTGCAAGCACGGCCGCAAGGCGGTCAGTTACCCGCACCCGATGGTCGAACACATCCTCAAGCCCACCTACGGCGTGATCCTGTACCAGGAGCAGGTCATGCAGATCGCCCAGGAACTGGCCGGCTACACGCTCGGGGCCGCGGACCTGCTGCGCCGCGCGATGGGCAAGAAAAAACCGGCGGAGATGGCCAAGCAGCGCATCATCTTCGTCGAGGGCGCCATGGCGAAAGGCGTCGAAGAGGACCGGGCCAACCTGATCTTCGACCAGATGGAGACCTTCGCCGGGTACGGCTTCAACAAGTCGCATTCCGCCGCCTACGCCCTGATCGCGTACCAGACGGCCTGGCTGAAGGCGCACTACCCCTCCGCCTTCATGGCCGCGGTGCTGTCCGCGGACATGGACAACACCGACAAGGTGGACGAATTCATCCACGAATGCCGCGACCTCGAACTCGACGTGCTGCCGCCGGACGTCAATCGGTCGAGCCACGCGTTCACGGTCGTGGACGACCGCACGATCCTTTACGGGCTGGGCGCCCTGAAGGGCGTCGGCCACGCCGCCATCGACATGATCGAGAGCGAACGCGAAGCCCGCGGACCGTTTACCGACCTGTCGGATTTCTGCAACCGGATCGACCACCACAAGGTCAACAAGCGGGCCCTGGACGTGCTGGTGCGTTCCGGCGCGCTGGACGCGCTCGACCCGGACCGCAACCGCGCCCGGATGTTGCGGGAACTGCCGGACGCCCTGCAGGCCGCCGAGCAGTACCAGCGCGACCTCGAGGCCGGCCAGGTCGATCTCTTCGGCGGCGGCGGGGAAATCCGCGCGCCGCAGCTGGCCGACCACGTCACGGTCCGCCCCTGGACGGCCCTGCAGGCCCTGCAGGCGGAGAAACAGACGCTGGGCCTGTACCTGACCGGACACCCGGTCGCCCTGCAGGCGGAGGAACTCGCCCGCTTCACGACCTGCACGCTGGACGGTCTGCAACGCCGGTTCGGCGAACAGAACGGGGGCAAGGGCCGCGGGCCACGCAGCGCGCCCGCGGTGCTGGCCGGGCTCGTGCGCGACATCCGGCGCCGCGGCAACCGCGGCGGCTTCGTCGCCATCGAAGACCACAGCGGCCGCTGTGAAATCGGCGTGTTCGACGAAGCGTGGACCCTTTACGCCGACCAGTTGAACAAGGACGAGATCATCGTCGTCGAGGCGCAGGTTTCACCCGACCGGTTTTCCAGCGGCCTGCGCATCAACGTGCAGAAGATCATGAGCCTGGGGGAAGCCAAGGCGCACTTCGCCCGCGGCGTGCAGGTCTCGCTGACCGGGCCGGCGGAGGGGATCTGCGACCTGCTGAAATCGACCTTCGTCCCGTACCGTGAAGGCTCGGGACAGGTGTGGCTGGACTACCGCAACGCGCGGGCGCGGGCACGCATCGAACTGGGACCGGACTGGTCCGTCAAACCCTGCGAGGAACTGGTCGCCGCACTCGGCGAACTCGGCGCGGTACGGGACGCCCGGCTGATCTACTGAGCCGCGGAAGCACCCGCGGGGTCACAGGGCCTGGTCGTAGCGCCGGTGCAGAATCCGGACGCGGCGGACGTACTCCTGCGTTTCATCGAAGGGCGGAATGCCCCCGTAGCGGTACACCGCCGACGCACCGGCGTTGTACGCCGCCGCCGCCAGGTCGACGTCGCCGCTGAATTCTTCGAGCAGGCGCGACAGGTACAGCGCGCCCCCGCGAATGTTCTCCGCCGGATCGAAGGGATCGCTCACCTGGAGTTCGGCCTGGGTCGCCGGCATCAACTGCATCAGGCCCTGGGCGCCTTTCGGCGACTGGGCGTCGGGCTGATACGCGGATTCGGCGTGAATGACGGCCCGGATCAGCGACTCATCCAGGGCATTGACGGCCGCCGCATCGCGGATCTCGTCGCGATAGGAACGCACGTTGAGCGGCACCTTCTCCCAGCTTACCGAGCGGCACTTGGGATCGGACGCGTAACAGGGAAAGCGCAGCACGTCGAAATCGCGGTCGGTTGGCGGCGCGATGTTCGAATAGGTGACAATGCCGTCCTCGTCGACCCACTTGTAGACCTGCGCCCCGGCGGCGGCCGCGTAGCCGAGAAGCGCGCCGGCCGCGGCGATCGACAGAATCCGGAATCTGGCTGTCCTTGGCACCTGTGTTCCTCCATTCGACGCGACCGCCCCGCGCACGACAGGCCGGGATACTCGAAATCGCGCCGCGACCATTTTAAACTCAATACTGAATTTTGTGCACTTTCGGAGGCTTACATGGACTTGCTCGCAGCATTGATCGTTGGCGGCATCGCCGGCTGGCTGGCCAGCGTCATCATGAAAGGAGAGGGCCACGGCCTGGTGATGAACATCGTCATCGGTATCGTGGGCGGCGCCATCGGCGGATTCGTGTTCAGCTTCGTCGGGGTCGGCGCGACCAGCCTGATCGGCTCGATCATCACGGCGACCGTCGGCGCGATCATCCTGCTCTGGATCGTCAACAAGCTCAAGAACTGAGCGACTCGAACGCGGGCCCCTCGCCCGGGTGCAGAACGAGCCGCTGCTCGCCCGCGTCCAGCGGTTCGCGGGCGACGAGCTGGTGCTCGAGCACCGCGATATCGGCATCCGAGGCGTCCCTGCCCTCGCCCATGCGACGCCGAATGCGCCGTTGCAGCGTTGCGGTGTCCGCCTCGCAGGCCACGATACCGACCCGCGCGCCGCACTGCGCGGCGAGTTCGATGAACCTTCGTCGGTCCTTGCGCCGCAGGAAGGCGGCATCGGCGATCATCGTGAACCCCGCTTCCAGGCCGGTCGCACAGGCCCCGGCCAGGATGTCGTACGTTCTGGCGGAAACCTCGGGCGCGTAAAGCCCCGCGTCGATCCCCGCCGCGCCGGCGCGCGCCGCGCCCATCAGGCCCGCCAGGCGCTTGCGCTCCAGGTCGCTGCGCACGCGCACGCCCGGCAGTTCCCGCAGCAGGCGGTTACTGGTCCAGGTCTTGCCGGAGCCGGACAGGCCATGCATCAGGATCAGCATCGGCGGCGGCGTGTCGACCAGTTCCGCCGCCAGGGCGATGTACCGCTCGGGGCCCGGCCGGAAGGAGGGCTCGTGGCCGGCCTCCGCCCCCGGCGCCGAATCCGTTTCCCACGGCCCGCTCTGCGCTTCGCGGATGGCCGAAACGACGGCCCGCACCATCGCCCGGTAGACGAGATAGAAGCGCATGACGCACAAGCTGTCGTAGTCGCCGGTCCGTTCGAGCCACGCACCGAACACGCCGTAGGCGCTGTCCGGGCGTCCGCGGGCCAGCAGATCCATGACCAGGAACGCGATGTCGTTGGCCGTGTCGATGCGGCGTAATTCCGGATTGAACTCGATCGCATCGAACGGGACGAAGCGACCGTCCAGGCACACGATGTTTTCCAGGTGCAAATCGCCGTGGCAGTCCCGCACGTGACCGGCGGCCGCGCGGCGCCGAATCGCGGCGGCGCGTGATTCCGCTTCCTGCAGGGTCCAGCCTTCGATCACGGCGAGTTTCTGCGCGAAGCGGTCGCTGACATCGGCCGGGTCGAGATGCCGGAAATTGTTGCGCGCCGGGCGCACCGTCCGTTCCGGCTCGTCTGCGACGGTGGGGACGGCGGCCAGCCCGGCGTGGAAATCGGCGATCGCCTGCGCCAGGGCCTCCTCTTCGGCCGCGCCGAACGGCGCCCGCTCGATGCGCCGGTCGAGGCGCGCCTCGTGCGGAAACTGGCGCATCGCGACGACGTAATCCAGCGCCGGCCGCACCCCGATCCGCGGCCCGTGGGCGGCCGCGCCGACCGGCTTCACGCCGAGGTAGATCGAGGGTGCGGTCCGCCGGTTCACGCGCACTTCTTCCTCGCAGCAGGCGCGCCGCAGCGCGCGCGTCGAGAAATCCAGAAAGCCGAGCGCAACCGGTTTCTTGAGCTTGTAGGCGTAATCACCGGTCAAAATCACCCAGGAACTGTGGGTTTCCACGACCTGTATCGAGCGCACGGCGTGCGGATAGGCGCCGGGCGCGCGCAGGCCGTGCAACAACGCGCGGCTGGCGACGTTGCGCGAAAAACTCCGCATGCGGTCAAAGTGCGAACCGGGCCAGTAGATCCTGCCGCAGTCGCGGCAGCGATGAAACGTCTCGAAGCGCGCGAGGATGTCCGGATCGATCTCCGTCAGCCGGGCCTTGTCGGCGACCGGCGCCAGTTCGCCATTGCACGCCATGCAGCGGCTGAACGGCCGTTGCTGGCCGAGCAGGTCGAGGGCCAGCAGGACCTCTTCGAGCTGTTCCTCGGCATGCACGTGGCGCAGCCAGTACCCGTGCGTGACGCGGCGGTGCTTGAGCAGATCGACATCGCGGGTGAGGATGATGCGTCCCTCCGCCAGCGCGCGGTCGATGAGGTCGCGATCACTGCAATCCGGCAGCCAAAGCGTGTCGAAACCGAACATGCGCAGGTAGCGGGCCAGCTTGCCGAGACTCTCGTCCAGCACGAAGCGCGTGCGGCGCAGCGGCGCGGGGCGCAGCCGGGTGACCGGGCCGATGTCCAGGCGTTCGAACACCGGGTAGACGGCGACCTGCTCGCCGCCCCGCAAGCGATGCGAAAAGTCCACCGAACGACCGTCCACCACGACCAGGTCGATCGCCGTGTGCGGCACGCCCAGCGCCTGGATCGCGTCCCGCAGCGCCGGCGTACCGCTGAACGAATAGGTAAAACGGGCCTGGCGCCGGGCCTCGGGCAGGAAGTCGTTGAGCTCCGCGTAGAAGCGAAACGAGGCGTGGCGCTGCGGGCGCACGTGGCGCTCATCGTCAGTCATGATGCCTCCGGGCGACCGACGCGACCGACGGCGGCGGCTACATCACCGCCGTCGGCCCTGATGACCCCATTTTACCACCCCGCGCACCCGGTCCTGGCCGCCGGCAAAAGAAGGCAGGCAGGAACCGAGCACTGCTGCCGCCTGGCGCCAGCCAGAAGGCAACTCCTCAATGCCGTCGCGCGCAGCCGGTTTTCGCCGCAGGCGAAAGAAGGCAAGCAAGACTCAATTGACGTGGCAGAAGCCGCCGCCGTTTTTTTCGAAGTACCGCTGATGGTATTCCTCGGCGGGCCAGAACCGGCCGCCGCGGTTGACTTCGGTGACGATGGCGTTCGGCCAGCGGCCGGACCCGTCCAACTCGGCGATTCGTTCCTGCGCCGCGCGCTCCTGTTCTTCATCGACCGCGAACACGGCGGAGCGGTACTGGCTGCCGACGTCCGGTCCCTGGCGGTTACGCGTGGTCGGATTGTGCATGTCGAAGAACACGTCGAGCAGCTCACCGAAGGAAATCCGGTCGGCGTCGTAGCGCACCTCGACGGTCTCGGCATGCCCGGTATCACCCGTGCAGACCGCCCGGTAGCCGGGGTTCTCGGTATGACCGCCCATGTAGCCGGAAATCGCGTCCAGCACACCGGGCGTCTTGCGGAAACGGTCCTCGACGCCCCAGAAACAGCCGGCGGCGAAATAAGCCTTTTTTTCGGTCATGGTTCGACCCTCCAGTCGTTGGTTCAGGAGTCCCGCACGCGAATCACGCCCTCCTGGGCGGTGCTCGCGATCAGGCGCCCCTGGCGATCATAAATCATGCCCCGCGCCAGTCCCCGGCCACCCTGGGTGCTGGGGCTGTCGCAGGTGTAAAGCAGCCAGTCGTCGAGGCTGAAATCCCGGTGAAACCACATCGCGTGGTCGAGGCTGGCCAGCATCAGATTGCCCCCGATCCACGAAATCCCGTGCGGCAGGGTCGCCGTGCCGACCAGGTGGAAATCGGAGACGTAGGCCAGCAGGGCGCGACCCAGGTGCGGATCCGGATCGAGCGCGCCGTGCAGTTTGAACCAGAGCTCCTTGTAGGGCGGCTGCGGCGCGTGTGCATCGGGATTGACCCCGCGCACGGCGCGGAACTCGAACGGCCCGAAGCGATCGAGCCAGCGCTGCACGCTCTGCGGCATGTGGCCGAAGTCCTTCTCGGGCAGTTCGCGCATTGGCGGGACGTCCTCCGGCGGCGGCACGTCAGGCATGTCGAACTGGTGTTCGAGGCCCTCTTCCGGAACCTGGAACGAGGCCGCAAGCGTGAAAATCGGCCGACCGTGCTGAATCGCGATCACGCGCCGGGCGCAGAAGCTCCGCCCCTCGCGCGAGTGGTCCACCTCGTAGACGACCGGCGCGCCGGGATCGCCGGCCCGCAGAAAATAGCCGTGCAGCGAATGCGCGGTGCGCCCCTCGACCGTCCTGCTCGCCGCCAGCAGCGCCTGGGCCAGGATCTGGCCGCCGAACACGCGGTTCGTGCCGATATCGCGGCTCACGCCGCGGAACAGGTTGAGCTCCAATGGCTCCAGTTCCATCAGGCGAACCAATTCCGCAAACGCCTGGCTCTGTGTCTCCGTGTTCATCCTTGTGATTCCAAATACCCGGGGCGCCCGTCCTGCACGGTGCAGTCGGGCGTATGTTACATTCGGCCCACGTCCTCGAAAATCAATGGCCAACGAGCCCGCCAGCCGCCGCATGAAAAAGCCCGATTCCTTTCTCTGGCACGACTACGAAACCTTTGGCGCCAACCCGATGGCGGATCGCCCGGCCCAGTTCGCCGCGCTGCGCACCGACGCGGACCTGGAGCCGATCGACGAACCGATGGTGCTGTTCTGCGCGCCGGCGGACGACGTGCTGCCCCATCCGGAAGCCTGCCTGATCACGGGGATCACACCGCAGGAGGCCCGCGACAAGGGCGTTTGCGAAGCGGAGTTCGCGCGCCGGGTTCACGCCGAAATGATGCGGCCCGGAACGTGCAGCGCCGGCTACAACAGCATCCGCTTCGACGACACGGTCACGCGCAACCTGTTTTACCGGAACCTGATCGATCCCTACGAGCGCGAATACAAACAGGGCAATTCGCGCTGGGACCTGATCGACGCGGCGCGAATGCATTACGCCTTGCGTCCGGATGGCGTCGAATGGCCGCTGCACGAACCGGGCAAGCCCAGCTTCCGCCTCGAGGACCTGACCGCGGCCAACGGCATCGAGCACGAGGGCGCCCACGATGCCCTGGTCGACGTGCGCGCCACGATCGGCCTGGCCCGGCTTCTTCGCCGGGCCCAGCCGCGCCTGTTCGACTGGTGCCTGGGCATGCGCGACCAGCGCAAGGTCGCGGCGCTGCTCGACCCGACCGAACCCCGGCCGCTCCTGCATACCAGCGCGCGCTTCCCCGCGGAACGCGGTTGCACGACCCTCGTTCTTCCGCTGGCCGTACCGCCGGACCGGCCGAAGTCGGTGATCGTTTTCGACCTGATGGCCGACCCCGCCCCGCTGTTCGACGAACCCGCCGACGCGTTGCATGACCGGGTATTCACGCCGAGTGCGGACCTGCCCGAGGACGTGGAACGACTCCCGCTGAAAATGATCCACACGAACCATGTGCCGATGGTCGCTCCGGCAGCGACGCTGCGTGATGCCGATCCCGACCGCATTGCGCTCGACATCGCGCGCTGCATGCGGCACGCAAAGCTGATCGTGCCCCGGCTCGGCGCCCTGCGGCAGAAGGTGACCGACGTCTTCGCCATGCCCGCGGCCGGCTTCGAAGACAGTTCTGATCCGGACCGAATGCTCTACAGCGGCGGTTTCTTTCCGCCGGCCGACCGGCACCTGATGAACAAGATCCTCAAGATCGCGCCAAAGGATCTCGGGCGCCATCTCTGGACCTTCCAGGACCCCCGGCTTTCGCTGATGCTGTTCCGCTATCGCGCCCGCAACTATCCGGAGACCCTCAGCCGGGAGGAATGGGATGTGTGGAACCGGGACCGGCGCTCACGCCTGATTGAAACGTCCGATCCCGCCTACTTCGGAATGGCGGATTTCAGGGCCGCCTTGCGCACCGCTCGGCAGAGCCATGACGACGACCCGGACGCGCTGCGCCTGCTCGATAAACTGGAAGCCTGGACGCTGGAAACGGGCATTGTCGAGCTGTAAGGGGCGGCATTCGGATCGGGGTCATGCACAGGATACCGATCGCGTACGGACCGCGGCATCGACGGAAGCGTTTTTCAACGGCTTAGCGTGTTTTTCTCGATCCAATTCGAGTTGATTATGCACAAGTGACTGATTGTCCATGTGACAGAAATATGACCGCTGCATTCGTCATAGTTCGCACTCGGACAGACTCTAAGTCGTTGTTTTATTGGGGTGTTAAAGAATTGGTCAATTTTTGACCAATCTGAAGCGCCCCCTGCGCGCACTCGACTGCCGCAACGTTTTTAACAGACTTATCCACAGCTTTTGTGGATAACTGCTCAGGCGACGTTCAGGGCCAGTTGCAGGGCGTTCGCAGACCGCGCAATCCGGCGTTTTTTCTGGCCCGAAATGCGCTGCATCCGGCGTCGCGCCTGTGGCGACACGAACTCGACGTGCGTCCCGTCGGAAAACTGGAGCATCCAGATCTCGCGGACGTCTTCGCCCGGGGGCGTGACCGCGACCGCTCCGGTGATGGTTTTACCGATCAGATCCTGGTTGGCTTTCATTGGCGAACTCCTGTCGTTCTCGATTGTGCGTGAGCCTATTGAACCCTCCGGTATTCTCAAAACCTGAGAGCGCGCGGCACGACGTTCGAAAAATTCCCGGGCGCCGATCGGCGGCCCGGGAATGCGGGACGCGTTGCGTCAGTCCACCGGGCTGGCCGGCGCATTTTCGATCAGGATCATGCCCCGGTTCTGATCGACCGTGCGGACGCCGATGCCCTTCACGTTGACCAGTTCGTCGACGTGATCGAACGCGCCGTTCGCCTCGCGGTACTGAACGATGCGCTGCGCCTTGCTCAACCCGATGCCCTTCAGGCTCTCGGCGATTTCCTCGGCGTTGGCGGTGTTGACGTTGACCGGCTGGCTCGCCCAGGCCGAAAGAACGAAACAGCTGGTCAGCAGTGCGGCGATGAGTTTCTTCATGACATTCCCCCTTCGTTTGCAAGCGGTATGGTGTGGTTGGCCCGGCTCGAGCCGGGGTGCGTGCTGCAGGATCAAGGCTATCCGTGTCGCGGTGGCGCGCAAACGGCAATTGCACCGACCGCCGTGTAGGAAAACGCCGCGGGCGGCGCGCGCGGGAGGTTGAACGGCCCTGCCCGTTCCGGCACAATGCGAGTCCCCTGAGCGAAGGGTCCTCCTTCGGCAGTCGGAAACGTTTATGGTGGCCCCCGGCGGTCCCCCCGCGACGACAAGTTGTGAACCCCGTCAGGCCCGGAAGGGAGCAGCGGCAGCAATGGACTCGGGCGCCGGGGTGTGGCGGTCGGGGGTCGCCTCCATCCGGAGTTCGAGGTCTGCTATAGTTCGACGTCATGAACCAACCGAGTCCCCTTCCCCGCCAGCGCGCGGAACCGCCCCGATGAGCTACCAGGTCCTGGCGCGCAAGTGGCGCCCCAAGACGTTCGATGAACTGGTCGGCCAGGAACACGTTTCCCGGGCGTTGATCAACGGCATCGACCAGAATCGCCTGCACCATGCCTTCCTGCTGACCGGAACGCGCGGCGTCGGCAAAACGACCATCGCGCGCATCCTGGCCAAGTGCCTGAATTGCGAGACCGGGATGACCTCGCAACCCTGCGGCGAATGCGGCAGCTGCGTGGACCTCGACGAGGGCCGCTTCGTCGACATGATCGAAATCGACGCTGCGTCACGCACCGGCGTGGACGACATGCGCGAACTGCTGGAGTCCGTCCAGTACACGCCGACCCGCGGGCGTTACAAGGTCTACATCATCGACGAGGTACACATGCTCTCGGCCAGCAGTTTCAACGCGCTGCTGAAAACGCTCGAAGAGCCGCCGCCGCACGTCAAGTTCGTGCTGGCGACCACCGATCCGCAGAAAATCCCGGTCACGATCCTGTCCCGCTGCCTGCGCTTCAACCTGCGCCGCCTGCTGCCGGACCAGATTCGCGGCCACCTCGCGACCCTGGTCGAGAACGAAGGCGTCGAAACCGAGTCGGGCACGCTCGAAGTCCTCGCCCGCGCCGCCGACGGCAGCATGCGCGACGGCCTCAGCCTGCTGGACCAGGCCATCGCCTTTGGCGGCGGCCGCCTCGCACTGCAGGATCTCGAGCAGATGCTGGGCCTGGTCGACCATGAACACGTCGCCGCCATGATCCGCGCACTGGCCGCCAACGAGGCGCAGGCGATGCTCGACGTCGTCGGCGAACTGGCCGCGCAGTCGCGCGACCTCGACACGGTGCTGGCGAACCTCGCCGAGGTCCTGCACCGCGTCACGCTGCTGCAATCCGTGCCCGGCTACCGCGACGCCGAGCGCTCCGACTGGGCCGCCATCGAGGATCTGGCCGGGCTGCTCAGCGTCGAGGATGCACAGCTGTTCTACCAGATCGCCATCAAGGGGCGCGGCGAACTCGGACTCGCTCCGGACCCGCGCACCGGACTGGAGATGACGCTGCTGCGCATGCTCGCGTTTCGACCCGCGGAAACCGGCGCGGCGGCGCCTTCCGCCGCTTCGTCCGGCGGCCGAACCCGACGGGAAAAACCGTCGCCCGCCGCCACCGCGGCAGCGAAACCGGCCGGGGCCCAACGGCGCACGCAACGCGCAACCGCGGTCGAAAGCCCCCGCCCGGAAGCCGCGTCGCGGGCACCGGCGGAGAAACCCGCGCCCGCCACGGACAGCGGGGAGCGCCCGACCGAGTGGGTGCGCCTGCTGGAAAACCTCGATATCAGCGGGCAGGTCCGCGAACTGGCGCGCAACGTGCAACTGAAATCCCGCTCCGAGGACCGCTGGGAGTTCATCATCGCGCCGGCACTGCGCCACCTCGGCTCGGCCAGCTGCCTCGATCGGCTCGGGCAGGCCATCAGCGCCCGCGTCGGTCATCCGGTCCGGGTACGGCTGGTGGACGAAGACGGCGTCGAGTTGCAAACGGCCGCCAGCCTTGAAGAGCAGCGGATGCGCCGGAATATGAGTGAGGCGGAGCGCGCGATCGCCGATGACCCCACGGTGCGCGAACTCAAGGAAGAGATGGGCGCGGTGATCGTCGAAGATTCGATTCAGCCGCTGCAGTAGCGGACCATCCACCGATCTGACACCACGAACGGACAGCCTATGAAAGGAAATATCGCCGGCCTGATGCAACAGGCCCAGAAAATGCAGCAGGAAATGCAGAAAGCGCAGGAAGAACTGGCCAACATGGAGGTCACCGGTGAGGCTGCCGGCGGCCTGGTGAAGGTCACCATGACCGGCAAGCACGCCGTGCGCAAGGTCGAGATCGACCCCTCGCTGCTGGACGACCGCGAAATGCTCGAGGACATCGTGGCCGCAGCCGTCAATGACGCCGTCAACCGGATCACGACGACCACCCAGGAGCGCATGTCCGACATGACCGCCGGCATCAACCTGCCGCCCGGCATGAAACTCCCGTTCTGAATTCCCCGTGGGTTCCGAACCGCTGCTCGAACGGCTGATCGACGCCCTGCGCTGCCTGCCGGGCGTCGGCCCCAAATCGGCCCAGCGCATGGCGCTGCACCTGCTCGAGCGCGACCGCGAGGGCGGGCGCCACCTGTCCGCCGTGCTGGATGCGGCGATGGAACGCATCGGCCGCTGCCGCGAGTGCCGCAACCTGACCGAGGACGACGTCTGCGCGATCTGCGCCAACCCGCAACGCGACACGTCGCAGCTGTGCATCGTTGAATCGCCGAGCGACGTCATCGCGATCGAACAGGCCACCGGGTACCAGGGCCGCTACTTCGTTCTGATGGGGCGCCTGTCGCCACTCGACGGCATCGGCCCGGCCGATCTCGGCCTGGACGGCCTGGGCGAGCGGTTGGCCGCCGAACCGCCGGCCGAAATAATCATCGCCACGAACCCGACCGTCGAGGGCGAAGCGACGGCGTACTACCTGCAGCGCATGGCGCAGCGACAGAACATCGCTGTCAGCCGCATCGCGCACGGCGTTCCGCTGGGCGGCGAACTGGAGTTCACCGACCAATCCACCATCGCCCACGCCTTCAGTTCGCGCCAGACCGTGCCCTCCTGAGCAGGCCGGACCGCCCGCTCTTCGCTCAGCCCGGGCGCGCCTCGCTGGTGCGCAGCCGCCACAGATCCAGCAGCCGCCCGTAGAAACGGCATTGCCGGTGCAGGCGGCTCGTCTCGTCGACCCGTGCGGCCCGTCCCAGGTACGCCGCCAGGAAACCGTCCGCCACCGACGGCGGGACGCCATGATGCGCGACCACGACGGCCAGGTCGAAGTACGGGTCGCCCACGCCCGCGTATTCCCAGTCGATCAGGCGGACGCCGCCAGCGGCCTCGAGAACGTTGCCGCAGACGGGATCGTTGTGGCACAGCGCGGTCGCGCCCGGCGTGAGGTCGGCGAATGCCGCGGCGACGGCCTCGTAGAGGCGGCAGGCGCGCGGCGTGCCGACCTGCTCGGCGTATCCCCGCGCCGCGCCGAGCGGATCGAAGCGCCGGCCGGCGGGCGGCAGAGCATGCAGGTCCCGCAGCCGGACCGCGAGCCGCGCCAGGCTGTCGGGCCGGGTCATGTCCGCCCGCGTCCAGGTCCGGCCCGGAACGAAACGGCGCAGCAGCACGCCATCCGCCGTATTCGAATACAGCGGCGCTTCGATCCATCCCGCGGCGGTCAGCGCCTCCAGCACGCGCTGCTCCGCCACGCGGTCCAGGCCCAGTTCCGTCGCGGCCGGTTTGTCGACCCGCAGCACGAACTCCGCGCCGCCCCGTTCGACCCGGTAGCTCGCGTTGGTCGGCCCATCGGAGAGCACCGCGCGAACGACGGCCGCCTCGAAACCGGGTATCCCGGCCAGGACGGCGCGCGCGTCGGTCACGCCGTTTCCTCGCGCATGCTCGCCAGCCACGCCCGGTAACCGAACACGATCATCACGAGGTAAAGACCGAACAACGCCGCCGTGAAATAGAGTTCGCGGTTCAGGTACAGGCCGATCGAGACGCCGTCGATCACGAACCAGTAGAACCAGTTCTCGAGGATCTTGCGCGCGACCATGAAGGTCGCCACCACCGCGCCCCAGGTCGTGAACGAATCGGCGAACGGCAGCGAGGCGGCGGTGTAGCGGCTGAGCAGCGTGCCGCTGACCAGCATCAGCAGCGCGACTCCGGCAATGGCGACGACGTGATAGCGCAGGGGCCAGGTCGAAACCTTCAGTTCACCGTGTCCCGCCCCGCCATGGCGCCACTCGTACCAGCCGTATCCGGCCATCGCCAGGTAGAACAACTGCAGCACCGATTCCATGTACAGGCCGGCGCGGTACATGATGTAGAGGTACAACAGCGTGCTGACCGCGGCGGCGGCCCAGCATGCGATATTCTGCCGAATCGCGAGCAACAGGTAGAGGATCGCCAGCGCGACCGCGAGGACCTCCAGCCATTGCAGTCCGGTCAGGTTCAAGACGTGACGCTCAGGCGTCCGGCGTCAGGGTCGGAGCGCGGTCGAGTTCACGCTCGATGTTCAGGTACCGGACCACCAGCACGACCGTTTCGGGCCGTTCCATCGCCTGGCGCATGCAGTGGTTCACCGCCGCGGTGACCGCCTCGAAGGATCCGCTCACCTGGGTGCTCAGCTGGTTGCTGACCACTTCCAGGCCCGGCTGCGCGCGCAGGGCGTGGATGAATTCGATGATGTCGGGCACGGGGGCGTTCTTCAGGGGGTAAAGACTCATGTCGGCGACGATGTTCATCGTGGTTCTCCTCAGTAGCGGTAGCTGACGGTGATGCCGTAATGGCGCGGCTCGCCGAGCCGCGTGTAGGTGGCGCGCTCGAACCCGGGCGGCTCCAGGCCGAACGAAAAACCGCGTGTGCGGTACTCCTCGTCCAGCAGGTTGCGCGCCCAGGCGTAAACGGCCCAGTGTGTCCATTCCCGGCCCAGGCGCAGGTTTACGGTCGTGCGCGCGCCGCCGCGTTCGTCATGACTGTAGTCGAAATAGAAATCATCCGCGGCATTGAGGTCCAGCCGGCCGAACCAGCCGGCCGCGTCCACGTAGCTCACGCCGGCGTTGACCGTCCAGGACGGCGCATGCGCGAATGAACGTCCGACGATCGCCCCCTCGATGTCCTGTTCGCGTTCGAGGCCGTAGGCATCGACCTCGGAATCGAGCAGCCCGAGGCTGCCGTGCAGCCGCCAGACCGGGGTCAGCTGCCAGCTGAGCGCCGCTTCGAGACCGGTCGCATGGCCCTCGGCATTGCTCGTAATGAACACGAAATCGTTGGGGTTCGCCGTGAACTGGGCCGAGCTGCGCAGCTGCATGTCGCTGCGATCCATCCAGAACAGCGCCGCGTCTACCGCCAGGCGGCCGTTCAGCCAGAGCCCCTTGAAACCCGCTTCGACATTGAGCAGTTCTTCCGGCCCGAAGGTAATGGCTTCGGGGCCGAGTTCGGCGCCGGGGCCGAGCGCGCGGGCCACGCTCGGATTGAAGCCTCCGGCCTTGTAACCGCGGGAGACCAGCGCGTACAGGTGCGTGCCGCCGTCCAGTCGGTAATTGAGGCTGACATCGCCGCCCCAGAGCGAATCGGACGGCGAGAACTCGTTCCGGATCGGCTGCTGCGGATCGCCGTAAACGAAATCGCGATAGGCGTCGGCGTAGTCGGCGGACCAGCGTTCGATGCGCAGACCCGCATCGAGGGACAGGCGATCGCTCAATGCCGTGTCGAGGCGACCGAACAGCGACACGTTCGAAGCGTCGTAGTCGCTGTCCAGGCGGGTATCGCTGGCGCAAGGGGTGCACCACTCGCCGTCGTCGTACACGCCGGCCGAGACGATGCGGTCGCTCTCGTCCAGGCGCGCCGCGTAGGCGCCCAGAACCCAGGAGGTCCGCCCGCCGAACCGTTCGTGCCCGGGCGCGGACAGCAAGCGGAACTCCTGCGTCAGCGAGCGACGTTCACGCACGTCGGAATAAACATAGTCGTAACCGAACGGCGCCCAGTACCCGGCGTTCCCCCACTCGCCGTCGTAGGAAAACAGCACGTCGGTGTCAGCCACGGACGTGATGCCGACAAAATCGATCCCCGCGCCCAACGGGCCGTCGAAGCGCAGCGAGGCGCCGGTGGTCCGTTGCTCGTCGCGCCCGGGATTGTCGCTGTAGGTGATTCGCCCGTTCTCCGGCGACCAGGCGTCGTAACCGTCATCGAAGTCGGCATACAGGACGCTCAGCTTCGCCCGCCAGTCGCCGCCCCAGCGCCACAGCAACTTGCCGCGCGCGACGGTCTCGTCGCGGGCATTGCTGTCGTCGCGACCGAGATAGGCATTTTCGTAGAACCCGTCGTCGCGGTAGTGGTGCACCGAGGCGCGTCCGTCGAGGCGCTCGGTGAGCGCGCCGCCCGCGGCGAAGCCGGCGGCCAGCGTGCCTTCGTTGCCCAGGCTCGCCTCGGCCCGCACGCCGGTGCGCGCCTCGGGGTCGGCGGACTGCACGTAGACCAGCCCGGCGAGCGCGCTGGCGCCGAACCGCGTTGCCTGCGGCCCGCGCAGCACCTCGACGCGATCGACGTCGAACACCGTGCCGATGCCCCCGACCCCGGACAGGTCGATGTCGTCGATGATGAAACCGACCGACGGATTCGGCGCACCCTCGTACTGTTCCAGTTCACCGATGCCGCGCAACTGGAAATAGCGCGCGCGGGCGCCGTCGCCGGAGTGGTTCATGTTCGGCACCAGCGCGATCAACTCCTCGAAGTGCTGCACACTGGCGGCTTCGATCGTCGCCTCGTCGAGCACGGAAATGCTGCTGTCCAGTTCAAGCGCGGTGGCGCGCCGAAACTCGGAAACGACGACCTCTTCCAGCGGCCCGGCTGCCGCGTCGGCCGCCGAGGCATCGGTCGAATCGCTCTCGGCTGACGCCGGCGACGGCGCCAGCCCGATCAGCAGAAACAGGAAACAGAATCGTTTGCTCATTACGGGATCTCAGGGTTCGAGATCCAGTCATGCGTTAGCGGGAGAAATCAGGAATCACCTATTCCTACGCCGGCATTAACCGGATCAGGTTCAAAGGGTTCCTGTAAAAACAGATCTCAGGCCAGCGGCCACCCCCAGGAATGTGTTCTATTCTAGCGGATTACCCGCTTTTTGAAACCCTCGTCCGGCGTGCGCGTTCGCCCGGCCGGCAGCGCGCTCCGGGGCGCCTCGAGCGGATCCCGGAACGCGGTACCCTGCAACGGCGCCGCATTCAGCCGTCGGTCGAGAAGCGATACGTGGTTCGCGTGCGGTAGGTCTTGTCCGGACGCAGAACGGTCGACGGAAACTGCGCGTGGTTGGGGCTGTCCGGGAAGTGCTGGGTTTCCAGGCAGAGGCCCGAGCGATACCCGTAAACGACGCCGTCCTTGCCGGTGATCGACCCGTCGAGGAAGTTGCCGGAGTAGAACTGCAGACCGGGCTCGACCGTGTGGATCGTCATCACCCGGCCGCTTTCCGGGTCACGCAGGGTCGCCACGTGGCGCCACGCGCCGCTGTCGTCCGCGTCGATGACCCAGTTGTGATCATAGCCCGGGCCGTATGCGATCTGCTGGTTCTCGGCGTCGATGTCGCGGCCGATCGGCTTGGGCGTGCGGAAGTCGAAGGGCGTGCCCGCGACCGGGCGCAATTCGCCGGTCGGGATCAGGGTTTCATCGACCGGCGTGAACGACTCGGCCGCGATCTGCAGCTCGTGTCCGAGAATGTCGCGCTTCACATTACCGGACAGATTGAAGTAGCTGTGATGCGTCAGGTTGACGATGGTCGGCTGGTCGGTCGTCGCCTCGTAGTCGATGGCCAGCTCGTCATCGTTGTTCAGCGTGTAGCGGACCCGCGCCGTCAGCGTCCCGGGGTAACCCTCCTCGCCGTCCGGGCTCACGTAGGTCAGCAGCAGGCTGGGGCCGTCCGGCGTCTCCTGCGGCTGGGCGTCCCATACGACCTTGTCGAATCCCCGGGCGCCACCGTGCAGGTGATTCGGACCGTCGTTCAGGGTCAGCTGGTAGGTCTCGCCATCGAGTTCGAAGCGGCCCTTGCCGATGCGGTTGCCGTAGCGGCCGATCAGCGCCCCGAAGTAGGGTGAGTCCTTCTCGTATTCGGCCAGCGTGCCGTAACCCAGCACCACATCCTCGAAGCGGCCGTCACGGTCCGGCGCGGTGAGGGAAACGACGATGCCGCCGTAGTTGGTGATCCGCGCCTCCATTCCGGAGCGATTGCGCAGCGTATAGAGGCGGACCGCCGTGCCGTCGGCGGTCGTGCCGAAAGCGGTCTCGCTGATCGACCCCGCGGGCTCGGGGGCCACCGCCGCCTCGGTGGTCGGCGGGACCGCCTCGGCAACCTGTGCAGGGCTGGTTTCCTGGGGCCCGGATGAGGGTGAGCAGCCGGCCAGCAGCCAGGCGGCCGTTGCGGCGAAAAACGCGAGCAGTGTCAGCTTCATGGTGATTTCCCGTTTGGTGTCGAAACCGGGTGTGTTCCTGCGGTCGTTGCGTCCGCAGGATGCGGCCCAAACCGGAACGATACCACTATTGACCGGGACGTGAGAATCCGCGACGGGGCCGACCGAACGCCGTCGCACCCGTTAAGCTGAAATTAAGCCGGCGTCCATTTTTTCTGCATTTTCGGGGCGTAGTCTTACACGCATGTCCCCCTACCCGATTTCGCAGACGAGGCACAATTATGAAACGACTGACTCTGATCCTGGTGGCGCTGCTGGCCGGCGCCGCGAGTTTCTCCGCACTGGCCCAGCTGGATGCCACGGAAACCGATGACCTGCGGTTCATGCGGGAGGAAGAAAAGCTGGCCCGCGACACCTATCTGACCCTCTACGAACGCTGGTCCCACACGATCTTCCGGAACATCGCGCGCTCCGAGCAGCGCCACATGGATACGATGCTGAGCATGATCGAGTATTACGGGCTCGCGGACCCGGTGACCGACGACACGGTCGGGGTGTTCAATGACACTGCGCTGGCCGCGCTGTACGGCGACCTGATCGACCGCGGCTCGATCTCCCTGCTCGAAGCCCTGCACGTCGGCGCCTACATCGAGGAACTGGACATCGGCGACCTGCGCGCCACGATCGACCGCACCGACGAGGTCCTGTTGATCAACGCCTACGAGAACCTGCTGGCCGGCTCGCGCAACCACCTGCGCGCCTTCGTCAGCCAGATAACCGCGCTCGGTGTCGATTACGTGGCCCAGGTGCTCGACCAGGCCGATGTCGATGCGATCGTCGACGGCTACGACCTGCCCGCCAACGCGGGGTTCACGATCAACGCCGGGCTGAACGACGCCTGGTACGATCCCGCGACCTCGGGCCAGGGCTTCTTCATCACGGTCTACCCGGGAGTCAAGACCGTGTTCCTGGGCT
The DNA here is from genome assembly GCA_037384065.1 of Lysobacterales bacterium. Lineage (GTDB taxonomy): Bacteria > Pseudomonadota > Gammaproteobacteria > Xanthomonadales > SZUA-36 > JABDPF01. The sequence goes on from JARROJ010000016.1 coordinate 50,500, forward strand.
GGTTCACCTACGACACGGAACAGCCCGATGCCTCGGTCACCGCGCAGCTGGGCTCGCCGGACCAACGCTGGCTGACCGCCCAGGGCGTGTACGACGGTGCGCAGGCCGAAATGGAGGTGCGCGTGTTCGGCGGCGGCGTGTTCGACGCCGGAACGCCCGTGCCGGAGGGTGTCGTCGACGGCTCGATCCTGCTGCAGTTCGAAAACTGCAACAGCGCCACGGTTACCTACGACATCCCGTCCATCGGACGAACCGGCGTCATACCGATCGAGCGCATCGCGCTGGACAACGTTCCGCATTGCGAGAAACTGGCGGAACCGGACGGCGGCCCGTAGCCCGTGCGAGACCGCCCCTGACGAAAAACCCGGCCTCGGCCGGGTTTTTCGCGCCGCCGAACACGCCCCGCAATCCCGATCCGCTAGAATGCGCGACGTACGCACGCATTCGGTCACCGCCGGGGGTTCGCCATGGAGTACCACTACTACGATTTCATCGGCAATGTCGGGGTCGCCCTGATCCTCGGCAGCTACCTGCTGGTCCAGCTGCGCCGCCTGGTCGCGACGGACCTGGCCAACGTGACCGCGAACGGCGTGGGCGCGGCCTGCGTCCTGTATTCCCTGTTCTTCGATTTCAATCTTTCGGCGTTCATCATCGAGGCCGTCTGGCTGCTGATCAGCCTGGTCGGCCTGGTCCGCATTCTGCGCGAACGCCGCATCGCGGCGACCTGACCCGAACCCCGGGCGGTCGTGGCCCGATTGACGGGCGTCAGGAGGCGCGCCGGCCGCACTTGGGGCGTCCCCGCCCGATCGGCTAACATGCCCGCATGTCCCGACTCAGTTCCTACCTCGCAGACCCCGTCCTGAACGACATGTACGCGATGATTCGCGGCGCCGGACCGGTGCGGCCGATCTCGCTCGACATCACGGCCAAGTGCAACCTGCGCTGCACCGGTTGCTACTACTTCGCCGAAGGCATGGACCGGGTCGATGCGCGGCGCGACGACACGGCCTTCGACGCCCTGCTGGACGCGGAGGCGGAGCGCGGCACCAATTTCGTCACCGTGGTCGGCGGCGAACCGGCGCTGGTCCCCGAACGCCTGAAAAAGATTTACGACCGGTTCAAGATGAACGTGGCCACCAATGGCCTGATCCGGATTCCGGCCGAAGGGCTCGAGGACATGCCGCTCGGCATCGCGCTGTGGGGCAACCGCCGCACCGATGCCCGCCTGCGGGCCGACGAGAGCCGCGACCTGTTCAGCCTGGCGTTAAAGAACTACCGCGACGATCCGCGCGCGTTCTTCTACTACACCGTCGCCCCGGGCCATGCGCACGAGATCGAGGCCGTGGTCGAGGAAATCGTCGACAACGGCAACCGGGTGCTGTTCAACTACTACAGCGACGTCGCCGACCTCGGCGGCGATCTCGGCTACCGGCAGGGCTTCGACGCCGTGCGCGACGCGGTGGACCGAATGATCGAACGCCACCCCGACATGATGTACACGACACCGTACCTGAACCGGGTCACGACGACAGGCGAACTGGCCGGCGAGCGCTGGGGGTACGAGGTCTGCACCAACCTCACCATCGACAACCCGGTCAACGCCGAACGGCTGGGCAACGGCAAGCCCTTCAACCCGCATTTCCGGGCGATCAACGCGGACTTCCGGACCACCCGCCGCTGCTGTACCGGGGTGAGTCGTGACTGCGCGTCCTGCTTCGATACCTGGGAGCACTTTTCCTGGATCATGATCAACCTGCGCCGGCACCTCGGCAGCGCCACGGCGTTTTCCGACTGGCTGACGACGATGTTCGCCTTTTACGTGGTCAACCGGTTGGTCGAACCGGAGGCCGGCCATGAACTGCTGGCCTCGGCCCAGGCGCGCGGCGCGTCACCCCTGCCGCGGGCGCAAACGGCTTGAGCGCGCAACTGAACTTCATCGGGCGGATCCGGACGCCCTATCGCCAGCGCGAGGACTGCCCCGCATTCGTCGACCCGCAAGGCCCGCGGTGCGAAATCGTGCTCGATGCCGGCTGGCGCGAGGGACTGCGTGGCCTCACGGCCGGCCAGAAACTCCTGGTGCTGTACTGGTTCGACGACGTCGCACGCGACCGCCCGGTGCAGGTTCCGCGCCGCGGCGGCCCGCCCCGCGGCGTGTTCGCGCTCCGCTCACCCCACCGCCCCAACCCGATCGCAGCCGGCGAGGTGACCGCCGAGTACATCGCCCGCGACGGACGGGTCGGCGTGCGCGGGATGGACTGCCTGGACGGCACGCCCCTGCTGGACATCAAACCCGCGACCTGAGCGCCCGCTCCGCCCCGGCGGGCGACCCTCGCTGCGGTATACTGCGCGGATGAATCTTGGAGCCCTGTTCGACTGGGACGGCGTCATCATCGACTCGTCCGCCCAGCACGAGGAAAGCTGGGAACGCCTCGCCGACGAAATCGGCAAGCCCCTGCCCGACGACCACTTCGTCCGCGGCTTCGGCATGAAGAACCAGGTCATCATTCCGACCATCCTCGACTGGACGGATGACCCGGACGAGATCGAGCGCTACTCACTGCGCAAGGAAGCCCTGTACCGCGACATCGTGCGCCGCGACGGCATCCGCCCGCTGCCGGGCGTCCGCGATCTGCTGCAGCGCCTCGCGGACCAGGGCGTGCCCTGCTCGGTCGCCTCGTCCACCCACCGGGAAAACATCGAGACCATCTTCGAAGCCACCGACCTCGGTCCGTTTTTCAGCGCGGTGGTGACCGCCGAGGACGTCAGCCACGGCAAACCGGACCCGGAAGTATTCCTGACCAGCGCGTCGAGAATCGGCCGCGACCCGGCGCGCTGCGTCGTGTTCGAGGACGCGCACGTCGGCATCGAGGCCGGCCTCGCCGCGGGCTGCCGCGTGATCGCCGTGGCCACCACCAACCCCATCGACGAACTCGGACAGGCGCACCTTGCCGTGCGCAGCCTGGACGAAGTCGACTGGAACCGGGTGCGCGATCTGTTCGAGTGACCGCAGGCCGGGACCGGACAGGGCCTCGAAGATACCGACCCCGCACGACCCGTTTCCATCGCTCGGCGGTGAAGGACGGCGAACCGCACCGGTGAATTATCATATTTAACGTTGATGCCGCCGCGAATCATAATAAAATGAGGGCTATCGCATCGTACCGGAGGTCCAGACCGATGAACCGACCGAGAGCCGCATCACGACTCGCCTTCGCCCTCATGACCCCGTTGGCGCTGATCGTCCTGGCCGCCTGCAGCACCACGTCGTACCAGCCGATGCCCCAGGAAATGACCCGCGCATTGACCGCGGTGACCGGCCAGGACGGTCGCGAGTGCATGCGCGTGAACGACATCGCCGGGTACGGCACGCTGAACGACAGCGTGCTCAGCGTCAGCAGCAAGTTCCGCAACCATTACCTGCTGGTGGCCCTGTATCGTTGCCCGGAGATGGAAACCTCCTCGGCCGCGCTGTTCAAGGGCTCGTTCACCGAGTTCTGCGGCGGCGGGCGCGATTCGGTTCTGGCCGGCAAGCGGCGGTGCCCGATCCAGGGCGTGTTCGAGTTCGAAAACCGGGAGGCGGCATTCGCCGCCTATGACCAGGCTGTCGAGCGCATTCGAGCGAGTCGCGACGCAGAAACCCCCTGACAACGGAACCCATTCACCACGGAGACCGAGCCATGACGTCGTCTGATTTCCACAATGCCGCCGAATGGATCAAGAACGGCCGCGCCCTGCTCGGTTGCGAACTGGGCTCGACGCGCATCAAGGCCTCGCTGGTCGGCCCGGGCGGCGAACCCCTGGCGAACGGCTCGCACGGCTGGGAAAACCGGCTCGAGGACGGCATCTGGACCTATCCGATGGATGCGGTCTGGAAAGGCGTCGCGGCCGCGTACCGCGAACTGGCCGCGGAGGTCGAGCGGCACTACGGCGTCGCGCCGAGACGCCTCGCCGCGGCCGGCTTCAGCGCGATGATGCACGGTTACATCGCGGTCGACGAAAACGACCGCCTGCTGGCGCCTTTTCGAACCTGGCGCAACAACATCACCGGGACGGCGGCCGCGGAACTGACCGCGCTGTTCGACTGGCCGATTCCGCAACGCTGGAGCATCGCGCACCTCTACCAGGCAATTCTGAACGGCGAGGCGCACGTGCCGGACATCCGCCGCATCACCACGCTGGCCGGCTACGTGCACTGGAAACTCACGGGCCGGTGGAGCATCGGGGTCGGCGACGCGTCGGGCATGTTTCCGGTCGACCCGGAAACCGGCGCCTGGGACCGCGGCATGCTGAACGCGTTCGACGAGCACGTCGCCGGGCACGGGTTCCCCTGGCGACTGGAGGCGATCCTGCCGGAGATCGTGCCGGTCGGCGAGAACGCCGGCGCGCTCAGCGAGGCGGGAGCGGCGCTACTCGACCCCTCCGGACGGCTCGAGCCCGGCCTTCCCCTGTGTCCGCCCGAGGGCGATGCCGGCACCGGCATGGTGGTGACGAACGCGGTCCGGCCCAAGACCGGCAACGTGTCGGCCGGCACCTCGGTATTCGCGATGCTCGTTCTGGAGCACAAGCTGTCCCGCGCGCACCCCGAGATCGACCTGGTGCTGACGCCCGACGGCAACCTGGTCGGCATGGCGCACGCCAACAACTGCACCTCGGATTTCAACGCCTGGATGGCCCTGTTCGGCGAGGCGGCCCGCGCGCTCGGCGCCCGCGTCACCGAAAGCGAACTGTTCGAGACCCTGATGCCGCTCGCGCTCGAAGCCGACCCCGACGCCGGCGGCCTGCTGTCCTACGGCTACGTCTCGGGCGAACACCTGACCGGGTTCAGCGAGGGCCGGCCGCTGTTCGCGCGGCTGCCGGGCGCATCGTTCACCCTGGCCAACTTCGTGCGGGCGCACCTGTTCGCCGCGCTCGGCGCATTGCGCACCGGCCTGAACGTGCTGACCGAGGAGGAAGGCGTCGAGGTCGACGAACTGGTCGGTCACGGCGGCTTTTTCAAGACCGCCGATGTGGGCCAGCGCATCATGGCCGCGGCCACCGACACACCGGTCAGCGTTCCGGCCACGGCGGGCGAAGGCGGCTCCTGGGGCATGGCCCTGCTGGCCGCGTTCTCGGTCCGCGAGCAGCGCGCAACCCGGCTGCCGGAGTTTCTCGATGCGGTGATCGGCGACAGCATCGGCGCGGCGGTGGAGCCACGGCCCGAGGACGTCGCCGGCTTCAACCGCTTCTTCGACCGTTACACGGCCGGCTTGCCGATCGAGGCGGCCGCCGTCGAACACATGCAGGAGAACGCCACGTGAGCTACCGCGAACTGAAGCAGGCGGCCTGGGCGGCCAACATGGAACTGCACCGGCGCGGCCTGGTGCTCTACACCTGGGGCAATGTCTCGCAGATCGACCGCCAGCGCGGGGTCTTCGCGATCAAGCCGAGCGGCGTGGCGTACGACACGCTGCAGCCCGACGACATGGTGGTCGTCGACCTCGAAAACGAAATCGTCGAGGGCGCGCTCAAACCGTCGTCGGACACGCGGACGCACACGCACCTCTACCGCCATTTCGACGCCGTCGGCGGCATCACGCACACGCACTCGACCTATGCAACGGCCTGGGCGCAGGCGCAGCTGGCGATTCCCTGCTACGGCACCACGCACGCCGACTACGCCTACGGCGAGATTCCGTGCACCGCCGTGATGCGCGACGCGCAGATCGAGCGCGATTACGAGGAAGAGACCGGCGTGCAGATCACCGAGGCGTTCGAGGGTCGCAACCCGCAAGAGACCCCGATGGTGATCGTTGCCGGCCATGCGCCCTTCACCTGGGGCAAGGATGCCGCGGAATCGGTCTATCACGCCGTGGTGCTCGAGGAAATCGCGCGGATGGCCTTTCTGACCAGAACGATCAATCCGGAACGCGGTCCTTTAAAACAGGAAATCGTGGACAAACATTACCTACGCAAGCACGGCAAGGATGCGTACTACGGTCAGTAGACCCCTGCAACGACGGCCTCAAGCCAGAACCTCGCCCTGAAGCCGCCAGGTTTCGGGTCGGACGACAAACCCGGGGACGCTTTCCGACCCCGGACATCCGGGCTGCCGGACAGACACCATCAATGACGAGGAAGGACATGAAAGTATTCGCTGACAAGAACATCTGGTTCGTGACAGGCTCCCAGCACCTGTACGGCCCGCGCGTGCTGCAACAGGTCGCGGAAAACAGCGAGGTCATCGCGAAGGGATTGTCCGACTCGAAGCACATCTCGGCCAACGTCCTGGCAAAGGGCATCGTGACGACGCCCGAGGAGATCCGCACGGTCTGCGAAGCGGCCAACAGCGACGATACCTGCGTCGGCCTGATCTTCTGGATGCACACCTTCTCGCCGGCCAAGATGTGGATCGGCGGCCTGCGTGCGCTGAACAAGCCCTGGATGCACCTGCACACGCAATTCGGCGCCGAACTGCCGTGGTCGAGCATCGACATGCATTACATGAACCTGAACCAGAGCGCGCACGGCGACCGCGAGTTCGGTTTCATCGGCACCCGCATGCGCATCGACCGCAAGGTCGTGGTCGGCCACTGGGAATCGGACACGGTGCAGCGGCAGGTCGATGACTGGATCCGCGCCGCGATGGGCTGGCATGAAGCGCACCATCTGCGGGTCGCCCGCTTCGGCGACAACATGCGCCAGGTCGCGGTGACCGAGGGCGACAAGGTCGCCGCCCAGATCCAGTTCGGCTACGAAGTCCACGCCTACGGCCTGGGCGACCTGGCCGCCGCCTGCGACGCGGTCGCCAATAGCGACCTGGAGGCGCAGATCGAACAGTACCGGCAGGACTACCGGGTCGACGCCGAATTGCTCGACGACCCCGATTCGCTGGACCTGATCCGCAACGAGGCGCGCCTCGAGCTCGGCATGGAACGGTTCATGGACGAGCGGGGCTGCAAGGCCTTCACCAACTGCTTCGAAAACCTGACCGGGCTCAGCGGCCTGCCCGGACTGGCGACGCAGCGCCTGATGAGCAAGGGGTTCGGCTACGGCGGCGAGGGCGACTGGAAGACGTCGGCCATGAACCGCATCGTCAAGGTGATGAGCGCGGGTCGCGACGGCGGCACGACCTTCATGGAGGATTACACCTACCACTTCGCCGCTACCGACCAGGTGCTGGGCGCCCACATGCTGGAGATCTGTCCCAGCATCGCGGCGGACAAGCCGCGCCTGGAGATCCACCGGCACACCATCGGCATCAAGAAGGACATCGCCCGGCTGATCTTCTCCGGGAAAACCGGGCCCGCGTTGTGCATCAGCCCGATCGACATGGGCACCCGTTTCCGTCTCATCGTCAACGAGGTGGACACCGTGGAGGCGCCGGCCGACATGCCCAATCTGCCGGTCGCCAAAGCCCTGTGGGAACCGCGTCCGAACCTCGAGGTGGCCGGCGCAGCCTGGATTCACGCCGGCGGTGCGCACCACAGCGTCTACACGCAGGGCGTCACGCTGGACATGGTCAGCGACTTCGCCGACATCGCGGGCGTCGAACTGGTCGTCATCGGCGCCGACACGACGCTGCGGAGCTTCAAGCAGGAACTGCGCAACAACGCGGCCTACTGGCACCTGGCGAACGGAGTCTGATCCCGGTGACGCTTCGAGGCGGGTGCGGCTTGGCGATAGCGCCGCGCCGCGAGGGCGATCGCGAACCATGAACGATCCGCTGCTGAGCAAGCAGACCCTGCCCTGCGGGGCGGTCCTGCCCAACCGGATCGCCAAGGCCGCCATGACCGAGGGCCTGGCGACGATGGCCGGCGTACCCACGCCGGAACTCGATCGACTGTACGGGCTCTGGAGCGACGGCGGCGCCGGACTGCTGATCAGCGGGAACATCCAGGTCGACCGCGATCATCTCGAGCGGCCCGGCAACGTCATTATCGACGGCGCGCCGGACGCCGTGCTCGAGGCGGCGCTGGCCCGCTGGGCGCGAAGCGCGACCCGCGGCGGCAATCATTTCTGGGCGCAGATCAGCCATGCGGGCCGGCAGACACCGAAGCGCGTCAACCCGCGACCGGGCGCGCCGTCCGCGGTTCCGCTCGGCTTGCCGGGCGGCCAGTTCGGCGAACCCGTGGAACTCGCCGCCGCGGAGATCGAGAACATCGTCACCCGTTTCGGCATCGCGGCGGCCGCGTGCCGTGCAGCCGGGTTCACCGGCGTGCAGATCCACGCCGCGCACGGCTACCTGCTGTCGCAATTTCTCAGCCCGCGCACCAACCAACGCTCGGACCGCTACGGCGGCGCCCTCGAAAACCGGGCCCGCATCCTGCTGGACGCCGTCGCGGCCGTGCGTGCGGCGGTCGGGCCCGACTTCCCGGTCGCGGTCAAGCTCAACAGCGCCGATTTCCAGAAGGGCGGGTTCGCCTTCGAGGACAGCCTGCAGGTCGCCCAGTGGCTGGAACAGGCCGGCATCGACCTGATCGAAATCTCCGGCGGCACCTACGAGCAGCCCAAGCTGGTGGGCATCGCCGGCCTCGAGGACGAGGCGCCCCAGGCGGTGCGCCACTCGACGCGCCTGCGCGAAGCCTACTTCGTGGATTTCGCCATCGCGATGCGCGAGAAGGTTTCCGTGCCGCTGATGGTCACCGGCGGCTTCCGCAAGCGCGCGGTCATGCAGGAGGCCGTCCGCGAGGGCAGCGCCGACGTGATCGGGATCGCGCGACCGATGTGCGTGGACGCCGACGCGCCGCGGCAGCTGTTCGCCGGCGCCGAAGCGCTGAACCGCTACGAGGACGGCCTGTCCGCCCTGCCCCGCTGGCTGGCGTTCCTGGAACGCAGCGACACCGTGCGGGTGTTCGCCGGGCTGTCGCTCATGTACTGGTATTACGCGCAGATCGACGAACTGGCGCGGCGCGGCCGGGCGCGGCCGCGGATGTCGGTGGCGGCCGCCGCCCTGCGCGTCATGCGCCAGCAGACGACCCTGCTCCGGCAACGTTGATCGTTTGCGGCGCGCGCGCCGGGCTCAGGATTCCTGTTCCTGGAACTCGCCGGCCGTCCTCGAGAACACCTGCAGCGCCACGACGCCAAGCACCGTGTGGGTCGCCAGCACGTACCACACGTACTCCGGGTGTCCGAGTCCTTCGAAATAGCCGTACAGCGAGGTGTAGGTCACGCCGCTGAACGCCGCGCCGATCATCACGGAGAGAAAGTTCATGCCCATGTACATGCCGGCCTTTTCTTTCGGCGCGATCCAGGTGATGTATTCCTGGATGCGGGGCGAAGCGGCCATCTCGCCGACGGCGAAGATCATGATGCCGAGGAAGATGATGGCCGGCGCGGACATGTTGGCGTAACCGATGACCACGAACCCCGCCGCGATCAGGGCCAGGCCCACCATGAAGACCGGCATG
>JARROJ010000017.1:0-42416 GCA_037384065.1 Lysobacterales bacterium
GGCCGATTTCGTGCGGCGCGTCAACAGCCTGCTGGTGGAGTGATTGCGACAGGACGATTCGTCTAGAATCGACCCATGTCCGACAAGGTCCGCATCGACAAGTGGTTATGGGCGGCGCGGTTCTTCCGCACCCGCGCGCTGGCGCGCGACGCCATCAAGGGCGGCAAGGTGCAGATCGACGGCGTGCGCGTGAAACCGGGCCGCACGTTGTCTTTGGGTGACCGCCTGACGATTCGGCGCGGCGAGGACTAATACACGGTCACGGTCGACGACCTCGGCGACCGCCGCCTCTCCGCGCCCCTGGCCGCGGAAAAATACACCGAGGATCCGGAATCGAAGGCGCGCCGCGAGGCCGCCGCCGAGAAGCGTCAACGGGATCGCGAGGCTCGGCGTGAGCGTCTGCGCCGCCCCGGTAAGCGCGAGCGGCGTCAGATCGTCCGCTTCACCCGCCGCGAGCGGTGACCCGGAAGTCTGCCGTCATCGGCAGGGGGCAAGCCGACGAGCGATGAATTCTCGCCCGGATGCCGGTGCCGCGGACGCGTACGTGCATCCGAACCGAACCGGGCCGGGCGCGGCCGCGGTCATCTCCGCCAAGCGGTCGGGCTAGCCCAACGCGGTCTCAATCTCCGGAATAGAGCGACGCGGCCTTGCGCTCCAGGCGCGCGCGCTCGCGCGGGTCATGCCGCGTCGACGCGAGATACGCGTACTGCGCGTAGATCCGTGCCCGCAGGCTGTCGTTCCAGGGCGCCATCGCCAGCGTGGCGTCGAATTCGCGGTGGATTTCGTCCAGAGCCATGCCGGTCAGAAATCGGTGAAAACGGGCCAGGTAAAGGAATTCGGCCCGCAGGGTCTGGTTGAATCGCTCCCGTTGCGGCGGATCCAGGTCGAGGCCTGCCGCGAACCGCGCATGGGCGCTGCGTTTGAGGTCGAACAGAAAACCGTGGTTGGCGACCATGTGGTTCGCCTGGCCCAGGGCATAGTCCCACGGATAGAAAAACTCGTAGCGTGGAAAATCCAGGCTGTTGACCCCGGCGTCGCGAACCGCGTTGCGCAGGGGTTCGTCCGCCGCGACGAAATGAGGCAGGATCGCCATGGCCGAAGTCAGGCCATACGGCTCGAGGCTGGCGAAGGCATGGGGCTGTGCCGCCAGCCGGCGGTCCATTTCTGCCGGGTCGATTTCGATCACGTCCAGTGCGCCGACCAGCAGGGCGTTGAACGGCCCCCTGCGATGGGCCGGCATGAAATACCACAACTGGACATGGGGAAAACTGCTGGCGAAGGTGTTCAGCACCAGGCGGAACTGGCGCGGCGGCAAGGTCGCCGGCACCCACTGCATCAGGAGTCCGCCGGGCGCGAGGTGCCCGCGCAGCAGCTCGTAGTAGTCCTGCGAGTAGGAGAATCCGTTCGAGGCGTACTCGTCGGCCGTTTTCTCGTCGGCCGTGATGACGCGGTAGCGGCCGGTCGTGGTGCGCAGAAAATTGCCGATGTCGTCGGCCACGATGTCCACCCGGGGGCGCTCCAGAACGCGGTGGTTCTCGGCCGCGAAATAGGCGGCGCCGGCGATGACGCTGGGCTCGATTTCGACGCTGGTGATTCGCTCCACGTTCTCGTGGAGCGCACTCTCGCCGACGAGAATACCCGAGCCCAAACCGACGGACAGTTCGCTGGAGTAGTCCCGGACCAGCAGCTTGGGCAGGTGGGCCAGCAGCAACTGCTTGAATTCCGTGTTGCCGGTGCCGCCGATCACGATCCCGTCCACGCTCATGTGCTTTTCATGGCTGGCGGGGTCGACATACACCTTGGTCGTGGCCAGCGGACCTTCCCGGTAATAGAGGGTCTCGAAATCCGAGCGTTCGTTTTCCGACGGGAACTGGAACTGCAACGGCGCCCGGCTCGTGGCGAGCACGGCCAGCAGCAACAATGCCGGAAGCGCGATGCGCCACGGAGCCGGCCGGCTTGCGTGGTGCAGGCGAGCGGCCAGGATCACGAAACCCAGTACGATGTTCAGCAGGGCCATGACGACGATGCCCCTCTGGATTCCCAGCCACTCGATCAGCACCAGCCCCGGAAGCAGGGCGCCGAGCACGTTGCCGATCGTATTGACGGCATACACCCGTCCGACCGAGGCGCCGGTTTCCGTCAGTTCGCGGATGCCCAGGCTGCCCACCAGGGGAAACGTCATGCCGATCAGCACGGCTGGCCCCAGCATGACGAGAAACGCGACGCCGTAGCCGGTCAGCAGCAGCGACAGCGCGCTCGACGACGTGCTGAGTACGTAGTGATTGAGCGATTGGCTGTCCGAGATCGAAAACAGCAGCGGCAGTGCCGAGGCCGCCAGGATGCCCAACAACACCTGCACACAGCCGAACACGATGGCCCGGTCCATTGCCCGTGCCATGACGTAGCGGATCAGCCAGCCGCCGAGAGCGATACCGGTCAGGAACGCGCTGAGCATGGTGGTCAGCGCATAGGTGGAATTGCCGAGGACGAAAACCAGCGAGCGGGTCCAGTAAATCTCGTACGCGAAAGAGGTCAACCCGGAGACGCCCAGGCCAAGCAGGACCAGGCGGTACATTCCGGGGGCGATCTGTTGCGGGCCGAAGCGTCGTTCCGAAGCGGTGCGCGGCGCGGGGCTGTACGGCATGGCCTCGGCGGAACGGCGAGACGCGAGGGCGAGGGCGACGAGGCCAACCGCGAGGTTGCCCGCCGCTGCGAGGTAGACCGGCGCATGGATGCCGAAGCGACCGATCAGGAAAAACCCCGTCAGCAGAACGCCGGCGACCGCGCCGAAGGTGTTGACCGCGTAGAGCGTGCTCAGGCTGCGCCCGGCCTCGCCGCGGGTGGTGGCCAGCAGCCGGGTCAGGACCGGCAGCGTCGCGCCCATGAGCACGGTCGGCGCCATGACCAGCAGGAAGGCCAGCAGAAAACGCACCAGGCCGGTCAGCACGGCCGAGCCGCTTACCAGCTGGTAAACCGCGGGATACGCCGAATCGAGCAGGTTCAGGGCGACGTGCGCCAGCACCGCCGCCGCCGCGATGCCGATCTCGACCAGGGCGTACAACCGCAGGCCGTTGCGGCTGCGGTCCGCCAGCCGCCCGAACCACCAGCTGCCGACGGCCATGCCGGCCATGAAAGCCGCGATGACGGTGCCCACGGCCAGGGCGGTGGAACCGAAGACATGGGTCATGACGCGCGACCAGACCACCTGGTAGACCAGCGCCAGCGCCCCGGAAATGAAGAACAGGAACAGCACCAGCCGGGTCGGCAACGGGTCGATATCGTTCGAATTCGTGCTTTGCAAGGCGCTCACGGTCCGTTGCGGAAAGTTGGGATCATAAAAGAATCGCGAACGCGCCGGAACAAAGGCGGCGATTGCGGAGGGGGTCCGGTTACGGGTCGTGCGGCACGGGATGAACGGTTCCGGACCGCTCGCCCTCGGCTAGGCCCCCTCGAGCGCCTTGAGTTCGTACAGCAACGCCAGCGCGTCGCGCGGGCTCAGCGCATCCGGGTCGATTTCCGCCAGCCGTGCGCGCAGCGCGTCGGGCTCATCGGCTTCCTCGAAGTCAATTTCCGGCTCGGCCGCCGTGTCGAACAGCCCCATCTGCGGCCCGTCCTCGCGTTGCTGCCGTTCGAGCCTCTCCAGGTGGCGGCGCGCCTGCGCCAGCACCGTGCCGGGCACCCCGGCCAGGGCCGCCACCTGCAGGCCGTAGCTCTGGTTGGCCGGGCCGGGTTCGACCGCGTGCAGAAACACGATGCGGTCCTTGTGCTCGACCGCGCGCAGATGCACGTTGGCGACCGCGGTCTCGGTGTCGGCCAGCCGGGTGAGCTCGAAATAGTGGGTCGCGAACAGCGTGTAGGCGCGCACGCGACGTGCGAGGTAAAGCGCGCTGGCCCAGGCCAGGGCCAGGCCGTCGTAGGTGCTCGTGCCGCGGCCGATCTCGTCCATCAGCACCAGGCTGTGCGCGGTCGCGTTGTGCAGGATGTTGGCGGTCTCCGACATTTCCACCATGAAGGTCGAGCGGCCTCGCGCCAGGTCGTCGCCGGCGCCGATGCGCGTGAAGATCCGGTCGACCGGGCCGATCGTCGCGGCGGCGGCCGGCACCCAGCTGCCGGCGTGCGCCAGCAGCACGATCAGCGCGGTCTGCCGCATGTAGGTGGACTTGCCGCCCATGTTCGGTCCCGTGATGATCAGCATCCGGGTCGCGTCGTCGAGGTCGGTATCGTTGGGCGTGAACGGCTCGTCCTGGACCTGTTCGACCACCGGGTGGCGGCCGGCGCGGATGTGAAGGCCTTCGCGGTCGGTCAGCTCGGGCTTGACCAGGTTCAGCCGGCCGGCGCGTTCGGCGAAGGCGCACAGCGTGTCCAGCCGGGCCACGCGGGCGGCCATCTCCTGCAGGGGCGTGATTGCGTCCAGCAGCTGTTCGAGCACGCCTGCATAGCAGTGCTTTTCGCGCGCCAGCGCGCGTTCCCGGCTCGAGAGCACCTTGTCCTCGAAGGCCTTGAGTTCCTCGGTGATGTACCGCTCGGCGGCTTTCAGGGTCTGCCGCCGCGTGTATTCGGCCGGCACCGATTCCTGGTGCGTCTTGGTGATCTCGATGTAGTAGCCGTGCACGCGGTTGTAGCCGACCTTGAGGCTGGGAATGCCGGTGCGTTCCTTCTGTTCCTGCTCGTAGCGCAGCAGGAAGTCGCTGGCGTTTTCCGACAGGCCGCGCAACTCGTCCAGTTCCGCGTCGTAGCCCGCGCGAATGACGCCGCCGTCGCGGATCAGCACCGGCGGCTCGTCGATGATGGCGCGCTGCAGCAGGTCATGCAGGTCGTCGAAGCGGGGCAGGTCGCCGATCGTTGCGCGCAGCGCCTCGTCCGCCTCGCCGGCGATCGCCGCGAGCCGCGGGAGCGCGCCGAGCGCGTGGCGCAGCGTGGTCAGGTCGCGTGGCCGGGCGGTCTTCAGCGCCACCCGGGTCAGGATACGCTCGATGTCGCCGATGCCGCGGAGTTCCTCGCGAAAGGACTCGTGGCGGTGCCCCTCCAGCAGCGCCTCCACCGCATCGTGACGGCGGCCCAGCCGTTTCCGGTCGCGCAGGGGATTGCCGATCCAGCGCCGCAGCAGGCGGCCGCCCATCGCGGTGACCGAGGAATCCATGATGCCGACCAGGGTGTTCGCGCGGTCGCCGGACAGGGCGTGTTCGATCTCCAGGTTGCGCCGGCTGATCGCATCGAGGTGCAGGGATTCGTCCGCCTGCTCGACCTGGATGCCGCGCAGGTGGGGCAGAGCGGTGCGCTGGGTTTCCTGCAGGTAGTCCAGCAACACCCCGGCCGCGGCGATGCAGCGCGGCTGGTCTTCGATGCCGAAGCCCACCAGGTCGGCGGTGCGGAACTGCTCCGTCAGCAGTTGCCGGCACTGCTTGACGCCGAACTTCCACGGTGCGCGCTGCCGCAGGCGGCCGCAGCGCTCGGTGGTGAAATCAGCGCCTTCCTCCACCAGCAGTTCGGCCGGTTGCAGCCGTTCGAGCTGGGCCTCGACTTCCTCGATGGCGCCGAGTTCCCGGACCTGGAACCGGCCCGAGGCGAGTTCCAGCCAGGCCAGGGCGAAACGGCTGCCGCGCCCGGCGAGCGCCGCCAGCAGGTTTTCGCGCCGCGCCTCCAGCAGGGATTCCTCGGTCAGCGTGCCCGGCGTCACCACGCGCACCACCTTGCGCTCCACCAGGCCCTTGCTCGCCGCCGGATCGCCCACCTGCTCGCAGATCGCGGCGGACTCGCCCAGCCGCACCAGGCGGGCCAGGTAGCTGTCCAGGGCATGGTGCGGGACACCGGCCATCGGGATCGGCTCGCCGCCGGACTCGCCGCGCGTGGTCAGCGTGATGTCCAGCAGGCGCGCGGCTTCGCGCGCATCGTCGTAGAACAGTTCGTAGAAATCCCCCATGCGGAACAGCAGCAGGGTGTCCGGAAAGTCCGCCTTGATGCCGAAATACTGCTGCATCAGCGGCGTGTGTTTCGGGGCGCTGTCCGGTTTTTTGCGCGGGGCTGGAGAAGACATTTGCAGAAGTGTAACGTAATGTCATTCCGCACCGTACCCTGCGATTCCGATGAGGCCGAGACCCGGTGAAAACTGATGTTCCGGACGACAATGCCCTGACGGCGGCCGTGGCGCAGCTGTCCGCGGCGCTGCTCGCGCGGCGGTGGACGATGGCCGCGGCGGAATCCTGCACCGGTGGCTGGATCGCCAAGGTCTGCACCGACCGGGCCGGCAGTTCGGACTGGTTCGAGCGCGGGTTCGTGACCTACAGCAACGCCGCCAAGCGCGAATTGCTGGGCGTCGATGGCGCCACGCTCGACCGCGCGGGCGCGGTGAGCGAGGCGGTTGCCCGCGGCATGGCCGAGGGGGCGCTCGGCAACAGTCCGGCCGACGTGGCGGTGGCGGTGACCGGGATCGCCGGTCCCGCGGGCGGCGTGCCCGGAAAGCCGGTCGGTACGGTCTGGTTCGGCTGGGCCATCGCCGGTGGCGGCACGTGGGTCGAGCGCTGCCGGTTCGACGGCGATCGCGAGGCGGTCCGCCGCCAGACGGTCCGCCACGCGTTGCAGGGACTGCTCGATCGCCTGTGAACGGATCGCGGCGTCATCGCCTGTTTTTCGCACTCGACCCGCCGCCGGACGTGCGGCGGAGGATCGCGGACCTGCAGCGCGGCCTGGCCGTCGAAGGGCGGGCCGTCCCCGCGCAGAATTTCCACGTCACGCTGGCTTTTCTCGGGATGCAACCGCCCGAGGTGATCCCGGCCGCGTGCGCGGTGGCGGCCGGCCTGGCCCTGCCGCCCTGTGATGTGGTGTTCGACCGGCTGGGCCATTTTCGCCGCGCGGGCGTGTTGTGGCTGGGCGCCAGCCGGATTCCGGACGAACTCCGGGACTTCCAGCACGACCTGGTCGGGGCGCTGCTGGAGGCCGGAATCGGATACGACCGCAAGCCCTGGAAATTCCACCTGACCCTTTATCGCAAAATGAGAAAGCCGCCCCCGACAATGGACCCCATCGCGATCCGCTGGCGTCTCGACGGCTTCGGCTTGATCGAGTCGGTGAGCGTCAATCGCGGCGTCGAATACCATGCCGTTGCGGCCTGGAACGGCCCGGCCCGAGGGTAATCGACAACCGCTTGCGTAGGACATCCGCCGGCGCGCCGGAACGGGGATGAAGACGGCCTTCGGGCTGTGACATAATTGCGGCGACTCGCGCCCGGGACGGCACCGGGACCGCGCCCAACGAAAACGACGGAGAGGAACATGGACAACAACAGGAAACAGGCACTGGCAGCGGCTTTGCAGCAGATCGAGCGCCAGTTCGGCAAAGGCGCCATCATGCGGATGGGCGACGGTACCGCGGCGGAGGGCATCGGGGTCGTTTCCACCGGGTCGCTGACGCTCGACAGCGCGCTCGGCATCGGTGGTCTGCCCAGGGGGCGGGTGGTCGAAATCTACGGCCCCGAGTCCAGCGGCAAGACCACGCTGACCCTGCACGCCATCGCCGAGTGCCAGAAGGCCGGCGGTACGGCCGCTTTCGTCGACGCCGAACACGCCCTCGACCCGCTTTACGCCGAAAAGCTCGGCGTCAACGTCGAGGACCTGCTGGTCTCGCAGCCGGATACCGGCGAACAGGCGCTGGAGATCACCGACATGCTGGTCCGCTCCGGCGCGGTCGACATGGTGGTCGTCGACTCGGTCGCGGCGCTGACGCCCAAGGCCGAGATCGAGGGCGACATGGGCGACTCGCACGTCGGCCTGCAGGCGCGTCTGATGTCGCAGGCGCTGCGCAAGCTGACCGGCAATATCAAGCGTTCGAACTGCATGGTCATCTTCATCAACCAGATCCGCATGAAGATCGGCGTGATGTTCGGCAGCCCGGAAACCACCACGGGCGGTAATGCGCTGAAGTTCTATTCCTCCATTCGCCTGGATATCCGCCGCATCGGCGCACTGAAGAAGGGCGACGAGGTGGTTGGCAACCAGACCCGCGTCAAGGTCGTCAAGAACAAGCTGGCGCCGCCGTTCAAGCAGGCCGAGTTCGAGATCCTGTACGGCGAGGGGATTTCCCGCGAGGGCGAGATCATCGAACTGGGCGTCAAGCACAACCTGGTCGACAAGTCCGGCGCATGGTACAGCTACAACGGTGACCGGATCGGCCAGGGCAAGGAGAACGTCCGCCAGTTCCTGAAAGACAACTCGGAGATGGCCGAGGAGATCTACGGCAAGATCCGCACCGAGTTGATGCCGGAGAAGGCCCCGAAGGCGCCCAAGGAACCCGTCGCCGAATGACCGGCGCGACCGCACGCGTCCGTTACTGAGTGGCATCGCCCACGGAATCCCACGAAGCGCCTTCGGCCAATGAGCTGAGGGCGTTTGCCTATCGCCTGCTCGGCCGGCGCGAGTACAGCGTTTTCGAACTGCGCCAGCGCCTGCTGCAGAAATGGTCCGGCGCCGGCGGAATCGACGCGCTGGTCGAGGACCTGCTGGGGGCGCTGGTCGCCGAGAACCTGCTGTCCGACGAACGGTTTGCCGAATCCTTCGTGCGGTCGCGTGTCGCCCGCCACCAGGGCCCGCTGAAAATCCGGGCCGCTCTGCGCCAGAAGGGCGTCGATGACCCGCTCGTCGCGGCCGAGCTCGATGCGCGGTCCGAAACCTGGGCCGAGTTGGCCGCCGAGTGGCTGGCGCGCCAGCATCACGGCCCGGTGGATTTTGAAACCCGCAAGAAGCTGTACCGGCGCCTCGCCAACCGCGGCTTTACCCATGACCAGGCCATGGACGCGATCAATCGCGTCGGGCGGGCCTGACGACCGGGCAATTCACGGCGGTGTATACCGCTGGTCCCTTGCATTCGGTAAACTGCGCTATCACCTAACAAGCAATTGACATCTCAGGTTTTCCGGATGAAATCCACAGCTGAAATCCGCCAGGATTTTCTTGAATTCTTCGCATCGCGGGGCCACGAAGTCGTGGCCTCGAGCTCCCTCGTGCCGGCCGAGGATCCCACGCTGCTGTTCACCAACGCGGGCATGAACCAGTTCAAGGACGTCTTCCTGGGCGCTGAGAAGCGCGCCTACACGCGCGCGGCGTCGTCCCAGCGATGCGTGCGCGCCGGCGGCAAGCACAACGACCTGGACCAGGTCGGCTACACCGCCCGACACCACACCTTCTTCGAGATGCTGGGCAATTTCAGCTTCGGCGATTATTTCAAGGAGGATGCGATCCGCTACGCCTGGGAGCTGATGACCGAAGTCTACGGCCTGGACGCTGATCGCCTCTGGGTGACCGTCTACGAGACCGACGACGAGGCGTACGACATCTGGACGCAACAGATCGGCGTGCCGCCCGAACGCGTCGTGCGGATCGGCGACAAGCCCGGCAAGGGCAAGTACGAAAGCGATAATTTCTGGGCGATGGGCGACACCGGTCCCTGTGGCCCCTGCTCGGAGATCTTCTACGATCACGGCCCGGGCGTGGAAGGCGGGCCGCCGGGATCGCCCGACGAGGACGGCGACCGTTACATCGAGATCTGGAACCTGGTGTTCATGCAGTTCGACCGCAGCGGCGACGGCGCGATGAACCCGCTGCCGGCGCCCTGTGTCGATACCGGAATGGGGCTCGAGCGCCTGGCCGCGGTGCTGCAACACCGGCAGAGCAACTACGAAACCGACCTGTTCCAGGCCCTGATCCGCTCGGCGGCCGAGATTACCGGTTGCGAGAACGTGAAAAATGTCTCGCTGAACGTCATCGCCGACCACATCCGCGCCTGCGCCTTTCTGATCGCGGACGGTGTCGTGCCCGCGCGCGACGGTCGCGGTTACGTGCTGCGGCGCATCATTCGCCGCGCGGTGCGCCACGGCTACAAGCTGGGCGTCAAGCAGCCCTTCTTCTACAAGATGGTCGCGCCGCTGGCCGGCGAGATGGGCGACGTCTACCCGGAGCTCATTCGCAAGGGCGACCTGATCGAAAACACCTTGCTGGAAGAGGAACAGCGGTTTTCGCGGACGCTGGATACCGGCATGGGTATCCTCAAAGGCGTGATGGAAAAAGCCGCTGCGGCGAACAGCACGGTCATCGACGGCGCATCGGCCTTCCTGCTGTACGACACCTACGGTTTTCCGCTGGACCTGACCCAGGACATCGCCCGCGAGAACGGCATGACCGTGGACGAGGACGGCTTCGCCACCGAGATGGCCAAGCAGCAGGAGCGGGCGCGGGCGGCCGGTAAATTCGCGCAGCAGGCGCAGATCTCCGCGGACGCCGTGCAGGGTCTGAAACCGACCCGGTTTCTCGGTTACGAGCGCGTCAGCGCGGACGATTGCCGGATCGACGCGATCCTGGTGGACGGCAAACCGGTGGACACGCTCGAGGCCGGCGCGGAGGGGATCGTGCTGCTCGATCGCACGCCGTTCTACGCGGAATCCGGCGGCCAGGTGGGCGACACGGGGCGGCTCGCCGCGGCTTCGGCGCAGTTCGACGTCGACGACACGATCAAGCTCGCCGGCGTCTATCACGCCCATATCGGCACCGTGCGCGAGGGCGCCCTCGCGGTGGGTGAAAAGGTCGCCGCCACGATCGATGCGCAACGGCGCCAGGCCGTCGTCCTGCACCATTCGGCCACGCACCTGATGCACGCGGCCCTGAAAACGGTGCTGGGCGAGCACGTCGAGCAGCGCGGCTCACTGGTCGCGCCGGATCACCTGCGGTTCGACTTCACCCACCCCAAGGGGCTGAGCGAAACGGAACTCGCCGAGGTCGAGCGCCTCGTCAACCAGGAGATCCGGGCGAATCCGGATTCCGAGGTCGACGTCATGGACTTCGATGACGCCCTCAAGACCGGTGCGACCGCGCTGTTCGGTGAAAAGTACGGCGACCGGGTTCGCGTGGTTCGTTTCGGCGATTTCTCCGTCGAACTGTGTGGCGGCACCCACGTGCGGCGCGTCGGCGACATCGGCCAGTTCAAGATCGTCGAGGAAAGCGCGATTGCAGCCGGCATCCGGCGCATCGTCGCGGTGGCCGGAGAAGCGGCGGTCGACCGGGTGCAGACCATCGACAGCCAGTTGAAAGACCTTGCCCGGGTGCTCAAGGTCGCGCCCGATGCGCTGGAAATCCGGCTGAACCAGGTGCTTGACCGCAGCAAGGCGCTGGAAAAGGAGATCGAGGAGCTCAAGTCCCGGCTGGCCAGCGCCAGCGGGGACGAACTGGCCGGTCAGGCGCAGGAGGTGAATGGCATCAAGGTGCTTTCCGCGCGTCTCGACGACGTCGAGCCCAAGGCGCTGCGCGACACGGTCGACCGCCTGAAAGACAAGCTCGGCTCCTCGGTGGTGGTGATCGGCGGCGCCGCGGACGGCAAGGTCCGCATGGCGGCGGGCGTCAGCAAGGATCTGCTGGCTCGGATTCAGGCAGGCAATCTGGTAAACTTCGTCGCACAACAAGTCGGCGGTCGGGGCGGGGGGCGGCCCGATTTCGCGCAAGCCGGCGGCTCCCAGCCAGAGAATCTGGACGGAGCGCTAGGATCAGTGCAACAATGGGTCGCTGAAAACAGTTGACTCGCCGGTCCACTGTAGGAAGGGAAAGGCGCGGTGCCGGGCAGGATTGTCCGACACTGCTTTTAATCGTCTCGCAAACGGTTTGGGCATAAGCGTAAAAGACGAAAAAAATACGCGGATACATGAAGTGTCCGAAACCAGAGGAAGGTTGGTATGCTTATTCTGACAAGAAGGATTGGAGAGAAACTTGTCATCGGCGACACCGTCACCGTCACGGTGCTCGGGGTCAAGGGGAACCAGATTCGCATCGGCATCGAAGCACCGCCGGAGGTGCAGGTCCACCGCGAAGAAATTTATCAGAGAATTCTGAAGGAACGCAGCGACGGCGCGGGAGAAACGAAAACCACCGACGATTTATAGGGTTACCCGAAACGCACACCGCTCTCGCCGGGTGCCGATTCGCACTTTCCACGGTTCAACTATTACCGTCAACCGTATAGAATACGCCTCTCCCGGAGAGGTGGCCGAGTGGCTGAAGGCGCTCCCCTGCTAAGGGAGTATGGGTTTAAAAAGCCCATCGAGGGTTCGAATCCCTCTCTCTCCGCCAGATACGAAAAAGCCCGCCTCGTGCGGGCTTTTTCGTATCTGACAGCGAGGGGCTCGGTGAGGGCCCTTGCGGCCGCAGGCCGCAGGGTTCGACAAATGTGTCGGGAACAAATTTGGACGCACGAAGTGCGCCCGAAGGGTGAAAACCCGGGATGGTTTTCATCAATCCCTCGCCCAGCCCCAGGCGAGAAGCCCGCCTTGTGCGGGCTTTTTTGTGTCCTCAGGAGCCGGCCCGATGCGAGCCGTTGCGAGGGTGAACACACGGTCCGGATCCACGAAATGAGGCGTCCTTCGAAAGCGTTGCGGCGCACGCTTACCGGTTTACGAGGCCTCGAACGCGAAAGGGGTGCCCCAGGAAGGGGCACCCCGTCACGCGGTGTCAGCGGTCTGAACCCGCCGACTCAGTCGCATTGGTGCGGGTAGGGCACGTTATCCACGTACTCGGCGGCACAGGTTGCGTCGCAGGGATCGCACAGGTTCCGCTCCGGCCGCTGGAAATCGTGGCAGAAGGCGCAGCCGATTCCCGTCGAACCCTTGGTGACGTGGTTGTGCATCCGCTCCCAGGTGCGTGGCAGCTTCTTCGAGCCGTCGTGGCACTGGCCGCAGACCTGCTCCTTGGGGCCCTTCAGCCGGTAACCCAGGGCGTCGAGCGGTGAATCGCTGTTCACGTCGAGATTGCCCTGATGGCACTGGGTGCAGTCCGCCACATCGCTGGCGGGGTTAACCCCGTGGTTGATCATCTGGAAGGTGTCGGTGGTGACCCACTCGTACGGCTCATCGGCGGAATAACCCATGTTGATCAGGCCGTTCTCGATGGACCGCTCCAGATCGCCGGATCCTTTGATGTACTCGAACGTATCCAGTGCGATCAACTCACCGGTAGCGCTGATCATGGGTTGATCCGCCGTCTTGTACTTGAACGGCGTGAGCATGCCGGTGTGGATGTCTCCCAGTGGTCGGGACGTGGGGTAGGCGCCGGTCGCGGGGTCGATCTGAGCCGTGTCACCCAGCAGGTAGTTGTCACTGGTGCCGTCCCAGAACAGGAGCTCCGGAATCAGGTTGGCGAGTTTCTCCGTGTGCGGATGTCCCGGGCAGGGACTGCCATCGCAGCTCGAGGCATCGGTCCCGTCATGGTGTGTCCGCCAGTCGCGGTGCACCTCGGTGGCCGCCTTCGCGTAGGTCGGAATGTGGCAGGATTGACAGGCAACCCGGAACACGTGCCGGTCAGGCTCGCTTCTGCGGCCGGTGCTGGCGTGTCCGGTGCCGGAATCCATGCCCTGGTGGCAGGTCACACAACGTACTTCCGAGCCCCTGCTCAGATCGTCGGTGGGCCGCAGGTCGGAGCCCTTGCCGATGGTCTTGTGTGCCTGGAACACGTGGCAATCCTGACACTGGACGTCGGACGTGGTGTTCATGTGAACGTCGAAGTGCGGGTCCGCGTTATCCGCGAGGGCGGCGGAAAGATCGCCCCGTTTAACGCCGTCACCACCGCCCGCGAAGGCGTGACATTTCAGGCAGGCGGCCCGGGTGGGTGGCCCGACATTCTGGACATAGCTGTCCAGGGTGGCCTGCGGCGTTCCGGCTGCGGGACCCATGGAGCCGTCCGGCAGGCGGACCCGGTTCCAGGCGTAGTCGGCGTTATGGCACACCAGGCAGTCGATGTTGGCCTTGGAATCGTCGACGGTTCCCGGCTTGACGCCGCGGCCCGCGTGACAGGATCCGCACACCGGCCAATCCCCTTCGATGTTGATGCAGTAACTGTTGACCGCGTTGGTGAGCTTGCCCTGCAGGATCGAGGGCTGGTTGGTCATGTCCGGTGCGTCGCCCAGCCACTGGTAATGGGTGGTGTTCCAGACTTCGTCGTAATGCGATCCGGCCTCGCCGCCGTCATGGCATTCAAGACAGGCGTTGGGATAATCGATCCAGGACAGGCTGCCGTGGTTTCCTGTCGCGCATTGCTGGTCCGAACCGCTGCAACTCTGGTCGATGCCGTCGCCGCAGATCTCGACCGCGTCCGGGTGGATGAATTCATCGCCGTCGTCGCAATCGATGGGTCCGCAATCGCCGCCCTCCACGGCGTAACCGTCATTGTCCCAATCAGTACACGTTGGTCCGGAACAGCCTTGTGGCGGCTCGACGGCGCATTCTCCACAGGCGTTCAGCGTCCAGACGAGCGGGTCATTGTCGTTACAGTCCCGGTTGCTGTGATAACCATCACCGTCGTTGTCCACCGGTTTTGCCGCCTGTACCGAAAAGGCGACCACGGTCAACAACAGCGCACTCATTTTTGCCCAATTCGCACCCAGTTTCATAAGCTCTCCTCGCTTTGCTGGTAGGTTGGTAAACGCCGGGCACAGGGACGGAGAACCGCACATTTTCGGAACGCTGGCACGTTCTGGCGGCGGTCCCTGGTGCTGAGACGAGTTGCGGGAACAGCAATACGAAAAAAGAAGAGATGATGGTCTTGCGCATTGTTTGTCTATTCCCTTAGACGCAAATACAGATGCTTTGACGGATTCGAACGTTTTGGAAATCCTTTCCCGCGTTCCGAATCCGTTGCTCGCCACGCCCCCGGAAACGGGGTCGAATAACTGCAAGCATACTCATGCTACGAAATTCGAACCCGGACCGTTGATGATCTGAGTCAGGGGTTTCGCAAACAGCGGTTATACGCTGACGCGTCTTCAGCGCCCGGTTGGGGCGCGGTAGCGAAAGGCCTTCGATACCTTTCCCTTGGAAACTTCCATGCGGGCGACGGAGTCAAATATTTAAGGGTAACCAGTGGCTCCATGTCCGGTCGGTTGCGCACTCGCCGACGGCATGGTTCTCGCGGACGAAAGGAGAACGGCGATGACCGAAGCAGTCGTAGCAACCTATCATGACGTCACGACCGTCAAGAATGTCGAAGACGATCTGCGCTCGACCGGCATTCCGATGGAAGAAATTCGCGTCGACAACGAGCATTTCAAAGTTCGCGTGACGATTCCGCATGCGACCAGGGCCGAGGTGCTCGAGATCCTGAAGCGGCACAAGCCGGCAGAGGTGCACTGAGCGCCCGGCTTTTCGGCTGCCGCGTTAACGCATCAGCGCTGACGAAGTCGGCAGGTTCCGCGCAGATCCGAAGCCGTCTCGTCGTGGCCCCTCGGTCCGGCGGGGCGGGATCCCGTGGGGCATCGGTTACGAAGAAATCAGTTTCCCTTGAGCCGGGTCCAGAGTCCGGCAAGCATGCCGTCGCCGAGCGTGCTTTCGACGCGTTCGCTGGCCAACGGTATCGAGTGCGGATTGCCGATCTCGCCGACCTTGAAGCGAAACGCGTAGTAGCCCTCGGCGCCCATGCGCAGATCGGTGACGACCACGTTACGCCCTTCCTGATGCACGCTGTAGAAGCCCTTGGTGAACCACTGCAACCGGGTCACCGGCCAGTGCGTTTCCAGCCCGGTCAGCAGTTCCTCGGCGCTCCGGTGCTGCGTGAAATCGATGGCGCGGTCGGAATCCAGAAACGAGTACCAGCCCTCGGCATAGCCGTCAGGCGTCATCACCAGGAGGCGCCAGAGGATCGTGTTGAACGGGCCGGCCAGGGTCACGATCTGCCGGTACTCGATACCCTGCCGGGCCAGTTCGTCCCGCGCGATGCCCTGGACATGGAACTTCGCTGCAAAGCTCCAGGCCAGGTAGGCGGTGCTCAGCGCGAGCATCGCCAGGTTGAAGTTATACGCGCGGCGGGGGTGTCGACGGGCCAACGCCACGGCAGCGACGCCCGCGATCAGCGGCAGCGTGAACAAGGGGTCGATGATGAAGACCGAACCCCAGGTCACCGGGTAGGCGCTCAGCGGCCAGAACACCTGCGTGCCGTAAATCGTGCATGAATCGAGCAGCACGTGGGTCAGGAAGGCCAGGTAGACGAGGGCGTACCAGCCGATGCGGTGCTCGTCGGGCGAGGCGTGGATCTTGCGGATCAGCCAGACCACCAGCGGTGTCAGCAGGGCCAGCACGATGACGGAATGGCTGAAGGAGCGGTGGAAGGTGAAATCGGCCACCGGGTCTCCGAACGGAATCAGCACGTCGAGGTCCGGCAGCGTGCCGCAAATGCCGCCCCACAGGGCGGCCTTGCGGCCGACGCGGTGACCGAGCACCGCTTCGCCGACGGCGGCCCCGAGCGCAATTTGCGTCAGGGAGTCCAACGCGCCCTCGCGCTCCGGGGCCAGGCCGGCATTTCCGGGCAGACGACCGTGCCGTACCGGGGACGACGCCGCTTCATTCAGTCACCGCCCGGCACGCGGAGTTGGTCGTCGGGGCTCGGCTCGAAACGAAAGCCGCGCGACTCGGGCACGATGGTGCCGGCGCGCAGCGGGAAGCGGCCGTGCGCGCGGTCCTCGAAGAAAAACGTCAGCGTCTGGCGCACGGTGCCGAAGGCGAGGTCGTCCCAGGGGATGTCCTTCTCGTCGAACAGGCGGACATCCTCGCTTTCCGGCCCCGGCTCGAATTCAGGGCTGGTCAGTCGGGCCCGGAAAATGAGGTACAGCTGGTTGACGTGCGGCAGGTTGAACATCGAGTACGGGGCCAGGATTTCCACCCGCGCGCGGGCTTCCTCCCAGGTCTCCCGGATCGCGCCCTGCTCGACGGTTTCGTCCAGTTCCATGAATCCGGCCGGGACGGTCCAGAAACCTTTTCTCGGCTCGATGGCGCGCCGGCAGAGCAGGATCTCATTCCCCCATACGGGCAGACAGCCGGTCACGATTTTGGGATTCTGGTAATGCACCGTGCCGCAGTCCGAGCAGACGTGCCGGCGGCGGTCATCGTCGTGCGGAACCCGCTCGATCAGCCGGCTGCCGCAGTGGTTGCAGAACTTCATCACGGCGTCCGCGCCTGGCAGACCGGGCAGAAATACAGCCGCCGGCCGGCGAAATTCTCACGCTGGATGCGCGCGCCACAGTCGTAACAGGGCTTCGAGGCGCGCGCGAATACCCAGAAGCGATCCGCTTTTCTGCGGCCGGCGCCCGCGGTGAGGGTCTTTCCGCCCGTCCGGTACGAGCGACGGCACATCCGAAGCGTCTCCCGGGCCAGGCGTTTTCGATCTTTTGGTTCCAGTTCGAACGGTCGCGATGCGGGATGCAGGCCCGCACCGAACAGAATCTCGGACCGCAGGTAGTTGCCGAGGCCGGCGAGAAACGACTGGTCGAGGTACAGCGCCGCCAGGCCGCGTCGCCGGAAACGATCCTGTTCGAGTCGCCGGGCGATCGTTTCCGCCCGCAGATCGTCATCCAGCACGTCCGGCCCCAGCCGGGCCAGGAAGGGGTGGGTTTCCTCCTGCTCCGGCGTCAGCATCGAAATATCCGATGCGCTGTAGAGCAGGGCGCTGTGGGATTTCGTGTGCAGGGCGACACGCAGGCTGCGCCGGGTGTCGGGCAGGCGGTCGCGCGCGACCGTGAACCAGCGTCCGTAGAGCTGATTGTGGCTGTACAGCGTGAGATCGTTGTCGAAACGCGTCAGCATGGCCTTGCCACGGGTGTCCACGGCCGTCACCCGGGCGCCGGTGACGCGGTCCGTGAACCGGACGAGTTCGGGAAAGGCGAAAAAGGCCTGCTCGATCGGCTGCCCGACCAGCACTTCGGCCAGGCGATCCGCGGCCCGGCGAATTTCGGGACCCTCAGGCACGGGCCGTGCGGTTGCCGCGGCAACGTTTCGAGCAGTACCGGACCTCGTCCCAGCACGCAGCCCATTTCCTGCGCCAGCGGAACGGCCGCTGGCAGGTCGCGCAGGTTTTCTCCGGCAGGAAGGGTTTTCGGTGCATGGACTTGGAAATCGGTGCGGTTCGACCGATTCTCAAGTCTTCACGGGGGTCTGGACGGGACTGCCGCGCTCGATCGCGGTCGAAGACCGGTTTGCGTTCCCGGTCGGCGTCCCACAGCTCCCCGTTGTCGTCGGCCCCATCCCACGGCTCGTCGAAGGCGGCGAACCAGAAAATCGCGGCCAGGGGCGGGCGGTTTTCAGGGAGTGCCCGTTTATCGGACGTTACCAGGGAAGCGTTTCGCCGCGCCGCGAAAGGAAGCGTCCGCTGTCGTCCGGGGACAGGCCGTCGATGGTCGCTGTGATCGCCGCCACCGATTCCTCGACGCTCAGCTCCGCCTCGGGTCCGCCCATGCGGGTGCGGACCCAGCCCGGGTCGCAGGCGACGACGATGAGCCCTTCTGATTCCGGCTTCGCCGCCAACCGGCACGTGATCATGTTCAGCGCCGCCTTGCTGGCCGCGTAGGCGTCCAGACCGGTTTCGGGGTTGATGTTGAGGCCGCACGATGCGAGGCCGGACGAGATGTTGACGAGTTTCGATCCGGGCTTCATTCGCGGTAACAGGGCCTGCGCGAACACCGCGGGCCCGATCGTGTTGACCGCGAAAAGCCGCGCGAACGAGTCCGCCGTCCAGTGGCCGAACTTTTCGTCGATCATGGCGCCGGCGTTGTTGATGACGAGATCGAGTTCGACGTCCGCCAGCGCGGATGCGGCGTTCGCGATCGCGTCCGTGCGGCTCAGATCGAGGTCAACGGTTGTCAGGCTTTCGCCGAATTCCGCGTGCAGGTCCGCGAGGGCAGCGCAGTCGGCCGGATCGCGGGCGGTTGCGACGACGTGGCAGCCTCGCTCAAGGTAGTGTCGCGTAAAACCGAGACCCAGGCCGCGGTTCGTTCCGGTGATCAGTACGTTGTTCATGCCGCTATTTTCGTATCGCGCACCGCTTCAGGTAAAGTCTCCTCTGGACCCCATTCGCATTCGGACGCCACGCCATGAAAACCATCGGCCTGCTGGGCGGCATGAGCTGGGAAAGCACGGCGACCTACTACCGCCTGATCAACGAAGGCGTAAAGCGGCGCCTGGGCGGCCTGCATTCGGCGCAGCTGGTGCTCTACAGCGTCGATTTCGGCCCGATCGAGGCCCTGCAGCACGCGGGCGACTGGGCGGCCACCGCCCGTCTGCTGGCGCAGGCGGCCCGAAGCGTGGAAGCGGGCGGCGCCGATTTTCTGCTGGTCTGCACCAACACGATGCACAAGGTCGCTGCCGAGATCGAGGAAGCCATCGAGATCCCGTTGGTGCATATTGCCGATGCGACCGCCGACGTGTTGCTCGAATCCGGCATCCGTACGGTCGGCCTGCTCGGCACCGCGTTTACGATGGAGCAGGATTTTTACACCGGGCGGCTTCGAGAGCGGTTCGGCATCGATGTGCTCGTGCCGGACCGGGCCGACCGGCAGGTCGTCCATGACGTCATCTACCGAGAACTCTGCCTGGGCGAAATCCGCGACGGGTCGCGGGACCGCTACCGGTCGATCATCGACGCCCTGGCCGCGCGCGGCGCCGAGGCCGTGATTCTCGGTTGCACGGAAATCGGGCTGTTGGTCACGCCGGCCTGCACGTCGGTGCCGCTGATCGACACGACGGCGCTGCACGCTGAAAAAGCGGTCGGACTGGCCCTCGACGGCGCAGGCCCGGACTGAACCGCGCCGGCGCTCCGGTTATTTCGGCTCGACGATCAGGTAGACCACCGTGGTATCGCCGACGTTGAGCACTTCGTGCCAGTCCACCCCCGCACTGCTGAAATGGCTGCCGGTCGCGAGCTCGACTTCGCGGGTGCCGCCGGCGTCGGTGATCCGCATGCGTCCGCCCTGGACGGCATAGCCGAAATGCGGGGCGTGATAGTGGCGTTCGTGGCCTCGGCCGGGGTCAAAGGTGCACTCGAGAACCCGTTGAGTGGCGTCCTCGTGCAGTTTTTCGCAAACCGGCGCGCCCGCCCAACCGGCCGCCAGCGGATCGGGCAGTTCGCGTTCGCCGGCACGGGCCGCGTCAGCCGCCAGGCCCGCAACGGGGGTAAGGAGGATGACGAAAAAGGGCACGATGTGGCGGGCTTTCATTGCTTCGAACTCCGGTTCGCTGTCGGGCTGCGGAACTGAATCGTACCGCAATTTGGAAAATCATCGGGCGCGACGGCGAAGAACCATTAAACTCGACGTGTACCGCGTTGACGAATCTGCACAGGAGGTCGAACCATGAAACCCGTAAGGTCCTTCCTGACCGCACTCGCGCTCGCCGGCATGACCCTGCCCGCGGTCGCGGCCGAGAAACCCGAGTTCCTGGCGGCATTCGATCCGGCAAGCGACGCCATCCAGCTCGAGTACGAAAACCAGGTCGACCCGGCGTGCTTCTGGCGCCCGTACCACCTGCGCGACGCGATCGCGGCGGAAATGGAACGGCTCGGGCTGAAGAGCGCCACCTCCTCGCTGTACGTGCTCGACGTCATGAGCTGGGGTATGGAAACCGATGACTACCACTGCGCGGTCGTGCTGGATATGCGGTTGCGCCGGCACGGCGTGCGCGCCGAGGTTTCGCCGGACCGGGCGGTCAGCACGGAGTTGCTGTTGTGGGACGAGTCCGAAATGCTGTTCGGTCCCAAGATCCACATGCAGGAGCAGCTCGAGAACAAGGCGTTCGAGCTGGTCGGCACGCTTTTCAAGGCGCTGCGCTAGCGCCGCGTCGCTCAGTCGTCGCGCGCACCGGGGCCCTTGACGAAGCGGCCGGGCCGCGCGCCCGTGTGCGCACCGTCACGCAGGACCTGCTCGCCGTTGACCCAGACGTGCACCATGCCTTCGGCGTACTGGTGGGGTTGTTCGAAGGTCGCGCGGTCGCGCACCCGGGCGGGGTCGAACACGACGATGTCCGCGAAATGCCCTGGGGCGAGGCGGCCACGCCGGTCGAGCTTGAGATTTTCCGCCGGAAACCCCGTCAGGCGGCGGATCGCTTCCTCGAGGGACAGGATGCCTTCGTCGCGGGAAAACTTGCCGAGGAC
Organism: Lysobacterales bacterium; assembly: GCA_037384065.1. Classification (GTDB taxonomy): domain Bacteria; phylum Pseudomonadota; class Gammaproteobacteria; order Xanthomonadales; family SZUA-36; genus JABDPF01. Next base: position 20,931 of record JARROJ010000017.1, read on the forward strand.
CCGGGCGAAGGAGCCGTAGGCGCGCGGATGCGTGCTCTGTTCGAGAAAAACGCCCTCGGCCGCCATCGACGCGGCGTCGGAGCAGAACGCGATCCAGGGCACCGCCATTTTGCGGCGGATGTTGTCCTCGGACATCGAAAAGTACACGACCTGCACGCGGCTGTTGTCTTCGACGATCAGGTCGACCATCGTTTCGGCCGGGGACTTGCCGAGCTCGGCCGCGAGTTCGTCCAACCGCCGACCGATGTACTTGCGCAGCTCGGGGTTGCGGAATCCCACCAGCAGGATGCTGTCGGGGCCGTTGCGAAACGTGATTTCCGACAGGATTTTCGCCCGCGTGTCCGGGTCCCTGAGCCGCGCGATGGCCGCGTCGATTCCGCCTTCGCGCGCCCAGTCCGGCAGCTGGACGTGCAGCCCGGTCGAACTGGCGTGGTAGGTATAGATGTCGGCGGTGATCGCGAGCCCGTCCGCGCGGGCCTGTTCGATCCGCTCGATGGCGGTCTCCAGTTTCGGCCAGTTCGGCTGCCCGGACGCCTTGAGGTGGTAGACCTCGGCCGGAACGTTCGCCTCGCGGGCGATCGTGATCAACTCGTCGATCGACTCGAGCAGCCGGTCGCCTTCGTCGCGGATGTGGGAGACGTACATGCCGCCGTGGCGGCCCGCGACCCGCGCGAGTTCGGTCAACTCGGCGGTATCGGCGTACATGCTGGGCGCGTACAGCAGCGAGGACGACAGCCCCATCGCACCTTCACGCATCGCCCCGTCCAGCAGCGTCTTCATGGCCGCGAGTTCGTCCGCCGTGGCCGGACGGTTGTCGTAACCGATGACGTACTGCCGCAAGGTGCCGTTACCGACGAACGACGCGACGTTGGTGGATACGCCGCGGTCTTCCAGGTACTGCAGGTATTCGCCCAGCGTGGTCCACTCGATGGCATAGCGGATGTCGGTCTGCTTCTCCAGCGTTTCGGCCTTGATCGCGTCGTTCCACGGGCCCATCGAGAAGCCTTCGCCCATCACTTCCAGCGTAACCCCCTGGCGGATGTCGCTTTGCGAATCGCCGTCCTCGATCAGTGAAACGTTGGCCCAGCTCAGCATGTTGATGAAACCGGGGGCGACGGCCAGGCCTTGGGCGTCGACCTCCTGCCGCGCGCTGCTGTCGCCGAGGTCGCCGATCCGCGCGATGGTGTCGCCGTTGACCGCGACATCGCCGCGCACCGGCGGCGCGCCGGAACCGTCGTACAGGGTCCCGTTACGGATGATGAGGTCGTATTCGGCGGCGCTGGCGCAGGTGGTCAGCAGGATCAGCAGGGCGGGAAGCAGATGGTTCATGGTCATTCCGTGGCTCGGGCGGCCGGTTGGCGAGCGTTCAATGTACCGTCCGGCAGCCAAAAAATCACGGGCCGGTTGCGCGTTCACCGGCGCGTCGGGTCTAGAATGACGCCCTGTGAGGAACCGAGCACCATGAGCTACGCGCTTGCCGCCAACCTGGTTTTCCTGCTGCACCTGGGCTTCATCGTTTTCGTCGTCCTGGGTGGCCTGCTGGTCATGCGCTGGCCGCGGATCGCGTTGCTGCACCTGCCCTGCGCGGCCTGGGGTGCGGCCATCGAGTTCGGCGGCTGGGTTTGTCCCCTGACGCCGCTCGAGTGGCGTCTGCGCGAACTGGCCGGGGAGGCGGTCGCCGCCGGCGGGTTCATCGAGCGTTACCTGTGGCCGCTGGTCTATCCGGCCGGGCTGACGCGGGACATGCAGTATGCGCTCGGCGCCGCCGTGATCGCGCTCAACGTCGTCTTCTACGCGATGGCGCTGCGCCGCCACCGGCGGCGGCGCTAGCGGGTCGCCGCGGACTCGCGTTCAGCAGACCCACGTCAAGCAATGGTCTGCCGGGAGTGCGCTATCATCCGCAGGGAGCCGGCGGCGGCGAGACGAGCAGGGGAATCGAGGCGATGACGAACGAAACCAAGGTGAGCGGTAAACGGCTGTGTGACATTTCCTGGACGGATTTCCAGGCCTTGCCCCTGATCGAAAAGGGCGTCTACTTTCGGGGTGAGCCGCCGCATACGCTGATCGCGCAGCAGTTCACGCGGCCGATGCTGGACGAACTGTGCGCGTTGGCGACCAAGATCAAGCGCATCAACAAGCGCCGCGAGGGCGCCAATTTCCTGAAGACCCTGCTGTCCGACAAGCGCTCGATGCTGTATTTCGCGCAGCCTTCATCGCGCACCTACCTGTCGCACAATGCCGCCTGCCAGATTCTCGGCCTGGACACGATGGACGTGCGCGACACCAAGACGTCCAGCGAGGTCAAGGGCGAATCGCCCGAGGATACGATCCGCACGTTCAGTTCCTACGTCGACATGATCATCATGCGCCACCCGGTCGGCGGTTTCGCCGAGCGCGTGGCCTGGATGCTGGCTCATACCAACCGCGAGATCCCGGTGCTCAACGCGGGCTCCGGCGCCGACCAGCACCCCACCCAGGCGCTGCTCGACGTATACACGCTCGAACGCAGCTTCGAGCGGTTGGGCGGGATAGAGGGTAAAAGCATCGTCTTCGTCGGCGATCTCGCCCGTGGGCGCACCGTGCGCTCGCTGGCCTGGCTGCTCACGCTGTTCGAAGGCGTCACGTTGTACTTCGTCGCGCCGCCTCAGTTGCAGATCACCCAGGACATCCTCGACCAGCTCGATGCCGCGGGCACGCGCTACGAGGTCACGCAGGATTTCAATTCCGTAATGCCGCTGGCCGATGCGATTTACATGACGCGGATCCAGGACGAATGGGACGCCGCCGGCGAAGCCCGCACCACCGACGCCTCGGAGTACCACATCGGCGCGGAGGACATGCCGCGGCTCAAGGACAGCTGCGCGATCCTGCACCCGCTGCCCCGTCGGCGCGAGGTCAGCACCGACATCGACGATGATCCGCGCGCGGTGTACTGGCGCCAGATGCGCAACGGCATGTGGATCCGGGCCGCGCTGATCCTGACCACCTTCGGCCGCCAGGACGAGGCGCACCGCTACTACGACGAATACGAGCCGCCCGCCTGAGGGCGCTCGCGCACGGGGCCGCCGTCAGCGGACGAATTCGCGCAGGCCGGCGCGCAGGATCCAGTCCAGTTCGCTCCGGTCCGCCTCGGGCGTCTCGACGAACAGGAAACCGAACAGCGGAAATCGTCGGTAATCCATGCGATTGAGATGCAGGGGCTTCGAGAAGCGGGCGAGCAGCGCGTCGTAATCGAAGTCCCGGATCGCACGCGGTGCGATGCCGGTATCGTTGTCCAGCACCACGAGCCCGAATTCCCGGTCGGCCCGCCCGGCGAAGGCCTGCCGCCAGTCCGGGCGCGCACCGTTCATGTACAACGCGTAGCTGTTGAAGCCCCAGGCGAAGTGGGCGAAGTCGCCCGTCGTGCACCAGCCGCCGAAGCGCAGCGGATTGATTTCGATCGGTACCAGGCGCCCGTCGCGGCGGCGCCGGAACTCCGCATGCAGCGGAAAGTTCCGGATCGCACGGTCGCCGTTGATGGCGTCGAGCAACTTCATGGCGTCGGGCATCACGTCGTCGACGATGCGCTGCGAGGAGACGTACAGCCGATCGGAAACGTCCGCGTCGGAGGCGTAGCGGTGCTGCAGGATATTGAAGATCACCGGCGCCCCTTCCGCGTCGTAACAGGCGTCCACGGCGTACTCGTCGCCGTCGATGTAGCTTTCCAGCAGGAACCGGGTCCGGTTCAGCACGTGACCGGGAAAGTCCTCGCTCGCGGCCGCGACTTCGTCACGGATCGCGTCGCGCGCGTCGTCCCATTCGGACGGCCGGCGCACGATCCGGACGCCGATGCTGAAAAACCCCACCGAGGGTTTGATCACGAACGGAAAGACGTGGTCGGGCAGCGTTCGTTCATGCAGTTCGCCACCCTCGATTTCCGTGAACCAGAGGTCGGGAAACAGCGGTTCGAGGCTGCGCCGGAACGCGGCCTTGTCCTTGAACAGTCGGGCGGCGCGTGCGACCCGCGAATCCGGAAAGTGCTCGGCGACGAAGCCAAGGGCGTGCTCCCCGGTGGTCAGAATGCGCTCGCCGTCGATGCCTTCGACGGCGCGCCGCAGGCCCTCCGGGCCGGCCAGGCGCGGATCGGTTTCCAGCCCGAATTCCGCCGCCCCGCCGGCGTCGAGAACGGGCCAGCCGTTGCGCGACACGGTCGCGACGAAATGGGATGAAATGTACGGGCCACTGGCGATGATCATGGCGGTTTTCGAATCTCCTGTTGGCGGTTCGGCGGCGCCGCCAGCCGACCCAGGCCGGCGCTGCGGAATGCCGGCGAAGTTCAGCGGTTCCGCCGACCGGGAATCCGGCGCGTCGCATCATGACCGGCAGCGTGTTCTCACGCCCGGGCCGCCGGCCGGATGCGCAGTTTAACTGATCCCGGCGGCGCCAGAACATGCCGGTCCTGACAAAGAAGCGCTGACTTGGTAATGTACGCCGCTGGATCAAACGGCAATCGATGGGAACCCATGAAAACGAATCGATCTCACTTTTTTTACCGTCTCGTGCTCGCCGCCGCGCTCGTGTTCGCCGCGGGCGAAACCGCCCTGTCCGCGGAGCGTTCGAACCTGACACTGGAAGACATCGTCGCGTTGAAATCGGTGACGAAAGTCGCGTTGAGCCCCAACGGCGACGCCATCGCCTACCTGCTGTCGGTGCCGCGCGAACTGTACAAGGACGACGATGGCGGCTCGTACAGCCAGTTGCACGTGGTCGACCTCGAGGGCGCCTCGCGACCCTATTTCTCCGGCAAGGTGAGCGTTTCCGACGTGGCCTGGTCCGCTGACGGCCAGGTCCTGTTCTTCGTCGGTAAGCGCGATCTGAAGGCGGATTTTGCGGACATCCACCGCATGCGGGTCGACGGCGGTGAGGCCGAGGTGGTCTACACGGCCCGCAGCCCGATCAAGGCGCTGCGTATGGCGCCCGACGGCCGTTCGATCGCGTTCCTGGCGGAAGATCCGAAACCGGGCACCGAAAAGAAACTCGCCGAAAAGGGGTTTCGGGCACAGGTTTACGAGGAATCCGCGCGGCCCGAGCGGGTCTGGCTGCTGGACCTGGAAAGCGGTGACGCCGAACCGCTCGAACTGACCGGGTCGGTGATCGCGATGGAGTGGTCGCCCGACAGTCGGCGGCTCGCGGTGCGGATGGCGCCGACGCCACTGATCGACGACGAATACATGCGCAGCGATCTGTTCGTGGTCGAGGCGGACAGCGGTGAGATCCGCAACTCGATGGGGCTCAAAGGCAAGCTCGACATCTTCGCCTGGTCGCCAGACGGCCAGCGTCTCGCCTGGATTGGCGGCGAGGATATCCACGATCCCTCGGCCGGGCGGCTGTACGTGGCGTCCGCGAGCGGTGGCGAGCGAATCGAACTCGTTCCGGATTACGCCGGGCAGGTCGAGGACTTCTGGTGGCAGGACGATGACAGCATCAACTGGATCGGAAGCCGTGGCGTGTGGACCGAGCAGGGCCGCACGTGGCTGGGCGACATTCAGCCCCCGGGCCCGGCGCCCGACAGCGGGGTCATCGTGCGCCGCGTCGACGCGCGGCCCGGTCAGCAGGTCGCCGCCGCGGTCGCGGATTCCCCGGCGCACCCGCCGGAGGTCTACCTGCTGCAGCCGGGCTCCGAGCCGCGCCGGCTGACCGATTCGAATCCGCTGCTGGCCGAACGGAAACTGGCCCGGCAGGAGGTGGTCCGGTACGCGGCCCGCGACGGCCTGGAACTCGAGATGATCGTCGTCCACCCGCTGGACAAGCCGTTGTTCGGCAAGCCGCCGCTGGTGCTGATCATTCACGGCGGTCCGGAAGCGCATTTCTCGAACGGCTGGATGTCCGGCTACAGCCGGCCCGCGCAAGTGCTCGCCGCGCAGGGCTACATCGTGGCCTTTCCGAACTACCGGGGCAGCACCGGTCGCGGGGTCGAGTTCTCCAAGATGGGACAGCACGATTACGCCGGCGGTGAGTTCGACGATTTCGTCGACGCCAAGGACCACCTGGTCGAGGCCGGACTGGCCGACGGCGACCGGACCGGCGTGACCGGCGGGTCCTACGGAGGCTACGCGTCGATGTGGGCCGCCAGCGCCCTGACCGAGCATTTCGCGGCCGCGGTCGCCTTCGTGGGCATCTCCGACCAGATTTCAAAGTTCGGAACGACCGATATTCCGAACGAGATGTACAACGTGCACGCCCGCGCCTGGCCCTGGGAGGACTGGCAGTGGATGCTGGAGCGGAGCCCCATCTTCCACGCCGGCAAGGTCCGGACGCCGCTGCTCATCATGCACGGCGCCGAGGATCCGCGCGTGCATCCGGCCCAGTCGATGGAGATGTATCGCCACGTCAAGGTTCGCACGGATACGCCGGTCCGCCTGGTCTACTACCCCGGCGAGGGGCACGGCAACAGCCGCACCGCGGCGCGTTATGATTACGGTTTGCGCCTGATGCGCTGGATGGACCACTTCCTGAAAGAGGGCGCAGACGAGGCGCCGCCGTGGGAACTCGATCACGCCGAGCGTCTCGAGGCGGTTACCGCCGCTGAATGAGCCGGCTGCGGGCCGGGCGGCGCGCGCCGCCCGTCCCGCGAGCGTATCGCAATCGGTTCGCTTCAGCGCGAGGCGAGCAATCCGCGCCGGTCGGACGTAAACTGAAAGACAGGCCATTACCGGCGGACGCGTTCCGCTGACCGGACCGCCCGATGAGCAAGGTCTCGCTGATAGACAACGGTTTTCTGCTGACGGAGTCGCCGAGCAGCCCCAAGCACGTGGCGGGCCTGCAGATTCTGCGCCTGCCGCCGCGCAAGGGCTCCGCGTGGCTGCGCTCGCTGCTGGCTCAACTCAAGAACGAACCGCCCGGATATCCCTTCGACCAGAAACTGCGCTACCGCATTCCGCTGTACCCGGACCTGGTCGAGGATTCGGACATCGACATGGATTACCACGTGCGGCACACGGTGTTGCCGGCCCCGGGGGACGACGCGCAACTGTGGAAGACCGTTTCGCGCCTGCACGCCAACCTGCTCGACCGGCAGCGCCCGCTGTGGGAGTTCCACCTGATCGAGGGGCTGTCGGACCGCCGCTTCGCGTTCTACACCAAGTTCCACCATGCGCTGGCCGACGGGGTGACGATCAACCGCTGGTTCTCCGAGTCGGGTTCGCCCTCGCCGGACGACCGAAGCGCGCCGGCCATCTGGCACGGGCAGAAACCGGCGGCACGCGTGAAGGGCAGGGAGCCGACCTACACCGAACTGATCAACGAGGGCATCCGTGTTTTCGGCGGCGGCCTGCGCACCGCGCTCGACATGACGACCCTGGGCGCGCGCCTGCTGCAGCGTCGTTTCATCGACGGCGATTTCGACATCACCTTCCCGCTGGGCGCGCCGCGCACGCGGTTGAACGTGATTCCCGGCGCCGCCAGGAGCCTGACGGCGACCGTGTTTCCGATGGACGACGTCAAGCGGATCGCCCACAGCCAGGAGGTCACCGTCAACGACGTGCTGCTGACGATCTGCGATGCGGCGGTGACCCGGTATTTCGCGGACAAGGGCGACGCGCCGGACGAACCGCTGGTGGCCTACATGCCCGTCAACCTGCGCACGCGCGAAGACGCGGATGCCGGCAACCTGGTCTCCCTGCTGCAGGTCCGGCTGGCCTCGGACCGCGAGGACCTGCTCAACGCGATGCAGGAGATCCGCCAGGCGTCACGCACCGCGCGCGAGGTTTTTTCCGGTTTCGGCCGCCCGGCGATCCAGCTTTACGCGCTGACCGTCGCCCTGCTGTCGCTGTTCGAGGAAACCCTGCACCTGGACCGCTTCATGAACCCGGTCAACAATCTCGTCATCTCCAACCTGCCGGGTCCGCCGGAACCGCTGTACTTCCGGGGGGCGGAGTGCCTGCGCGCCATTCCCATTTCCACGCTGGCGCCGATGACGGCGCTGAACGTGACGGCCAACAGCTACGCCGGCCTGATGAACGTCGGCCTGGTGGCGGGCCGCACGGCCGTGCCTGACATCGATGCGCTGGCCGCCCACCTGGACGGCGTGTTCGAGGAGTTGAAGGAACTGACCGCATGACGGCGTCGGTCGTCGCCGGTCTGTCCACCCCCTGCCTGCTGCTCGACCGCCGGCGAATGATCCGGAACATCGATCGCATGGCCGCGCGGGCGCGGGCCCTCGGGGTCCGCCTGCGCCCCCACGTCAAGACGGCGAAATCGGTGGAGATCGCCCGGTTGATGACCGCGCCGGACCGGCCCGCGATCACCGTTTCGACCCTGCGCGAGGCGGAGTACTTCGCCGCGGGCGGTTTCCGCGACATCCTGTACGCGGTCAGCATCGTGCCGCAGCGCATGGCGCGGGTGCTCGCACTGCATGCCCGGGGCGTGAATCTGCAGGTGCTGCTCGATGCGCCCGAGACCGCGGTCGCCGTGGCCGCGTTGGCAGCGGCGGCGGGACGGACCGTGGACGCCTGGATCGAGATCGATGTCGACGGCCATCGCGCGGGGCTGGAGGCCGATGACCCGGCGTTGATCGCGCTCGGCCGCGTCGTGACCGAGGCGCCGGGTCTCAGGCTGGCCGGCGTTTTGACCCATGCCGGTGGCGCGTATGGCTGCCGCACGACCGGCGAACTCGTTCGCCACGCCGAGCAGGAACGACGCCGCTGCGTGCGCGCGGCGCGCCACCTGGAAGCCGCCGGTATCGCGTGCCCGGAGGTCAGCGTCGGGTCGACGCCGACCGCGCTGCAGGCCCGTTCACTGGACGGGGTGACCGAGCTTCGGGCCGGCGTTTACGTTTTCTTCGACCTGGTTCAGGCCGGTCTCGGCGTGTGCGGCGTCGAGGACATCGCGCTCAGCGTCCTGACCACTGTCATCAGTCACAACCGGGCGCATCGCCGCCTGCTGGTCGACGCCGGCGGCCTGGCGCTGTCCAAGGATCGCGGAACGGCGGCGCAGGCTCACGATTGCGGCTTCGGGTTGATCGCCCGGGTCGATGACGGCCAGCCGATTCCGGGTCTGCGGGTCGACGAGGTCAACCAGGAACACGGGCTCGTCGAGTTGCCGCCGGACCGTGCGTTCGCATCGTTCCCGGTCGGCAGCCAGCTGCGTATTCTGCCCAACCACGCCTGCATGACCGCGGCCGCGTACGAGGCCTACCACGTCATCGACGGGACGGCCGGAGCGGCGGATTGCTGGCCGCGATGCAACGGCTGGTAGCCCGGGCGGCGCGAAAAATCGGTAGACTGGAACACATGGCAAGCGAGAAAGCACAGGTTCGCGCGTACAGCGTCGGCGAAGAGATCGCGAACAGCGTCAGCCACGGCCTCGGCTTCGTGGTGACCGTCGCGGCCACGCCCTGGCTGATCCTGACCGCGCTGGATCGGGGCACGACGGCGGTCGTCGTCGGGGTCAGTGTTTTTGCCGCGACGCTGATGCTGATGTTCATGACCTCCACGCTGTACCACGCCTTGCCGCATCCCCGCGCGAAATCGGTCCTGCGCCTGCTCGACCACAACGCGATCTTTCTGCTGATCGCCGGGACCTACACGCCGATCTTGCTCGGCGTGCTGAACGGTCCCTGGGGCTGGACGCTGTTCGGCCTGGTCTGGGGTCTGGCCCTGGCCGGTATCGTGCTCAAGTCGGTCAGCGGACACCGCTTCCACGGCCTGGTCGTGGGCATCTATGTCCTGATGGGCTGGATCATCGTCATCGCGTTCAAACCGCTGGTCGAGGCGATGGCCCTGCCGGGCATACTCTGGCTGGTCGCGGGCGGCGTGTTCTACACCGGCGGGCTGCTGTTCTACGGCGCCAAGCGCCTGCCGTACGCGCATTTCATCTGGCACCTGTTCGTCATCGCCGGCGCTTTTTGCCATTTCATCGCCATCATGGGTTACGCGTTCTGACGCCGTTCGCGGACGGATTGCGGGATGAGGCCGGCCCGATGACCCACGTCGAATTCGACTCGATGCGCGCTGCATGCGTGATCACCCCCACCCAATCCGCCGGTTTTTTTCGATGCTGATCTCCGACAGCCACGAGTTCATCTTCGTGCGGGTCCGGAAAACGGCCAGCCAGGCCATGTGGGCGCAACTCGCGCCCTATGTCCTGCCGCGGCCCGATTCGCGCTGGGACCACTTCAAGAGCCGCGCGCGGCTGGAGTGGGATTACCGCAAGTACCGCTTCCGGGCCCACGACAGCATCCTGGCGGCCCGGCGCCGCATGCCGCCGGAGCGCTTCGCGCGGTATTTCAAGTTCGCCATCGTGCGCAATCCCTGGGCGCGGCTGGTATCGGAGTACGAGTTCATCCTGCGGTACCCGGATCACGGACGTCATGACCGCGTCCGGCGCCTCGGCAGCTTCGAAAAGTTCGTGGAGATGCAGAGCGGGCGACGCGACGCGTACCAGATGGATGTGCTGTGCGACCGCACGGGCCGGATGCTGATGGATTTCGTCGGGCGGCTGGAGCGGCTGGACGATGACTGGCGCACGATCTGCCGGCGCATCGACATTCCGTACGAGCCCCTGCGGAAAAAGAACGTCGGTCAGCGGCGGCCCTACACCGAGTACTACACCCCCGAACTGCGCGACCGGGTCGCGCACCACTGGGCGCGCGAGATCGAGGCCTTTGGCTACGCCTACGGCGAGTAGCCGGGCGTCGAACGGGCGACTTTCGCCGGAACGGCGCGCGGGGATCGAACGCGCCGGTTTCGGGCGCGGCGAAACGGTCAGCCCGCTATGATGTACCCGATGGCGGCGTAACGGAGATCGGCATGAGTAACGACATCATTACCGTCGCGGACGGTTACTGGAATTTCCGCGGGTCGTTCAGGGTGGCTGGCCTGATCGATGTCGGCACGCAATCGGCGCTGGTGCGACTCGCGAGCGGCCGGTACGTGCTGCTCGATTCCTACACGCTGAGCCGTGCGGCCCGGCGCCTGGTCTCGGAGCAGACCGATGGGGGCGAGGAACTCGAGGCGGTCATCAACCTGCACCCCTTCCACACGGTGCACGTCCGCCAGGTTCACGAGTGGTACCCGGAAGCTGTGCTCTATGGCACGGCGCGCCACCACGAGCGGTTTCCGGATCTGCCCTGGGCGGAAACCCGAAGCGAGGACCCGGCGCTGCACAAGCGGTACGCTGATGATTTCGAGTTCACGGTGCCGCGCGGCGTGGACTTCGTGTCCGCCAACGAAAGCGTCCACTTCTCCTCGGTGCTGGCCTACCATCGCGCCTCCCGAACGATTTACTCGGACGACACGCTGATGTATCTGCGACTGCCGCAGCTCCTGCGCTGGTTCGGGCTCGGCGATTCTCTCAGCTTCCATCCCACGCTGGCCAAGGCGCTGGAGCGCCGCGCCGGAGCGGCGCAGGCGTTTCGCGACTGGGCCGAGGAACTGATCGGCGCCTGGGGGGCGGCGGAGAACCTCTGTGCCGCCCATACCGCCGCGCTTCTGGCCGCGGAAAACAGCGGCGCGCCGATTCGCGAACGGCTGATGGCCGCGTTGCGGCGGGTCGAGAGTACGCTGGCGGCCCACGAGCGGACGTTCGGCTGATGGGCCTGCTGGGTGCGCTGGCGATGCTGATGGCGCTGGACCTGGCTCCGGAGAGCTGGCGCGCGGTCAACGACGGCGTGATGGGCGGGGTCTCGTCGGGGCGCATGGTCGCGACGCCGGACGGTCTGCGGTTCGAGGGCATGCTCTCGCTGGAAAACAACGGCGGTTTCGCCTCGGTGCGCCGCCTGGTGAATGACGATCTCTCCCGGGCGGACCGCGTGCGGATCGAAGTGCGCGGAGACGGCCGCAGCTACCAGTTCCGCTTGCGGAGCGGTGATCGCTTCGACGGCATCGCCTGGCGCGCGGTGTTTGAAACGGATGACCGCTGGCGAACGATCGAGTTGCCGTTCGACACGTTCATGCCGGTTTTTCGGGGTCGCGTCGTTCCGCAAGCCGGTCCGGTCCGCGCCGGGGAAATCCGGCAGATCGGGTTTCTGCTGGCGGACAAGCAGGCCGGCCCCTTCGCGCTCGAAGTCCGCTCGATCGAGTTTCTTGGCGGCGCCGCGGACGCCGCACCGGAAGTCGACGAAACCTGATCGAATCCGGGCCGTTTACCGGGTTGCCGTCAACAGGAACACCGGAAACTCCCGATGGGGTTTGCGCACGATGCCGGCGGTCGAGGTTTGCGGCGCGTCGAATCCGGCATCCGTCGCCATTGCGACGAGCGCGTCCCGATCGAAGCCGAAGTGAAAAACGCCGGTGTCGTCGTCATGGAAGCTGCCGTCCTCCGTGTCGAGATCGGCGAGCGCCATGAACCCGCCGGCTTCCAGCAAGGTATGAAACCGGCGGAAGAGTGACGGGATATCCTCGATGTGATGCAAGGTCATCGAGGAGATGATGCCGTCGAACCGCCGGTCCAGGTCAGTTTTCAGAAGGTCCACCTCGAGGATTTCCAGTTCGCAGTCGAAGGCGGCCCGTTTTCGGGCCAGTTGGTCGTTCATGGCGGCCGATGTGTCCACCGCGGTGATCTTTCGCACCAGGGGCGCGATCCGCTCCGCCAGCAGGCCCGTTCCCGAGCCGAAGTCCATGAGTTCCATCGATTCCCGGAACGGCAGACGGCCGCGCATTGCACGGGCGATGTGGTCCACGTTTTCGACGCGTTGGCCGACCGCGTCCCAGCCCGTGGCCCGGTCTGCGAAAAGGTCCGTACTCATCGGCGTCTCCGGTACATGCGCCAGGCGGCTGCCGTCCGTTTCGCGGCGTATCCTGCCCCCACGGCTAACTCGCCGGCCCCTCGACGTGGAACAGCTTGTTGTAGATGCTCCAGCGGCCGTCGACCTTCAGCAAGGACAGGGAGTCCAGGAACGTCAGCCCCAGGTAGTCGTCACGTATCCGCGCAGCGGCGGTATTTCCCGCGATGTCTATGGACAGCACATCCAGCCGTGCCGGGTCTCCGTTCGCCCGGGCCGAAGGTTGCTGACTCGCGACAAACGCCGCGAAGTCGTCGACCGACATCTCGTGCAGCCCGTCTTCCAGGTAGCCGGTGATTCTGGCAGCGGGATGGAATGCAGCCCGGGCCTTGTCGGGGTTCGACTCGTACATGCTGTCGAAATAGGTCTGAATCGTTTCGCGGATCTGTTTTTCGTCGTTCATCGGTCGGTCTCCGGTGCATCGATGGCGTGGGTCAAATATAGTCGCAGTGCGGCCCAACCGCCATCGGAGCGTCCGGAGCGGATTGCGCCCGGAAATCCAGACCTCCGGTGTCCGGGGTTCTTGTACTCAGGTCCGTGAATTGCTACTTATACGGCGGTATTCCACGCAAATCAGCCCCTTACGGTTGCCGGGTTCAACCGAACGGGGTGCAGGGAGCGACGACTCATGAAGCCTTGTTTGCGATTGACGATCCTGTGCGCCGTTCTCCTGTTGTCGGGGGGTGGCGCCCACGCCGGCGTGTCGGACCGCGGTGCCGGGGCGATCACCCCTGAATCCGTCAAGGCGCTGACCCGAAAAGTCGCTGACTGGCAGATCGCGACGTTCGAGGAGCAGGGGAACTACCGCGCGCTGCCACGCAAGCCTCCGGATTGGATGAACCGCGAGCGGTATCACGATCTGGAGTGGCAGAATGGCGCGCTTTACGTGGGCATGAACCAGTGGCGCAAGGTCGCGGACGACCCGAAGTACACCGCATGGCTGCGGACCGTTGGCGAGCGCAATCAATGGACCTTGCACCGACGCCCGTACCATGCCGATGACCAGGTCGTCGGGCAGTTCTACCTGGCGCTCTACGAGGACTTCAACGCGCCCGAAATGCTGAACCCGGTCAGAAAGCAATTCGACTGGATACTGCAGAACCCCCGGCAAGGGACGCTCGAATGGGACGCCGAGGACACGCACGCGCACGATCGCTGGGGCTGGTGTGACGCGTTGTTCATGGCGCCCCCGGTCTGGGCCCGGCTGGCGAAAGTGACCGGTGATCCGAAATACCTGGCGTTCATGGACCAGGAATACCACGCCACGTACGACCTGTTGTGGAGCGAGAAGGACCACCTCTTCTGGCGCGACTCCAGTTATTTCACGCAACGCGAGGAAAACGGGGCGGACCTGTTCTGGTCGCGGGGGAACGGCTGGGTGTTCGCCGGCCTGGCGCTGATGATTCCCGACCTGCCGGCAAGCTGGGCGGGCCGGGACTTCTACCTCGATCTCTACACGAAGATGGCCAGGCGCCTCGTCTCCATCCAGCGCGCGGACGGCACCTGGTCCATGGGTCTGCTCGGTGGCACGGAGGGGTACCCCGTCCGGGAAACCAGCGGCACGGCCTTCCACGCCTTCGGCCTGGCCTGGGGTATCAACGCGGGCATTCTCGAGCGGGATCGCTATGAGCCCGCGGTGCGCCGCGCGTGGCGGGCCCTGTCCGATTCCGTTACCGACGAAGGTCTGCTGGGCTACGTGCAGCCCGTTGGCGCTGCGCCGGGGGACTCCTTTCCGGACTACACCGAGGTCTACGGTGTCGGCGCGTTCCTGGCCGCGGGCAGCGAAATCTACAAAATGCTGCGGGAAAAGGGCGATCGCGCCGAGAACGCGCGCGGCCCGGAGCCGACCCGGTCGGCGGACAAAATGCCGTGATGGAACGCTACCGAGGATGCGCGGCGTCGTGATTGCGTGATTCCGGGGCCGGTGTGCTCTCGTGACCGGCGTGCGCGCTCTTGGGCCAGCCACAACGTTCACAGACGAGATCGCCGCGCCAATTGGGGCGCCGAGGCTCGACCCCCAGCCAGTCTTCGGGCAGATGAACGGGTGATTGGAACGCGTCGCATGGCGCATCCCACCGGGTGATTGCGTCGTTCATAAAGCGCCTCCCGGGTTCACGGTCAAGCAAAGGTCGAGCGACCCATCGCCCGTTGACAGGATCAGAGATCCTTCGGGGCGGAACACCGGGTGTTGCAGACCCGTTTTCCGTGAAGCCGCAGCTGTTGTTACACCTTCAAGCCTAACGCAACCTCGCTTAGCGTAGGCTGAACGCGCGGCGGCGCCCGGTCGGGCCTCACCGCAGCAATCCTACCGTGCGGTGTCGCGGCCCGTTGCCAAGGGCTTTCAAATCAGAACCGATTAAGTCCAGATTAAGGTAGCCCGGCCTATACTTGAAGATGCGGCAGAGGTCGCCGTTCAACGGCCAGTCGACGCACGAAAAAACCGCCCACAAGAAGCACGTGACCGGCCCTCGGAACAGCGGTCACGGCCGCCGTAACCACCGCCAACAAGGAACCCGAAAATGGATCAGCATGTTGCGTACACACCCGAGATGCCGTGGGAAAAACTGACCGAGTTTCCCGGTGAGGGTGAGGTCAAGCGCTTGCGTGACCAGGGGCCCGGCATGGGCATGACCCTCGTCGTTCGGCTCCCGGCCCACGGCCACATCACCCCACACGCACACACCGCGGCCGTTCAGCACTACGTTCTCGAAGGTGAATACCAATCGGAGGGCAGGGTGTACCGTGCGGGAACGCATCGCCTGCTTCCGGGAGGCGCGGATGTCGCCGATATTTCGACGCAGAATGGAGCGACCGTCCTGATGATCTACGACCCGCTGCATTGAGCAGCGCCACAGGTCGTAATACGGGCCGTCGACAGGGCGTTCCGGCGGCGGCATATGCACGGTCACATCGTTTGCCGAGCGGGAAGGCGAGAGTCATGACGTCGATACTCGAGAAGGGCAGCGCCGGTTTCAAGGGCATCAAGCTGCTGTTGTGCGAAAACCCGCTGCCGCCGCTGGACGCGGCGATCGCGGCGGCCCGCGCCGAGGCGCCGCGCAGCAATTACTACACCGAGCCGTATTCGGAGCCGCTGCGTGACCGGATCGCGCAGGACCTCGGCGTGCCGATCCGCAACGTGCACGTCAATGCCGGCTCCGAACTGATTCTGCGCCAGTTGTTCGACCGCTTCGGCGATCAGGTCCACCTGCTGACGCCGACCTATCCGCTGTTTCCCGAAATCGCGCGCCGCTACTCGGAAACGCGGTTGCGGCCCGAACGGGACTTCGCCTTCGACCTGGCCGGGCTCGAAATTCCGCCCCGGACCTCGCTGGTGGTCATCGTCAACCCGAACAATCCAACCGGACAGGTTTTCGATCTTTCCGCCATGCCCGGCCTGCTGCGGTCGTATCCCGATACGCGGTTCCTGGTCGACGAAGCGTTTATCGGCCTGGCCGGTGAGACCGTCGCCCCCCGCGTGCCGGAGTACACCAACCTGCTGGTGACCCGGACGCTGTCCAAGGCCCACAGCCTGGCGGGGTTTCGCGTCGGTTACGCGGTTCTGCCGGATGACCTGGCCGATGACCTGAACCGCCACAACGACGCGTATCCGCTCGCCAGGCCGAGTCAGGCGGCCGCGCTGGCCACGCTGCAGAACGAGGAGCAGATTCACGCGCGCAACCGGAAGCTTCGGGCCTGGACCGAGGCGCTGGCGCGGGACCTGCGCGCCCTGGGTGTTCGCACGTTTCCGACCCAGACGTACTTTTTCCTCGCCGACTTCGCGCCCCACGATGCGACCCGGCTGGCCGCGCAGTTGCGCGAGCGCGGGATTTACATCAAACCGCTGAACGACACGCGACTCGGTGCGGGCTACATGCGTGTCACCACCGCGTTGCCGGACGACAACGCGCGGGTCATCCGGGTTTTGCAGGAACTGTTGTGAACCGGGAATCGACGGCGTGACGACGGCACCGCAATTCTGGACGGCCTTCGGCGCAAGCCTGCTGGCGGGCGTGGTGACCGCCATCGGCATCTACACGATCCGGCACTTCGAGGACTGGGGTCGACGGTACAGCATCTACTTCGTGTGCTTCGCCGCCGGCGTGCTGATCTCGGTATCGTTTCTGCACATCATGCCGAAAGCGTTTGAAATGAGTGCTTCGGCGCCGGCCTGGCTGCTCGTTGGATTCGTGTCGCTGCACCTGTTCAACCGCTTCGTTACCGCGTTCGTCTGCGAACGGACACCGGACTCGCCGTACGGGCTCGGCCTGGTGCCGATGATCGGCATCGGCTTTCATTCCTTCATCGACGGCGTCATTTACTCGATCACGTTCTCGGTAAGCACGTTCACCGGCGTGCTGGCGGCGACCGGCATGGTGCTGCACGAGTTTCCCGAGGGGATCATCACCTACCTGCTGTTGCTGCGTGGCGGTTTCAGTGAACGCACCGCGCTGGTGCTGGCCTTTCTCGCCGCTGCCGTTTCGACCCCGCTCGGCACCCTGATTTCCTGGCCGTTCATCAGCTCGATCGATCGCTCGCTGCTCGGCACGCTGCTGTCGCTCTCGGCCGGCGCGCTGGTTTACGTCGGCGCCACACACCTGCTGCCGCAGGCCGAACAGGAACAGCGCCGCTTCAGCCTGGTCGCGCTGGGCGCGGGCATCCTTGTCGCGGTGGTTATCGTTGTCGCGAAGTGAGCGGACGGATTGTCGCCGCGTCTCGACCGGGGCAACCGACGACCGACCACGGAATCCGCCAGCCCGGCGCAACGTTCCGGGTCACGATCTACTCGTATCGCCTTGAACAGTCCAGGTGATCGCCGGCGGGGCTGTCGATGCGAACGCAGCCGTCGAGAAAACCGCGCTGCTCCCAGACCTCCAGCGCGCCATCCCTGCGCATGATTTCAAGATACCGGGGGTCTTCGAGGTACGCCCGGTAGTCGGGCAACCACAGGGTGGGCACCAGGTACGCGAGCCAGAATGGGCCTTCGTCGACCGCGCGTGCGAAATAGTCGAAAAACGGATCCGGCAAATCGAACAGTAAAGCCAACCGGGCCCGTTCCGTCGCGCCCGGTGTCGGCGCCCTCGCGATGACGGCAACGAGCGCATCCGCGGCTGCCGGATTTTCGACGTAGGCGCGGCCGGCCTCTTCCAGTTCGTAAATCCAGGGCAACGGATCGAGACCGGTTCCCGGACCCGCCAGGGTGATCTTGAGTCTGGCGAAGGCGGCATCGAAATCACCCCGCTTCATCAACAGACTGGCCTGGGCGTGGTGATGATTCGGGTAGTCCAGTTCCGTGGCTCTGGCCAGGAGGGGAGCGGCAAGATCCTCGCGGCCCTGCGCCAGGTAAAGCAGTCCGAGACTGCCGTTCGAGATGCCCACCCGCGGATCGTGCCGGTACACATAGAGAAAGTGAGAACGCGCCGCTTCGAGGTAGCCCCAATACCAGTAGTACATCCCGGCCCACAGCCGGACGGTGGTGTCCTGCGGGGCTGCATCCACCGCACGATCGATGAGCTGGAACCCCTTGAGCACATTCCGATCGGCGCCGTAAGCGCCCATGGCCTGCACCGCCAGCGCCAGCCCCGAACCCGGATCCAGGGCCAGGGCGCGCCTCGATGACCGATCGGCAATCAGCCAGGCGTCCGCGTTGCTGATGGACGTTCGGTAAAAGCCGGTCACCGTGCACGCTGCGGCAAGGTAGGCCCATGCCGTGGCAAATTCGGGGTCTTTTTCCACCGCCATCTGGAGCAGCATGATGGCGCTGTCGAGCGCCGTCCCGCGTTGGTAGAAGTAATGCCGGCCCGCCAGGAAAAGCTCGTAGGCCTCGAGGTTTTCCGTGGGCCGCGGGCCGATCACATTCTGCGCGCCGATCCGGTCCTGCAACGCCGTGACGATCGACTGCGCAATTTCTTCCTGCAGCCGGAAAATGTCGGAAAGCTCGCGATCATAGCTTTCCGACCAGAGGTGCCGGTCGGTGCCCGGATCGATCAACTGCGCGGTGATGCGCACTTTTTCGCCGACTTTCCGAACCGTTCCCTCCACGATCAGCGACGCGTTCAATTCCCGTGCAATATCGGTGATTTTCACGCGCTCGCCCTTGAACGAAAACGATGACGTTCGCGAGATCGCATCCAGGCCCGGCACCTTGGCCAGAAGGTTGATCAGTTCCTCCGAGATGCCATCCGAAAAGTATTCGTCGTCCGGATCGCCACTCATGTTCACAAAGGGCAGAACCGCGACAACGGGATTTTCCGCCCGGGGCGGCGGTGTCCGGTTTTCCGGATCGATCGGCAGGAACTGGCGCAACGCCAGCGCAACCACCAGCAGGCCAAGCGTGACCGGCAGGAGCCACTTGAATGCGCGTGTCGGGTCGGCACGGCGCAACTCCGGACGGGTTCCGGTTTCCTCCGGCAGCGTGGCGACCGGTGGAATGAGCCGAAAACCGACCTTGGGGATGGTTTCTATGATCTTCGGGTGCTGGGCGGAGTCGCCGAATGCCTTGCGCAGGTCGGCGATCTGCTGCGTCAGTGCCTCATCGGTTATCGCCGCACCGGGCCATACCGTGTCGAAGATTTCCTGGCGGGTAACGACTGAATTCTCAGCCCGAACGAGGCAGTCCAGAACGGCCATCGCCTTTGGCGCGAGATGAACGATTCGATCGCCGCGCTGGATCTGATTGCGATGCGGCCTGACCGTCCACTCACCGAGACAATATCCGGTTCCCACGCTTGCGCCTCTGTCATCGAATCGCCGGGGTCGAATGTTCGCGTCTTTGCGAAGCCTCTTCTTTGATGATAACGCATCCCGGGAACCCGGAAAATTGACGTGACCACCCTTTCCTTAGGTTTTCCTGAGGCTTCGATCAGGACACCTCACGAGCCGTGTCCTGTAATGGTCTAGCGTGCATTGGCATGCGCTAGGGGCCGCTGTTCCTTTGCTGGCTCGTCAACGACTATCGGCTCGCAAACAGTGGATGGCCTTCTCGATCCAACAGCGGTGCTGGCGGTTTGGTTCGTACGACGGACATCGAGTTAAAGGAGGTGCGTATGAAATACCTGGTCCCTTTGCTGACCGCGGCGCTTGCATTCCCGTTGAATGCCTTCGGGAACGACAACTGCCAGTACATCGGCAGCTGGTTCGGATATGACGCCAACGACAACGTGTCGTGGACCAGCCAGGCGGTTGGGTCCAACTCAGCCGCCGGAACGATGTTGCTGGAACTGCCGGGCTTTGATGTCACCTTTGGCGGGCTGTTCGACGTCGTCAACGTGACCGGCAATCTCAAGGGCGCCTGGGCGCGAACCGGTGGCAACACCTTCAGCTATGCGGCCATGGGGTTCGCAACGGATGTCGAAGGTGATGCGGTCTGGGCGGTTCGGTTGACGGGCGATGTGACCGTGACCGGAGACTGTGACGTCCTCGAGGTCGAAAACACGTGGATGTCGATCTTCATCCTCGATCCCGAGAACGACCCCGTCCCCGTTTGGGGGCGTACGCCCGATATCGGGCCGATGCCGTTCCCGCCCCACAACGGCTACCGCATCGAGCCCTAGGGTCGGTCCATCCCCAATCAGTCCGGGCCGCGATGGGGCGGCCCGGCTATTTTCTGGTCCTGACGCCAGCAAATTCATAGGCATTTCCTATACTCCAATCAACGGCCTGGCCCAGAACCCACCCCTTCCGAAGCGCGCAGAAGGTGAGCCTGAAAGCGGGATTGTGAAAACAAAGTGTGTTCGACAAAACCGGTTACAGGGCCTCGGCTGACGCCAGAGGGCGGTTCTGTCATTCCGCAGGAAGGCCTGATTTGGGCTCAGCGTGAAAAACCGGATGACCTGGTTTTTTCCCTGGCCCGATTCTGTTCCGGACGGTGTCCTGTGTAACCGCATCGATGCCAGCCTCGTCTTGCTATTAAAGGAGGGAGTCGATGACCAAACCGAATCTGATCGCGCGCGGCGCGCTGCCCCTGTTTTTTGTTGCGAGCCTTGGCTTTTCTGCTGCGGTCGCTTACGTTGCGTACGCGACCGGCAACGAAAACCTTTCCATCCTCATCCCGCTGAGCCCCTCGCTGATCGCGATCCTGGTTACCGTCATGGCGTTTGGCCGGCGGGGTCTGAAGGCGATGTTCAAAGGGCGGGTGATTGGCGGGCTGAATCTGGCTTGGACGCTGGTCGCCGTGCTGGTTTTTCCGGTCCTGGCGGCGGCAGGGCTGCTGATCCACTCATTTTTCGGCGGCCCCGACCTGGGCCTGCGAACGACCGCACTGTTTCCCCAGGTGATCGTCATCCTGCTGATCTCATTCGGTGAAGAATTCGGGTGGCGCGGTTTTGCATTGCCCCGACTTCAGGATCGGTTCTCCGCACTCAACGCCAGCCTGGTTCTCGGGCTGATCTGGGGGTTCTGGCATCTGCCGGGGTTCCTGATCGGGACCGGCGTGCCGTTGGCGATGCCGTTCGGGGTGTTCCTGCTTTGGACGGTCCTCGCGACGATTCTGATGACGTGGGTGTACAACCACACCGGCGGCAGCATCCTCTCCGCAATCCTGATGCATTCCGCTGCGAATGCCACCTTCAATTATCTTCCTCTGCTACCGGAGTGGGTGGGTCAATTGACGACTTTTTCAATATTCCTGGGGCTTTTGGCGGTG
This sequence comes from Lysobacterales bacterium, assembly GCA_037384065.1. GTDB lineage: Bacteria > Pseudomonadota > Gammaproteobacteria > Xanthomonadales > SZUA-36 > JABDPF01. Next base: position 42,332 of record JARROJ010000017.1, read on the forward strand.
TTTGTCGCTTTCGTGATCACCCGACTTGGCGTAAACAAACCGCTGCGCTGACGGTATTCGCTCCTGCCTGCGAATGTGGAACGAG
>JARROJ010000018.1:0-82765 GCA_037384065.1 Lysobacterales bacterium
GACGCCGTCTCCGCCCAGTCCGGCGATCAGACCCAGGGCAAGGTGGGCCCGGACGGCCGCTTCACCATCAACGGCCTGACGCCGGGTGAGGAATACGTCATCTACATCAACGGCATCTCCGGCGGTGGTTACCCGACCACGCCCACGCGTCTTCTCTCAGAGGGCGAGTACTGGAACGAGGCGGAGAGCAACGATCCGGCGACGGACGCCAGCTGCGACGCCACCCCCATCGTGGCCGAGGCCGGCGTGACCAAGACCGCCGACATCGTGTTCAACGGCTACCTCGATGGCGTGCAGTACACGCCGATCGTGGCCGCCTACCTGACCGACATGGCCAAGAACGGCAAGTCCTCGGCCGGCATCCTGGGCTCCACCGCGTTCAAGTGGGACGAGAACAAGAACATCACCGTGCTGAACCCGGACGTCATCAAGGGCAGCTTCGTGCGGATGAACCGCAATGGCCAGGTCATGACCGTCCAGGCCGACTTCGACGGCGACGGCCTGCAGCAGGCCGCCCTGTTCGACTGGCAGGGCAGCAAGAACGGCCGCCTGGTGAACCTGGGCGACCTGAATGGCGGGACCTGCGGTCCCGATGGTCCGGCTGGACGGAATTCGAGCATGGCGATCGACGTCGACGCTGCCGGTCACACGGTGGTCGGCTTCGCCTACATCGACGTGGACGGCGACGGCGCCTGCAACTCCCAGTTCAAGGGCGAAATCCGCCCGTTCATCTGGACCCAGGGCAAGCACGGCGGCATGCGCATGCTTTCCGATGAAGGCGCGCCCGCCTTCAACAAATACCTGCGCGCTGACGTCATTTCCGGCAACGGCGAGGTGATCCTCGGCCAGAACGGTGGCTCCGCCGCCGTCGCCTGGGTCAACGAGGGCCCCCTGGTGGACCTCTACGGGGGTCCGCACAAGGTCCGCGAAGCCCTGGCCGTCAGTTACGACGGCACGCGCGTCGCCCTGAGCACGTACAAGGAAGGCCCCCTGCTGTGGAACCCGTTCGAAGACGAGTACACGGACATCGGCAGCCTCGAGTGGTGCACGGACCTGCCCTTCGTGGATTTCCGCTTCGGCAACCTGTGCCAGCCGAACCGCTTCTGCCCGGAAGGCTGCACCGATGACTTCATCGCGAACGACCTTCGCGTGGGGCCCGTCTCCGTGCTGCCCCTCGACATGAACGACGAGGGCACCGTGATCGTGGGCCGCGCCGGCAACTTCTTCTCCGGCGTCGTCGGTGCCATGTACGTGGAAGGAATGGGCTGGATGACCCTGAAGGACTTCTTCTACCGCCAGGGCGTCGCGGAAGCCTTCGACTTCCCGATGGACAACCCGATCTCCATCAGCGCAGCCGGCGACAAGTTGGTCGGCGGTCTCACCGGCGCCGCCTTCTCCTGGCACGCCGACCTGACCCAGGTGTACGTGTGCAGGAACGGCCGCGATATCGCCACGTCCTTCCCGCAAGGTGCGGTTCAGCACGTGCAGAAGGGCGCCGAGCTCGGCCGCTGCGCCTTCATCGACTGAGCCAGCCTCGGTTCCGGCTTGCGAGCCGATCCGAGTAGACGCGGAGGCGGGGAAACCCGCCTCCCGTCATTTTGGGATGTCGAAAATCGGAGTGCGACAGCATGAACGTCCTGAAGCTGTATCGATCGTTTGCAATCTGAGGGAATGATCGCCGATTGAGTTGCCGTCAGACCGATGCCGACCCGAGGCGGAACTCAGCCCGGGTTTTCCTGGCCACGCTTGAACTGCTCAAGCCGCTCGAGCAACGAACGTGAATGACGGTTTGGAATATTCCGTTGCAAGCGAATGTAGCGGTCGTTTTACCCATGCGCCCCCAGCGCATCCTTATCGGGCGCCCTGAACGTTTCCGCTTCATGTGTAACCGATGCGCGCTGTCCCTCGTTTAGTTTCTATGCACACCGCATCGACACACCGGGAGTTCCCGTCATGACGTCCATTTTGCCCAAAGTTGCTGCAACGCTGGTCCTGGCTTGTCCGTTGATACTTCCAATAACGACAAGCGGAGCTGAGAATTCGTCCTCCCAAGAACCCGTCTCATACTCTGTCGCCGCCGTACGCGAAGACTTCGCTTATCTCTACGAGACCCTGCAGATCAGCAGTTACGATCTCTTCCGCAACACGTCCAAAACGGATTACGACAGCGCTTTTGAGCAGGCTATGGACTCGATAACCGGTCCGATGACGTACCTTGAGATCAATCGCCTGTTCGAGCCGTTCGTGGTTCTCGCGGGGTTTGTCCATTGCACGGTGGATTTTCCGTACGAGGCGTATCGGCAGTTTTATCAGAACGGCGGGCGCGGGATTCCCTTCAAAATCGGCTTTTTCGGGGAGAAGGTTTTGGTAACGGCAAATTGGTCTGACAACAAGCAGATTGAAGCCGGCGACGAACTCCTGGCAATCAATGGAATAGACATTCACCAACTGCTCGAAAAGATCTATGCCTATAAGCAGGGTGAGAGTGACTATGTCAAACAGACCCTGTTGGAAAACGGATCACTCAGGGAGAACTGGTGGTATGTTTTCGGTGATTTTCCTTCGGGTACCGTGCGCATCGAGAAACCGGGCGGGGAGCGAATCGATACCGAGGTTGAAGGATTGACCCGCGAGCAATACCAGGAGCGAACACAGGCGGTGCAGTCGCCATCGTTCATGAAAAGCGGAAGAGCTTTTGAATTTATTGGCGATGTTGCTTACTTGCGCCCGGGTATTTTTCTCAATACCGAGTCACGGGACCTTTCCTCCCAGGATGCGTTCAACAATGAAGCGTTCCTGGCCTTCATTGATTCTGCGTTTATCGAGATTGCGAAGAAAAAAGCACAGCATCTCATACTTGATCTGCGCGGAAATTACGGCGGCGACAACTCCTTCAGCGATCCGATGATCGCCTATTTTGCGGATAAGCCGTTCCGGATCGCGTCAAAATTCAGTGTCCGTACCAGCCAGGTTACCAAGTCCTTCTGGAAAGACGTGGCTAATCCCGAACTCGCGGACATGAAACGCAAGATCATGACCCTCGACGACGGAACCCGATTCGATGTCGAACTCAATACGACACAGCCAAGAACCGATGAACGTGCGTTCAAAGGAGAGGTCATCGCCCTGATCGACCGTTTCAGTTTTTCCAATACCACGTCGGTTGCCGCCATCGTGCAGGACTATGAATTCGGAACCCTCGTGGGAGAGGAGACCGCCGACACGCCTTCTTCCTGCGGAGCCGTCCATACGTTCACCTTGCCCAACACCCAGATGGGCGTCATGTTTCCAAAGGCTTGCATGATCCGCCCCAGCGGTGATCCGAGCTTGCGGGGCGTCATCCCGGACCACAAGGTCAGCGATGATCCCTTTACCCAGGACGATGAAATTCTTGATGCCGCGCTTCAATTGATCCGAACGGGTTGAACACAACCCAATAAAGCAAACGGTCCGGCGAGCCCTCGCGGGGTTGGGTCAACCTCGCGGGGTCGGACCAACTTAACACCCAGACTCGGTTGCAATCCCACGCGCCACACGGCTGATTTCCTTCGTTCGAACCCTTGTTTGCGCCGCAAATGGGGGTCAAGAGAATCCACCATGCCGCGAGCCAGGCGCCAGGACGCGCCCGGATACGTTTGGCGCCTGACCCTTCGTTGCCACGGGCCCGGGTCGACGAGGGACCGGCGCGCGGCGAATGGGTACGACGCGCTGAATGGAGCGGCTCCGTCGCCGTCGAAAGCGCTTGCGGGGGTCGGACTCGTCGAACGTCTTCGAAAGCGGATCGGTACCGGGTGCCGATCTGCTGCTATTCTCTCCCGGTCGCACTGAATAAGCGGTCAGGAGTCAATTCATGAATTGGGATGCCATCGGAGCGATCGCAGAGGCCATCGGCGCACTCGCGGTTGTCGTTTCTATCGTGTACCTCGCGGTGCAAATCCAAAGCGGCGCCAGGGCGCTGCGCACAACATTACGCGACTCTGCATTTCACGACATGCAAGAGTGGAACTATGTCCTCAGTTCGGATGAAGAGCTTCCGTGGATATTCAAGCGCGGCCTGAGCAACCCAAAAGACCTGAATGACAAGGAACTGGCTCGATTCCACCACATGCTGTACAGCTTTTACAAAGTGTTCGAAAACATCTATCTGCATTTTCTGGACGGATCGATCGCAAAGGAAGCCTGGGAAAACAACAATGAAATCCTGTTCCTCTATTACGCGGAAAAGGGGGCACACGAATACTGGCGGAATCGACGGGAAATCTTCGATCCGAGATTCAGAGCGTTGGTGGAGTCATCGCAAGGGTCTTCAATGACGCCGAGTGACAGGCTCTTTGAAGCGCTTGAATGACTGCTCCCGGCCGAGGCGGAAACTCTGCGCCCTTGCGGCTCGCGTCCGTCGGCGCCCCATCGCGCACGACCTGACCACGGCCGGAATTCTTCAAGGCTTTCGATTATTCTTTATCGATAAGGGTTGTGAAGCGCCTTCCCGGTTCCGGGGGCTTCGATCGGCCTGCGTTCACAGCTCGGGAGCGTATCCATGAAATTGCGCTACAAGATTGCGGGCGGCATGAGTGCCGTTCTGATCCTCCTGATCGTCGCTTTTGGCGGCTATATCAGCCACGACAGCCCCTGCATCCCGGCGGAGAAGCCGCAACCGGGCAGTGAAACAATGATGGCCATTCGCCACGGCTGTTTTGGCGGTCCCGAAGTACTGGAACTGGCCAAACTGTCGAAACCCGTTCCGGACACGCATGAGATACGCGTCAGGATCGAGGCGGCGGCCGTCAATCCACTGGACTGGCACTACATGCGCGGCTCGCCGTACATCATGCGATTAATGGGGGCAGGCGTCGGAACACCGGCCGACATGCGACTGGGCGTGGACTACGCCGGGGTGGTCGAATCGGTCGGCAGCGCGGTAACGCGATTCCGGCCGGGCGATCGCGTGTTCGGCAGCAGCTCGGGGGCGTTCGCCGAGTATCTGGTCACCCGCGAGGATGGCGCCGTCGTCCCGGTACCGGAAAACCTGTCCTCGGAACAGGCGGCCGCCGTTCCGGTCGCTGGCCTGACCGCCCTGCAGGCGTTGCGTGATGCCGGCGACCTGCAACCGGGCCAGAAAGTCCTGGTCAACGGCGCATCGGGTGGCGTGGGCACGTTCGCGGTACAGATCGCCAAGGCCATGGGCGCCGAGGTGCACGGCGTCTGCAGCACACGAAACGTCGAGCGTGTCTATGCGCTGGGCGCCGACCGCGTGATCGATTACACGAAGGAAAGCTACATCGACAGCGGCGAAACGTACGACCTGATCATCGACAACGTCGGCAATCATTCCCTGCTGGCCAACCGGAAGGTCATGAGCGATTCGTCCACCCTGGTGATCGTCGGCGGTCCGGGCGGCGACTGGGTGGGGCCACTGATCCGCCCGCTGGCGGCAACCGCCCTGCAACCGTTCGTCGCGCAAAACTTCGCTGTTTTTCTGGCGCGCATGAAACGGGACGACCTGCTGGTCCTGGCCGACATGATGGCGTCCGGAAAAATCACGCCCGTCATCGACCGCCAGTACGCCCTGGCCGAGGTGCCCGAGGCCATCCGTTACTCGGAAACCGGGCGCGCCAGGGGCAAAATCATCATTCGAATGGATCGACCAGGCGGAACGACCACGCCCTGAAGTCGAGACGTCGCAGTCGCGGCCCGATGCCTGTTTGCAAGGCATGACGGACGGTATCGCCGGGTCGGTCAATCAATTCTGGCGCCACAATTTCTGGCCCCTGAGCGTAATCAGCTTGCTGATATAGTCCTCACGGTTCGTGTAGCCGCCCGCCAGATGACGGAACCCGGAGAAGGAGGTTCTGGCATGCAGGGTCCGCCAGTTGTCGAACCAGACCGCACGACCCGGGCGCAATTGAAAGCGCACCTGGTTTTCCGGATCGTTGACGAGTTCGTGGAACCGCCCGTAAGCCCGATAGAAAAGCGCTTGCTTCTCTGCACTGAGCTTGAACGGGGAGCGATCGAAATTATTGAAGCAAATCTGCTCCAGGTTGCCGTCTTCATCCTCGGTGATCACGGGATGCGCCGCGCGCAAGTGAACCCCCGGTTCAAAATAATGGGCCGGAACGACGGTCTCCTTCAGGCACGCATAGGCTTCCGGGTCTTCGCGGCGAATGACATCGGCGGCATGGAAGCCGTCGGCAAACTGGTTGTAAGCGCCTTCGCCGTCAAAAGCCAGGCAGTGCAGCAATTGCATGCCCGGGGGGTCGATGCAATAGGTGCTGTCCGTATGCAGTCCAATGCCGACACTCGTATAGGCGCTGTCGCTGTGCTTTTGATTGTTGGAAAAGTCCCACAGCCCTCCGAAGATACTCTGACGGATGTAACCCACGCGCTCCAGGAGGGTGCGCGTGGCTTCCAGATTCGAGTCCATGCCCGAAAAAGTCACCAGGCCATAGCTGAGAAAGGCTTCCAGCATGGCCTGCAATGCGTCGTCGTCCTCGACCACTTCGGTGAACTGAAAATCAGGAATAGTGTCTTGTAACGCGTTGTTCCACAATGAATAAACCGGCTCCAACTTAACCGGCACACCGAATTGATGCAGAAACTCGGAGGTATACTCGCTCAGGAAATTTTCATTTCTCCAGTCGATCTGAAGGCTGCGATTGTCATCGATTAACCGCACATCCGAGACGGGGGGAACGGACGGCAAAGCGAAGGTCTCGACCGTACGCTGCAGGGTTTCCGGGTTCAGACTTTCCGGGTGCTGGCAATGGTCGCGCAGCCAGAAGAAGGAAAAATCCGCCTGGTCCCCATTTTCCCATTCGATGAAAAGCCTTTCCTGTTCCTGTCTGATTGCTTGGATGCGCATGCACAGTTCTCCCTTTGAATCCACGCTGGTTTGGCATGAGCTTTTTACCGTTCGTTGCGGCCCAGGGTTCGAAGCCTGACGCAAACCAGAAATTGAGTGAGGAAAGCGCCCATCCAGGCGCTTTTTACGGACATCCAAAAAGTCTAAAGCAGTTCCGGTTCGTTTGCTGCCCCCGTAAACGTTTTGCGCTGTCGACGTGTGCCAATGAGGGGGCTGACGCGCCGCGGGTCAATGAAGTGATGAATGGGGTCGGAGCCTTGCCAGGCGCGGATTTCGCGCGTGAAACATCGACTTGCCGCGGCCCTGCGCTGACACTAACCTGACACCATGAAACGGACCTTGCGCGCGGGATTCGTCTATTTCTTGATTGTATTCACAATCGGCTTCGTTCTCGGTTCGCTGCGCGTTCTCGTGGTTGCGCCACGGATTGGGGAACTTGCTGCGGTCCTGGTCGAATTGCCGGTGATGCTCTCGGCGGCCTGGATCGTCTGCAGCGCCCTGACCACCCGCTTTCGAGTCGCACGCAACACCCGCGACCGGATCATCATGGGTGGCCATGCACTTGCGTTGCTTCTTATCGCAGAGATCGCCCTGTCGAAATTCGTTTTTGGTAATCCGATGGGATCGATAGTCGCGGCTTACCTCACGCCGCACGGATTTGTCGGATTATGCGGGCAACTGGCGTTCGCGGTATTTCCCCTGCTGCAGCTCGCAAGGCGCTGACCACAGCGTTCAAAACCGCTCCCGGCCGAATGAGGAACGGCTATCCCCAGCGCCTTGAAAGGCGAGTGATTCGGCAAGGCGCGCACCGCGAACCCTCGCGAACCCGGAGCGGTTCCCGCTCTCCAGCTCGGCCCGAGGACGCCGGTCGGTTCTATTTCAACTGCGACTTGAAGTAGTTGAACGAATGCACCAGGGCTTTCTGGATTTTCACGGCTTCCGCGGACATGGCTTCCCACCTGTCGTCGCCCGCGACCTTGAGCTCATCCAGCTTCTGCTTGAAGGCCCGGGAGGATTCCTTCAACTGGGCAACCTGGTCGTCATACGTCTGCCCGAGCTTCTGCTGACCGGTTTTCGCCTTCTTCTCCAGCTCGGCGAGATGGCTGTTCACCTCGTCGAGTTGCGCCTTCATCGTGCGGATCACTTCATCTCGTTTCGACATTACGTTTGCTCCTCAGCGTATCTTGCGCCCGTTGGCGGAATGACCTCGCCGCGTAAAACACGGGAGGACCGACAATCCCCACCACTATATCGCCCCTCAATCCATGGCGTAACCCGTGGCCTGCGCGCCGCCAAAAGGTCAGGACACGATACCCAGGGCCATCCGGGACAGCGATTCCACCATCCCGTCGAGCCGTGCCGCGTGTCGATTGGACGCGTTGCCGTCGGCCGCGCGTTTGACCACGCCCTGGACGATCGCCGCCAGCCGGAAGATGCTGAACGCCAGGTAAAACGGCCAGTCGTCGCCCGGATCGATACCGGTCCGTTCCACGTAGCGCGCCACGAACGCCCGCTCGTCCGGGATCCCCAGGGCGGCGAGGTCCAGGCCGGCCAGGCCGCCGACCGGTTTCGCGTTTGCCGGCATCCGGAGCAGCATGCACGTGTAGGCCAGGTCCGCGAGCGGGTGGCCGAGCGTGGACAATTCCCAGTCCAGCACCGCGACGATCTCCGGGCGGTCCGGGTGAAACACCAGGTTGTCGAGCCGGTAGTCACCGTGCACCAGTGACACGCGCCCGTCGTCGGGCGGCCGGTTGGCGCCGAGCCAGGCGATCAGCTCGTTCATGGGCGTGATGGCATGCGTTTCGGACGCTTCGTACTGGCCTTTCCAGCGACGGTACTGGCGCTCGTAGTAATTGCTGCGCGGGCCGAAGTCGCCGAGGCCCACGGCTTCGAAATCCACCGCGTGCAACTGCGCCAGCACCCGGTTCGTCTCGTCGTAGATGGCGCGGCGTTCCGCGGCCGCGATCCCGGGTAACGCGGCGTCCCAGAAGATCCGCCCGTCGCAGAACTCCATGACGAAGAAGCTGGAGCCGATGACGTCCGGATCTTCGCAGAGGTGATACACCTTCGGGACCGGGACCGGCGTGCCGGCCAGCGCGTCCATGACCCGGAACTCCCGGTCCACCGCGTGGGCGGACCGAAGCAGTGTTCCGGGCGGCTGGCGGCGCAGCACGAAGGCCCCCTCGCTGGTGACCAGGCGGAAGGTGGGATTGGACTGCCCGCCGCTGAATTTCTCGGCGGAGTGCAGCGCTCCGAACCGGTCTCCCAGGTGCTCCGCCACGCGGTCGAGGTCGAGTGACGCGACGTCGGAGTTCATCCGGCCGATCCCTGCGGTTCCGAATCCGGGGCTTCGAGGTACCGCATCACGGCCAGCAACCGGTCCTTCTGCTCGCGGGCCTCCAGGCGGGCGATGGTCTGCAGGTGAACTTCGTCCGGGCCGTCCGCGAACCGCAACGCCCGGCCGGCGGTGTACAGGTCGGCCAGCGGCGTATCGGGCGTCAGCCCCATCGCGCCGAACACCTGGATGGCGCGGTCGGCGATGCCGGTCAGAAGATTGGCGGCGATCACCTTGATCATCGAGATCTCCTTGCGCGCCGCGCGGGCGCCGTGGCCGTCGATCAGCGCCGCCGTCTTCAGCACCAGCAATCGCGCCTGCTCGATTTCCATGCGCGAACGCGCGATCCACTCGGCGATCGGGCCGTGCTGGTACAGGTAACGGCCGAACGTCTTGCGCTCACGGGAACGGGCCACCATCAGGGCCAGGCACAGTTCGGCCATGCCGATGGCCCGCATGCAGTGGTGAACCCGGCCCGGGCCCAGCCGCGCCTGCGCCATCATGAAACCATCGCCCTCCGCGCCGAGCAGGTTCGCGGCCGGCACGCGCACGTTGCGGAACACGACTTCGCTGTGCCCTTCCGGCGAGACGTGGTTCAGACAGGGGATGTTGCGCAACACCGTGACGCCCGGCGTGTCCATCGGCACCAGGATCATGCTCTGCTGCCGGTGGCGGTCCTCGCCGTCCGGGTCGGTCTTGCCCATCAGGATGAACAGCCGGCAGTCGGGGTGCGAGGCGTTGGTGATGAACCACTTGCGGCCGTTGATCAGGTAGTCCTCACCATGGCGCTCGATGCGCGTCTGGATATTGGTGGCGTCCGAGGATGCGACGTCCGGCTCGGTCATCGCGAACGCCGAGCGGATTTCGCCGTTCAGCAATGGCAGCAGCCAGCGTTCGCGCTGGTCCGGCGTGGCGAACAGGTGCAGCAATTCCATGTTGCCGGTGTCGGGAGCGTTGCAGTTGAAGACCTCCGACGCCCAGGGCACCCGGCCCATGATCTCGGCCAGCGGCGCATATTCCAGGTTGTTCAGCCGCGTGCCCGGCTCGTCGTCGCGCAGGCTCGGCAGGAACAGGTTCCACAGGCCTTCCGCCCGGGCCAGGTCTTTCAGGTCTGCCATGAACGAAACCGGGTAGGTGCCGGCCCGGACCTCGCGCCGCCACTGCGCCATGCGCGGCTCGACATGGTCTTCCATGAAATCCAGCAACTGACGCTGCAGGCGTTTCACGCGATCGCTGTATTCGAACTCCATGGCGCGCCGCTCAGATCCGCGCCGCCAGTTCGGTGCCCTGCTTGATCGCGCGCTTGGCGTCCAGCTCCGCGGCCACGTCGGCGCCGCCGATCAGGTGCACCGGCCGGCCGGCCGCCTGCAGCGGTTCGAGCAGGTCGCGGCGCGATTCCTGGCCGGCGCAGAGGACCACGTTGTCGACCGCCAGAACTTTCTCCTCGCCGTCGTGCTCGATGTGCAGCCCGGCGTCGTCGATGCGCCGGTACTGCACGCCCGACAGCATCTTCACGCCGCGCTTGCGCAGGCTCAGGCGATGGATCCAGCCGGTGGTCTTGCCCAGTCCCTTGCCGGGCTTGCTGGCCTTGCGCTGCAGCAGCCAGATCTCACGCGCGAGCGGCTCCGGCTGCGGCTTGAGACCCTCGATCCCGCCCCGCGCCTCGAGCTCGAGGTCGATACCCCAGTGCCGCGCAAAATCTTCCATGCGCGGCGGTTGCGGGCCGTCGTGCTCGGCCTCGCCGAGAAACTCGGCCACGTCGAAGCCGATCCCGCCGGCGCCGATCAGCGCCACGCGGCGGCCGACCGGCGCGTTCTTCGCCAGCACGTCCAGGTAGCTCAGCACCGAAGGGTGGTCGACACCCTCGATCCCCGGCGTGCGCGGCGAGACGCCCGTCGCGAGCACCACCTCGTCGAAGCCCGCAAGGAGCTCGGGCGTGGCCCGCGTGCCGAGCTTCAGCGTGACGCCGGTCAGCGCGAGTTGCCGGTCGAAATAGCGCAGCGTCTCGTAGAACTCCTCCTTGCCGGGAATCCGCTTGGCCATGTTGAACTGCCCGCCGATGCGCTCGGCAGCCTCGAATACCGTCACGTCGTGGCCGCGCCGCGCGGCGGTGCAGGCGAAGGCCAGCCCGGCCGGTCCGGCGCCCACCACCGCCAGCGATTTCTTCGCCGCGGCCGGCCGGATGACCAGTTCGGTCTCGTGACAGGCCCGCGGGTTGACGAGGCATGAAGCGACCTTGTTCTCGAAGGCGTGGTCGAGGCAGGCCTGGTTGCAGGCGATGCAGACGTTGATTTCGTCGGCGCGCCCGGCCTCCGCCTTGCTGACGAATTCGGCGTCGGCGAGCAGCGGCCGCGCCATCGAGATCATGTCGGCGTCGCCGGCGGCCAGCACGCCCTCGGCAACCTCGGGCGTATTGATCCGGTTGGTCGCGACGACCGGAATGCTGACCTCGCCGCGCAGCTTGCGCGTGGCCCAGGTAAAGCCCGCACGCGGCACCATCGTCGCAATCGTCGGGATGCGCGCCTCGTGCCAGCCGATGCCGCTGTTGATGATCGTCGCGCCGGCCGCCTCGACGGCCTTCGCCTGGGCCACGATCTCGTCCCAGCGGTTGCCGTCAGGCACCAGGTCCAGCAGCGACAGGCGATAAACGATGATGAAGTCCGGCCCGACCGCCTCGCGAATGCCACGCACGATCTCGACCGCGATGCGGTAGCGCGCCGGCGCGTCGCCGCCCCAGGCATCCTTGCGCTTGTTGACCCGCGGGGTCGTGAATTCGTTGATGAAATAGCCTTCCGAGCCCATCACCTCGACGCCGTCGTAACCCGCCTTGCGGGCCAGGCGAGCGGCGCGCACGAAGGCGCCGATCTGCCGCTTCACGCCGCGCGCGCTCAGCGCCCGGGGCTTGAACGGTGTGATCGGCGAGCGGATCGCCGACGGCGCGACGGTCAGCGGGTGATAGCCGTAGCGGCCGGAGTGCAGGATCTGCATGCAGATGTGCCCGCCGTGCCGGTGCACCGCCTCGGTCACCCGGCGGTGCCGGCCGACCTGCCAGGGAAACATCAGGGTCGAGGCGAAGGGTTTGACCCACCCCGCCACGTTCGGCGCGATGCCGCCGGTAACGTTCAGGCCAACGCCGCCGGCCGCGCGCTCCGCGAAGTAGGCCGCGAGGCGTGGATAGTCCCGCGCGCGGTCCTCGAGCCCGGTGTGCATCGACCCCATCAGCACCCGGTTACGCAGCGTCACGAAGCCCAGGTCCAGCGGTTCCAGAAGATGCGGATACGGTTTGCTCATGCGGTTCAGTCTCCGTTCGCCAGGTGTGCGCCCAGCGCGGCCACGAGCCGCCTCACCCGGCCCATCGGTTCGCGCAGCGTGGCCGCGATGTCGTCCTCGCTGATGTGTTCGCCGGCCACGCCCGCGGCCCAGTTCGAGACCACGGCGATGCCGGCGAAATCGAGCCCGAGTTCACGCGCCAGGCCGGTCTCGGGGAGCGACGTCATGCCGGCCATGTCGCAGCCGTCGCGGCGCGCCCGCTCGATCTCCGCGGCGCTCTCCAGGCGCGGCCCCTGGAACACGCCGATGCAGCCGCCGTCGACGATCGCCACGCCCGCGGCGGCGGCGACCTGCAGCAGCGCGCGTCGCAGCGGCCCCTCGTACGGTCGCGTAAAGTCCACGTGGACGAGCGGAACGTCGGCGCTGTCGCTGTAGGTATGTTCACGCCCCCAGGTGTAATCGATCAGCTGGTCCGGCAGCGCCAGCGTCGCGGGCGCATACGGCGCGTGCAAGCCGCCGACCGCGGATACCGCGAGCACGCGCTCGGCGCCGGCTTCGCGCAGCGCCCACAGGTTGGCGCGGTAATTGACCGCGTGCGGCGGAACGCGGTGCGGATCGCCATGCCGCGGCAGGAACAGGATGCGCATCGACTCGGTGTCCACGACGCGCAGCGGCGCAGCCGGCGCGCCATAGGGGGTGTCGATCTCCAGGCGTTCCCAGCGCTCCTCGAACGCGTTGAGCCCGGTACCCCCGATCAGTCCCAGCGTCGGCCGGCTCACGACTCCTCCTCCAGGGCGCGGATCTCGTGCAGGTGGCGCCAGTGCTCGTAGGCGTCCATGCCGCAACCAAAGATGTACTTGTCCTCGATGTCCATGCCGATGAAGCGCGGCGGCTTGCCGGTGGTCGGGCGGTCGTGGATCTTGCGCACCAGCACGGCGCTGTTGACCGAGGCCGCGTGCCGCGCGTGGCAGTAATCCTCGATCATCTCCAGCGTCAGGCCAATGTCGTAGATGTCGTCGACCACCAGCACGTCGCGGCCCTGCAGGTTGATCCGTGGCGGGACGCGAAACTCGATGTCACCGCCCTCGGTCGTGCCGGCGTAGCGCGTGGCGTGTACGAAATCCATCATGACCGGCATCTTCAGGCGCGAAGCGAGCCACGCGGCCGGCAGCACGGCGCCGGTCATGACGATCAGCATGATGAGCTCCCGCTGGCCGTAGTAGTCGTTGACGGCCCTGGCCATCCGGTCGACGGCCGCACGGACTTCCTCACGCGTGGCCAGAACCGTCGACCGGCGCAGCAATTCCATCGGATCGTGTTCGGTGCTCATGGTCTCCTACCCTGCCCCGCGCGTCGGGCGGCCGGGGCTGTTATGCATGGTGTAATCAGGTCCACGACTGGTCGCCAAGCGCTTCCAGGCTGCGCTGCCAGTGGCCCCACTCGCGGATGCCCTCCGCCACGACGGCCTGCAGCTGTTCGCGCCCGACCGTCGGGCGGCCATACAGCCGCGCGAGCGCCGACGCGGCGTCGCGCACCGGCGCCGAACCGCCGCTCAGCAGTTCCTCGACCTCGTTCGGATGACAGACCAGGACCAGGTCGCAGCCCGCGTCCAGGCAGGCGGTGGCGCGCTCCGCCAGTCCGCCGGCGACCCGGGCCGCGTGCATGCACAGGTCGTCCGACACGGCCAGGCCGCGAAAACCGAGGCCGTCCCGCAGGATCGCGCGCAACCACGTCGACGAGTACCCGGCCGGGCGATCGTCGACCTCCGGGTAGACGACGTGGGCGATCATCAACGCGTCGAGGTCGTCGCGCAGGGCGCGAAACGGCAGCAGGTCGCTGGCCTCGATGTCTTCCAGCGCGCGGGGATCCGTGACGTCGTCGGTGTGGGAGTCCGCCTCGACCGAGCCGTGTCCGGGAAAATGCTTGCCGCAACTGCGCATGCCGGCGTCCCGCATGCCGGCCAGGTAAGCGCGGCCGAGTTCGGTCACGACGTCCGGCGACGGCGAGAATGCGCGGTCGCCGATGACGCGGCTGCCGCGGTCCAGGTCGAGCACCGGCGCGAAACTGAGGTCGATCCCGCTGGCCAGCATCTCCATCGACATCACGCGGCCGTGCCGATACGCCATGTCGACCGCCTTGACCGGGTCCCCGGCGTACAAGCGCCCCAGCACGCCCAGCGGCGGCAGGCGCGTGAACCCCTCCCGCAGGCGCTGAACGCGGCCGCCCTCCTGGTCGATGCAGACCAGCGGACGGGGCTCGGTGGCGTCGCGGATCGACTCGACCAGCGCCTGCAGCTGCGCGCGGTCGACGAAGTTGCGGCTGAACAGCACGACGCCGCCGACGGCCGGATGCTCGAGCCACGCGCGGCTGCGCGGGTCGAGTTCCGTCCCGGGAATGCCGATCAGGACCGGACCGCCGCTCACGGAGCGCTCCCGCGTTCGAACAGCGCAATCGACTCGACGTGGCCGGTGTGCGGAAACATGTCCATGACGCCGGCGCCGCGCAGACGGAAACCGTGCTGCTGGACCAGGATCCCGGCATCGCGCGCCAGGCTCGCCGGATGGCAGGACACGTAGACCAGGCGCTGCGCGCCGCTGGCGACGACGTGCTCGAGGATGAACTCGGCGCCGGAGCGCGGCGGGTCGAGCAGCACCTTGTCGTACCCGCCGCGCAGCCACGGCGCCGCGCCCGGGTCGACCGCGAGGTCGGCCGCATGGAACCTCGCGTTGTCGAGGCCGTTGCGCCGCGCGTTCGCGGTTCCCTTGCGCACCAACTCGGCATCGCCTTCCACGCCGACCACCTCGCCGGCGCGGGTCGCGAGCGGCAAGGTGAAATTACCCAGTCCGCAGAACAGGTCCAGAACGCGTTCGCCCGGCTGCGGATCGAGCAGGTCGAGCGCCCGCGCGACCATCCGGCGGTTCATTTCGCCATTGACCTGGATGAAGTCCGAGGGGCCGAATTCAAGCTCCAGACCGAGGTCCGGGAAGGCGAACGTGAGTTCCGGCGCGGGCGGCGTCAGCGGATGGATGGTGGCCGGCCCGCCGGGCTGCAGCAGGAGCGCAAGCCCGCTGTCGGTCTCGAAGCTGCGCAAGCGCGCGAGATCCGCCTCGGAAAGCGGTTCGAGATGGCGGAACACCAATGCGGCCCGGGCATCGCCGCAGGCGACTTCGATCTGCGGAATCGCGCTGCGCGCGTCCATGCCGTGGATCAGCTCGGCCAGCGGAACCAGCTGGCGCGCGATGCGCGGATCGAGCACGTGACACTCAGCGAGATCGGCCACGAACCGCCCGTAGCGCTCGCGGAAGCCCACCAGCACCCGCCCCTTCTTGTGCACGTAACGCACCGACAGGCGCGCCTTGCGCCGATAGCCCCAGAGGGGCCCGGTCAACGGCGCCCAGAGCTCGTCTGCGGTCACCTTGCCGATGCGCGCGAGGTTCTGTTCCAGGCTCCGCTGCTTGGCCGCGATCTGGCGCTCGGGCGCCAGGTGCTGCAGGGAACAACCGCCACACTGGCCGAAGTGCGGACAGCGCGGCTCGATCCGGTCCGGCGACGGTTCGAGGACCCGCAGCGTTTCGCCCTCGTCGTAGCGCCGCCGCCGGTCGGTCAGCCGCGCTTCGACCGACTCGCCCGGCAGGGCGCCGTGAATGAAGACCTTCTTTTCGTCGTGCGTCGCGACACCGCGCCCGTCGTGGCTCAGATCCTCGACCCGAACGACGAACGGTTCACGGGAAAACTTGCGTCTGCGACGGCTCATGGGAACGTTCCGCGAATGCGCGCAGCCCGGCGCGGGGGCGCCGACGGCGCAACGGCGCGGCTACTTCTGCTTCCAGCTGCCGTCCGGCGCCTGGTAATACCAGCCGGGTCGCGCATTGCGCTGCCACTCCCGGGCCCAGGTCTGCTGGATCTCGTCCTGCCATTCCGG
The DNA here is from genome assembly GCA_037384065.1 of Lysobacterales bacterium. Classification (GTDB taxonomy): domain Bacteria; phylum Pseudomonadota; class Gammaproteobacteria; order Xanthomonadales; family SZUA-36; genus JABDPF01. The sequence goes on from JARROJ010000018.1 coordinate 16,387, forward strand.
CTGGCCGTTGGCGACCGCGATCTCCCGGTACACGGCGCGCCGGTCGCGGTTTTCGTCCGCCACGACGCTTTCCAGGTTTCGGCGCTGGTCGAGTGAGACGGCCGAGCGGTCGCGAATACTGATCAGGCCGTCGTTGGTGAACCCGATCGCCCCGGCATCGAACCAGTCATTCAGGTGCTGGCGCTGACGCTGCGCCATGCGCGACTTGATCGCGTTGATCTGCGGCGTGTTGATCGTGAAATCCGGCTGCTGGGCGTGGGCGCTGGGCACCAGGGTATCGAGAACACGGCCGACAACGGCGAGCATCGCGCTCGGCGGCGCAGCCGTCGGGTCGAACAGGAGGCTCTCCTCGCGGGCCTCGCCGAGCACGTCGTCGACGAACTTTTCGGCCGCGCTCTCGGCGGCGGCGGCGGGGAAATACACGTTGATCGTTACGCACGACGCGGCGGCCAGAACGGCACCGAGCAGCAGCAGGGACTTGAGAGTTCTCATTCGCGGATCTTTGTCGATGGACCAGCCTGCATCTTAGCAGAACGTCACGGGTTTGACCCCGACCCGACCTCGATCGATTCGCCGGCCGAAATCGCGGCCAGATTGGCGAGCATCCGGGGCCAGTCGATGGACCGGTTGTACGCCCGGATCGTGATGCGCGGCACTCCGGCGCCCTCCAGCAGGAGCACGCCCGACCCGTCGTCGTCGAGCCCACGGATTTCACAAACGTAATTCTCCAGCGTGCAGCCCAGGCCGAGCCGGCGATAGGAAAAATTGTTGAACAGACGCAGCATCGGTCCGCTCAGGGCCGCGGTCGCGCCGCCGCCCCCGATCGACGTCAGGTGCTTGACCGCGCGGCGCGAGATGTCGTTGGTGCCGCTCTGTTCCTCGGGCGTGCCGAGCCAGGCGTCGAACGCGACCGGTTCCCAGTCGAGCATGCGCAGGTCGTGCACGTAGCCGTCCACGCGACCGCCGATCTGGCCAAAGGAAAAGGTATCGGTCAGGCGCTCGAGGTCGAGGTGGCGGAGTTCGACGTTCGCGGCCAGGCTGGGCAGGACGCCGAACGGGCGCTCGACGCGCAGGTCCGTGATCGAAACCGCGCCGCCGAAGACCTCGATGCCGATTCCGCCGTCGACGGACAGCACGCCGTCTTCGAGGCGCGCGCCGGGCAGTTCGCCGTTCAGGGTGCCGCCGAACTCCGGCCAGCCGAGCGCCCGCGTGAGCGGCTCCAGTTCGATTCCGCGCAGGCTGGCGCTGATGAAGGTGTCGCGCCCGGATACGGGGCGCGCGCCGGGCAAGGCGTAGCGAAAGGCGTCCAGGCGCAGGTGCCCGCCCAGCACTTCGAGCACCAGGGGTTCCCCGAGCGAGATCAGCCCGGGCTCGGCATCGAGCAGGGCCGCCCCGCCCCCCAGGTTGAACTTACCGAGCAACAGACCGCGCCAGCTGATGCGTGATTCAAAGGCGCGGTTACCCGGTATCAGGCGGGTTTCGAGGCCGGTCAGGGCGAACCGGTCGAGCCTGGTATCGACCACGCTGAGGTCCCGGATCTCCAGGTCGCCCGATTCGAGTTCACCGTTTCGCCAGGCGCCCTGCCAGGCGATGCGGCCGGTCACCGCCAGGCCATCGAGGTCCCAGGCCGCGGCGATCGATTCGAGGTAGCGCCGGTAGGCGCCCGGAAACTCCAGCGTCAGGCCGGAAACGATGATGTCCGGCTGGACGGCCTGGGCGTTCGACCAGTCGATCGTCGCGTCCAGCGCCACCGCGTTCGGATCCCGCAACCGCAACGCAATCGTGCTCGCTCCGGCGGACTCCGCGCCGTGCAATTCGACGTCGACCGGCGTCTCGTCGAATTGCCGATACAGGCGGTCGATCAGCAATTCGCCGCGCAGCATGCGGGCCGTGACGCGGGCACCGGCCAGCCCCGCTTCGGTCCCTTGTCCGCGCACCTCGAACGCCAGGCCCTGGCCGGCGAAGCGGCCGTCCGGCGAATCGAACGCGAGGTCGTCCACCGTGACGCCGGCGGTCCAGCCGACCGCCCCGTCCGCGGGCCAATCCAGCACCGCGGTCGCGTCGAAGCGACCCGCCTGCAGCCACTCCAGGGACGCCGGCGCGCCGGGCAGTCCCGCCAGCGCTCCGATGGGCTGATCGCTGAGGTCGAGCCGCAGGCGCGTATCGGCCGCGCCCGCGTCTACGGCCCAGTCGCCGCTCAGGCCCCAGACCGTCACGCGCCCGCGCGCGCCCACGGCATCGGCTTCACCCGTCAGTTCGTCGAGCCGACCGCCGAGTTCGGCCGCGTCGAGCAATACGTCGCCCGTTTCGTCGGCGAGCCGGTCGAAGCGCGCCGCCAGGCCGCCGTCGGGCCGCAACTCCAGCGCGAGGCCGGTGACGGTGACCGCCCCGGTGGTGACCGAGGCCGCCGAAAACCGCAGGTGCGGCCAGCTTGCGTCCACCGCTTCGTCGCCCGGCTCGGCGGCCGTCGCCGCCGCGGCGGCGCACAGCCAGAGTCCGGTCAGCGCCCGGGCGACGCTTGCAAATGGTCTTGGTTCGGTTACCATCTTCGCAGGGGAATCAAACAGCATCGATCGGTTCACGCATCCGTCATGCGGCAAAGGGGGCATCATGAACAATCGGGAATCCACGCAGCCAGGCCGCGTCCTGGTCGTCGAGGACGACCCCGTCTGTCGGCGACACACCGCTCAAGCATTACGGCGAGCGGGCCGCACTGTCAAGCAGGCCGGCGGCATCGATGAGGCGCTTCGCCTGGCGACGGACTGGCGGCCCGCCCTGATCCTGACGGATTTGCATCTGCCCGACGGCAGCGGCGCCGAGCTCGCTCGGCGGGTTCGCGCGCGCTGGCCCGCGGGCCAACCGCCGCCGCAGTTCGTGGCCATGACCGCCGCCGATCCCGCGCGATGCGCAGGCATGCTGGACGACGGCGACTTCTCCCGGGTGCTGCGCAAGCCCTTCACACCGGGCGCACTGACGGCTCTGAGCGATGACCACGCCGCTGAAACGCGTGGCGCCGACGCCCGGCTGCAACGCCTCGCGCGCCGGGAAGTGCGCCGGCAGATTCCCCGCATGACGAGCTTGCTTGAATCCGGGCGGCTCGGCGCCGCGGCGCGGCTCGCGCACCGCCTCGCGGCCTCCGCGGCCGTGTGCGGCGCAGCGGAGCTCGGCCGGCGCCTGCAGGCCTTCAGCGACGCCTGCGCGAACCGGTCGCTGCCGGGCGAACTGGCGGAGACGTTCACGGCCGCTCGGCGCTCGGCCCGGGATTTCGTGGAAGGCGTGGCGAGCCGTTGCGAATCAGGCTGACCGGATCCGATCCTGCATTTCGCGGACCGCGGCGTCCAGGCCGACGAAAATGGCGTGCGCGATGATCGAGTGCCCGATGTTCAGTTCGGTCATGTACGGCAATCGCGCAACGGGCTGCACGTTGTCGAGATGGAGGCCGTGACCGGCATTGATCTGCAATCCGAGATCATGGCCGTAAACGGCCGCCTCGTGCAGACGCGCCAGTTCCGCCGCCTGTGCGGCGCCCTCGGCATCGGCATAGGTGCCGGTATGCAATTCGACCACGGGCGCGCGGACGGCCCGCGCGGCCAGTAACTGGTCGCGGTCCGGGTCGATGAACAGCGAAACCCGAATGCCGGCCTCGGTCAGCCTGCGCACGGCGGCCGCGATCGCCTGCTCGTTACCGGCGACGTCCAGACCGCCCTCGGTGGTCAGTTCCTCGCGCTTTTCCGGCACCAGGCAAACGTCGGCCGGACGGTGCTCGAGCGCGATGTCGAGCATCTCGGCAGTGACGGCCATTTCGAGGTTAATGCGCGTTTGCGTGTCCCGGCACAGGACGCGCACGTCCGCATCCTGGATGTGACGGCGGTCTTCGCGCAGGTGCACCGTGATGGAATCCGCTCCGGCCGCTTCCGCCAGCGCCGCCGCCTCGATCACGGACGGGTAAACGGTGCCCCGCGCCTGCCGCACAGTCGCGACGTGATCGATGTTCACCCCCAGCAAGACCCGGTGGTCGTTCATGTTCAACTCCCCACGAATAGCGATTGGGATTTCAGTGGCCTGTCGCCCAGATGATAACGGATCAGGCGTCGCATCAGGTACTTCAGTTCCCGCTGATGGGCGGCTTCGATGACGCCGGCGCGCAGCGCCAGCAACGCCTCGCCGGAGACCAGTTCCTCTGCGTCCCCGGAAGCGTCTTCGCGCCGCACGGCGCCGGCTTCCGGCAGAAACAGGTAACGGCGGCCGGGCGCGATCGGCTCCTCGCTGCCGTGTTCGTGCTCCAGTTGCAGCGCGAACCCGGCCGCCTCCAGCAGCCGCGCCTCGAACAGCCGCAACGCGGGTTGCGGCGCATCGGCCGCGGCCAGCTCGCCGAGCAGGCGCCGGTAATCGTCGAACAGCCCCGGGTGCGGATCCGAGCGCTGCAGGAAACGGATCAGCAACTCGTTGACGTAGATTCCGCAGAACAGCGCCTCGCCGACCAGGGCCGGCGGCGACGCCACCTGGTCGGCGCCGGTCAGCGTGCCCATCTCGCCACGCTGCGTCCAGCTGAGCAACAGTGGGCGAAACGGTTGCAGCATGTTCTTCCAACGCGAGCGCGCGCCCCGCGCGCCGCGTGCGACCAGTCCGACGCGCCCGCACTGGCGGCTGAACGCCTCGAGAATCAGGCTGGTCTCGCGGTACGGCCGGCTGTGCAGAACGTAGGCAGGTTCGAGCTGTTGACGCATGTCCCGAATTATAGCGTTGCCGAATTGGCGGCTCGCCGTGCCGCCGCCGGCGCAGAAGCGGCCCGACGGGGCCGTCGCAGGTCAGACACGACTACTCGTCGTAACCGAACTGGCGCAGGGCGCGTTCGTTGTCCGACCAGTCCCGGCTCACCTTCACCCACAGACGCAGGAAGACTTTTTTCTCGAACAACTCCTCCAGTTCGCGACGGGCCCGGCTGCCGACATGCTTGAGCACGTCGCCGCCCTTGCCGATCACGATCTGTTTCTGACCGGCGCGTTCGACCCAGACGATCGCGCCGATGCGAATCAGACCGGTTTCCTCGCGGAATTCCTCGATCTCGACGGTCAGGGCGTACGGCAGCTCCTGGTGCAATCGGAGCATCAACTGCTCCCGGATGAGCTCCGCAGCCAGAAAACGTGAACTTCTATTCGTAAATTGATCTTCGTCGTAAAACGGCCGGGAAAACGGCAGGCTGCCGAGCACGCGCTGTTCGAGGTCATCGACGCCGTCACCGTTCCGGGCGGCGATCAGAAACACCTCGGCAAAGCGTTCGGCCCGGACCTTGCGCTCGAGAAAGTCGAACAGGGCCGACTTGTCCGGCAGCAGGTCGATCTTGTTCACAACCAGCAGCACCGGCACGTCGACCTTTTCCAGCACCCGGGCGACATGGTCGTCCTCGGCGGTCCAGCGGCCGGCCTCGACGAGAAACAGCACCAGGTCCACATCGTGCAGGGCGGCCTGCGCGATCCGGTTCATGTAACGGTTCAGCGCTTTTCGGGCGGCCCGATGAATGCCGGGCGTATCGACGTAGATGACCTGGCCCTGCGGCGTCGTCTTGATGCCGGCGACCTGCTGGCGGGTCGTCTGCGGCTTGGCGGTGACGATGCTCAGCTTCTGGCCGAGAATCCGGTTCATCAGGGTCGACTTGCCCACGTTCGGCCGCCCGACCAGGGCGACGTAGCCGCAGCGGTAGTCGCCGTTATCCGACGCGCTCACTCAGTGCTCCGCCGCGTGCAGCAGGTCGAGCATGCGCGCCGCCGCCGCCTGTTCCGCCTGGCGCCGGCTGCCGCCCGACTGCTCGGTCTGCAGTTCGGCATCGGAAAGTCGGCAGGCGACCCGGAACGACTTGCGGTGATCCGCGCCGGTTTCCTCCAGCAGCAGGTACTCGGGCAGCGGCCGGCCGCGTCCCTGCAACCACTCCTGCAGGCGGGTCTTGGCGTCCTTGAGTTCGTCGATGTGCGGCAGGGCGTCGATCAGGGGGTCGAAGCGCGCCAGGATCACGGCGCGGCAGGCGTCAAAGCCGCCGTCCAGGAAAATCGCTCCGAGCAGGGCTTCGTAGGCATCGGCCAGGATCGAGGAACGGCGGTAACCGCCGGATTTCCGTTCGCCCTCCCCCATCTGTATGCGTCGACCGAGGTCCATGCCGGCGGCGACCTCGGCGAGGGTCGTTCCGCGCACCAGGCGCGCCCGCATGCGGCTCATGTCGCCTTCGCTGGCCTCGGGATGCCGTTCGAACAGGCGCGCCGCGATCACCGTGCCCAGGATGCTGTCACCGAGGAATTCGAGCCGTTCGTTGTTGAACGAGCCGGCACTGCGGTGCGTCAGCGCCTCCGCCAGCAGGGCGGGATCCCTGAAGCGGTAATCGATCCCGTCGACGGAGTCGTCCAATGCGTCAGCGCGCCTATCTCAGCACGGCCGTCTTGTCGAAGGACCCGATGATGTCGATATTGCCCAGAAAAGGCTTGCGGATCTCGTACTTGACGCGCACGTTGATGCCGCCGCTCTTTCGCGAGATGTGGATGTTCTCGTTCTTGATGTTGTTGCTGGCGTAGCTGGCCCAGAGGCTGTTCTGGATGCTCTGCTTGATTTTCTGCGGCGTCATGCCCTTGGCCGACGGATCGTTTTCCAGCTTGCTCAGCGCCTGGCCCAGGGCGTGGTATTCGAGGTACATGGGAACCACGCGCATGCCGGCGTAGGCGAAAAACAGCACCATGACCAGCACGATGAGGAACCCGATCAGCGTCAGGCCATCTTGTCTGCGAACCTTCATTTCAGCCACTTTTTTATAATCGAAATTCAGCCAGATACCGACCGCGCGCCCCATCATGTTGTGTTCCGGCACGAAGCCCCATTCGCGGCTGTCGTTGCTGCGGTCGCGGTTGTCGCCCATCACGAAATAATGCCCTTCGGGCACCACCCACTCGCGCGGCGGGCGCCGGTTCTCGCCCTGGTGGATCAGCACGTCGTGACGCGCTTCGCCCAGTTGTTCGGTGAAGCGGTAGGCGTTCGCGCGCGGCGTCGAGCACTTGACGTCGCTGGTGGTGAAATTGCCGGCGGCCTCCAGGTCCACGGCTTCGCCGTTGATGAACAACTGCTTGTTGCGATAGGTGATCGTGTCTCCGGGCAGCCCCACCAGGCGCTTGATGAAATTGACGCGCTCGTCCACCGGGTAGCGGAACACGACGACGTCGCCGCGTTCCGGTTCGCCGATGGGCACGATCTTCGTGTTGGTCACCGGCAGGCGCAGGCCATAGGCGTACTTGTTGACCAGGATGAAGTCGCCGATCAACAGGGTCGGGATCATCGAGCCGGACGGAATCTTGAACGGCTCGAAAAGAAACGACCGGAACAACAGCACGATCAGCAGGATCGGAAACAGCGAACGGGCGTATTCGATGATCACCGGGTCCCGCGGGCGTTCGATCTTCTTCTGCACCGCGCGGTCCATCCGGCCCCGGCGCAGAAACAGCTGGTCGACCAGTGCAATGACGCCGGCCAGCGCCGTCAGCAGCACCAACACCAGGGAAAAGTCCACTTTCATCAGGCTAGCTTACCTCTTGTTGTCCTGTTGCAACACGGCCAGGAAGGCCTCCTGCGGAATCTCGACGCGGCCGACCTGCTTCATGCGCTTCTTGCCGGCCTTCTGCTTTTCCAGCAACTTGCGCTTGCGCGTCACGTCGCCGCCGTAGCACTTGGCGGTCACGTTCTTGCGCAGCGCCTTGACCGTCGTGCGCGCGATCACCTGCGAGCCGATCGCGGACTGGATCGCGACGTCGAACATCTGCCGCGGAATCAGTTCCTTCATGCGCACCGCCAGTTCGCGGCCGCGCCGCTGGGCCTGGTCGCGATGAATGATGGTCGACAGCGCATCCACGCGCTCGCCGTTGATCAGCACGTCGACGCGCACGAACGGGCCGGCCTGGTAACGCAGGAAATGGTAATCGAAGGAGGCGTAGCCGCGGCTGACCGACTTCAGGCGATCGAAAAAGTCGAGCACGACCTCCGACAGGGGCAGCTCGTAGCGGATGTTGACCTGCGCGCCCATGTACTGGATCCCGCGCTGCACGCCGCGCTTCTCCTCGCACAGCCCGATCACCGAACCGACGTAATCCTGCGGCACCAGGATGTTGGCCTCGATGATCGGCTCGCGGATTTCCGCGACCTGGTTGGCGCCGGGCAGTTTGGCCGGGTTCTCCAGGCTGACGACCTCGCCGTCGCTGAGTTCGATCTCGTAGATCACGGTCGGCGCCGTGGTCACGAGATCAACGTCGTACTCGCGCTCGAGCCGCTCCTGCACGATTTCCATGTGCAGCATGCCGAGGAACCCGCAACGGAAACCAAAACCGAGCGCCTCGGACGTTTCCGGCTCGAATTGCAGGGCCGCATCGTTCAGTTGCAGGCGGTCGAGGGCCTCGCGCAGATCAGGATAATCTTCCGCGTCGGTGGGAAACAGTCCGGCGAACACCCGCGGTTGCATGTGCGCGAACCCCGGCAGCGCGCGGTCGGTGCCGCCCTTGGCAAGCGTGATCGTGTCGCCGACCGGGGCGCCGTGCACGTCCTTGATGCCGGCCACCAGGAAACCCACTTCGCCGGCCCCGATGCGCGCCCGCTGTTCACGCTTCGGCGTAAACACCCCGACCTGCTCGACCTGGTGCATGTTGCCGGACGCCATCAGGCGAATTTTTTCGCCCTTGCCGACCGAACCGTCGACCACCCGGATCAGGGAGACGATGCCGAGGTAGTTGTCGAACCAGGAATCGATGATCAGCGCCTTGAACGGCGCCTCCGGATCGCCGGTGGGCGGCGGTATGTCGCGCACCAGCGCCTCGAGCACGTCGTCGACCCCCACGCCGGTCTTCGCGCTCACGGTCAGGGCCTCGACGGCCTCGATACCGATGATGTCCTCGATTTCCTGCTTGACGCGATCCGGCTCGGCGGACGGCAGGTCGATCTTGTTCAGCACCGGGATCACTTCCAGGCCCAGTTCCACCGCCGTGTAGCAGTTCGCGACGCTTTGCGCCTCCACGCCCTGGGCCGCGTCGACCACCAGCAGTGCGCCCTCGCAGGCCGCCAGCGAGCGCGAAACCTCGTAGGAGAAATCCACGTGGCCCGGCGTGTCGATGAAATTGAGCTTGTAGACCTCGCCGTTCCGGGCCGTGTAGTCCAGGGTGACGCTCTGGGCCTTGATGGTGATGCCGCGCTCACGCTCGAGATCCATGGAATCGAGCACCTGTTCGGCCATCTCCCGCTCGGTCAGGCCGCCGCAGGTCTGGATGAACCGATCCGCCAGCGTGGACTTGCCGTGATCCACGTGCGCGATGATCGAAAAATTCCTGATGTGTTTCTGATCCATGGTCCGACAGCCGGGCGCCCGAGGGGACATCAAAAAGCCATCCGCCCCGGGCGGAGCGGATGGCCATGTGCCAAGCTACGAATTATAGCCTATGCGGCGTTCAGTCTTCAGCCGTCGGTGTATACGCGATGTACCGCACGACGCCGTCGCGCATGACGCGCAGGGCGACGGCCTTGCCGGCGGGCAGGCTCTCGGCGATGGCCTCGAACGCATCGACGTCTTCGACCAGGCGGTTATTGATCGCGAGCACGACGTCGCCGCGCCGCAAACCGGCCCGGTAGGCCGCATCGTCTTCCACCGCCGAAATGATCACGCCGCCTTCCGGGTCACCCAGCGCGCGGCGCCGGTCTTCGGCGATCGGCTCGACCTTGAGGCCGAGCAGGTTGCTTTCCACGCCATCCTGCGGCGAGACCGAAATATTGCCTTCGCCATCGGACGCCAGCGCATCGAGCACGACGTCGAAGGTCTCGCGCTTGCCGTTGCGGCTGACCAGCACCTCGACCTCGGTGCCCGGCGGGTTGGCGCCGACGATCGGCGGCAGGTCGCCCGACACCTCGATGGGCTCCCCGTTGAACTCGAGGATCACGTCGCCGGGCTCGATGCCGGCCTTCTCGGCCGCGCTGCCCGGGTTGACGTCGCTGACCAGCGCACCGACCGGCTTCTCGAGGTTCAGCGCCTCGGCGAGTTCGCGGTCGACCGGGCCGACCTGCACGCCGAGCAGGCCGCGCTCGACCTTGCCGTGGTCGCGCAGCTGGCGAACGGCGCTGTTGGCCGTCTCGATCGGGATCGAGAACGACAGCCCCATGTAGCCGCCGCCGGAACTGAGAATCCAGGAGTTGATGCCGACCACCTCACCGTCGAGATTGAGCAACGGCCCACCCGAATTGCCGCGGTTGATGGCGACGTCGGTCTGGATGAACGGCACGTACTGCTGCTGGCTGGTGCTGCGGCCCTTGGCGCTGACGATGCCGGCCGTGACCGATTGCTCGAAGTTGAACGGCGAGCCGATCGCAACCACCCACTCACCCGGCTTCAGCGCCTTGCTGTCGCCGATTTTCAGTGTGGGCAGGTTCTTGGCGTCGATCTTCAGCAGCGCCACGTCGCTGAGCGGGTCGGAGCCGATCAGTTCGGCGACGAATTCGCGCCGGTCGGCCATCCGCACGATGATCTCATCTGCGTCCTCGACCACGTGGTGATTCGTGATGACGTAGCCGTCGTCTTCGATGATGAAGCCGGATCCGGCGCCCTGCCGGTCGGGCTCGCGTCCTTCCGGCATGCCGGGCATGCCGGGCACGTCGAAAAACCGCCGAAAGAATTCGGGCATGTCCTCGCGCGAGTGCGGATTCTGCAACTGCTGGTCACCGCCGTTTCGGTTGCCGAACTGCGTGACCTGGATGTTGACGACGGCGGGCGCCGCTTCCTCGACCAGCCCGGTGAAATCGGGCAGACCCGACATCCGGGCGAACGCTGAACCGGAGGCCGCGAGGAACACGACCAGCAGCACGTTTACCAGAAATTTCTTGTTCACTACAAAGTACCTCATCGATATTCAGCCTTGGGAAGGATTAACGATTCTCAACAGCTTGACCGCGCGATCGGGCAAAAATTCCATTCGCCGCCGCCGATTTACAGCCAGCATGACGGCCGCCAGCAGAAGGCCGCCGCAAGCCGCCGCGAAGTCGAGCCCGGCGCCGGCCAGACCGGACCATGACGCCAGACCGTGGCCGGCCACCGCACCCGCCAGGCCGGCCAGCAACGGCAGCAGGTAAAACCGCAGGGTCAGCGCAAGGAACAGCGACTCCGGCAAACCGACCATGACCGCCTGGCCGGGTTTCGCGCCGAGGTCATTGTCGAACTCGAGTTCGACCGGGCGCCGTTGCAACAGGCGACCGAACACGCCGGCGCCGCAGCCGCGCCCCGCGTCGCAGGTCGTGCAGCCCGACGTTCCGCCAAGCCGGACCCGGACCTGGGACCCGGCCGCACCCGTCACCCTGCCTTGCTGTTCGATCATGGTCTATCCAGATGGGGTTGGTGTCAGCGGCTTACCAGTGCGACCGAGTCGCCAATCGTGCGGACGGTCCGTGCGGGCACGTTGCCGACGACGGTCACGACGACATCCCCGACCGGCTTCGAATAGGTGTGCGTCGTACCGTGACGCTCGACCGCCGGCTCGAACGCGACGTTTTCATCCCGTGTCTCGATGTATACCGAAACCGCCGCCAGGCCGTCGCTGTACACCAGGTGTTCGAACATGTGTCCGTTCGACCCGCCGCCGTGGAAACCGTGCGCCGTCAGTTCGAACCCGGGCGGCATGCGTTTCGGCTGCCACCGGGGCCGATCGCTGGCGCCGACCCGACCGGTGGGCAGCGCCGAAGCCTCGGTTGCGAATTCCTTGAGCCGTTCCGCCCGCTTCAGTTCGACCGGGTCCACCTCGGTGCCGAAGCGGATGTCGGTAAACATCAACCGGGCCAGCGGCTTGCGGTCGCTGTCGAGCAATTCCCACTTGAGCAGCAGGCCGGAATGTTGCTCGAGCCACAACGAGTACCCGTAACGGTACGCGTCGCGCGGCACGACCTGCAGGCGGCGCGTGTCGTAACCCGCCACGCGGCCGCTGTCGCCCAGCTTCAGCGCGTAATTGCCGTCGACGAGGGCGTCCGCGTTCTGCGGCATGGCCGGAAAATACGCGTGCTCGAAGGCGCTGTCGGACAGAACCGGCCGGTCTGCGCTCTGCACCCATCGAATCCCCTCGGCGTCGCGGACGACTTCGCGCGACGGGCCGGTCAGCGAGGTGATGTACTCGCGCACGCCGTCGGCGTCCGCGATGTGCGTGATGCGCAGGGTATCGATGGCATCGCCGAGAACGTAGACGAACGTCCCCTGGTAGGTCATCTGGTTCAGGGCCGCGTTCATGCGCTCGAGCCAGTGACGCGCATCGTGATCGTGCTCCGGGCCGGCCCATGCCAGCGCGCTCATCAGCGACAGCGCCGCCGCGAGCACGACCGGAGCCGTCGCCTTCATTGGTCGTCCGGCCTCCGGGGTTCCGCTTCGCCCTGCGAACTGCCGGCGTCATCGGTCGCCTGGGCGCCACGCTGGACCATGACCGGAACGATCGTGAAGAAGCCGCGCCCGTTGTTGCCGCCGGTGGCCTGGTAGTGACGCAGCAGGTACTGGTTCATCCGCGCGTTGGCGGCCGGCGGCGGCGAACCGATGCTGGCCGCGCGGGAGACCGGCACGCCGTTCAGGCCGTCGGGACTGATGAAGGATGCGGCCGGCTCCGCCCGCGCGACCCCGGCGGTCGTCGCGTCCGGCGCGGCGCGGTTGCCCGGATCGACGACCAGCACCGCCATCAGCGCGACCGTCGCCGCGATCGCACCGCCGGCGACCGGTCGCAACCAGCGTTGTGCCGGCCACCTGCCGCCACGCGCCACCGGTTCGTCCTGCAGGGCGCGATTGACGCGCCGGCACAGGTCGCTGCCGTACAGCGTGCCGTCGTCGTGCCGCAGGCAATCGCGCACCAGGTGGTAGCGCGCCCAGGTGGCGCTCAGGTCGGCGTCCGAGCCCAGCCGGCGCAGCAGGAACCGTCCGGTTTCCGCGCTGACTTCGCCGTCCATCAGGCTCGAAATGTGTTCTCTGGTTTTTTCGCTCATCGTCCCGTTCCGGTGTCACGCCCCGTCCAGCAGGGGCTTGAGTTTTGTATCGATGGCCTCGCGGGCGCGGAAGATCCGTGACCGCACGGTTCCGATCGGACAATCCATCGTCACCGCAATGTCTTCGTAGCTCATGCCTTCCATCTCGCGCAGCATGATCGCGGTGCGCAGATCCTCGGGCAGGCCGGCGATGGTGTCATACACCACGCGCTTGATTTCCTCGCGCAGCATCTCGTTTTCCGGCGTGCCCTGTTCCTTCAGCCGGCTTTCCACGTCGTATTGCTCCGCGTCGCCGGCGTCGATATCGGTCGCCGGCGGCCGGCGCTTGCGCGCGACCAGCCAGTTCTTGGCCGTGTTGATCGCGATCCGGTACAGCCAGGTGTAAAACGCGCTGTCGCCGCGAAACCGGCCAATCGCCCGATACGCCTTGATAAAGGCCTCCTGGGCGACATCCATCGCATCCGCCGGATCGTTCACATAGCGCCCGACCAGGCTCACGATGCGATGCTGATACTTGTTGATGAGCAGGTCGAAGGCGCGCTTGTCGCCCTTCTGCACCCGCTCCACCAGCATTTGATCGACCTCTGCCTCGCTCATGCGCGCACGCTCTGTTCTCGCGGACACGGACGGCGCAACCGATAAGGTGCCGGTCGTGTCCGTATCCGGAACGGCCCTGACGGCCGTCATTTTCGTGTCAGCCGTCATACGTGCCGGCTCCCTCCGTTGAGCATAACATGGGTCGATGCTGCTTCTGTCCGGTATGACAGGCCGCGGCGCGGCTAAGTTCCCCGCGGTCCCGTCTTTCTTTCGAGAGCGGTTGCGGGTGCACGAACGCAGGGGCGATGCGATAATAAACGGCTACGGTTTTTCGCTTATCCCAACCACATTACGAACGACGGTGAACAGTATGGAATTTCTGAAGGAACTCGGCGTCCGCGAAATGAACCCCGGGGCCTGCTTCGGGCTCGACGAGTGGTCCGCGACGCAGGACCAGGGGGTCGTGGAATCGCACAACCCGGCGACCGGCGAACGGATCGGCGGCGTCTATGGCGCCTCGGCCGACGACTACGAGCGCATGATGGAAACGGCGCAGAAGGTGTTCGAGGAATGGCGCCAGGTCCCGGCGCCCAGGCGCGGCGAAGCCGTTCGCCTGTGCACGGACGCCCTGCGGCGCCACAAGGACGCGCTGGGCAGCCTGGTCGCCCTGGAAATGGGCAAGATCAAGGCCGAGGGCGACGGCGAAGTCCAGGAAATGATCGACATCGGCGATTTCGCGATCGGCCAGTCGCGCATGCTGTACGGCCTGACCATGCATTCCGAGCGCCCCCGCCACCGCATGTACGAGCAGTGGCATCCGCTGGGCATCGTCGGCGTCATCTCCGCGTTCAATTTCCCGGTGGCGGTATGGGCATGGAATGCGTTCATCTCGGCGATCTGCGGCAACGTGACCATCTGGAAGCCGTCGTCGAAGGTGCCGCTGTGCGCGATCGCGGTGCAGAACATCTGCAACGCCGCGCTCGCCGATGGCGGCTTTCCGCCGATCTTCATGAGCTTCGTCGCCAGCGGCCACGATCTCGCCAACCGCTTCGTCGAAGACGATCGGGTGCGCCTGGTGTCGTTCACCGGCTCCACGTGGGTCGGCCGCGACGTCGGCAAGCGCGTCGCCGAGCGTTTTGGCCGCAGCATCCTGGAACTGGGCGGTAACAACGCCATCATCCTGGACGAGACCGCCGATCTGAAAATGGCGATTCCCGCCATCGTGTTCGGCGCGGTCGGCACCGCCGGCCAGCGTTGCACGACCACGCGCCGGCTGTTCGTGCCCGAAAGCATGGTGGACAAGGTGAGCGGACTGCTGGTCGACGCCTACCGGCAGGTCCGCATCGGCGATCCGCTGAACGAAGACACCCTGATGGGCCCGCTGGTCGACGCGAAGGCCGTGCAGGATTTCACGGACGCCGTCGCGAAGATCGAGGCTGCGGGCGGCGAGATACTGACCGGCGGCAAACCGGTCGACGGCGCGGGCTTTTTCGTCGAGCCGACCATCGCGAAAGCACGCAACGAGTGGGACATCGTGCAGACGGAAACCTTCGTGCCGATTCTGTACCTGATCCCGTACGCGGACATCGAAGACGCGCTGCGCATGCACAACGACGTGCCGCAGGGGCTGTCGTCGGCCATTTTCACCACCGACATTCGTCACTCCGAACTGTTCCTGTCCTCGGTCGGTTCCGATTGCGGCATCGCCAACGTCAACATCGGCACCTCGGGGGCCGAGATCGGCGGCGCCTTCGGCGGTGAAAAAGAAACGGGCGGCGGTCGTGAATCCGGCTCCGATGCCTGGAAGGCGTACATGCGCCGGCAGACGAACACGATCAACTGGGGCACGGAACTGCCGCTGGCCCAGGGCATCAAGTTCGACCTCTGAGGACGGCGCGCGGCGTGTTCTACAACCTGGTCAGGAGGGCCCTGTTCGCGGTCGATCCCGAGACCGCGCACGACCTGACCCTGGAGGCGCTCCGTCTCGGGCATTTCAGCGGCGTTACCCGCTTGCTGTGCCGTGAAAAGGCCCAGCCGGTCCGCTGCATGGGGTTGACGTTTCCCAACCCGGTCGGCGTCGCCCCCGGGCTGGACAAGAACGCGGATTGCTTCGAAGCCCTGGGCGACCTGGGCTTCGGCTTCGTCGAGGTGGGCACCGTCACGCCGCGCCCGCAACCCGGCAATCCGAAGCCGCGCGTGTTCCGCCTGACCGAAGCGCAGGGCATGATCAACCGCCTCGGTTTCAACAACAAGGGCGTCGACTACCTGGTGCGCCGCGTGCGCCATCACCGCTTTCGGGGGGTGCTCGGCATCAACATCGGCAAGAATTTCGACACGCCGATCGAGAACGCGGCGGACGACTACCTGCTGTGCCTCGAAAAAGTGTACCCCTACGCCGATTACGTCACGGTCAACATCTCCTCGCCCAATACGCAGAACCTGCGTGATCTGCAGGGCGAGGACGAACTGGACGGCCTGCTGGGCGCCCTGGCCCGGCGCCGCGAGGAACTGGCGGACGAGCACGGGCGCCGCGTGCCGCTGGCGCTCAAGGTTGCGCCGGACCTCGACGACGGCGCGATCCCGGTGATTGCCGGCGTCGTGGCGCGGCACGGCATGGACGCAGTCATCGCCACCAATACCACCATCGACCGCTCCGTGGTCGATGGCCTGCCGCACGCTGAAGAAACCGGCGGCCTCTCCGGCGCCCCGCTGAAGGAACGGGCCGACCGCGTGCTGGGCGAATTGCGCGACGCACTGCCCCCGGAGATCGCGATGATCGGCGTGGGCGGCATCACCCGCGGCGAAGATGCCGTCGACAAGCTGAAACTCGGCGCCGACCTGGTGCAGTTCTACACGGGCATGGTCTACCGCGGCCCCGAACTCGTCGGCGAGTGCCTGCAGGCCATCGCGGACTGGCGCGCCGAATGAAGGTTCGCGAGAACCCCTCGCTGCGATCGCTCAACACCTTCGGGCTCGACGCCACGGCCCGCCTCCTGCTGGAAATCGAAACCGAGGAAGACCTGCTGACCGCCCCCGCCCTCGATCCGGATCGCGATCTCGTGCTCGGCGGCGGCAGTAACGTGGTGCTGGTGGACGACGTGCCCGGCACGATATTCCTCAACCGGATCCGCGGCATCGAGGCGGTCGGCGAGGACGGCGACGACTGCTTCGTCGAAGCGGGCGCCGGCGAAGACTGGCACGGACTGGTGAACTGGAGCCTGGACCACGGCCTTGGCGGCCTCGAAAACCTTTCGCTGATTCCGGGCAGCGTCGGCGCGGCACCGATCCAGAACATCGGCGCTTACGGCGTCGAACTGGAATCGGTGCTGGAATCGGTGACCTGTTGGAACTGGCGCGATGGCGGCTGGGTCGTGTTCGGTCGCGACGCCTGCCGCTTCGGTTACCGCGACAGCCGTTTCAAGCAGAAACCGGACCGTTACCTCGTCACGTCGGTTCGCCTGCGGTTGCGACGGTCGTTCGAACCGGTCCTTTCCTACGCCGGACTGGCCGAGGAACTCGAGCGCACCGGGATTACCCGGCCCACCGCGCGCGACGTCAGCGATGCCGTGATCCATCTGCGCCGGCGCAAGCTGCCGGACCCCGCCATCGAAGGCAACGCGGGCAGCTTCTTCAAGAACCCGGTCGTCGACGCGGCCGTGGCCGACGCGCTGCTCGGCCGCCACCCGGGCCTGCCCGTCTGGCCGCAACCGGATGGGCGCCGCAAACTGTCGGCGGCCTGGCTGATCGAACACTGTGGGCTCAAGGGCACGACCGTGGGCGGCGCCGCCGTCTCGAAGCGCCACGCCCTCGTGCTGGTCAACCGCGGCGGCGCGACCGGCCGCGACGTGGCGACGCTGGCGGCGCAGGTGCAGGACGTCGTCAACGACCGCTTCGGTATCCTGCTCGAACCGGAGCCGCGCCTGGTGCGCTTTGGCGCGTAGCCGCGTACGCGTGCCCGGGTTCACGAGCCACGCCTGGAGCGCCGGGACGCCAGCCCTCAGAACGCGTTGATGCCGGTCAGCTCGCGGCCGACCACCAGCTGGTGCACCGTCTCGGTGCCCTCGTAGGTGATCACGCTTTCCAGGTTCAGCATGTGGCGAATCGCCTTGTACTCGGTGGTAATGCCGCTGCCGCCGAGGATGTCGCGGCAGTCGCGCGCGATGTCCAGCGCCATGCGCACGTTGTTCCACTTGGCGATGCTGACCTGGGTCGGCTGCATCGTGCCGGCATCCTTCATGCGCCCCAGTTGCAGCGAGAGCAACTGGGCCGAAGTGATTCGACGCGCCATGTCGGCCAGGCGGATCTGGATCGCCTGGTTGGCGGCCAGCGGTCGCTCGAACAGCATGCGGTCGGACGTGTAGTCGAGGACTTCCGCGAGGCAGTCGATCGCCGATCCGATCGGCCCCCAGGTGATGCCGTATCGCGCCTGCGTCAGGCAGCTGAGCGGCCCCTTCAGGCCGACCACGTTCGGCAGGCGGTTGGCCTCCGGCACGACCACGTCGTTGAAATACAGCTCGGAGGTCACGGACGCGCGCAGCGACATCTTGTGCTTGATCGCGGGCGCATCGAAACCGGGCATGCCCTTTTCGACCACGAAGCCCATGATGCCCTCGTCGGTTTTCGCCCAGACGATGGCGATGTCGGCGATGCTGCCGTTGGTGATCCACATCTTGGCGCCGTTCAGGATCCAGTCGTCGCCCTTGCGCTTCGCATGCGTCTTCATGTTGGCCGGATCGGAACCGCCGTGCGGCTCGGTCAGGCCGAAACAGCCGATGATTTCGCCCGCCGCCATGCCGGGCAGCCAGCGCTGCTTCTGCTCTTCCGAGCCGAAGGCGTGGATCGGGTACATGCACAGGCTGGACTGAACGGAGACGAAACTGCGCAGGCCGGAGTCGCAGCGCTCCAGTTCCTGGCAGATCAGGCCGTAGGACACGCTGTTCAGGCCGGCGCATCCATAGCCTTCCAGGCTGCTGCCGAGCAGGCCCATGTCGGCGATCTCGGGCACCAGGTGCCCGGGAAACGTCGCCTCGTCGAAGTGCTTGGCGATGATCGGCATCGCGCGCTCGTCGACCCAGCGACCGACGCTTTCGCGAATCATCTGCTCTTCCTCGCTCAGCAGTGACTGGACGTCGTACAGGTCGAATGGATTCAGTCTGGCCATCGGGCCCTCCGTGCATGCAAAAGGGCGCTGCCGCGCCCTTCCCGGTCAGGTGTTCGAAAGGACGCTATTCTAGCGCGTTCACGATGCCGTTGGGTACATGCGCCGCCGCCACGTGCCCCTTGGCGGAATCGATATGCACCTGCTGGTCGTCGAAGAATATATCGGCGCCAAAGGCCTTCAGAAACTCGCCCTTGGCGCGGCCGCCGAGAAACAGCGCCTCGTCGATCCGGATGCCCCACTCGCGCAGCGTCAGCACCACGCGCTTGTGCGCCGGCGCCGAGCGCGCCGTGACCAGGGCGGTGCGGATCGGGTTGTCCTCGATCGGAAACGCCGACTGGATCTTGTGCAGCGCTTCCAGCACGCCCTTGAACGGCCCGCCGGACAGCGGCTGGTTGGCCGCCTCGCGCTCGGAGCGGGAAAACGATTCGAGGCCCTGTTCCTGGTAGATGCGTTCGGCCTCGTCGCTGAAAATCACGGCGTCACCGTCGAAGGCGATGCGCAACTGGCCGTCGTCGCGACCGCCGGCGCGCCCCGGCAGGATGGTCGCGGCCGCGTAGCCCTTCTGCAGCGCGGCGCGCACGTCCTGCGCGTTGGTCGACAACAGCAGGTCGGCGCCGAACGCCTCCATGTACGTGTACGGGCTAACGCCGTTGGTGAAGGCGGCGCGCTCGATGTTGAGCCCGAAATGCTCGATCGTGTTGAAGATACGCAGGCCGGTGTCGGCGCTGTTGCGCGAAAGCAGGATCACCTCGACCCGGGGATGGTCGAGGTCATCGTCGTTCAGCGCCAGCAGTTTGCGCACCAGCGGAAAGGCGACGCCCGGCTCGAGCAGTTCGTTCTCGCGAGTCACCTGGTAATCGGCGAAAGCCGCCAGGCCCTCCTGCTCGAAAACCCGGTGGCTCTCACCCAGGTCGAACAGCGCGCGGGACGAAACGCCGATGGTCAGCGTATCGCCACCCCGGTTCGTGACGTTTGGCGGTTTCAAATCCGTTTCCATGGCTTTATTCTGTTCATGTTAGTTCTCAAAGGGCGAGAATGCCACGGACGCCGGGCGCCAGCGCGGTGGGTCCGGACTTTCTCACCGTCCACCGAGCGGAGGTCTCCATGCGCATCGTCCTGCTCGCGCTCGTCATGCTGGCCGGCACCGCCGCCGGCGCCGAGCCCCCTTCCGCCCGTGAACTGGTCCAGCAGGCCATGGATCACTGGCGCGGCGTCACCTCGCACTCGGTGATTTCGATGACCATCCACCGGCCGGACTGGGAGCGTTCGATGACCCTGGAAGGCTGGAGCAAGGGCGACAAACTCTCCCTGGTGCGCGTCATCGAACCGCCCCGCGACGCCGGCAACGCCACCCTGCTGGACGACAGCAACATGTGGACCTACACGCCGAAGATCAACCGCATCATCAAGGTCCCCTCGTCGATGATGGCGCAGAGCTGGATGGGCAGCGATTTCTCCAACAAGGACATCGCCAAGTCGACCGACATCATCGACGAATACGACCACGAACTGACCGCCAGCGAGACCCGCGACGGGCACACCGTCTACACGGTGACGTCCATCCCCCACGAGGACGCGGCCGTGGTCTGGGGCAAGGAGGTCCTGCTGATCCGCGACGATTTCGTTTTGCTCGAACAACAGTACTGGGACCAGGACGGCGTGCTGGTCAAGAAACTCGAAACCCGGGACGTCGCCGAGATGGGCGGCCGCCCGGTAGCCCGCGTCATGCAGATGGCCGACGTCGACAAAGCGGACGAGTGGACCCGGATCACGACGCGCGAGGTGACCTTCGACCTCGAACTGCCGCCGCAACTCTTCACCCTGTCCAACCTGCGGAATCCGCGGCAGTGACGCTCACCTTCCGGCTCGCCTGGCGCAATCTCTGGCGGCATCGACGCCGCACCTGGCTGACCGCTTCGGCGATGATTTTTTCCAACGTGCTGCTGGTGTTCATGATCTCGCTGCAGTTCGGCTCGTACGAGATGATGATCAACAACACCCTGCGGGCCTTCAGCGGCCACATCCAGCTGCAGATGGCCGGCTACAACGAGAATCCGAAACTGCGCAACAGCATCGCCGACGTCCGGACCGTCGCGAAGCGCGTGCGCGAGCGCCTGCCGAACGCGCAGGTGGCCGCGCGCGCAAGCGGTTTCGCGCTGGCGTCCAGCGAAGAGCGCACGTTCGGCATCCAGCTGGTCGGCGTCGAGCCGGATCGCGAACCGGGCGTGTCCAGCCTGCCCGGGCTGGTTCGCGACGGCCGCTTCCTGGACGACCCGACGGCGCCGGAGATCTTCATCGGTTCGACCCTGGCGCGCAACCTCAAGGTGGCTGTCGGCGATGAAATCACCCTGCTCGGCAGCGGCCGGGACGGTTCGTTCGCAGCCGGCATCGTCACGGTCGCCGGCATCTTCGAGAGCGGCATGCAGGACATGGACCGCAGTTTCGCGGAGTTGCCGCTGACGTATTTCCAGGACCTGTTCGCGATGGACGGCGGCGGCCACAGCGTCGTCGTCATGCTGCCGTCGCTGGACCGCGTGGCGGCCGCCGTGACGACGTTACGGAATGCGCCGGACATCGACGGCCCGCTCGACGTGCTCGACTGGGAAGCGCTGAATCCCGGCCTCAAGCAGGCCATCCAGGCCGACATGTCGAGCGCCTGGTTCATGTACGCCGTGCTGATCGTGCTGGTCGCGTTCAGTGTCCTCAACACGCAGCTCATGTCCGTGATGGAGCGGACCCGGGAATTCGGCGTCATCTCCGCGCTCGGCGTTCGCCCCCGGCGGCTCGCCGGGCTGATCCTGCTGGAAACGACCTTGATGGCGCTGATCGGATTCGCCCTGGGCGTGTTCCTCGGCTGGCTGATCACGCTGTATTTCAACACGGCGGGCTTCAGCTACCCCGGCATGGAGGACTTCGCTTCACGCTTCAACCTGCCGGGGAAAATGTATCCGAGCATCACACCGCTGTCGCTCGTGCTGGGGCCGGCCGTCGTGTTCGTATTCTGTCTGCTGGCGGCCTTGTACCCGGCGCTGCGCCTGCTCCGCCTCAGGCCGGTCGACGCCATGAGGACGGCCTGATGGGCGCGGGCGGCCAGCTTCCGCTTGGCGCCCTGGCGCGCCTGGCCTGGCGCAACCTGTGGCGCAACCGTCGACGCACGGCGATCATGCTGCTCGCGATCGCCACCGGCGCCTGGGCCATGATTTTCATGACGGCGCTGATGCGCGGCATGGTCGACCAGATGGTGGCGGACGGCATCGATGCGCTGCCCGGCTACGTCCAGGTCCATCATCCGCAGTATCGGGACGACCCCAATATCGAAAACAGTCTCGCGCAACCGGACGCCGCGTTCCGCGCGGCCATGGCTGCGCCGGACGTGCAGGCCTGGACCAGCCGCGTGCGCGTTCCGGCCATGATCTCCAGCGCCCGTGACAGCCGCGGCGTAACCCTGCTCGGCGTCGATCCGCAGGGCGAAATCGAGGTCGGCTTCGACCCGGCCGACATCGTCGCGGGCCGCTTCCTGGACAGCCCGGGCGACGGCGGCCTCGTGGTCGGCCGGAAACTGCTGGAGCGGCTCGAAACCGACCTCGGAAAACGGGTCGTCATCATGAGCCAGGGACCGGACAACACGGTCGCCGACCGCGGCTTCCGCGTGGTCGGCGTGTACAAGGCGCAACTCGAAGCGCTGGAGGAAACCTTCGTTTACGCCGGCCGTGACACCGTGCAGGCGATGCTCGAGTCGGGCGACCGGATCTCGGAGATCGCCGTGACCGGATACGATTACCGCAATGTCGCGCCCTTGCTCGAACGCGTCCGATCCGCGGCGGGCGACCATGCCGAGGTGCTGCCCTGGACGGAGCTCGACCCCTACCTCGGCTCGATGATGAAGGTGATGGACGGCTTCGTGCTGGTCTGGATCGTGGTGATCTTCATGGCGCTGAGCTTTGGCCTGGTGAACACCCTGATGATGGCGGTGTTCGAGCGGATTCGCGAATTCGGGCTGATGCAGGCGCTGGGCATGAAGCCCGCGGCGATCCTGTGGCAGGTGCTGCTGGAGTCGCTGATGCTGCTGGCCCTCGGACTGCTGCTCGGCAATCTGCTCGCCATCGCCAGCGTCTGGCCGTTGCGCGACGGGCTCGACCTGTCGATCGTCGGCCAGGGCATGGAGTGGTTCGGCGCGGCCAGCGTCCTCTACCCTGCCCTGAAGCCGAACGACCTGTTGCTGGCCAATGCCGTCGTCATCGTGCTCGGCATCCTGACCAGCCTTCTGCCGGCCTGGCGCGCATCGCGCTACCGGCCCGTCGACGCGATCGCGCGAACCTGAACGGGAGAACACCATGGCCGATATCCGCTGTCACGAACTGTGCAAGACCTACCGGCAGGGCGACGCCCGGATCCACGCGCTCGACCACGTCACGCTGGACGTCGAACCCGGTTCGTTCATCTGTCTCTCGGGTCCGTCGGGCTCCGGCAAAACCACGCTCCTCAATGCGATCGGCGGCCTCGACGAGCTCGACAGCGGCGAGATCAGCATCGACGGCACCCGCGTGGACCAACTCGCGCAGGGCCCACTGGCCGATCTGCGCCTGCACCATATCGGTTTCGTATTCCAGGCCTACAACCTGATCCCGGTGCTGACGGCGCGTGAAAACGTCGAGTTCGTCATGCAGGTGCAGGGCGTCGGCGCCGCCGCGCGGCGGGAGAAATCGATGGCCATCCTGCAGGAAGTCGGCCTCGAGGGTATGGAGAACCGCCGACCCGCGCAGTTATCCGGCGGGCAGCAACAGCGCGTCGCCGTGGCGCGCGCGATCGTCAGCCAGCCCAAGCTGGTGCTGGCGGACGAACCCACCGCCAACCTCGACTCCAAATCGGCCGAAAAGCTGATGGAGCTGTTTCGGGAACTGAACGAAAACCACGGCGTCACCTTCATCATCGCGACGCACGATGAGCGGGTCATGCGCCACGCACGCCGTCTGATTCGCATGCGGGATGGTAAAGTAACTTCTGATAATAAAAACGTATCTGATTGATTGAAAACTTTTTTTATAATAATTACGCTGTGCGCCACGCTCCTGCCCCCCGGGCTCGAAGCGCAGTCGTCAGCGGCCGGCGCGGTCGCGGTCGGCGGTCACCTGAAGGGCCGCCTCGAGGCCGCCGCGTACCCCGCGGACAGCGTATTCCGCGACGCGCTCGGCGCCCGGTCGCGGGACGCCGGACTCGAATTCCGCCTGAAGGCCGCGTTCCGGCACGGTCGCTGGAAGTTCGCCGCCGATTACCAGGGCATTGCGCTGAACGCCGATACGCTGCGCCTCGCCGCCGCCCTGCCCGGCCTGCCCGGGTTCGGCGCGCAGCCGATCGACGACCGACGGCGTTGGTGGGACCTGACCCACACCGCGGGCGATCCCGGGGACACGCTTCGGGTGCATCGCCTCGACCGGCTGAACGTGAGCTGGACCGGCGCCCGAACGGTACTGCGTTTCGGCCGCCAGGCCATCAGCTGGGGCAATGGCCTGCTGTTCAACCCGATGGACGTCTTCAACCCGTTCGATCCCGCCGCAGTCGATACCGAGTACAAAACCGGTGACGACATGCTCTACGGCCAGTACCTGTTCGGCACCGGCGACGACCTGCAGGGCGTCGCCGTGGTGCGGCGCGATCCGCTGACCGGCGAGGTCGAATCCGACCAGTCCTCGCTGGCGTTCAAGTACCACGGCTTCGTCGGGACCAACGAATTCGACCTGCTGGCCGCGGAACACTACGGCGATACCCTGCTCGGCGCCGGCGGAACGCTCGCACTGGGCGGCGCCGTGGCGCGCGGCGACGTCACCTGGACGCGCACCGCCACCGCTGACGTGTTCTCGGCCGTGGCCAGCCTGAGCTACTCCTGGGTCTGGGGCGGCCGCAATTACAACGGCGTTTTCGAGCTCTACCGCAACGGCTTCGGACAGGCCGACGGCGCCTACGGCGGCGACGACCTGGCGCGCAATCCGGAGTTGTTGGCGCGGCTGGCGCGCGGTGAGCTGTACACGCTCGGACGGCGCTACGCCGCCGCGTCGCTGACGATCGAGGTCACGCCGCTGTTCCGGCTCACTCCGAACGTATTCGTCAATCTCGACGATCCATCCGCGCTGGCGCAGTTGGTCTTCGACTACGACTGGCGTCAGAACCTGCAAGTGGTCGCCGCGCTGAACCTGCCGATCGGCCCGAACGGCAGCGAATACGGGGGCGTCGAAACCCCGGTGGACGGGCGTTACCTGTCCACCGGGGCCGGCGTGTTCGCACAGCTGGCGTATTACTTCTGAACGCGCCCGCGGCGCGGCATCATTCCTTGAGCTGGTCCCACAGGTAACTGTAGATCAGCGCCTCGTTGCGCGCGGCCTGCGTGTAGTCCGACGCGCCCGCGTGGCCGCCGACGGTGTTTTCGAAATACAGCAGGTCGTGGCCCATGTCGCTCATCTTCGCGACCATCTTTCGAGCGTGCGCGGGATGCACCCGGTCGTCGCGGGTCGACGTGGTGAAAAAGGCTTTGGGGTAGTCCACATCCGCTTTGACGTTCTGGTACGGCGAGTACGCGCTGATAAAGCTCCAGTCGTCGGTGTCGGGGTTACCGTACTCGGCCATCCACGACGCGCCCGCGAGCAGCTTGTTGAAACGCTTCATGTCGAGCAACGGCACCTGCACCACGACGGCGCCCCACAGATCCGGGCGCTGCGTCAGCATGACGCCGGTCAGCAGACCGCCGTTGGAGCCGCCGCGGATGCCGAGGTGCTGCGGGCGGGTCACCTTCCGTTCGATCAGGTCCTCCGCCACGGCGATGAAGTCATCGTAGGCGCGCTGGCGGTTCTCTTTCAGCGCCGCCTGGTGCCAGGCGGGACCGTACTCGCCGCCGCCGCGGATGTTGGCGACCACGTAGGCGCCGCCCCGGGCCAGCCAGGCATGACCGACCGTGGCGCTGTAGCTCGGCGTGCGACTGATCTGGAAGCCGCCGTAGCCGGAGATCAGCGTCGGGGTGTTGCCGTCGGCTTCGAAGCCCCTGGGAAGAACCAGGAAATAAGGCACACGGGTGCCATCGACGCTGACCGCGAAATACTGCTGCACGGTCATGCCGTCGGCATTGAAAAACGCCGGCAGCGCGTCGACCGCGCGGGCGTCCATGCCGCCCGCCTGGCTGGCGAACAGCGTGTCTGGGCGCAGGAAACTCTCGAACTGGAAGAACAGCAGGTTGGACTCATCCGCGGCCGAGACGATACCGATCGTGCCGTTCGCCTCGACCGGCACCTCCTCCGTCTGCCAGCCATCGTCCGTGCGTGACAGGCGCTGCATGCGCCCGACCACGTTGTCCATCAGGTTGAGGACGACGTAATCCTTCGTCGAGGCGACGCCGCCGCGCTTGAGCGCGACGCCCTCGCGCGGCTCGAACAGCACGTCGAACCCGCGGTCGCCCTGCATGAACGTCGCAAAATCGATCGCCAGCAGAGCACCCTGCGGGTAGGTGACGTCCGCCGGCTGCCAGGCCGTGCGCAGGCTGACCAGCATCTGCCCCTGGAAAATGCCCTCGAACCGGGCGTCCTCCGGTATCGCGATGCGGTTCATCGGCCCTTCCTCGGTAATCAACCAGATCTTCTGCGTGAAGAAATCGGGCGCCCGGGAGGCCAGATCGTAGGGTGTGTCGCCGTCCCAGATGCGGAACACGCCCGCCGCCACGTCGGTCTGCTCGCCGGCGAATACCTCCGGCGCCTCGTCGAGGAGCGTGCCGCGCTGCCAGAGGCGCGCCGTGCGCGGGTAGCCGGAATCGGTCAGGCTGCCGGGGCCGAAATCGCTGCCGACGTACAGCGTATCGGCGTCCTTCCAGCTCAAACGCGACTTCGCTTCGGGCAGCTGGAATCCGTTTTCGACGAAGGTGCGCGTGGCGACGTCGAATTCGCGCACCACGGTCGCGTCGGCGCCGCCGCGCGACAGGTTCAACAGGCAGTGGCGGTACTCGGGGCGCAGGCAGGACGAACCCTTCCAGACCCAGTCTTCGCCCTCGGTCTCGGCCAGTGCGTCGACATCGAGCAGGATTTCCCAGTCCGACCCGCCGGCGAGGTAGGTATCGACCGGCATGCGGCGCCACAGCCCCCGCACATGCTCGGCATCGCGCCAGAAGTTGTAGACGTACGCGCCGCGAATGGCCGGCATCGGGATGCGCTCGTCGGAGTTGTAGATCTCCAGGTTGCGCTCGTACAGCGGCTCGAACGTCGGCAGGGCCTCGAGGTAGCCGAGCGACACGTCGTTCTGGTCTTCGACCCAGGCCAGGGCCCGGTCACCCTCGACCTCCTCGAGCCACAGGTAGGGGTCCTCCGGCGCCGCGGCATCGGAAGTCGGCGCTTCCTCGACGACCGCGGCCGTCACCGCCGGCGCGGCGGCTTCCGGTTCCGTGGTTGGCGCCTGCCCGTCGCAGGCCGCCAGGAAAAGCAGTAAAAATGGGGTTGCCAATGCGTATCTGATCACGTCCATTCCTCGTCTCTCTTGCGTCGGTTTGTCAGCGCGCGAAGCGGCGCAGAATGCGCTCGCTCTGCGCGTAATAGCCGCCCCCGAACAGGTTCAGGTGGTTCAGCAGGTGGTACAGCTGGTACAACGGCAACCGCTCCGCGTGACCGGGCGCCAGCGGCAATGCCTCCGCGTAGGCGGCGTAGAAAGCCGGCGCGAAGCCGCCGAACAACCGCGTCATGGCCAGGTCGGCTTCGCGGTGGCCATAATACACGGCCGGATCGATCAGGCAAGGCTCGCCCCGCTCGTCGGTGATGAAGTTGCCGCTCCACAGGTCCCCGTGCAGCAGCGACGGCGGTTCGGGCGCCGCCGCCAGCAGCTCCACCACGACGCGCTCGGCGCGATCCAGGAGGTGCGCCAGTGCATTGCCGTGTCCGTTTTGCGCCGCGAGCCGGACCTGGAAACGCAGCCGGCGCTCGAGGAAGAATTCCGGCCAGTCGGCGCCGTCGCCCGGGGCGTCCGGGAAATTGTTCCAGTCCGCACCCAGCGGCGCGTTGGGTTGCGGCGACGCGCCGATGGTGTTGTCGGCCGCGAACCCGCAGGCGCGGCCGCGGTATTCGTGAAGGCGCGCGAACCGGCGGCCGAAGGTCTCGAAAAACGCTTCGCGCGCCGGCGCTGACTCGATGCGTTCCAGCACCAGCGCATCGCCGTCGACCGCCAGCACGCGCGGCACACGGATCGCATCGGCTGCGGCCAGCTCCTGCAACCCCGCCGCTTCCTCGCGAAACGCACCGGCGCCTGACTTGACGAACACCGAACTGCCGTCGGCGAACCCGACGATGCGCGCGTCGGCGATGCAGCCGCCGGTCACACCCTGCAGCGCGACGGGCGCGCCGCGGCCCAGCGTGTCCAGCAACGACGGGTAATCCGGCACCGTCACTCCGTGCGCGCGTAACGGCGCATGAGGCCGGCGCAGGCGTCTTCGAGGATGTCCAGCACGTGCTCGAAGCCGGCCGGTCCGCCGTAGTAGGGATCCGGCACTTCCGTTGCATCGACCGTCGTGCAGAAGTCGACCATGCGCACGACTTCGGCGCCTTCACCCGGATGCCCGGCGAGAATGTCGCGGTAGTTGTCGTCGTCCATGGCGACGATCAACTGGAATCGCGTGTAGTCGTCGTCAGCCAAACGCCGGGCCCGGCTGTCGAGCCGGTAGCCGCGCCGCGAAGCCGCAGCCCGCATGCGGCTGTCCGCCGGATTGCCCTGGTGGTAACCAATCGTCCCGGCCGAATCGATCTCGAATTCGTGCGCGCGCCCGGCGTCCGCAACGACCTTGCGGAAGACACCCTCGGCGGCGGGCGAGCGGCAGATATTGCCCATGCAGACGAAAAGCAGCGAATGTTTACCGTTCATCCGTATGTCATTCCCTTTCCAAAGACTCTTCCTGTTAATCCGGGCCAAGGCATCCGATTTCAACACGTGCGCGGCGTTTTACCGTTTACGCGTCAAGCGCGGGCGGTTATTCGGATGTCCCGGCCAACATGTGCTCTCGTCTCGCCAGTTTCCGGCGGCACCGGCGTATAGGAAGACTACAGAAACTGCTCGTCCAGGATGCGCTGTTCCAGCGAGTGGTCGGGGTCGAACATCAGCTTGAGCGTGATGTCCTTTTTCTCGTAGACCTCGACGCTCACCACGTTGCGGATTTCCTGCGCGTCGGCGGTGGCGCTGACGGGACGCTTGTAGTGATCGAGGACCTCGAAACGGATGCGTACGCTGGACGGCAGCACGGCGCCGCGCCAGCGGCGCGGACGGAACGGCGAAATCGGCGTCAGCGCGACGGCATCGGTGCCGAGCGGCAGGATGGGGCCCTGGGCGGAGAGGTTATAGGCCGAACTGCCGGCCGCGGTCGCCACCAGCACGCCGTCGCAGACGAGTTCCTCTACCTTGACCTGGCCGTTGACGAGAATCCGGATGTGCGCGGCCTGGTTCAGTTGCCGCAGCAGGGAGACCTCGTTGATGGCCAGCGCGGTCGACTCGCTGCCGGCCTCGGTCATGGCCTCCATGCACAGGGGGTTGAGTTCGACCGTATTGGCCTCGTTCAGGCGCTGTTGCAGACCGTCCTCGTGGTAGCGGTTCATCAGGAAGCCGACGTTGCCGAGCTTCATGCCGTAGACCGGCAGGCGGGTCGGCAGGAAGCGGTGCAGCGTGCGCAACATGAAGCCGTCGCCGCCCAGCGCGACGATCACGTCGGCCTCCTCGAGCGGC
Organism: Lysobacterales bacterium; assembly: GCA_037384065.1. Taxonomy (GTDB): domain Bacteria; phylum Pseudomonadota; class Gammaproteobacteria; order Xanthomonadales; family SZUA-36; genus JABDPF01. The sequence continues at coordinate 45,821 of JARROJ010000018.1, forward strand.
GAGTCGCCGTAACGTTCCGCCAGCGACGTCAGCGCCGCCTCGGCGCCGTCCACCTGGCTGGCGACGAAATGGATTTTGAACTCGCTGCTCACCTTCGCGTCCCTACCCCGCCGCGTCCCCGTTCAACTGGCCCAGCGCCCGTACGGCGACCGCGAGTGTAGCGTAATCCATCTCGGCCTGCTTTTTCATCGCGGCGAGCATGCGCGACAGGCGGTCGACCTCCGCTCCGCGCTCCTGCGCCCAGGCGCCGACCGGATCCTTCTTCCGACCATGCGCCTGCAACACGTGCTCGACGATGGCGTTGTGATGCGCGAACAACTCGTCGCGCAGGTTGGCGCGTGACATCGCGTGCCACTGGCCGCCGACCTTCAACGATTCGACCTGCCCGCGCAGCCAGTTCAGCTCCAGGCGCTCGCCGAGCCCGAAGAACACGCCGGCCACCCGCTGCACGTCGGCACGGCGGCGGGCGGCGATCTCGACCACCTCGAGCGCGGAGAACAGGTGCGGCAACAGCGCGGTGCGTCGCGCCAGCACGCGCGGCATGCCGCCCTCGATCAGCGGCGACATGCGCTGCTCCAGCGCCTCGCGTTCGGCCGGGTTGAGCGCCTTGCGCACGGTGTCCTCGAGTTCCGCCACGCCCGGCGCCAATCGCTTGACCATGCGACCGATATCCAGATTGCGGCCCTGCAGGTTGAGCAACCACCGGGTCGCGTGACGCAGCAGCGACCACATCTCGACCATCGCCGCCAGCTGCAGGCGGCTGTCGACGCGGTTGTCGAGCCGTTCGACGCGGGCCCAGAAATCACGCGCCTCGAACACCTCGCGGGCGATGCTGTAGGCCCGCGCGATGTCGCCGGCGGTGGCGCCGGTGTCCTCGCGCATGCGCAGGACGAACGAGGCCCCCATGCGATTGACCAGGCTGTTGGTGACCTGGGTCGCGATGATTTCGCGCTTCAGGCGATGCGTTGCTACGTATCCGGCGTAGTTTTCGCGGATCGGTTGCGGGAAGTAGTTGACCGCCTCTTCGGACAGCCAGGCGTCCTCGGGCACATCCGACTGCAGCAATTCCTGGTACAGCGTGATCTTGCCGTAGGACAGCAGCACGGCCAGCTCGGGCCGGCACAGGCCCTCGCCGCGCTTGGCGCGCGCCTCGAGTTCGTCATCGTCCGGCAGGAACTCCAGCCCCCGGTCCAGCGCGCCGCTGTCCTCCAGCACGTCGATGAAGTGTTTCATCGAGCCGAGCCGTTCGCTGGAAAAACGCGCCATCAGCGAGATCGCCTGGGTCTGCAGGTAGGTGTTGCGCAGCACCTGCTGCGCGACCTCGTCGGTCATTTCCGCCAGCACGGCCCTGCGCCGGTCGGCATCCAGCTTGCCGGCGCGCACCGCCTGGTCGAGCAGGATCTTGATGTTGACCTCGTGGTCGGAGGTATCGACGCCCGCCGAGTTGTCGATGAAGTCCGCGTTCACGAACCCACCGCGGCGCGCGAACTCCACGCGGGCCAGCTGGGTCATGCCGAGGTTGCCGCCCTCGCCCACCGCCTTGCACCGCAGGTCAACGGCGTCGACCCGCAGGCTGTTGTTGGACAGGTCGCCGACATCGGCGTGCGTCTCGCTCGACGCCTTGACGTAGGTGCCGATACCGCCGTTCCACAACAGGTCGACGTCGGCCCTGAGCAGTTCGCGAATCAACGCATTCGGCGTCATTTCGACGGCCTCGACCCCCAGCCACTCGCGGACCTCGCGGCTCAGCGGAATCGTCTTCGCTGTGCGCGCGAAAACGCCGCCCCCTTTTGAAATCAGCTTCGGATCGTAATCCATCCAGGTCGAACCGGCCGTGCGGAACAGGCGGCGGCGTTCCTTCCACGAAGCGGCTTCGTCCGGTTCGGGATCGAGGAAGATGTGCAGGTGGTTGAAGGCGGCCAGCAGACGGGTGTGCTTCGAGAGCAGCATGCCGTTGCCGAACACGTCACCGCTCATGTCGCCGATGCCGACCACCGTGAACGGCTGTTTCTGGATGTCCTTGCCCATCTCGCGGAAGTGGCGCTTGACCGCCTCCCAGGCGCCGCGGGCCGTGATGCCCATGCCCTTGTGGTCGTATCCGACCGAACCGCCGGACGCGAAGGCGTCGCCCAGCCAATGACCGTGCTCGGCGGCAACGCCGTTGGCGATGTCGGAGAACGTCGCGGTGCCCTTGTCGGCCGCCACGACCAGGTAGGGATCGTCACCGTCGAGCCGCACGACGTCCCGCGGCGGCACGACTTTATCCTCATCCAGATTATCGGTAATATCCAATAAGCCATTGATAAATTTCTTATAACAACTCACACCCTCGGCAAGGAACGCTTCGCGGCCACCCTCGGCCGGCGGCTGCTTGACGACGAAACCGCCCTTGGCGCCCACCGGCACGATCATCGTGTTCTTGACGTTCTGCGCCTTCATCAGGCCCAGCACCTCGGTGCGAAAATCCTCTTTGCGGTCCGACCAGCGCAGGCCGCCGCGGGCGATCGCGCCACCGCGCAGGTGCACGCCTTCGAACCGCGCCGAGTACACCCAGATCTCGCGGTAGGGGCGCGGCCGCGGCAGTTCCGGCAGGGCCTGGGAATCGATCTTGAAAGCGATGTAGTCGCGCGGCGCGCCGTCGGCGTCGAGCTGGTAGAAACTGGTGCGAAGCGTCGCCTCGATCACTTCGTAGAAGGCGTGCAGGATACGATCCTCGTCAAGACTGGTGACGAACTGCAGACCGCGCCGGAACGCCTTGCGCGCGGCGGCGACCTGCTGCTCGCGGCTGCCGGTCCGGGCGGCGATCAACTCCTGCAGGTACTCGCCCAGCACCGGGTCCGAGGCGCAGTCGTCCGCGAAGATCGCGGTCAGCAACTCCCTCAGACCATTCTGTGCCCGCTCGCGCCGGGCCTTCGATTCGCCGTCGCGGGCCGGGTCGAACTTCGCCTCGAACAGTTCGACCAGGATGCGCGACATGCCCGGGTGACGCGAGACCGAGTCCGCCATGTAGGTGGCCGAGAACGGGATGTTGGCCTGCTGCAGGTACTTGCAATAGGCGCGCAGCGTCTTGACCTGGCGCCAGTCCATGTGGGAGCCGATGACCAGGCGGTTGAACCCGTCGTTGTCGCACTCCCCCGCCAGGACACGGCGGAATGCTTCCTCGACCAGCCCCCGCACCGCGTCGAGGTCCACCTCGCCACCACGTTCCGGCACCATGTCGAAATCCTGGATCCACAGCGATTCGGCGTCGCCCAGGCGCAACTCGTACGGCCGCTCGTTGACGATGTGCAGGCCGAGGTTTTCCAGGATCGGCAGCACGTGCGAGAGCGGCAGCGGCCGGTCCTTGCGGAACAGCTTGAAGCGGACGATGCCGCCGCGCCGCGTGCGCGGGCGATACAGGCTGATGCGCAATTGCTCGCCGGCATCGACCGCGGCCGCGTTGACGACGTCGAACGAGGCGACCCAGGGCGAGACATCCTCCTTGTAGGCCTCCGGAAACGCGCGTCCGAACCGCGCGCAATATTCCAGGCCGGCTTCCTCGCCGTGCTTGTCGATCATGATCTCGCGCAACTCGTCGCGCCAGGAGCGCACCGCCGCCTCGATGCGGCGTTCCAGGTCGGCCACGTCGAAATCAATTTCCTCGTTGCTGCGCGGACGCACCAGCACCTGCAATCGCGCCAGGCGGGATTCCGACACGCTCACGTTGTAATCCAGCCGTTCGCCCCGCAGCGCCTGCGACAGGATCTGCTGGACCCGTTCGCGGTTCTCGGTGTTGAACTGCTCGCGCGGCAGGTAGACCAGGCAGGAATAGAAGCGGCCGTAGCGTTCCCGGCGGATGAACAGACGCACGAGCTTGCGCTCCTGCAGGTCCAGCACGCCTTCGGCCATGTCGCGCAGCTCGGCGGAGCTCGCCTGGAACAACTCGTCACGCGGCAGGGTCTGCAGGATGTGCACCATCGATTTCCAGGCGTGGCTGCCCTCCACCAGGCCCGAGCCGCGCATGATGTTGCGGGCGCGGACGCGCACCATCGGCGTCTGCATCGCGTCCTCGAAGTAAGCGGTGGACGTGAACAGGCCGAGGAACCGGCGCTCGCCGACGGTTCTGCCGTCCGCGTCGATTTTCAGTACGCCGATGTAATCCAGGTAACCGGCGCGATGCACGGTCGACCGTGCATTGGACTTGGTGATGATGAGCGGCCGCTTCTGGCTCGGGCGCTGCGCCGCCGGCGCCAGGCCGGACACCGGCCGCGACGCCTCGCCGCGCGTCTCGTCCCGCAGGATTCCGATGCCGGAACCCGCGACCCGCTCCAGCCGCTGCTTCGCGCCCTTGCCGGTAATGCGGTAGTCGCGCACACCCAGGAAGATGAAGTGGTCGTCCAGCAGCCAGCGCATGAAGGCCCGGCACTCGCGCATCCATTCCTTCTTCACCCCCGGCGCCCAGTCCGGCATGCGCTCGACGGCGTCGGCGACGCTGCGCTCCATCGACTTCCAGTCGTCGACCGCGGCGCGCACGTCGCGCATCGCGGCCACCAGGCGCTGCTCGATCCGGGCCAGGGTGTCCGGGTCGGTGGTGCGGTCGATCTGCAGATGGATCACGGACTCCCGCAATCCGGCCGCCGCGGACTTGTCGAGGACGTCGCCCAGGCGACCCTTGCGATCCCGCTCGACCCGGATCACGGGATGGATGATCAGGTGGATGCCGATCTCGAGTTCCGACAGGGCCAACACCGCCGAGTCGACCAGGAACGGACGATCGTCGTTGACCAGTTCGACCAGCGTGTGCGGCGATTCCCAGCCGTCATGCCCGGCCGTCGGATTGAACACGCGCAACAGCATTTCGCCCGGCGCGCGGCGTTGCAGGAAATCCAGCTGACCGGCCACCATCGCGGCCCATGTCGCCGGCTCCACGCGCTCCAGTTCGGCGACCGGAACCCGGCGGAAGTACTGCTCCAGGTAAACGCGCCCCGGCTTTTTGCGACCCGCGGTCAGCCGCCGGTCGAGTTCGGCTCCAATACGCTCGAGCACCTTCTGTTTCTGCGGATCCACCGGTTGGGTCATCGCCGTTCCATTCCGTTCACACCGCCCGGGCGGCAAGGGGTGGAATTATACCGCCGGCGACCGATTCCTGCCCGGTGAATCGCACCCGGAGCGGCGCGCCCGGGACGTTCCTTGACCTGTGGGCGGGCAGTCGATAAGCTTTCGTATATCTCTTAATCAAGATAGAAAGATATATGGCTGTCGAAGCCGAAAACGGCATGGACCTGCAGGCCGCGGCGCACCACCTGCGCCTGCTGGCCGACCCGACGCGCGTGCGCCTGCTGCTGCTGCTCGACTACGAGGAGCTCAGCGTCGCGGAGCTTGCCGCCATTACCCAACTGGCGCAGCCGCGCGTGTCCACGCACCTGTCGCGACTGCGCGAGGCCGGGCTGGTCAGCGATCGGCGCGACGGGGTATTCGTGTACTACCGTATCGCCCAGCAGCCGCCCACGGCGCCGCTGCAGGAACTCTGGCAGCTGCTGCGCCATCGCACGCAGGATCCCCTGGTGCGCCAGGACCGGGAACGCGTCCGGCAGGTGCTCAGCCAGCGACGTGGCGAGGGCACCTGGGCCGACAGCGTCGCCGGCGACATGGAACGCCACTATTCGCCCGGACGCACCTGGGAAGCGACGGCGCGCGGGCTGGTTCATCTGCTGGACCCCGGTGACGTGCTCGATGTCGCCTCGGGCGATGGCGTGCTGGCCGAACTGCTGGCGCCGCGGGCGCGCAGCATCACCTGCCTGGACCTCAGCGAGCGGGTCGTGGAAGCCGGCCGACAGCGCCTGGAGCGCTTCGATCACGTCCATTTCGAGGTCGGCGACATGCATGCCCTGCCCGTGGCCGACGCCGCGTTCGACACGGTGCTGCTGATGCATGCACTGACCTACACGGAACGCCCGGCCGACGTGTTCCGCGAGGCGGCGCGGGCGCTGCGCCCGGCCGGCAAACTGCTGGCCGTCACGCTCGAGAAGCACTCGCACGCGAAGGCCGTGGTGCCGTTCAACCACCTGAACCTCGGCTTCACCCGCGACCAGCTCGAAACGCTCGCGGCGGATGCCGGCCTCGACGTGCTGGCCTGCACGGTCTCCGCCGTCGAAAAACGAACCCCGAATTTTTCCGTACTGGCCCTGTGCGCCGTCAAACCTTGAAGCGAAGCCGACCATGACCACCCTTCACTACCGGGACCCGGAGCAGGTCCGCGAACTGCAAGCCGCACTGCGCGAACGCATCCTGGTGCTGGACGGCGCCATGGGCACCATGATCCAGGGCCACCGCCTGGAGGAGGCCGATTTCCGCGGCGAACGCTTCGCCGATCACGACGTCGCGTTGAAAGGCAACAACGACATCCTCAGCCTGACCCGTCCGGACGTGATCCGCGGCATTCACGAAGCCTTCCTGGAGGCTGGCGCGGAACTGATCGAAACCAACACCTTCAACGCGACCGCGATCTCCCAGGCCGATTACGGCACCGAACACCTGGCGCGCGAACTGAACCGGGCCAGCGCCGAGGTCGCCCGGGCCGCCGTCGACGGCTGGATGCAGCGCCACCCGGGGCGACAACGCTACGTGCTCGGCGCGCTCGGGCCGACCAACCGCACCGCGTCGCTGTCGCCGGACGTCAACCGGCCCGAATTCCGCAACATCACGTTCGCACAGCTGCGCGACGCCTATGCGGACGCGGCCCTCGGCCTGGCCGAAGGCGGCGCCGACCTGCTGATGGTCGAAACGGTATTCGACACGCTCAACTGCAAGGCGGCGCTGTTCGGCATCGAGCAGACCTTCGAAGCGCTCGGTTACCGCCTGCCGGTGCTGGTGTCCGGCACCATCGTCGACGCCAGCGGACGCACCCTGTCGGGCCAGACGGTCGAGGCCTTCTGGTACTCGATTCGTCATGCCCGGCCGTTCGCCGTCGGCCTCAACTGCGCGCTCGGCGCGGCCGAGATCCGGCCGTGGATCCGGCAACTGGCGCGCGTCGCCGAGTGCCCGGTGAGCCTGTACCCCAACGCGGGTCTGCCCAACGAACTGGGCGAGTACGACGACACGCCGGAGGCGATGGCCGGGGTGCTGCGGGGCTTCGCGCAGGACGGCCTGCTCAACCTGGTTGGCGGCTGCTGCGGCACGCGCCCCGAACACATTGCCGCGATCGCCGCGGCGGTGGCCGATTGCGCGCCGCGCACGGCGCCCGCGGTCGACCGCCACTGCCGGCTGTCCGGCCTCGAGCCGCTGACGATCACGCCGGAACTCAACTTCGTCAACATCGGTGAGCGCACCAACGTGACCGGGTCCGCCGTCTTCCGGCGCCTGATCACCAACGACGACTACGCGGGCGCACTGGACGTGGCCCGCCAGCAGGTGGAGAACGGCGCCCAGATCATCGACGTCAACATGGACGAAGGCCTGCTCGACGGTCCGCAGGCGATGACGACCTTTCTCAACCTGATCGCCTCCGAGCCGGACATCGCGCGCGTCCCGGTGATGGTCGACTCGTCGCGCTGGGAGGTGCTGGAAGCCGGCCTGCAGTGCCTGCAGGGCAAGGGCGTGGTGAACTCCATCAGCCTGAAGGAAGGCGAGGCGCCGTTCATCGAGCAGGCCCGCACGGTGCTGCGCTACGGCGCGGCGGTGGTCGTCATGGCCTTTGACGAACGGGGCCAGGCCGACACGCTGGAGCGCCGCGTCGACATCTGCGCGCGCGCCTGGCGCATCCTGACCGAGGACGTGGGCTTTCCGCCCGAGGACATCATCTTCGACCCGAACATCTTCGCGGTCGCCACCGGCATCCCCGAGCACGATCGCTACGGGCTGGATTTCATCGAGGCGACGCGTCGCATCAAGCAGGCCTGTCCCGGCGCACTGGTGTCCGGCGGACTGTCCAACATCTCCTTCTCCTTCCGCGGCCAGGACCGTATCCGCGAGGCCATCCACTCGGTGTTCCTGTATCACGCGATCCGCGCCGGGCTGGACATGGCGATCGTCAACGCCGGCCAACTGGAGATCTACGACACGATCGACCCGCGCCTGCGCGACGCGGTCGAGGACGTCGTGCTGAACCGTTCCCCCGAAGCCACCGAAAACCTGCTCGCCATCGCCCAGGACTACCAGGGCGGCGGCAAGGAAACCGAGGCGCAGGACGACTGGCGGGAGCTGCCGGTGCGCGAGCGACTGATCCACGCGCTGGTCAAGGGCATCAACACCCATGTCGAGGCGGATACCGAGGAGGCGCGGCAAGCCGCCGAGCGGGCGCTGGACGTGATCGAAGGACCGCTGATGGACGGCATGAACGTGGTCGGCGACCTGTTCGGCGAGGGCAAGATGTTCCTGCCGCAGGTGGTCAAGAGCGCCCGCGTGATGAAACAGGCGGTGGCGGTGCTCGTGCCGTACATCGAGGAAGAAAAACGCGCCAGCGGCGACGCCTCGAGCAGCCAGGGCCACATCGTCCTCGCCACCGTGAAGGGCGACGTGCACGATATCGGCAAGAACATCGTCGGCGTCGTCCTGCGCTGCAACAACTTCGAGGTCACCGACCTCGGCGTGATGGTGCCGGGTGAAAAGATCCTGGAAAAGGCGCAGGCGCTTGGCGCCGACATCGTCGGCCTCTCCGGGCTGATCACGCCCTCGCTGGAAGAAATGCGCCTGGTCGCCGCGGAAATGCAGCGCCAGGGCCTGGAGCAGCCTCTGATGATCGGCGGCGCGACCACCTCGCCGGTGCATACCGCGCTGAAGATCGACCCGGAATACGCCAACGGGGTGTTCTGGGTGAAAGACGCTTCGCGCGCCGTCGGCGTGGCGCGGCAGCTGATCGAGCCCCAGGCGCGCCGCGCACTGCAGGAAAAGACGGCGGCGGATTTCGCGGCCCTGCGGGAACGGCGCAGCGGCAGCAGCAAGCGCCAGCCGCCGGTTCCACTGGCGGACGCGCGCGCCAACCGCCTGCCGATCGAATGGCGTGCGGACGAGGTGCCCGCACCGGCGCAACCCGGCCTGCACGTGCTGGACGACTACCCGCTGGAGCGCCTGGTGCCCTACATCGACTGGACCCCGTTCTTTCAGACCTGGGAACTGGCCGGGCGTTTTCCGGACATCCTCGAGGACGAGGTGGTCGGCGAAACCGCGCGAAACCTCTACCGCGACGCCCGCGAAATGCTGGACACGCTGATCCGTGAAAAATGGCTGTCGGCGCGCGCCGTGTTTGCGCTGGAGCCGGCCGCGGCGGATGGCGACGACGTGCTGGTGTTCCGGGACGAGTCACGTGACAAGGTGCGGGAACGGCTGTGTTTCCTGCGTCAGCAGCGCGCCAAGGCCGCCGGCCGCGCAAACCGCTGCCTGGCCGACTACGTGGCCCCGGCGGCATCCGGCCTGGCCGACCACATCGGCCTGTTCGCGGTCACCACGGGCCTGGGAATCGAGCGCAAGCTGGCGGAATTCGCCGCGCAACACGACGATTACCACGACATCCTGCTCAAGGCGCTGGCCGATCGCCTGGCCGAGGCATTCACCGAGCACCTGCACCAGCGCGTACGCCGCGAGTTCTGGGGCTATGCCGCGGACGAGACGCTCGACAACGACGATCTGATCCGCGAGAAATACCGCGGCATCCGACCCGCGCCCGGCTATCCCGCCTGCCCTGACCACAGCGAGAAGGAAAAGATTTTTCGCCTGCTCGATGCGCCCGGCAACGCCGGCATGGAATTGACCAGTCATTACTCGATGCTGCCGGCGGCATCGGTCTGCGGGTACTACTTCGCACACCCCGAGGCCGGGTATTTCGTGCTGGGTCCGGTACTGGAGGACCAGGTCGAGGATTACGCCGCACGCAAGGAACTCACACCGGACGACGTTCGGCGGCTGCTGCCCGCCAATCTCGCGGAAGCGTGAGGTGAGCGGCCGCGGCGCCGCCCTGTGCGTTGCGGGTCAGGCCGACCCGGAGGAGCTGTCCGCCTGGGGTTCGGGGGCGTCCGGCGCCGACTCGTCGTCCGCGTCGGAACCGCCGCCAAGGTCCACGATGTGCTCCGCGTCGATGGCGCGCACGGCGGCGAGCGCTTCCGGATCGAGCACGTGGTAACCGCCGGTCAGGTAGACGAGGCCGAGTTCGCCGGCGGTCAGCGCGTCATTCTGTTCGGGCGTGACGTACAGCTTGCGGATCCGGCCGCGGAACATGAAATGACGCGCCACTTCCGCTTCGGCGACATTCAGACGCCGTGCGTCGACGATTTCACGGATGCGCTGGTTGATTTCGCGCCGGCGGCGGTCTTCGGCCTGCTTGCGCTTGCGCGCCTGGTCGGCGGCGCGTTGCTCCGCCTTTTCGCGCAGCGCGTAGGCCTTCTCGAGCGGAATTTCGGCGCCTGATCCGTTCGGCTTCGATTTCGGCGGCCGCTTTCTGCGTGGGGGCCGCTCGCGCCGCTCCTGCTGTTTTGCCAGGCCGAGCGCGCGCAGCTGGTCCTGCAGCGAATCCGCCATGTCAGGGCCGGCCGATGCCGTAGTACTCGAAACCGCGGCGGCGCGCGGCCGCCGGTGACCAGATGTTGCGGGCGTCGACGATCACCGGCTGTTTCATCTCGCGCCGCAGCCGATCGAAGTCCGGCGCCCAGTACTGCTTCCACTCGGTCATCAGCACCAGCGCGTCGGCGCCGGCGGCGGCCTCGTAGGGGTTTTCCAGAACCGTGAACCCGGAGTCGCCCGCAAAATACCGCAGCGCCTCCTCGGCCGCTTCCGGGTCGTGCGCCCGAACCCGGCCGCCGGCCTTCAGCACCGCGCGGACCAGCTCGATGCTCGGCGCCTCGCGCATGTCGTCGGTGTTCGGTTTGAACGACAGGCCCCACAGTGCGATGTCCCGGCCAGTCAGGCCGTCGCCGAAATGCGCGTCGAGCAACTGGTACGGCACCTGCTTCTGGCGCGCGTTGACCGCCTCCACCGCGTTCAGCAACTGGGCGTCGTAACCGTGCTCACGCGCGGTGGCCGCCAGCGCCCGAACGTCTTTCGGAAAACAGGAGCCGCCGTACCCCGGCCCCGGGTAAATGAAGGCATACCCGATGCGCGGATCCGAGCCGATACCGTTGCGCACGTGCTCGATGTCCGCGCCGACGCGGGCCGCGACGTTGGACAGTTCGTTCATCAGGCTGATCTTGGTCGCCAGCATCGCGTTGGCGGCGTACTTGGTCAGTTCCGACGACTTCACGTCCATGCACAACAGCTTTTCGTGGTTGCGGTTGAACGGTGCGTAGAGCTCCCGCAGCAGGTCTTCGGACGCCTCGTTCTCAACGCCGACGACGATGCGGTCCGGCTTCATGAAGTCGGCGATCGCGGCGCCTTCCTTCAGGAACTCGGGGTTCGAGGCGACCGAGAATGCCGCCTCGACGCCGCGCCGGGCGAGCCCCGCCTCGATCGTCGCGCGAACGCGCGCGCAGGTGCCGACCGGAACCGTGGACTTGACGACCACCAACAGCGGGCCGTCGAGCAGGTCTCCGATCGAACCGGCGACCGCGAGTACGTGGCTGAGGTCGGCCGAGCCGTCCTCGTCCGGCGGCGTGCCGACCGCGATGAACAGGATCTCGGCGTGGCGCACGGCGTCCTCGATCGAGTCGGTGAACCCGAGTCGGCCTTCTTCGCTGTTGCGCTGGATCATCGAGGCCAGGCCCGGCTCGAAGATGGGCACTTCGCCGCGCCGCAAGCGCTCGATCCGGTCGCGATCGATGTCCATGCAGACCACGTGGTGGCCGACGTCGGCCAGGCCAGCCCCGCTGACCAGGCCGACGTAGCCGCTGCCGACTACGGATACACGCACGATCCCCCTCCCGGGCGCTTACTGGATGCCGAGCAGTTCGACTTCGAAGATCAGCGTCGCGTTCGGGCCGATCGACGGCGGGCCGTTGGCGCCGTACGCCAGGCCGGACGGAATGTAGAACTTGAACTTGCTGCCCACGGGCATCAACTGCAGGCCTTCGGTCCAGCCGGGGATCACCTGGCCGAGGCCAAAGGTCGCTTCCTGGTTGCGGGCGTAGGAGCTGTCGAACTCGGTGCCGTCGAGCAGCGTGCCGCGGTAGTGCACGGTCACCGTGTCGCTGGCGGACGGCTTGGCGCCTTCGCCCATTTCGAGCACCTCGTACTGCAGGCCCGACTCCGTGACCTGCACGCCTTCGCGTTTCGCGTTCTCGAGCAGGAACTTGTCGCCTGCGGCCGCGTTGGCGGCGGCGAGGTTCTTCTGCGCGGCCTCGGCCTCGGCGCGGCGCGCGGCGATGTAGTCGTTGCGGATCGTGGTCGCCTGCTCCGGCGTCAGCGCGAGCTCCTGCCCGGTGTACGCGGCGCGGAGCGCCTCGACCAGCGCGTCGACATCGACTTCGGCGCCGCCCTGCTTGAGCTGGTTGCCGATTTCCATGCCGAACACGTAGCCGAGCTTCTGTGCCTCGGTTTCGAGCGTCGCGGCGGTGGCGTTGACGGCCACGATGAGGCTTGCGGCCAGCACGCCTGTCCTGATGATCTGTTTCATTTACTTCCTGCTCCTTCGGGTTGCCCGGCGGACTTCGGCCCTCGTGGCCACCGCCTGAAAAGTCAAACCGACATTGTCCTTCAATCCGATTCGGGTCGCAACGACCGCGGCGGTTTCCGCGGATGACGCCCGGCGCCGGCGGCGGTATGCTGCCGGTTCGCCGCAACGGAGCCGTCCGCCATGACCGGAATCGTCGTCACCCTGATCGTTTACCAGGTCCTGATGCTCGGCATCGGCTGGTGGGCCAGCCGCCGCAACGCGGACAGCACGGATTTCTACCTGGGCGGCCGCAAGCTGGGCGGGCTGGTCGCGGCCCTCAGCGCCTCGGCCAGTTCCTCCTCGGCCTGGAGCCTGCTCGGCGTCAGCGGCGCGGCCTTCGCCTGGGGCCTGCCGGCAATCTGGCTGATTCCCGCCACGGTGCTCGGCTTCTGCATCAACTGGTTCCTGATCGCTCCGCGGCTGGCCCGCGCCAGCCGCGCCAACGGCGCCCTGACCCTGACCGAGTTCGTCGCCGGGCCGCCCGGCGACCCGGCGCGCCGCACCATGATGCGCCTGGGCGCCGCGGTCATCCTGTTCTCGTTCACCTTTTATATTGCGGCCCAGGTCCAGGCCGCGGGGAAAACCTTCGCCAGCGTGCTGGAGGTGCAACAGACGCTCGCGATCGTGATCGGCGCGGCCGTGGTGCTGGTCTACGTCTGGCTGGGCGGATTCTGGGCCGCCAGCGTGACCGACAGCGTGCAGGGTCTGCTGATGGCCCTCACCGCGCTGCTGCTGCCGGCCATGGCGCTGGTCGCCGCCGGCGGACCCGCCGACCTCCTGGCCGCATTGTGGCGCGCGGCCGGGCAGACCGACGGCGCCTGGACCGGGCAGGCCACCCTGCCGGCGGCGGTCGGCTTCGTGCTCGGCCTGTTCGGCATCGGCCTCGGCTACCCCGGCCAGCCACATGTCGTGAACCGCTTCATGGCGGTCCGGGACGATCGGGCGATCGTGCACGGCCGCCGCATCGCGATCGCCTGGGCGGTCATCATCTACTGCGGCATGGTCCTGCTCGGCTGGAGCGGGCGCGTGCTGGTGGCGGAACTCGGCGACGGCGAGCAGGTGCTGTTCGTGCTGTCGACGTTATTGCTGCCCGCGATCGTCGCCGGCGTCATGGTGTCCGCCATCCTGTCGGCCATCATGTCGACCGCCGACAGCCAGTTGCTGGTCGCGGCGTCCAGCGTCAGCCACGATCTGCGCGGCGGCGGGCCCGCCGCGCCGGGGGATCTCGCCCGGGCGCGCCTGGTCGTGCTCGCGATCGGCGGCCTGGCGATCGTGCTGGCGGTGTTTTTCCCGGACGATATCTTCAGCCGCGTGCTGTTCGCCTGGCAGGCGCTGGCGGCGGCCTTCGGCCCCTTGCTGGTGGTGACCCTGTGGCGCGGACCGGTCGCGCCGGCCTTCCGGGTCGCGGCGCTCAGCGCGGGTTTTGCGCTGACGGTCGTCCTCGACTGGACCGTCGAATCGCCCGGCGACTGGGTCGAACGGCTCGTCCCGCTGGGCCTCGCCCTGGTACTCGCGGGGTTCGGCGCACGGCACGCTTGCAAATCGCGGTGATGGTGTTATACTTCACTACAACACTCGATAACCAAGTGAACACGCACCGGAGTAACGACATGTTGAGAATCACCCGAACACGGCAATTCAGGGTTTCCAACCGCATGGCGGTCATGGCCGCGCTGCTGCTGATCGTTACCGCGGCCGCCGGCATCGGCAACCCCCTCTCCGATGGTGCGGAACCAGCGACGATGGCCGGAACCGTCCGCAGCGCGCCGGCCAGCGAGACCCCGCCCGAGCGTGTCGGCGCGGCGGCGGTGAACAAGCGCAAGTTCCGGGTCAACCTGTACCTGTTCCGCCGCAACTGATCCGCCGCAACCGCAACGCTGCGACGACGAGCCGCCCCATGTCGACCCACTGGAACGACAGCCAGCCCATTTACTGGCAACTCAAGGAGCGCACCGTCGCGATGATTCTCGACGGCACGTTGCCGGAAGGCGAGGCCCTGCCCTCGGTGCGAACGGTGGCGGCCGAATTCCAGCTCAACCCGATCACCGTGTCCAAGTCCTACCAGGCGCTGGTCGACGACGGCCTGGTCGAAAAACGCCGCGGCCTGGGCATGTTCGTCTGCGAAGGTGCGCGGCGCAAGCTGCTGGCCTCGGAGCGCAGCCGCTTTCTCGAGGACGAATGGCCGGCGACACTCAATCGCATCGAGCAGCTCGGGCTCGACGCGGAAGATCTGCTCGAAGCCGTCAAGAAACGAGGGACCTGAACCGATGACCGCCATCATTTCCGCGCGCGGCCTGACCAAGCGCTATGGCCGCACCCTCGCGGTCGATCACATCGATCTCGAGATACCACCCGGTCGAATCGTCGGCCTGATCGGCCCCAATGGCGCCGGCAAAACGACCGCCCTGAAGGCCATCCTCGGCCTGGCGACCTATGACGGCGAGCTATCGGTTCTCGGCAAGGACCCGGCCCGCCAGCGCGCCGCGCTGATGCAGGATGTCTGCTTCATCGCCGACGTGGCCGTCCTGCCGCGCTGGATCCGCGTGCATCAGCTGATCGAGATCACCGAGCGCCTGCACCCCGGATTTTCGCGCGAGCGCTGCATGGATTACCTGTCCCGCACCAAGGTGACGCCGGGGCAGAAGGTCAAGCAGCTGTCCAAGGGCATGGTCGCGCAACTGCACCTGGCGGTGGTGATGGCGATCGACGCGAAACTGCTGGTGCTGGACGAGCCGACGCTCGGGCTCGACATCATCTACCGCAAGGAGTTCTACACCCATCTGCTGAACGACTACTTCGACGAGGAGCGCACCATCCTGATCACGACCCACCAGGTCGAGGAGGTCGAGCACATCCTGACCGACCTGATCTTCATCCGCGACGGGCGCATCGCGCTGGAAGCGACCATGGAGGAAGTCCAGGAACGCTACACCGAGGTGATGGTGCGGCCCGAACTGGCCGAGCAGGCCCGGGCCCTCAAGCCCCTGTACGAACGCGAACTGTTCGGACGGCATATTTTCCTTTACGACAGCGTCGCCCGCGACCGCCTCCGCGAACTCGGCGAATTGCATACACCGAGCGTCGCCGACCTGTTCGTCGGCACCATGAAAGGGGGTGAAGCATGAACCGTCTGCTGGCCCTGATCCGCCGCGAATACTGGGAAAACAAGGGCGCGTTCCGGACGACGCCGCTGGTGATCGGCGGCATCCTCATCGCCCTGCTGCTGATGTCCATCTTCACGACGGCGCACGTCGACAACGAGCTCTACACCTTCAAGGAAGCCGTGCGCATCGCCGGCGAACAGTCCGTCGCAATCCGCGGCGAGGTGGCCTACCAGGTTTTGCTCGGCAGCTCGGTGTTGTTCACCGTGGTCATGTCCTTCGTCGTTTTCTTTTACCTGCTGGGCGCGCTGTACGACGACCGCAAGGACCGCAGCATCCTGTTCTGGAAGTCGTTGCCGGCCAGCGACACCCTGACCATCGCCTCGAAGCTGCTGACGGCCATGGTGCTGGCGCCGATCGCGTTTCTGCTGGTGCTCATCGCGACGCACATCCTGATGGCCATCATCGGCTCGATCATGGTGATGAGCGTCGACGGCAACCCCTGGACCCTGTTCCTGAGCCAGGTCAACCCGCTGAAGGCCTGGGGCATGATCGCGGCGTCGTGGTTCGCCAACGCCATCTGGTGCCTGCCGCTGTACGGCTGGCTGCTGCTGGTGTCGGCCTTCGCACCGCGCGTGCCGCTGCTGTTCGCCACCCTGCCCCCGCTGATTTTCTCGGTGCTGCAGGGCTGGCTCCAGTTCCTGGAGACGTTCACGATGAAGAACAACATCGGTTACTTCATCAAGGACTGGTTCTTCAACACGCCGGCCATCCTGACGGCCGAGGTCGGCGACGACCGGGCCGGCATCGCGCTGGGCGTCCCGCTGGCCGGAGATTTCGATCATGCGGTCACGCTGACCAATATGCTCGACCGGTTGTTCTCCCTGCAAATGCTGGCCGGACTGGCGTTGGCGATCGTATTCCTCGCCGGAGCGCTCTGGCTGCGCCGCCGCGCGACCGAGAGCTGAGCCCGGCGACGCGCCGTTTTGGCCCCGCCCGCGCGGGGCCGTTTAACCGCGCCGGTTAAAGTGCGAAAATAGCGTTTTACCCGGAACCCGAACCCGATGAAGCTGAGCAGCCTGACCGCGCTGTCGTCCGTGGACGGACGGTACGCGTCGAAGACCGAAGCCCTGCGCCCCATCTGCAGCGAATACGGCCTGATCCAGCGGCGTGTCCGGGTCGAGGCCCACTGGTTCCAGGCGCTGGCCGCACACCCCGACATTCCGGAGCTGGCGCCGCTGAGCGACACCGCCAACGCCTTCCTCGACAGTCTGGTCGAAGACTTCGACGAGGCGGCGGCGCGCCGGGTCAAGGACATCGAGGCGGTCACCAACCACGACGTCAAGGCGGTCGAGTACTACCTCAAGGAGCGCTTCGCCGAACTGCCGGAACTGGCGGCCGGCGCCGAGTTCCTGCACTTCGCCTGCACCTCGGAAGACATCAACAACCTGGCCTACGCCCTGATGCTGAGGGACGCACGGCAACAGGTCATGGCGGACCTGTTCGAGCGCGTCGACCGGGCGCTGACGGACCTGGCGGTGGCCCAGGCGAACCGGCCCATGCTGTCCCGCACCCACGGCCAGACGGCGTCGCCGACCACGCTGGGCAAGGAGATCGCCAACGTGGTCCAGCGCCTGCGCCGCCAGGTCGCCCTGATCGAACGGCAGGAGTGCCTGGGCAAGATCAACGGCGCGGTCGGCAATTTCAATGCGCATCTCGCCGCTTACCCGGACCTCGACTGGCCGGCGCTGGCCCGCGAATTCGTCGGCTCCCTGGGACTGACGTGGAACCCCTATACCACGCAGATCGAGCCGCACGACTGGATGGCCGAACTGTTCCACGCCCTGGCGCGCTACCACACGATCCTCATCGACCTGTGTCGCGACATCTGGTCCTACATCTCGATCGGCTATTTCCGGCAGAAAACGGTCGAGGGCGAGGTCGGCTCGTCCACCATGCCGCACAAGGTCAACCCGATCGATTTCGAGAACGCCGAGGGCAATTTCGGCGTCGCGAACGCCCTGCTCGACCACCTGGCGCACAAGTTGCCGCGCTCGCGCTGGCAGCGGGACCTGACCGATTCGACCGTGCTGCGCGCAATCGGCACCGCCTACGGCCACTCGCTGGTCGCCCTGCACTCGCTGCTCAAGGGCCTCGGCAAGCTGCAGGTCGACGCCGCGCGCCTGGCGGCCGATCTCGACGCCAGCTGGGAGGTGCTCGCCGAACCGATCCAGACCGTCATGCGGCGCTATGGCATCGAGAACCCCTACGAACAACTCAAGGCGCTGACACGCGGCCGGGTGATCACCGCGGCCGATCTCGCGGCCTTCATCGACGGCCTCGACCTGCCCGCGGAGGCCCTCGACCGCCTGCGCGCGCTGACGCCGGAAAGCTACACCGGCAACGCCGCGGCGCTGGCCGCCGCACTGGAACGCGACGAGCCGTGAACGCGCCGCTGGGAACGCTGACGGCCGATGCGTTCCTGCAGCGCTACTGGCAACGCGAAGCGCTGCTGGTCCGCCAGGCTTTTCCCGGCTTCGAACCGGAACTGGATATCGACGACATTGCCGGTCTCGCCTGCGACCCCATGGCCGAAGCCCGCCTGGTCAGCGGCCGGTTTCCCGCGCACGACTGGCGCGTGCGCTACGGGCCGTTCGGCGAGGACGAACTGGCCGCCCTGCCCGACCGCGATTGGACCCTGCTCGTGCAGGACGTCGAAAAGCACTACCCGCCGCTGCGCGCCCTGCTGGACCGCTTCGCCTTCCTGCCGCGCTGGCGTATCGACGACCTGATGGTCAGCGTGGCCGCGCCGGGCGGTTCGGTCGGCCCGCACGTCGACCAGTACGACGTGTTTCTGCTGCAGGCGCAGGGCCGTCGACGCTGGCAAATCGCTGAACGGTTTCCCGGCAATCTGCTCGAAGGCGCCGAACTGAACGTGCTCGAATCGTTCGAAGCGGAACGGGAGTGGGTGCTCGAACCCGGCGACATGCTGTATCTGCCGCCGGGCGTCGCCCACCACGGCGTGGCGCTGGATACCGGCATGACGTGGTCGATCGGCATGCGCGCGCCAAGCGCCGCTGACGTGTTCCAGGCCTTCGGTGAATGGCTGGCGGAACGGCATGGCGAGGGCGCTCGGTACACCGACCCGCCGCTGGCCGCCGGCGGCGACGCGAGCCAACTCGATGTGCAGGCCATCGAACGGTTCCACGACCTGGCCGCAGGTGAACTCGCGGCGAATGGCCCCTTCGCCGAATTCCTCGGCCACTTCCTGTCGCGGTACCGCGGGCGCCGGCGCCGTGCTGCGGCAGAACCCATGGACCCGGATGCTTTGGATCAGGAGTAATTCGCAAGCCGCTGTATTTGCTGCAGGAACACGCTATGCTTGTAGCCAGGAAACGGCCGCCAGCCTGTGCGATCCAAGGCAACTGGCAAGCGGGTCGAAGGCCTTGCGCGAACCCGCGGTGGTCTGCGCCCTGCTGAATGACGGCCATCTCTACCTGGAGCGCCAGACATGAAACAACTGTCACTGCTCGACCTCGTGTTCTTCATGGTCGAATCCGAAGACAGCCCGAAGCACGTGGCCGGACTGATGCGCCTGCAAAAGCCCAGGGGCTGCCCTGCGGACTATGTCCCGCGGCTGATCGAGGAAATGAAGCAGTGGGACGAGATCCAGGAACCGTTCAACCTGGTCATCAATTTCCTGGGCCTGACCGGCCCGCGCTGGGAGTATTGCCGCGACTTCTCGTTCGACAACCACGTGTTCTATCACCGCCCCAAACGCAGCATGAGCTGGGAGGAAACCCTGGAACGGGTCGGTCTGCTGCACGAACCGCTGCTCGACCGCAGCAAGCCGCTGTGGGAACTGCACCTGATCGACGGCATCCGCGGCCGCAAGTTCGCCGCCTACCTCAAACTGCACCATGCCTACGCGGACGGCGTGACGATGACCTCCTGGATGAGCAAGACCCTGGCGACGGAGCCGGCGCGGGACAGCTACACGCCGCCGTGGGCGATGGAGCCCGAAGCCCGCCGCGCTCCGGCCTCCGGCGCGCGTGGCCTGACCGCCAGCCTGTTCAAGGCGGCGGCCCTCGCCCGCAACCAGCTGAAAGCGGCGACCGGTATCGCCAAGATCGCCGCCCAGCAGGCGATCGAACGAACCGGTCTGACCGACGACGCGGTCGCCCTGTATTTCAACACCGAGCGCGATACCCTGATGACCGGCAGCGCGTCGCCCGGGCGCAACGTCGCCACCGCATCGATCCCGATGGACCGCATCAAGCGTATCGGCAAAACCGCCTACGCCACGCTGAACCACGTGGCCCTGTCGTGCATCGACGGCGCCATCCACCGCTACCTGGCCGACCGGGGCATCGTGCTCGACCACCCGATCTCGATCCAGATGCCGGTCAACCTGCGCGGCAACGGCGACGGCGGCAGCGGCAACAAGATCGGCATCACCCTGGTCGACATGGCCGAACCGACCGACGATCCCTATCGGCGACTGCGTGAAATCGGCTTCAAGCTGAAGAACGTCAAGTCACAGGTAGCCGGCATCCCCGCCGCGGCCTTTGAACAATTCACCGTGCTCGCGGCCGGCGCCAGCGAGGTGATCGACATGCTGCGCCTGACCGATTACCTGCCGACCAACGGCCACGCACTGGTCTCCAACGTGCCCGGTCCGCCTGCGACACTGTACCTGAACGAATGCAAGGTGGAACGCATGTACCCGGTCAGCACCCTGTCGCCGGGTCTGCGCCTGAACATCACGATGTTCAGCTACGGCGGCATGCTGCAGTTCGGCCTGGTGTCCACGCGCGACCTGGACGACCTGCAGTCGCTGGCCAACCACATCGTCGACGAATTCGACCACCTCGAAAAGGCAATCATCGACCGGTATTGAGTTTTTAAGGCCACCGCGACGACGCCATGGCCTTACATGCACCAAAGGCGGTCGGATAGCTGTCGCCGGGGATGTACGGCGACAGGGATGTCGCCGTCCAAGCGCCACAGGATGTGCTCGAGCGTTCCCCGGCGACAGGTATCCGGCCGCCCCGCCACGTTGGACAACTTCGATATCCTCCGACGCAGCCTTCGGAACAATGTAGCCCGTCCGCCAGGTATGCGATCATCGATTGGCAGCAGTCGGGTCTGAAGGCCCTCCCACAGGGGGTCAATGGGGTTGGCAACGCGTCAAATGCCCACCATGTAAGGGGGTAAGCCGACGCACGCCTGTGATACTGGATAACGGAGCGCTGCGATATAATGACGATCTTTTGCCCCGGGGCACGAAACCCTGACGCATGAACAAACCGACGCTTCAACAACTGATTCGCTCTTCGCACCTGTCCGGCCAGAACGCCGCGTTCATCGAGGCCTGGTACGAGGACTGGTTGGCCGACCCGGACAGCGTTCCGGAACAATGGGCGCGGGCGTTCGCCGCGCTCGCCGGTCGCCGCGAGGACGAACGCGGGCACTTGGCCGTGCAGGAAAAATTCCGCCTGCTCGGGCGTCTGCCCGCCAGCGTCGGCGCCACCGAGGCGTCCGAGTCGAAGGAAGCCGCGGTCGTCAAGCTGATCACGGCCTACCGCATTCGCGGTCACGAGGCCGCCCGGCTGAACCCGCTGGGCGAACCGCACTACGAAACGCCGCCCGACCTGGACCCGGCATTCCACGGACTCGAAGAATCCGATCTCGATCACGAGTTCGACACGGCCGCGCTGTTCGCACCGGACCGCATGAAATTGCGGGAGATCATCGAACTCTGCCAGCGGGTCTACACCGGCAGCATCGGCGTCGAGGCGATCCACATTTCCGACACGCGCAAGCGGCGCTGGCTGCAGGAGCGGCTGGAGTCCGGCGGCGGCTATTACGACGTCACCGACGCGGAGCGCTTGCGCATCCTGGAAATGCTGACCGCGGCCGAGGGACTCGAGAAGTACCTGCACACGCGTTACGTCGGGCAGAAGCGCTTCTCGCTGGAAGGCGGCGACTCGCTGATTCCGTTGCTGCACGAGACGATGCTGCACGCCGGCTCCCGCGGGGTCGAGGAAGTCGTGATCGGCATGGCGCACCGCGGACGGCTCAACGTGCTGGTCAACATCATGGGCAAATCGCCGGCGATGCTGTTCGACGAGTTCGAGGGCAACCGCAAGAGCCGCGATCCCCTGCATTCCGGCGACGTGAAATACCATCTCGGCTTCGCCTCGGACATGCAGACGCCGGGCGGGCCGCTGCACATGGCGCTGGCCTTCAATCCCTCGCACCTGGAGATCGTCGATCCGGTGGTGCTCGGCTCCGCGCGCGCCCGCCAGGTCCGGCGCGGCGACGCGGATCACGACAAGGTCATGCCGATCCTGGTCCACGGCGACGCGGCGTTCTCGGGCCAGGGCGTCGTCATGGAACTGTTCCAGATGTCGGAGACGCGGGGCTTCGGCGTCGGCGGCACGCTGCATATCGTGGTCAACAACCAGGTCGGGTTCACGACCAGCAATCCGCTCGACATGCGCTCCACCCTTTACTGCACCACGGTCGCGAAGATGGTTCACGCACCGATCTTCCACGTCAACGCGGACGACCCGGAAGCCGTGCACCACGTCATGAAGATCGCCTGCGACTTCCGCCTGCGCTACAAGCGCGACGTCGTCATCGACCTGGTCTGCTACCGCCGCCACGGCCACAACGAGGCCGACGAACCGGCCGCGACGCAGCCGTTGATGTACCGCAAGATCCGCAGCATGCCGACGACCCGGCGCAAGTACGCCGACCAATTGATCGAGCGCGGGCTGATCGACGCGGCCCGCGTCGACGAAATGATGGACGAATACCGTGCGCATCTCGACCGCGGGGAACAGGTCGCGGACGTCGAGACCGAGCCGCGCACCAACGAGTACGCGGCCAACTGGCACGATTTCGACCACATCGACGAACCCGCCGAGTGCGATACGCGGGTGCCGCTCGAACGGATCCGGGCGCTGTCGGAGAAACTGACCGCCCTGCCGGACGACTTCAAGCTGCACAACCGCGTCAAGCGCATCATCGAAGACCGCAAAAAGATGGCGGCCGGCGAACTGCCGCTCGACTGGGGTTTCGCCGAGACGATGGCGTACGCGACCCTGGTCGAAGAAGGCAACGGCTTGCGCCTGGTCGGCCAGGACTCCGGGCGCGGCACGTTCTTCCACCGCCACGCCGTGCTGCACAACCAGTCCGACGGCAGCACGCGGACGCCGCTGGAGCACATCAACCCGGACGCCCACGTCACGATCATCGATTCCCTGCTTTCCGAGGAGGCCGTGCTGGCCTTCGAGTACGGCTATGCGACGGCGGCGCCGCGTACACTGACCATCTGGGAAGCGCAGTTCGGCGACTTCGTCAACGGCGCCCAGGTCGTGATCGACCAGTTCATCGCGTCCGGCGAAGCCAAGTGGGGCCGGCTGTGCGGCTTGACGTTGTTCCTGCCCCACGGTTACGAGGGCCAGGGCCCGGAGCACTCCAGCGCGCGCCTGGAACGCTTCATGCAACTCAGCGCCTACCACAACATCCAGGTCTGCGTGCCGTCGACCCCGGGACAGATGTTCCACCTGTTGCGCCGGCAGATGCTGCAACCGACGCGCAAACCGCTGATCGTCATGACGCCCAAAAGCCTGCTGCGCAGCAAATCCGCAACGTCGGCCCTGGAGATCCTGTCCGAGGGGCATTTCCAGCGCGTCATCGGCGACCGCGGACCCGGCGACCCCGAGGAAATCCGCCGCGTGGTGTTCTGCTCGGGCAAGGTCTATTACGACCTGGCCGAAAAACGCGACGCGGAAAACGTCCGCGAGGTCGCGGTGATGCGCGCGGAGCAGCTGTATCCCTTCCCGGAAGAGGAGCTGCGCGGCTTCGTCAACGAATTCCCGAATGCGACCGAGGTCGTGTGGTGCCAGGAGGAGCCGAAGAACCAGGGCGCCTGGTACCAGATCCGGCATCACCTGCAGAACTGCATCTCGGACCGCCACACATTGAAGTACGTCGGCCGGCCGCGCTCGGCCTCGCCGGCGGTCGGATACCACTCGGAACACCTGAAAGAACAGCAGAAACTGGTGGAGCAGGCCATCCTGCCCGCCAGCCAGCGAACAGCAACGGAAGACGACGATGACGATTGAAGTAAAGGTACCCGTTCTGCCGGAATCGGTGGAGGATGCGACCATCGCCAGCTGGCGCAAGAAGGCCGGCGACACGATTCGCCGCGATGAAAACCTGGTCGACCTGGAGACGGACAAGGTGGTTCTCGAGGTCCCGGCGCCCGCCGACGGCAAGGTGGTCGAATTGCGCGCCGAGGAAGGCGACACCGTCAACAGCGGCGAGGTCATCGCCGTGATCGAGGAGGGCGCGGTCGAAGACGAGGCGGAAGCCGAGGCGCCGGCGGAAGAAGCCGGGGAACCGGCTGAAAAAACGGAAGCGCCGGCAGCGGACGCACAAGCCGAGCCGAAAGCGCCGGAACCGAAACGCGGCAAAGAGGCAGACGATACCCGCCCCAGCCCGTCCGCGCGACGCGTGGCGGCGGAGGAGCGCGTGGACACGACCGGCGTCGAGGGCACCGGCCGCGGCGGCCGCGTCACC
The DNA here is from genome assembly GCA_037384065.1 of Lysobacterales bacterium. GTDB lineage: Bacteria > Pseudomonadota > Gammaproteobacteria > Xanthomonadales > SZUA-36 > JABDPF01. The sequence goes on from JARROJ010000018.1 coordinate 70,070, forward strand.
AAGGGTGATGTGCTCAAGGCATTGCGCGGTGGTGGCTCGCGGCGCGAGGAACGCGTCAAGATGTCCCGCCTGCGCAGCCGCATCGCCGAGCGCATGAAGGAAGCGCAGAACACGGCCGCCATCCTGACCACGTTCCAGGAAGTCGATCTGCAGGCCGTGATGGATCTGCGCCGACGCCACCAGGAGGAATTCACGCGCCGGCACGGCATCAAGCTCGGCCTGATGTCGTTTTTCGTCCGCGCCTGTTGCGACGCACTGCGCAAGTTCCCGGTGGTCAACGCCTCGATCGAGGGCGACGAAATCGTCTACCACGACTACCAGGACATCGGCATTGCCGTATCGACCGAGCGCGGCCTGCTGGTGCCGGTCATCCGCAACGCGGAAAACCTGGGCCTGGCGGAGCTGGAACAGGCCATCGCCGACTACGCCGATAAAGCCCGCGAGGGCAGCATCACGCTGGAGGATCTGCAGGGCGGCACGTTCTCGATCACCAACGGCGGCGTGTTCGGATCGCTGATGTCGACTCCGCTGCTCAATCCGCCGCAGAGCGCGATCCTGGGCATGCACACCATCAAGCAGCGGCCCGTCGTCGTCGATGGCGAAATCGTGGTCCGGCCGATGATGTACCTGGCCCTGAGTTACGACCACCGTATCATCGACGGCAAGGATTCCGTGCAGTTCCTGGTCGCCGTGCGCGATGCGCTCGAAGACCCGGCCCGCCTCTTGCTGGGCCTGTAAACCGAGGTAACCGAGATGTCCGAAAAATACGATGTCATCGTCATCGGCGCCGGCCCGGGCGGCTACGTCGCTGCGATCCGCGCCGCGCAGCTCGGCCTGAAAACGGCCTGCATCGACAAGTTCACGGGCAAGGACGGCAAGGCCTCGCCGGGCGGCACCTGTCTCAACGTCGGCTGCATTCCCTCCAAGGCCCTGCTCGACTCCAGCAAGCACTTCCACCACGTACAGCACGACTACGCCGCGCACGGGATCACCGTGGACGGCGCGCGCATCGACGTGCCCAAAATGATCGCCCGCAAGGACGCGGTGGTGAAGAAACTCACCGGCGGCGTGAGTCAGTTGCTCAAGGGCAACAAGATCGCCTTTTATCACGGCCACGGCAGCCTGGCGGCCGGCCGCAGGGTCACGGTCACGCCGGCGGACGACGGCGGGCCGATCGAACTCGAGGCCGACAACGTGATCCTGGCCTCCGGCTCCGAACCGATCACGATCCCGAACGTCGAGTTCGACGGCGAATACATCGTGGACAACGTCGGCGCGCTGGATTTCGACGAGGTTCCGAAGACGCTCGGCGTGATCGGCGCCGGTGTGATCGGCCTGGAACTCGGTTCTGTCTGGAACCGGCTCGGCGCCGACGTGACGCTGCTCGAGGCCTTGCCCGACTTCCTGCCGCTGGCGGACGCGGACGTCGCCAAGCAGGCGCTCAGGGAATTCAAGAAGCAGAAACTCGACATCCGCCTCGGGGCCAAAGTACTGGGCGCGACCGTGGACCGCAAAAAGGGCCATGTCGTGGTCAGGGTCGACATCGACGGCGAGGAAGGCGAAATGACGTTCGAGCGCCTGTTGGTCTGTTGCGGCCGGCGGCCACATACCGAAGGACTGCTCGACGCGGACTGCGGCGTGGCGCTCAACGACCGGGGCCAGATCGAGGTCGACGCGCAATCGCGCACTTCCGTCGATGGCGTCTGGGCGATCGGCGACTGCGTGCGGGGTCCGATGCTGGCCCACAAGGCTTCCGAGGAAGGCGTCGCGGTCGCCGAACTCATCGCCGGCAAGCCGGCCGAAATCCACTTCGACACGGTGCCCTGGGTCGTCTATACCGATCCCGAAATCGCCTGGGTCGGCCAGACCGAGCGGCAACTCGAAGAAGCCGGCGTCGCGTACCGGACCGGTTCGTTTCCGTTGGCGGCGAACGGCCGGGCCCTGGCCAGCGGCCAGGGCGTGGGCCTGGTCAAGATCATCGCCGACGCCGAGACGGATGCCCTGCTCGGCGTACACATCTTCGGCGCCAACGCCTCCGAGTTGATCGCCGAATGCGTCGTCGCGATGGAGTTCCGCGGCTGCGCGGAAGACCTCGCCCTGATCGTGCACGCCCACCCGACGCTGTCCGAGGCGGTGCACGAAGCCGCGATGCACCTGGACGGCCGCGCCATTCATCGCGCCAACTGACGGGAATGCCATGAACGCCATACCATCGACCTTTCGCGCTTTTCGCATCCACGACGACGAGGACGGCTACCGTTCCGGCGTCACCGACATTGCATTGGACGATCTGAGCGATGGCGACGTCGTCGTTCGCGTCGCCTGGTCCGGCATCAACTACAAGGACGCCCTGGCGGCCACCGGCAAGGGCCAGATCCTGCGCCGCTTTCCCCTGAACGGCGGCATCGACGTCGCCGGCACGGTGGTCGAATCCGCCAGCGAGGACTTTCAGCCCGGCGACCGCGTGCTGGCCAACGGCAGCGGACTGTCGGAAACGCGCGACGGCGGTTTCGCGGAGTACATCCGCCTGCCCGCCTCGATCGTCGTACCCCTCCCCGCCGGGCTGAGCCTGCGCGAAGCGATGGGCCTGGGCACGGCCGGTTTCACCGCCGCGATGAGCCTGTGGCGCATGGAAGCCAACGGGCAACGACCGGAGATGGGGCCGATCGTCGTCACTGGCGCCAGCGGTGGCGTCGGCACCGTGGCCATCGACCTGTTGACGGCCGCCGGCTACGAAGTTCACGCGATCACCGGCAAAACCGATCACTTCGACTGGCTGGAAAGCCTCGGCGCACGCCAGTGCATTTCCCGCCACGATCTGCACTGGGGCCAGCGCCCACTGGAAAAAGCGTCCTGGGCCGGCTGCATCGACAGCGTCGGTGGCGAAATGCTGGCGGGGCTGACCCGCGTCATCGAACCCTGGGGCAACATCGCCTGCTGCGGCATGGCCGGCGGCCACGGCCTGCATACGACGGTGTTCCCGCTGATCCTGCGCGGCGTCAGCCTGCTCGGCGCCAGTTCGGCGAACTGCCCGATCGAGACCCGACGCATGCTCTGGGATCGCCTTGGCGGCGAGTGGAAACCGCCACACCTCGACGTCATCATTCGCCGCGAGGTGGACCTGGACGGCATGAGCGACGTGTTCGACGACCTGCTCGCCGGCGGCGGGCTTGGCCGTTCAGTCGTCAGAATCGACCCTTCGCAGGACTGATATTCCCAAAGTCGCTGATTTTCGGCATAATTGGGTGCAACACGGACGTGATGGCCGCAGGAAGCGGAGTCGGTTATGCCAAAAGTTCTTATCGTTGACGATTCGCAGTCGGCGCTCTACACCTTGCGGAAACTGGTCGAACAGGCCGGCCACCAGGCCGTGACCGCCGAGTCCGGCGAACAGGCCCTGCGCCTCGCCGCCGAGGAAATGCCCGAAGTCATCCTGATGGACATCGTCATGCCGGGCATGAGCGGCTACACCGCCACGCGCCAACTGCACCGGTCGGATTCGACCCAGCACATACCGGTCATCTTCGTCTCCAGCAAGAGCGGTGAAGCCGACCGTGACTGGGGCCTGCGCCAGGGCGCGCGCGAATACGTCACCAAACCCGTCAACCGGGACGCCCTGCTGACCGCGATCTCGGCCGCCTTGGCCGCCTGACCCCCTTGCATTTCTCCGCCGCGGTGACCATCTTCATGCGGAACCGCACACCAAGGAGAATGCCATGCCGATTCAAGTCGGAGACCGTATTCCGTCCGTGACGCTGAGCACGATGGGCGAACTGAAACCCCGGGAGATCACGACCGAAGAGGTGTTCGCCGGCCGCAAGGTGGTCCTGTTCTCCGTCCCCGGCGCCTTCACGCCGACCTGCTCCGCGCGCCATTTGCCGGGTTTCATCGACCTGGCGGAGGACTTGCGCGCGCTCGGCGTCGACACCATCGCCTGCGTGGCCGTGAACGACGTGTTCGTCATGGACGCCTGGGGCAAGAGCGCCGGCGCCGATGACATCCTCATGCTGGCCGACGGCAACGCCGAGTTCGCCCGCGCGCTGGGCCTCGAAATGGACGCCACCGCGTTCGGCATGGGCACGCGTTCACAACGCTTTGCCCTGGTGGCCGAAGACGGCGTCGTGACCCGCCTGTTCGTGGAAGGTCCCGGCGAATTCCGCGTCAGCAGCGCCGAAAACGTCCTGGCGAAACTCAAGGACCGCTGACACCGGTCATGTCGCCGGCGCCCGCCGACGGCAATAATCGCCCCTGACAGCCTATCGCGGAGAGCGTCATGCAAGATTATCCACACCGTTACAAGGCCGCCGCGCAAGGTGGCGCCGAGGGCGTCATCGACACCGGCAGCCCCGGTCTCGAGCCCATTCCGGCCATGCCGCCACCCGAGTTCGACGGCCCGGGTGACAAGTGGTCGCCGGAAACCATGCTGGTCGCATCCGTGGCCAACTGCTTTATCCTGACGTTTCGCGCGGTCGCGCGCGCGTCCAAGTTCGAATGGAATTCGCTGACCGTCGAGGTGGACGGCGTACTCGACCGCATCGAGCGCCAGACGCAATTTACCGAGTTCTACATCGACGTCACGCTGCACCTGTCCTCCGGCGCGGACGCCCACAAGGCGCACCGCCTGTGCGAGAAGTCGGAGCAGGTCTGCCTGGTGACGAATTCACTGACCGGCAAGAAGATCCTGAGCGTCGCCATCGTACACGACGCCTGACGACTCACACGAGTCAAGGAACCACGCCATGAAAAACCAGCCGACATCGTTGCTCGTGCTGTTTTCAGCTCTTCTGTTGTCATCCGCCGTCGCTCATGCGGAGTCGGCCCGGCCGGACCGGGCGCACGCCGCCGTGCAGGCCTTCGCCAGCGCGCTGAAAGGCGAGTTGATGGCCGCCATGCAGTCCGGGGGACCGGTCGCGGCGATCGAGGTCTGCAAGACCCGCGCACCGGCCATCGCCGAGACGGTATCGCTCGAACAGGACGTCGAGGTCTACCGCGTCAGCCTGCAGAACCGCAACCCGGAGAATGCGCCCAATGACTGGCAACGCGCCGTCCTGCTGCAGTTCGAGGAACGCAAGGCGGCCGGCGAGGATCCGGCGACGCTCGCCTGGAGCGATACGGTCACCACGTCCGGCGGCGACGAATTCCGTTTCATGAAGGCCATTCCGACCGCCGGCCTGTGTCTGAACTGCCACGGGCAGACACTCGCGCCCGCAGTCGCGGACAAGATCGCGGAACTGTATCCGGAAGACCAGGCGACCGGTTATCGCGAAGGCGATATTCGCGGCGCCTTCGTGGTGATCGACGCCCCCTGAGTCCTGACGGCCCGCGGCACGCGCGGGCCGCGGTCACTCGGTCGTGTCCTCGGGCGCATCCTCCGGCGCGTCCTCCTCGTCCTCGGGCGGAACCCGCTCGACCCCGACCAGTTTCTCGTCCTTGCGCAGGCGGATCAGCGTGACGCCCTGGGTATTGCGACCCAGCGTGGAGATTTCGCCCGCGCCGGTGCGCACCAGGGTGCCGCCGTCCGAGATCAACATGATGTCGTCATCGTCCGTGACCTGCTTGGCCCCGACCAGGGCGCCGTTGCGCTCGGATGTCTGGATGCCGATCACGCCCTGCCCGCCGCGGCCCTGAACATGGTGCTCATCGACCGCGGTGCGTTTGCCGTAGCCGTTCTCGGTCACCGTGAGGAGATCCCCGTCACCGATCTCCAGCATCGATACGACGCGCTGACCCGGCTGCAGGCGAATGCCGATCACGCCGCGTGCGACCCGCCCCATCGGCCGGACGTCACTCTCGTGGAAGCGGATGCACTTGCCGGAACTGGCGAACAGCATCATGTCGCGCCCACCGTCGGTCAGGCAGACGTTGACCAGTTCGTCGTCCTCCGGCAGGTCGATCGCCCAGATACCGGTGGCGCGCGGCCGCGAATAGTCCGACAAGGGCGTTTTCTTGACGATGCCCTGGCGCGTGGCGAAGAAAACGAACAGGTGCTCGGGGAACTCGCGCACCGGCAGCACCGCGTTGACCCGCTCGTCCTTTTCCAGCGGCAGCAGGTTGACGATCGGCTTGCCGCGGCTGGTATGGCTCGCCTGCGGCAACTGGTAGACCTTCAGCCAGTGAATACGGCCGCGGCTGGTGAAACACAACAGCGTGTCGTGGGTGTTGGCGATGAACAGCCGGTCGATGAAATCCTCGTCCTTGATCCGCGTGGCCGACTTGCCGGTGCCACCGCGGCGCTGGGCGCGATAACGGTCCAGCGTCTGCGACTTGGCGTAGCCGGCATGGGAGATCGTCACGACGACGTTCTCCTCGGTGATCAGGTCCTCCAGGCTCAGATCCAGGCGCTGCTCGATGATCTCGGTGCGGCGCGGATCACCGTACTGCTCGCGAATCGCGATCAGCTCGTCGCGGATGACCTGCATCAGCCGCGCGGGCTCCGACAGTATTTCCAGCAGTTCCTTGACCGTGTCGAGGATCTCGCCGTATTCCCGCGTCAGCTTTTCCTGCTCGAGCCCGGTCAGGCGGTGCAGGCGCATGTTGAGGATTTCCTGCGCCTGGACCGGTGACAACTGGTAACCGTCGGCCTGCAGGCCGTAGCGGTCCTCGAGGTCTTCCGGCCGGGAGGTCTCGGCGCCGCCCTGCCCGAGCAGGGCGCGTACCACGCCCGGCTCCCAGAGCCGCGCCAGTAAAGCCTCGCGCGCGTCGGCCGGTGTCGGCGACGCCTTGATCAACTCGATCACCGCGTCGAGGTTGGCCAGCGCGACCGTCAGACCCTCCAGCACGTGGGCCCGCTCGCGCGCCTTGCGCAGTTCGAACAGCGTGCGTCGGGTGACCACTTCGCGGCGATGGCCGACGAACGCCTCCAACACCTGCTTGAGGTTCAACAGGCGCGGCTGGCCGTCCACCAGCGCGACCATGTTGATGCCGAACACGCTCTGCATGGCGGTATGCTTGTACAGGTTGTTCAGCACCACCTCGGGCACTTCGCCGCGGCGCAGTTCGATCACCACGCGCATGCCGTCCTTGTCGGATTCGTCACGCAGCTCGGTGATGCCCTCGATCTTCTTTTCCTTTACGAGCTCGGCGATCTTCTCGAGCAGGCGCGCCTTGTTCACCTGGTACGGGAGCTCGGTGACCACGATGGCCTGGCGATTGCCGCTTTCGTGCTCTTCGATCTCGCAGCGGGCCCGGACGTAGATGCGCCCGCGCCCGGTCGTGTACGCCTCGAGGATGCCCTGGGCGCCGTTGATGATGCCGGCCGTCGGAAAATCCGGCCCCGGCAGGTGCGCCATGATGTCCTCGACGGCGAGATCGGGATCGTCGATCAGCGCCAGCGCCGCATCGACGACCTCACGGAGGTTATGCGGCGGAATGTTGGTCGCCATGCCCACCGCGATGCCGGCTGAACCGTTGACCAGCAGGTTCGGCACGCGGGTCGGCATGACCGAGGGTTCCGATTCCGTCTCGTCGTAATTCGGCGTGAAGTCGACAGTTTCCTTGTCGAGATCGGAGAGCAGTTCGTGCGCGAGGCGCGACATGCGCACCTCGGTGTAGCGCATGGCCGCGGCCGCGTCGCCATCGATCGAGCCGAAGTTGCCCTGTCCGTCGACCAGCAGGTAGCGCATGGCGAACGGCTGGGCCATCCGGACGATCGTGTCGTAGACCGCGGTGTCGCCATGCGGGTGGTACTTGCCGATCACGTCACCGACCACGCGGGCCGACTTCTTGTACGGCTTGTTCCAGTCGTTACCGAGTTCGTTCATCGCGTACAGAACGCGCCGGTGGACCGGCTTCAGGCCGTCCCGGACGTCCGGTAATGCGCGGCCGACGATGACGCTCATCGCGTAGTCCAGGTAGGACTGACGCATTTCGTCTTCGAGATTGACCTGCAGTACTTCCTTGGCGAGTTCTGCCATGCTGGATTTCTTCTCCGGAATACTCTCTATCGTTATGTTTTAATTTATATTTATGCTTTGAAAATTTCGCTTTTGACGACACCCGAAAAAGGCTGCCGTCAAGCTTGAAATTATACCATAAATCGGGCACTTACAGCCCGTCGGGGCGCATCGCGCAGTGCGCCCGGGGCGCTCGATGCTGGCGGGTACGGCGGCGGGTCAGTATCATGCCGGTTTCCACCGTTTGTCCGGAGACAGAACCATGCACACAGTACGTTCACAGCGCGTCCGTTTGGCGGCCCTCTTCCTGCTCGTCGCGGGTATCCTCGTCGGGCCGGCCACCGTCGCGGCCGCGCCCGTCAACGTCGTGATGAAGACGAGCATGGGCGACATCCGGCTCGAGCTGTACCCGGACCAGGCGCCGGTGACCGTACAGAACTTCCTCGAATACGCCAACAGCGGCTTCTACGACGGCACCATCTTTCACCGCGTGATCAGCAGCTTCATGATCCAGGGGGGCGGCTTCACCCCGGACATGCAGAAAAAAGCGACCCGCGAGCCGATCGTCAACGAGGCCGCCAACGGCCTGTCGAACCGCCGCGGGACGATCGCGATGGCGCGGCTTCCGCAACCGGATTCGGCGACGGCGCAGTTCTTCATCAATGTGCAGAACAACATGAACCTCGATTACAACGGCACGCAGAACCCGGGTTACGCCGTCTTCGGTCGGGTCACCGATGGCATGAACGTGGTCGACGACATCCGTTTCGTGCCGACGACGCGGGTCGGTCCCTACAGCGACGTACCCGCGGAACCCGTCATCATCGAGGAAATCCGCGTCGTTGAAGAATAACGACCGCATGAAGACCCTGTTCCTGTCCGACCTGCATCTCGAGGATGCCCGGCCGGACGCACTCGACTGGCTGCTCGGTTTCATCGGGGGGCCGGCCCGTGACGCCGGAGCGGTGTACATCCTGGGTGACCTGTTCGAGTACTGGATCGGCGACGATGCGCCGTCGCAGACCGCGCGCACGCTGGCCGGCGCGACGCGTGACCTGGCGGACCGTGGCGTGCCGATCGGCTTCATCCATGGCAATCGCGACTTTCTGCTCGGAGCGGACTATGCCGCGCAGGCCGGGTTCGACCTGCTGCCGGAGACTTTCACGCTCGACCTCTACGGAACACCCACGGTTCTGCTGCACGGCGACACGCTGTGCACGGACGATGTCGAGTACCAGGCGGTGCGTGCGCAAACCCGGGATCCGGCCTGGCAGCGACACGTGTTGTCGATGAGCATCGAGGAGCGCCTGGCAATGGCGCGCGACGCCCGCGACGCCAGCATGGCCCACACCGGAAGCACGGCGCTGGAGATCATGGACGTCAACCCGCAGGCCGTGCGCGAAGCCTTCGCCGCCAGCGGCGCCCGGCAGATGATCCACGGCCATACCCACCGCCCCGCGGTGCACGAGGTGCAACTGGACGACGGCACGACCGCCCGACGGATCGTACTGGCCGACTGGTACGACCACGGCAGCTACCTCGAGGTGACGCCGGACGGCTTCGCCTCGCGCGACCTCTGATCCCCCGGCTCAGTCCGCCAGGCCGGCCGTCAGCGCCGCCATCTCCTGCCGGGTGAAGCCCGCCCGCCGCCGCGCCGCCACGTTGAAGGGCCCGCGCGGCAAGCCCGCGTGACGTTCGCGCAGCAGGGCGAGGAAGGTCGCGAGCGGCTCGAGCCCCTGCTCGCGGCAGCAGTGGCGGTACCACCGCGTCCCGATCGCCACGTGGCGGACTTCCTCCTCGAGAATCACCTCGAGCACGGCGACCGTTTCGGTATCGCCGGCCGCGCGCAAACGCTCGATCATGCCCGGCGTCACGTCGAGCCCGCGCGCCTCGAGCACGCGGGGCACCAGCGCCATGCGGACCAGGCAACCGTCGGCCGTCTTGCGCGCCATTTCCCACAGGCCGTCATGGGCCGGCAAATCCCCGTAGGCGCAACCCAGCGCCGCGAGCCGCTCAGTCAGCAGCTGGAAGTGGCGGGCTTCGTCCACCGCGACGGACAGCCAGTCCGCGTAGTAGGCGCGCGGCATGCCGCGAAACCGGTAGACGGCGTCCAGGGCCAGGTTGATCGCGTTGAACTCGATGTGGGCGATGGCGTGCACCAGCGCCGCGCGCCCTTCGGCGCTGCCGAGGCGGCGGCGCGGGACGCGCGCCGGATCGACCAGTTCCGGGCGTTCCGGCCGACCCGGCTCGCCGATCGGCAACACCGGAACTTCGTCGTCACGGTCCAGTTCGCCCCGTTGAAAGGCGTCGTCGAAGGCGCGGACCGCGGCGCACTTGGCCTGCGGACCGGTCTCTTCGAGGCAGCGCCGCGCCGCCTCGAACCAGCCCTTGGCCACCGGAACGCCGCGCGTCAGAGGCGCTCGATCAGGGCGTCGGCGAAGCCGGACGTCGGGACCTCGGTGGCGCCGGCCATCTGGCGCGCAAAGTCGTAGGTGACGATGCCGTCGCCGACCGTTTTCGCAAACGCGTTGTCGATCAGCGTGGAGACTTCTTTCCAGCCGATATAGTCGAACATCATGCAGCCGGAGAACATCAGCGAGCTGGGGTTCACCTTGTCGAGGTTGGCGTACTTCGGCGCCGTACCGTGGGTCGCCTCGAACACCGCGATATGGTCGGCCATGTTGGCGCCCGGTGCGATGCCCATGCCGCCCACTTCGGCGGCCAGCGCGTCGGACAGGTAGTCGCCGTTCAGGTTCATCGTCGCCAGCACGTCGAACTCGGCCGGACGGAGTTGCATCAACTGGAACATGATGTCGGCGATGCGGTCCTTGATGATGACCTTGCCCTCGGGGCGCCGGCCATCGTATTTCTCCCACAGCTCGTCCTCGGTGATCGTCTGGTCCGCGAATTCCTCGCGCGCCAGTTCGTAACCCCAGTTGCGGAAGGCGCCCTCGGTGAACTTCATGATGTTGCCCTTGTGCACCAGGGTCACGCTCTCGCGCTGGTTGTCGATCGCGTACTGGATCGCCTTGCGGATCAGTCGCTTGGAGCCGAACGGCGAAACCGGCTTGATGCCGAGCCCGGCGCCCTCGAAGAACTCGGCGCCCATTTCCTCGCGCAGGAATTTCGCCAGCTTTTCGTTTTCGGGCGTGCCGGACTGGAACTCGATGCCGCAGTAAACGTCCTCGGTGTTTTCGCGGAAGATCACGACGTCCACGTCCTCGGGGCGCTTCATCGGCGAGGGCACGCCGTCGAAATAGGTCACCGGCCGCACGCAGGCGTAGAGATCCAGTTCCTGGCGCAACGAGACGTTCAACGAGCGGAATCCGCCGCCCACCGGCGTGGTCAGCGGACCCTTGATCGCGACCGTCAGCTCGCGGATCGCATCGAGCGTCTCGGCCGGAAAATAGTCACCGTCGTACATCCCGGCGGCTTTCTCGCCCAGGAACAGCTCTGCCCAGTGCACCTTGCGCTGGCCACCGTAGGCCTTGTCCACCGCGGCGTTCCAGACGCGCATCGCGGCCCGTGTGATGTCGGGGCCGATGCCGTCACCCTCGATGAAGCCGAGGATCGGGTTGTCGGAAACGACCAGGCGGTTGTTTTCAATGCTGATTTTCTGACCGGTTTCAGGAATCTTGACGTGACGGTAACTCATGGAAAATTTCCTTGTTCTCGGGGTTGCAGTGCAGCCGTCGATTATACCGGTTCTGGTAGAATTATCAGACCCGCGAAGAAAGGATTTGGCGTCATGTATTACAAACCGATGCTGTTGCCGCTGCTCGCGCAGGTTTTCCTGACCTTCGTCGTCTGGTTTTACCTGTACGCGCTGCGTATTCCGGAGATCCGCAGCAAGGGGATCGACGTCCGGGACCTGAAGGATCGCGCCGAGAGCCACCGCCTGCTGCCGGTTTCCGCCGCGGCCTCCAACAACCTCAAGAACCTGTTCGAAATGCCGGTCCTGTTCTACGCGGCCGTGCTGTTGACGCTGGTCCTTCTGGTGCAGGACCCGTGGCTGGTCGCGCTGGCCTGGGGCTTCGTGGCGTTCCGGGCGATGCACAGCTTCATCCACTGCACCTACAACAACGTCAATCACCGATTCGTGGCGTATGCGCTGAGCTGCCTGTTCCTGGTCTTCATGTGGATACGCCTGGGCTCGTTCATCCTGGCCAATTGAGGAGGCGCTCATGACCGATGAGAAACGCGTTCACGGCGGCTGCCTGTGCGGCGCCGTCCGCTTCGAGATCGACCTTCCCAGCAAGTGGTGCGCGCACTGTCACTGCTCGATGTGCCGCCGCGCGCACGGCGCCGGTTACGTGACCTGGGTGGGCTTCGACAGTGGCCACTTCAAGCTGCTGAGCGGCGACCATCACCTGAAATGGTACGAGTCCTCGCCCGGCGCCCGGCGCGGCTTCTGCACCGAGTGCGGCAGCGCGATGCTGTTCGAATCCGCGCGCTGGCCGGACGAGACCCACGTGGCCCTGGGCTGCATCGAGGACCCGATCGACCGCGTCCCGGAGGCCAACGCCTACGTCGAGGCGCACGTCGACTGGATGCCGCTCGACGATTCGCTGACGCGCTACCGGGGTTGAGGCGGGAACCAGTCGATCGGCTGCTGGCCGTGCTGCGCCAGCCACTGGTTGGCCTTCGAGAAATGCCGGCAGCCGAAAAAACCGCGGTGCGCCGACAGCGGTGACGGGTGCGGCGCCTTCAGCACGAGGTGCCGATGCGTGTCGATCGCAGCGCCCTTGCGCTGCGCATAACTGCCCCACAGCATGAAGACCAGGCCGTCGGCCGAGCGATTCAG
>JARROJ010000019.1:0-41404 GCA_037384065.1 Lysobacterales bacterium
AGCGGCTGTGGAAGTCCCTGGGCGTGATGCTGCTGATCTTCGGCGTGCTGGAATTCATCGGCGCCGCCGCCGGCGGTGACGACTGGCAGCGTCCGCTGGCCGGGCTGAGCGCGCCGTCGACGGGGGGCGGCACGGCGCACGAGGAGCCCGAGTTCGCGCGGATCAAGTCGGTCGACGATCTCGACCGGGCCCTGGCCGCAGCCGGGCAGGGCACGATGCTCGATTTCTACGCCGACTGGTGCATCGAGTGTAAGCGGATGGAGCGCAACACCTTTCCCGAGCCCGGGGTCGCCGCGCTTATGGATCAGCTGACCTTGCTGCAGGCGGACGTCACCGCGAATGACGCGGTCGACCAGGCCCTGATGCGGCGCTTCGGTGTGATCGGGCCGCCGGCCATCCTGTTTTTCGACCGCGCCGGTCGTGAAATGGAGGCCTACCGCCTGGTCGGCTATTTCGACCCCGAGACCTTCGCCGCCCACCTGCAACGGGTGCTCGAAGCCCGCTGATGCAGCGCCTTCTGCTCATCGTCGCGGTCGCCGTCGTGGCTGCAGCCGGCGGCTATTTCGCCGCGATGAAGCTGGCCGGCCCGGCGGCCACGCCGGCGCCCGTGACGGGGCCGCCGCCGGCCGCCCCGGCCGAACTGATTGGCGAGCGCCGGCCGGACTTCGCGCATCGCGACCCGGCCGGACGCATCTGGTCCGCCGCCGATTTCGACGGCACGCCGGTGTTGCTGAATTTCTGGGCGACCTGGTGTGCGCCGTGTGTCGAGGAGATGCCGATGCTGTCCGGGTTGCAGCGCGCCCACGAGGGTCGCCTGCAGGTCGTCGGAATTGCCCTGGACGATGCCGAACGGGCGGCGGCGTTCGCCCGCGATCTCGATCTCGCCTACCCCGTGCTGGTCGGTGAAACGGACGTCGTCATCACCGGTCAGCGCTACGGCAACCGCAGCGGGATGCTCCCCTTCACCGTGCTGGTCGATGCGCAGGGAACCGTTCGCTGGGCGCACCTCGGCGCCCTCGACGCCGCCGAGGTGGCCTCGCAGATTGCTGCGCTCGATTGAGCCGCCATACGCCAGCGAATGGAAAATGGGGCGAAATTCAATAAAACGTCGGATATCGTGCGGACATTTGCTCCTATCCTCCCAATTCGTGGACAATGGGCGTAAAATGGTTCAGACTTCCCCAGCTGATCCAAGGACTTTCCCATGGCCCGCATCCTGGTGCTCAACGGACCCAATCTGAATCTGCTCGGCCGTCGCGAGCCGACCGAATACGGCCACCGCACGCTGGCTGAGATCATGGAGGAACTCGACCGCTTCGCCGGCGCCTGCGGGCATGAACTCGACTTCGTGCAGGAAAACAGCGAAGGCGTGCTGATCGAGGCGATACACAAGGCGGCCAACGACGGCGTCGACTACATCATTTTCAACCCGGCGGGGTACACCCACACCAGTATCGCGCTGCGCGACGCCATGCTGGCGGTGCGGATTCCCTTCGTCGAGGTGCACCTGTCGGCGGTCGCCGCCCGCGAACCGTTTCGCCAGGTTTCGTATTTTTCCGATATCGCGATGGGCGTCATCACCGGCTTTCAGGGCGAGAGCTACATGCTGGCCCTGCAGGCGATCATCAACCGGATCGAGCCCTGACATTACCCACCCGGCGGCATCGCCGGGGTGAGCGAGGAGAACGATGGATATCCGCAAGATAAAAAAACTGATCGAATTGCTGGAAGAGTCCAGTCTCTCGGAGATCGAGATCGTCGAGGGCGAGGAATCGGTGCGGCTGAGTCGCACCGCCGGCGCGGCCCCCGTCGCGCTGCCGCATTACGCCCCGCCCGTCGCGGCGGCGGCCCCCGCGCCCCCATCCGCGGCGCCGGAAGCGGCGGATGACGGACCCCAGGAAGATGCCGTACCGGAGGGCGAACTGGTTCGCGCGCCGATGGTCGGCACCTTCTACGCCGCGTCCACGCCGGACGCCGATCCGTTCGTCAAGCCCGGCCAGCAGGTCAGCGAAGGCGAGACCCTGTGCATCATCGAAGCGATGAAGATGTTCAACCAGATCGAGGCCGAAACGTCCGGCACGGTGGTGGCCGTCCTGGCTGAGAACGGCCAGCCGGTCGAGTTCGACCAGCCCCTGTTCGTCATCCGCTAGGGGCGCGCCATGGCTGTCCTGGAAAAGATCGTCATCGCCAACCGCGGCGAGATCGCCCTGCGGATCCTGCGCGCCTGCCACGCGATGGACATCAAGACGGTGGCGGTGCACTCGACCGTCGATCGCAACCTGAAGCACGTCGCGATGGCCGACGAATCCGTCTGCATCGGTCCGGCGCCGGCGACCGACAGCTACCTCAACATTCCGGCGATCATCGCCGCGACCGAGGTTACCGACGCCGTCGCCGTCCACCCCGGCTACGGATTCCTGGCCGAGAATGCCGACTTCGCCGAGCGCATCGAGGAAAGCGGCTTCATCTTCATCGGCCCGCGGCCGGAAACCATCCGGCTGATGGGGGACAAGGTGTCCGCGATCAAGGCCATGCGCGAGGCGGGGGTGCCCTGCGTGCCGGGTTCCGACGGACCGCTGTCGGAGGACCTCGATGAGTGCCGCGAGATCGCGCGGCGCGTGGGTTACCCGGTCATCATCAAGGCCGCGGCGGGCGGCGGTGGCCGCGGCATGCGCGTGGTCAACACCGAGGCTCACCTGAGCAATGCCCTGCAGCTGACCCGCCAGGAAGCGGCGGGCGCCTTCGGCGACGCCACCGTGTACCTGGAAAAGTTTCTTCTGAACCCCCGGCACGTCGAGGTCCAGGTGATCGCCGATCAGCACGGAAACGCCGTGCACCTGGGCGAGCGGGATTGCTCCACCCAGCGGCGCCACCAGAAGGTCATCGAGGAGGCGCCGGCGCCCGGCATCACGCAGGCGCAGCGCGACGAGATCGGCGGGGCCTGTGTCGAGGCCTGCAAGCGCATCGGCTACCGCGGAGTCGGGACGTTCGAGTTCCTGTTCGATGACGGCCACTTCTATTTCATCGAGATGAACACGCGCATCCAGGTCGAGCACCCGGTCACCGAGCGCATCACCGGCATTGACCTGGTGCGCGAACAGATCCGGGTCGCCGCCGGCCTGCCGTTGTCGTTCAGCCAGGACGACGTTGACATCCGTGGCCACGCCATCGAATGTCGCATCAACGCAGAGGACCCGGAGACCTTCATGCCGTCGCCCGGAACGGTCGAGGGCTACCACGCACCGGGCGGGCCGGGCATTCGCATCGACACGCACATCTACGACGGTTATCGCGTGCCGCCGAACTACGACTCGATGATCGGCAAGATCATCGCGCACGGGGAGAGCCGCGAGGCGGCGATCGCCCGCATGCGCGTGGCGCTGGACGAAATGGTGCTGAACGGCATCAAGACCAACGTGCCGTTGCACAAGTGGTTGCTGCACGACCCGGGCTTCATCAAGGGCGGCTTCAACATCCACTACCTCGAAAAACGCCTCGAGGAGCGCAACGGCTGAAGGGGCCGGCAGGCCCATGCCCGCGAACTGGATCGAAATCTGTCTCAGCGTCCCGCGCGACGAAGCCGAAGCGGCCGAGGAGGCGCTCGCCGCGCTCGGCGCGCTTTCGATTACCCTCGAGGACGACGCCGACGACCCGGTTCTCGAGCCCGGTCCGGGGCAGACGCCGCTCTGGCCCACGGTTCAGTTGCGCGGCCTGTTCACGGGCGATGCCGAGCGCGACCGCATCCTCGACGGCCTGCAGGCCCTGAACGCGGCGCAGCGGCCCGGTAACCTCCGCTTTCGCGAAGTCGGCGACCGCGACTGGACGCGCGCCTGGATGGACCGCTTTCAGCCGATGCGCTTCGGCCGGCGCCTGTGGATCGTGCCCGGCGGCATGGCCGCGCCGGACGCCGCGGACGCCGTGGTCATTCACCTGGATCCGGGTCTCGCCTTCGGCACGGGAACGCACCCGACCACCGCCCTGTGCCTCGAGTGGCTCGATGGCTGGGACGGGGCGCAGCGCACGGTGGTGGACTACGGCTGCGGCTCGGGCATCCTCGCGATCGCGGCGGCCCTGCTCGGTGCGCGGCGCGTCGTCGCGGTGGACAACGATCCGCAGGCGCTCCGCGCGACCGTCGACAACGCCGCTCGTAATGCCGTCGCGGAGCGGGTCGAGGTGCTGGCGCCGGAGCACTACGTTCCGGCGGAACACGACCTCGTGCTGGCGAACATCCTGGCCGGACCGCTCATCGAGCTGGCGCCGCGGCTCGTTGCCAGCGCGGCGCCCGGCGGGCGCATCGTTCTCTCGGGATTGCTCGAGGAACAGCTTGGCGACGTGGCGCCCGCCTATCGGGCGACCTGTGAAGAGGCCGGAGTGGCGGTGGCGGACGGTTGGGCGCGGCTGGAACTCGTCAGGCGGCCGGCCGCACGCTAGCCGCGGGGGATTTCGGGGCCGCGCTGGCGGCGGGCGCGATCGAGGCCGCCGCCGGCGAACGGCGGCCGCGTTCCGCTTACCACTGGGTCGGCTTGACCGGCAGGTTGTTGTAACGCGCGACGGAGTCGAGAATTTCCTGTTTCGCCACGTCCGCGCCTCTCCAGCCGATGATCTTGACCCACTTGCCGGTTTCCAGGTCCTTGTAGTGGTCGAAAAAGTGATAGATCTGCAGGCGCAGCAGTTCATCGACGTCGTCGACGTCGTGGACGGTGCGATACAGGCCGGTAACGTCCTCGGTCGGCACCGCCAGGATCTTGGCGTCTTCGCCGGATTCGTCCTCCATCAGCAGCACGCCGACCGGCCGGCAGGTGACGACCGCGCCGTAATTGACCGGCACCGGCATGACGACCATGACGTCGGTCGGGTCGCCGTCGCCGCACAGGGTGTGCGGGATGTAGCCGTAGTTGCAGGGGTAGTGCATCGCGGTCTTCAGCATGCGGTTCAGGAACAGCGCGCCGGAGGCTTTGTCGACCTCGTACTTCACGGCGGGGCTGTGCATCGGGATCTCGATGATCACGTTGACGTCGTTCGGCACGTCGCGCCCAACGGGGAGGGCCTGGTAACTCATGACGGACTTCAGCCTTTATTGGTAAGCCCCTCATTATATCTTTAAAATCCGCACATGCTGACCCTCATCGAAAACGCGAATATTTTCGCTCCGGACCCACTGGGGATCGGCAGCGTGTTGATTGGCGGCAATACCATCCTGCACGTCGGAACCGGCCTGGCGACGGTCGATCCGGGCCTGCTCGACCGGCGGATCGATCTGCACGGCCAGGCATTGATTCCGGGGCTGATCGACTGCCATGTCCATGTGACCGGTGGCGGCGGCGAGGACGGCTTCGCCACGCAGGCGCCCGTGGTGCCGCTGACCCAGTTCACGCTGAACGGCGTGACGGCCGTTGTCGGTCTGCTCGGCACGGACGATGAGACGCGCGGCACCGCAGGACTGCTGGCGCGAACGCGCGCGCTGCGCGAGGAAGGCCTGTCCGCCTGGTGCTGGACCGGCGGCTACCACGTTCCGCCGACGACGCTGACCGGATCGGTCCGGACGGATATCGTGAATCTCGATTGCGTCGTCGGTCTGGGCGAGCTGGCCATCAGTGACCACCGTTCGAGCCAGCCCACGTTCGATGAACTGGCGAGGCTGGCGTCCGAGGTCCACGTCGCGGGCCTGCTGAGCCGCAAGGCCGGGGTGCTGCACCTGCACCTCGGGGATGGCGAGCGGGGCCTGTCACTGGTTCGCCGCCTGCTGGCGGAGACCGAACTGCCGCCGCGCCTGTTCCATCCGACCCATGTCAACCGGCGCCGGGCGCTGTTCGAGGAAGCCTGTGCACTGAGTCGCGAGCAGGTTGTGATCGATGTCACCGCCTTTCCGGTGGAAGAGGGCGAAGATGCCTGGTCGGCGGCGGACGCCTGGGAGCGGTATCATGACGCCGGCTGTCCCGCGGACAACCTGACCATCAGCTCGGACGGCGGCGGTTGTCTGCCCGAGTTCGACGCCAACGGCGAAATGGTGAAGATGGCTTTCGCCAGTTCGGCCGGGCTGCCGGAGACCGTGCGCGAACTGGCGGCGCGCGGCCACGGACTGGACGCCATCCTGCCCGCGATGACGCGCAACGTCGCCCGGCTGCTGAAGCTGACCGGCAAGGGTTCCGTTGCGCCGGGCGCCGACGCGGATCTGGTGTGCCTCGACGATACGCTGGGCGTGAGGCACGTCATGGCCGGCGGGCGCTGGATGGTCGAGGATGGAGTGCCGGTCGTCAAAGGCACCTTTGAGGACTGACCCGGCGTGACCGCAATCTACTCATGAAACCGACAAGGAGCCGGCCGCATGCCCGCCTCACCTGAACATTCTGCAGAACGTGGGTTCATCATTCCCATCGGCGGCGCCGAGGGCAAGGGAAAAAACCCGGCCATCCTGAGCCGCTTCGTGGCGCTTTGCGGCGGCAAGGATGCGCGCATCATGGTCATACCGACCGCTTCGCTGCTGAACGAGACGGGCCCCGCGTACAAGGAGCTGTTCGAATCACTGGGCGCCAACGCCATGTGTGTGCCGGTCGAAAATCGCGAAGAGTGTTTCGACGGGGAAAAAGAACGGATCCTGAACGGCGCCACCGGCATCTTCATCACGGGCGGCAATCAACTGCGTCTCTCCACGATCCTCGGCGGTACGCCGATCGCGCGCGGAATTCGCCGGCTCAATGCACAGGGCGTGCACGTGGCCGGCACGTCCGCGGGTGCGGCTATTCTCTCGGAGCACATGATTGCCGGCGGGCGCAGCGGCGCATCGCCGCGCGAGAGCGGTGTCGAACTGGCGCCCGGCCTCGGGCTGACCAACCGCGTCATCATCGATCAGCACTTCAACCAGCGTCAGCGCATGGGCCGCCTGCTGGCCGCGCTGTCCTTCAATCCGTTCGCCTGCGGCTTCGGCATCGATGAGAACACGGCCGCGTTCATCGGCCCCGACGGGCGCACGGAGGTGGTCGGCAAGGGCACGGTCACCGTGGTGGACCCGGCCAACCTCAAGCACAGTTCCATGAGCTATGTGCGCCGTGCGGCCGCGGTGACCCTGACGGGGCTCAAGCTGCATGTCCTGGCGCAGGGCGCGTCCTTCAATATCGAAACCCGCGTGGCCAGCGTCGAAGCGTAAGCCGGCGCGCTGTCCCGGATCGGGCCTCCGCTTTCCGGGCCCGGGCGCCGGCAAATCGTCCGGCGCGTTTGGCGCAGGTGCCGCTCGGCGTTACTATGCTCTGATTTCCGGCGTCATCGAAACAAGCCTATGAAAATCCTTGCAACCAATGTGTACCTGGGTCCCAGCCTTTACGCCCATTTTCGGGTCATTCGGCATGAGGTCGATATCGGTGTCCTCGAGGACTGGCCGTCGGTCCGTCTCGGCCCCGCCTTCATCGACGGGCTGTTGGCGGCTTTGCCGGGGCTGCAGAACCACGGGTGTTCCTACGGCGAGCCCGGCGGTTTCGTGCGGCGCCTGCGCGAGGACGAGGGCACCTGGATGGCGCACATCTGGGAGCATGCCGCCATCGAGCTGCAGAACATGGCGGGTTCCGACGTTTCCTTTGGCAAAACGCGAAGCGCCGGACCACCGGGCGTCTACAACATGGTGTTCCAATACCAGCAAAAGGAGGTCGGCCTCGAAGCGTCACGCATCGCCAGGCAGTTGCTGTTGAGCCTGCTGCCGGAGGAATTGCAGCAACAGCTGCCGGAGCGCAGCGCGCCGGATTTCGATTTCGCGGAGGAGCGCGATGGTTTCATCCGCTTTGCCCAGCGCAAAGAACTCGGCCCCAGTACCGCATCGCTGGTCGCGGCGGCCGAATCACGCGGGATTCCCAATCTCCGTCTCAACAAGTATTCCCTGGTGCAGTTCGGCCACGGCCGCTACCAGCAGCGAATCCAGGCCACGATTACCAGCAAGACGCCGCACATCGCGGTGGAGATTTCCTGTGACAAGGAGGATACGCATAACCTGCTGAACGATCTGGGCCTGCCGGTTCCGCGACAGCAATTGGTGTACTCCGCGCGTGAAGCCGTGCGCGCAGCGCGCCGGATCGGTTACCCGGTCGTGGTCAAACCGCTGGACGCCAACCATGGGCGCGGCGTTTCGATCAACCTGAGCGATGACGACCAGGTCGCGACGGCCTTCGACGTGGCGCGCGAAAATGCGCGCGGCCGCAGCGTGCTGGTGGAGAGCTTCATCGACGGCATGGATCACCGCATGCTGGTCGTGAACAACGAACTGGTGGCGGTCGCCAAGCGCGTGCCGGGCCACGTGACCGGTGATGGCCGGCACAGCGTCAGGGAGTTGGTGGATCGCGTCAATGAGGACCCCCGCCGCGGCATTGGCCACGAAAAGGTGCTGACGCGCCTGGAACTGGACCACCAGGCGAAACGGCTGATGGAGAAGGCCGGCATCGACGAGGAAACCGTGCTTCCCGACGGAGAAATCTTCTACCTTCGCTCCACGGCCAATCTTTCCACCGGCGGCACCGCGATCGACATGACCGATGTCGTGCATCCGGATAACCGCGAAATGGCGGTGCGCGCGGTGCAGGCGGTCGGCCTCGATGTCGGCGGGGTGGATTTCCTGACCGCGGACATCACCAAGTCCTACAAGGACATTGGCGGCGCCATCGTCGAAGTGAACGCGGCGCCGGGCTTCCGCATGCATGTGGCGCCGTCGGAAGGCGAACCGCGTGATGTTGCCGGCAAGGTCATGGACATGCTGTTTCCGCCGGGAACCCCGAGCCGGATTCCGATCGCCAGCATCACCGGCACCAACGGTAAAACCACGACCTCGCGCATGCTGGCCCATATTCTCAAGACGGCCGGTCACACGGTCGGAATGACCTCGACGGACGGGGTCTATATCGACGGACGCCTGTCGGTGAAGGGCGACATGACGGGGCCGGCTTCGGCCCATATCGTGCTGCGTGATCCCACGGTGGACATCGCCGTGCTGGAGACCGCCCGCGGCGGCCTGTTACGGGCCGGCCTGGGCTACCGGCGCTGCGATGTCTCCGCCTGCCTCAACGTGGCTTCCGACCACCTGGGCGCCAAGGGCATCGACACGCTGGAGCAACTGGCCGAACTCAAGCGCATTCCGATCGAGGTGGCGCGCGACACCGCCGTACTCAACGCCGATGACGAACTGTGCCTGCGCATGGCTGATTACACCGAGGCGGAGTCGGTGTGCTACGTGACGATGAATCCGGCGCATCCGCTCGTTCGGCAGCACATCCGGGCCGGCGGCCGCGCGATGGTGCTGGAGCAGGGCATCAACGGCGACATGATTACGCTGTACGACAACGGCACGCATTTCCAGCTGCTCTGGACCTACCTCATTCCCGCCACGATGGAAGGCAAGGCCACGCACAACGTACAGAACGCGATGTTCGCCGCGGCGCTCGCCTTCAGCCTGGGCAAGTCCCTCGACGACATCCGGCACGGATTGCGCACCTTCAACTCGACCTTCTTCCAGGCGCCGGGGCGCATGAACGTGTTCGACGAGCATCCGTTCCGGGTGATCCTCGATTACGGCCACAATGCTGCGGCTGTCGCCTCCATCGGCCGCCTGACCGATCGGCTGGATGTGAACGGTCGCCGCATCTGCGTGCTGGCCGCACCGGGGGACCGACGCGACGAAGATATCTTCGCCATCGCGGAAGCGGCCGCCGGGCATTTCGACGAGTTCATCTGCAAGGCGGACGACAACCGCCGCGGCCGCGGCGACGACGAGGTGCCGCAGATGCTGCGCGCCCACCTGCGCGAGTCGGGCGTGGACGAGGACCGCATCGAAGTCATGCCGGATGAGCGCAAAGCGGTGGAGATCGCCCTGTCGAAGGCCCGCGAAGGCGACCTCGTCGTGATTTTCGGCGACAACATCTCACGCTGCTGGAAACAGGTCGCCGGTTTCAAGTCGGACGAGGACGCGGCCCCGGACAAGACGGTCGGAAAGCTGGCCGTCAGTTTCGTCGAATCCGACCCCGACGCCTTTTCCCTCGACGCCGAGGCGGAACTGATCCGCGACGAGCGCGGCGTGCGGATCGCGCGCATGGATGAAGAGTCCGACTGACGCGTCAGCCGTGAAACTGGAGTTGACAGACAGCCGGAGGTTGACCGGCGCCAACCTGTTCTGGGATCGGCCCGGCGCGATTATCGACGCCGTGATCGACGAAGCGCCGGAAGCGCTCGTGCGCCGCTGGGAGACGCACGTGCGCGTCCTTCTCGATGCCGTCGGCCATGCGAATGAGGCCACCTGCCACCGCGTTTTCGATGGCGGTGTCAGCCTGCTGATCAGCGCGCCGATCGACGCTCTGTACGCCATGTGTGAACTCAACGAAGTGGCCTGGGCCCTTGCCGCTGCCGACCTCGGCGAGGGCGAGGCGCCCGATCTGCAGGAAGCGGTCATCCGCCTCGAGCGCCTGTTCGACGAAGAACGAAACCCGGCGTTGCTGGCCATGCAGCAGGCGGCGCACCGGCACGGCGTTCCCTTCCTGTGGGACGATGACGAGGTTTCGGTGGGGTTCGGCACGTCGACGCTGCGCTGGGCTCCGGACGCCCTGCCGTCGCCCGCGGACATCGACTGGCAGGCCGTCGCCGCGGTTCCCGTTGCCCTGGTCACCGGCACCAACGGCAAGTCCACCACGGTCCGCATGACCGCGGCCATCATGGCCGCGGCCGGTCTTCGTGCCGGCCTGACCTCGACCGACTTCATCAGGGTGGGGCAGCGCGAGATCGATCGCGGTGATTACTCGGGCACGGGCGGGGCCCGTTTGTTGCTGCGGCAGCCTGACGTCGAAATGGCCGTGCTCGAGGTGGCGCGCGGCGGCCTGTTGCGGCGCGGGCTGGGCGTAGAGCACGCCGATGTGGCGGTGGTTACCAACGTGGCGGCCGACCACCTCGGCGATTACGGGATCAACACGGTCGCAGAACTGATCCCGGTCAAGTTTATCGTCCGGCGCGCGCTGGGCGCGAGCGACCCGCTGGTCCTCAACGCCGAGGACGCCGGCGTGGTCGCTTTCGCGGCCGGGCTGGACCAGCCCATCGCGTGGTTCAGCCTGGCTAAGGAAAACCCGCAGGTGGCGGCTTCGATAGAACGGGGCGGCCAGGCCTGCTGGCTCGAAGACGGCTGGCTGGTCGCCCATGCAGCGGGCCGGGAGCGCCGCATCGCGCACGTGGACGATGTGCCCGCGACGCGCGGGGGGACGGTCCGCTACAACATCGCCAACGCGCTGGCGGCCGTCTCGATCGCCGTGGCGCTGGGCCTGGACGATGACGCGATACGCGCCGGACTGGCCGCGTTCCGCGGCGATGAAACCGACAATCCCGGGCGCGGGAACTGGTTCGAACACGAGGTATCCGCCGAAGACGGCAGCGGGACGGTACGCATTCTGGTCGATTTCGCGCACAACGAGCACGGCATGCGGGCGCTGGCCGAATCGGTGCGCGCCGTTCCGGCGGAGCGCGTCGTGCTGTTGCTGGGCCAGGCCGGCGACCGCCTCGACAAGGACATCGGCGACCTGGTCCGGGCCGCCTGCGGCATGCGGCCCGACCGGCTCCTGGTCACGGAACTGCCGGGCTATGAACGCGGCCGCAAGCCCTTCGAGGTGCCGGCGATCATCCGGCGTGACGCCATCGAGGCCGGAATCCCCGCCTCGTCCATCGAGACGTTTTCCAGCCCCAGCGAGGCGACGGCAAGCGCGCTGGGTGAGGCCCGGCCGGGTGACCTGATCGTGCTTTTGGCCCTGACCCAGCGACAGGAGGCGCTCGATCTCGTGCACCGCTTCATCGGTGGCTCCGATGGCTAAGCTCTTCTTTTATTACTCGGCCATGAATGCCGGCAAGACCACGGTCCTGCTGCAGTCGGCTCACAATTACCGCGAGCGGGGAATGAACCCGCTGTTGTTCACGCCGCTGGTGGACGACCGCTACCGGGCCGGCGTCATCAAATCGCGTATCGGTCTCGAAGCGGAGGCCATTTGTTTCGATCATGGGGATAACCTGCTGGATGATGTCGATGCCGCCCTGGAGAAGGCCAACGTGCACTGCGTGCTGGTGGACGAGGCGCAGTTTCTCTCCCGCGACCAGGTGTTCCAGTTGACCGAGGTGGTCGACCGGCTCAATATCCCGGTGCTGTGCTTCGGGCTACGGACCGATTTTCAGGGCGAACTGTTCGAAGGCAGCCGCTACCTGCTGGCCTGGGCGGACGAACTGCAGGAACTGAAAACGATCTGTCACACCGGCCGCAAGGCCACGATGGTCGTTCGGGTCGACGAGCACGGTTACGCCTTGCGCGAAGGTTCGCAGGTGGAGATCGGCGGCAACGAGCGCTACATTTCCGTCAGCCGTCGCGAATTCAAGAACGTGTTCTACGGCGGCAAGCGCATTCGTCTGATCGATCCGCTCGAAGCCGGCGACGACGAGGCGCCGGGCGACCAGGAGGTTCTGGGTTTATGCGATTCCTGATCATCATCGTCATCGTGCTGCTGCTGGCCTGGAAATTCTGGCCCGAACAGCCCGTGCCGACTGCCGAGGAGAGTTTCATCGGCCCGCAACTCGAGCCGCTGAACAAGGCGGAGCAAATCGAGGACGACTACATGAAGGCCCTGGAACGCACCGACGAGCGCATCGAGAAAGCGTCCGACGGCGGTTAAACTGAGCGCGCGTCAGCGCTGGCAGGCCGGACAGTAGTAACTGGATCGCTGACCGATGATCGTTCGCCGGATCGGCTTGCCGCACTGAAAACAGGGCTGGCCGGCCCGCTCGTAAACGAGCAGTTCCTGCGCGAAATAACCCGGCTTGCCCTCGGCGCCGCTGTAGTCGCGCAGCGTCGTGCCGCCGCTGCGGATCGCGCGCTGCAGAACGTCCCGGATCGCGTCGTGCAGCGCGGCGTAGCGCACGCGGGCGATGCGGCCGGCGGCGCGCGCCGGGTGGATGCCCGCCATGAACAGCGACTCCGACGCGTAAATGTTTCCGACCCCGACAACGATACGCCCGTCCATGATGAAATTCTTCACCGCCCCCCGGCGACCGCGCGAACGGCGCCAGAGGTAGTCGCCGCTGAACTCGGACGTCAGCGGCTCGGGTCCCAGGTCGCGCAGCAGCGGATGGGCCGCGGCCGGTTGCTCCCACCAGGTAAAAACGCCGAAACGGCGCGGGTCGTTGAAGCGCACGCACCGGCCGTCGGCGGTCACGATGTCGATGTGGTCGTGTTTGCGGGGCGGCTCATCGGCGGCGCATACGCGCAGGGAGCCCGACATGCCGAGGTGGATCAGCAGGCCGCCGCCGGTGGCTTCGCCGAATTCGAGCAGGATGTACTTGGACCGCCTCCGGCAGGCCGTTACGACCTGTCCGACGGCTCCTTGCACCGAATCCGGCACCGGCCAGCGCATGGCCGGGTTGCGGACGGCCACGGCCTCGATGCGCTGGCCCAGCAAGGCGGGTTCGATGCCGCGCCGGGTGGTTTCGACCTCGGGGAGTTCAGGCATTCAGGGCGTTGTCCTCTGGCTTCGCCAAGCGGTCAATATGGCCGGAGTCTCACGAGCGACGGCTTCGTCAGGCCGCTTCTTTGCCCGCGGCAAAACCGCAACCTTCTTCATAGCCTTCTTTTGCCTTCGGCAAAAACCGGCTGCGTTCGACGGCATTCATGCAGCCGATACAAAAAACCCGCCGGGCAGGCGGGTTTTCGGTGAGCCGTGATCGTCGTGCATTACTTGATCTTGGCTTCCTTGTACATCACGTGCTTGCGCACGACCGGGTCGTACTTCTTGATTTCCATTTTTCCCGGAGTGTTCTTCTTGTTCTTATCCGTGGTGTAGAAGTGTCCGGTTCCCGCAGAGGAAACCAGGCGGATCTTGTCGCGAGCGCTCTTGGCCATGCTTCAACTCCTCCTCAGACTTTTTCGCCGCGTGCCCGCAGGTCCTTGAGCACGGCATCGATCCCTTTCTTGTCGATGATCCGCAGACCTTTGGTCGAGACGCGCAGTTTCACCCAGCGGTTCTCGCTTTCCACCCAGAAACGGTGGCTGTGGAGATTGGGCAGAAAACGCCGCTTACTCTTGATATTCGAGTGCGACACGTTGTTTCCGGATATCGGTCGCTTTCCGGTGACCTGGCAAACTCGTGACATGGGTTGTTCCCCGAAAGACATTCAAAAAAATCAGCCCGTCTTTATAACTGAAAACGGCAGTGAACGCAACAGAACGGCCGAATTTTCGTCGCCGCGATCGGTGCGGAGCGGTCGGCGCGGATGGCGCTAGACCATGCCCCGAGCCGCCATCGACACCGGTGCGCCGTCGCCGACGACGAAATGATCCAGCAAGCGGATGTCGAGCAACGCCAGCGCGTCCTTCAGGCGCCGCGTGATGGCCTGGTCGGCCAGGCTGGGTTCGGCGATACCGGATGGATGGTTGTGCGCGGCGATGACGGCCGCCGCGCCATGCCGCAGCGCGGTTTCGGCGACGACCCTCGGATACACGGTGGCGCCGTCGATCGTGCCGCGGAACAGTTCCTCGTAGGCAATCACCCGGTGCCGGGTGTCCAGAAACAGGCAGGCGAAAACCTCGTGCGGGTGGTCGCGCAGCACGGTCTTCAGGTAGGTGCCGGTCGTATCGGGCCGCTCCATCGGCTGCCCGCGGACCAGTTCTTCATCGAGGCTGCGGCGTGCCAACTCCGGCACGGCGAGCATCCTGTCGACGCCCGCGGGGCCCAGTCCGGGCTGCGCCCGCAGCGACCGCGCCGGCGCGCGAAAAAGCGCGCGCAGTCCGCCGTAGTGCCCCAGGAGCGATGCGGCGATGGCCATCCCGCCCCGCGTGCCGAGCAGGCGGGCCAGCAGCTCGGCATCGCTCAGCGTCGCGGTGCGCGTCATCGATCGGTCGCGGCATGAACGCGTTTCCATGCGCTCAGTCTGCACGCCGGTGGCATCGGTCGGTACGGTAAACCGCCCTCGTTGGTTGTAAGCTATTGACTTCGGGTGTACCCGCTTCGCTGCGGGTGATGGAGGAAGCAATGCAGCGCATCGTGTTGGGCGTCAGTGGCGGCATCGCGGCCTACAAGTCGGCTGATCTGGTGCGCCGCCTGCGCGAGGGCGGCGCTGAGGTGCGCGTCGTCATGACCCGGGCCGCGCGGGAATTCGTGACGCCGCTGACCTTCCAGGCGCTGTCCGGCCACCCGGTCCGCGACGATTTATTCGATGCAAGCGCCGAGGCCGCCATGGGTCATATCGAACTGGCGCGCTGGGCCGACGTCGTGCTGATCGCGCCCGCTACTGCGGACTGCATGGCGCGCCTGGCGTCGGGTCGCGCCGATGACCTGCTGACCACGCTGTGTCTCGCGACCGAGGCGCCACTGTACCTTGCGCCGGCGATGAACCACCGCATGTGGGATCATCCGGCCACGGTCGCCAACCGCGAGCGCCTGGCGGGCCGCGGCGTGCGACTGCTCGGTCCGGCCGCCGGCGACCAGGCCTGCGGCGAGCAGGGGCCGGGCCGCATGCTCGAGCCGGTCGAAATCGCGGCGGCCGTGCTTGCCCCGCGGGCGGGCGTGCTCGCCGGGCGCCGGGTCGTCGTCACGGCGGGCCCGACTTATGAGGATCTCGACCCGGTGCGTTTTATCGGCAACCGGTCGTCCGGGCGCATGGGGTTCGCCGTCGCGAACGCCGCGGCCCGGGCCGGCGCCCGGGTGACGCTGATCGCCGGTCCGGTGGCCCGTGCGACGCCGCCGGGCGTCGAGCGGATCGACGTGCGCAGCGCGTTGGAGATGCACGCCGCGGTGATGGAAAATGCCGTTGCCGCCGACGTCTTCGTCGGGGTGGCCGCCGTGGCCGATTACCGCCCGGTGGAACGGGCCGGGCACAAATTGAAACGCGAGCACGAGCGGATGCGGCTCGAACTCACCGCCAATCCCGATATCATCGCCGAAGTCGCCCGGCTCGAGCCGCGCCCGTTGATGGTCGGCTTCGCCGCTGAAACCGCGGACCTGGCGCGTCATGCCCGGGAGAAGCTTTCACGCAAAAGGCTTGATATCATTGCCGCCAACCTCGTTGGGCGGAGCGACAGCGGTTTCGAGGCGGATGAAAACGAGATCCTGCTGGTTTCCGCACAGGGAGAAACGCCCCTCGGCAGGGGCAGCAAACAGCATCTGGCCGCCTTGCTGATCGATGAAATCGCGGCCCGGCTCAATGGAAGGGATGACGTTGAAACCCGTTCAGATAAAGATTCTTGACCCGCGTCTCGGCGCCGAGTTTCCACTGCCGGACTACGCCACCGACGGCTCGGCCGGCATGGATCTGCCCGCCTGCCTGGACGAACCGCTGGTGCTGCAGCCCGGCGCCTGCGAATTGATTCCGACCGGTTTTGCGATGCACATGCAGGAGACCGGTCTGGCCGCCGTGATCCTGCCGCGCTCCGGGCTGGGGCACAAGCACGGCATCGTCCTGGGGAACCTCGTGGGCCTGATCGACAGCGATTACCAGGGACAGGTTTACGTCTCCTGCTGGAACCGTTCGGCGACCGAGTTCCGCATCGAGCCCGGCATGCGGATCGCGCAACTGGTTTTCGTGCCCGTGGTGCAGGCGCGCTGGGAGCGGGTTGACGACTTCGACCGTTCGGAGCGCGGTGCGGGCGGCTTCGGACACACCGGGCACGAGTAAAGGGACCGACGATGGACTTGAAAGAAAAACTCGAACAAACCCTGGGCAGCGAATCCGAGCGCCGCGCGCGACCCGCCATGATCTACGCCCTGGGCCTGTTCGGCCTGTTGCTGGTTGCCGCGGCCGGCTGGCTGTACTTCTCCGATGCGTCGACGTCCCGGGCAAAGGCGTCGATTGCGCAGCGCGCGGAACAGGCGGCGGCGGATCTGGCCGGGCCGGTCAGCGCCGTCAAGCAATTGCTGGCCGACGAGCAGGTACAGGCCCTGGCCCTGCGCGCGCTGAACGATACGGACACCGCGGACGACCTGTTCGCCTACCTCAACGGCCGCATGGGCGCGGTGCGCAGCGCCGCCGTCTATGGCCGCGAGCAGGCGGACCGGCTGAATCCGGCCACGCTCGGACCCAACGGCTACGCGCTGCTCGACCTCGTGCTTTCGGCGCTGGAGGGCAAGCAGGCGCTGATGCAGGTCCACGGTGTGCTCGAACCCCCGCAGGTGTTCGACGCCACGGCCCTGCGCGACGGCGAGGAAATCGTCGGCGCGCTGGTCATCGGCCTGGACCCCGCGCCGGTGCTCGGTAACTTTCGGCCCGAGGCGAGCGAACTCCCGTTCCTGCGCCTGTCGCAGTACAACGGTCGGCAGCCGGCCACGACCCTGGCCGAGTACGGCGAAACGGGCGGCGCTCCGCTGGACCGCTCCGCGGTGCCCGGCACGATGTTCCGCCTCGAATACCCCCAGGCCAGCTACGTCTCCCCGGTAACCGGGCGCACCCTGCTGATGCTGGTCATCGTCGGCCTGCTCAGCCTGGCCGCCGCCGTCGTGCTGAACCTCCGATTCAAGGCCCGCCCCGCCCGCGAAGCGGCGCAGGCCCGGCCGCAACCCGAAGACGCGGCGCCGGCCGCCGCTGCGCCTCAGGCGGAATCCGAAACCGCAGCACGAACCGAACTCGCGCAGCCGACCGCTGAGGACGCCGACTTCGTCGACCTGGAAGCCGCCGTGGAAGCACAGGCCGCCGATGACACGAAGCCCGCAGCCGCGGACGAAACCATTGCCGAAGAGCGGCCGCCGCGGTCCGCCGAAGCCGGACCGCCACCGATGCATCTGCACTACGACATCGCCGAACGGTACCGGCAGCGCGAGGCGGCGCACGAGCCGGTCGCGTTGAGCCCGGAGATCTTTCGGGCCTACGACATTCGCGGCGTGATCGACAAGACACTGGATTCCGGCGTCGCGCGCAAGATCGGGCAGGCTGTCGGCAGCCTCGTTCTGGAGCGGGACGCGGGTCCGGTGGTCGTGGCGCGCGACGGGCGCCTGTCCGGGCCCTACCTGATGGACGGCGTCATCGAGGGTGTCACCTCGACCGGTTGCGACGTACTCGATATCGGCGCCGTGCCGACCGGCGTCATGTACTACGCCGCGATGGCCAAGGCGGCGGGTTCGGGCATCGTGATCACCGGCAGCCACAATCCGCCCGATTACAACGGCTTCAAGATCATGGTCGGCGGCGACACGCTGCACGGTGACGCGATCAAGGACCTGTACCGGCGCATCGAAGCGGGCGAACTGGCCAGCGGCGAGGGCCGGCACGAGCGCATGGACGTGGTGCCCGACTACATCCAGCGCATCGCCGACGACGTCAAGGTCGAGAAACCCCTGCGGGTGGTGATCGATTGCGGCAACGGCATCGGCGGCGTTTGCGCGGCCGACACGTTGCGGGCGCTCGGCGTCGAGGTATTGCCCCTGTTCGACGAGGTGGACGGCACCTTTCCGAACCACCATCCCGACCCGAGCGAGCCGGAAAACCTGCAGGACCTGATCGAGTCGGTGCGCCTGATGGACGCGGACCTCGGGCTCGCCTTCGACGGCGATGCCGACCGCCTCGGCGTCGTCACGCTGGCCGGCGACATCATCTATCCCGACCGCATCATGATGCTGCTGGCCCTGGACGTCCTGGACCGAGTGCCCGGCGCGACGATTCTGTACGACGTCAAGTGCACCGGGCACCTGCCGCGCGTCATTCGGGAAGCCGGCGGCGACCCGGTCATGTACAAGACCGGCCATTCGCTGATGAAGGCCAAGATGAAAGAGGTCGGCGCGCCGTTCGCCGGCGAGATGAGCGGCCATTTCTTCTTTGGCGAGCGCTGGTACGGCGTGGACGACGGCATTTACGCGGCGGCCCGCCTGCTGGAGATTCTCGGAGGCACCGATACGCCGCCCGAAGCGATCCTGAACGCGCTGCCGTCGAGTTTCAGCACGCCGGAGCTCAAGGTGCAGATGTCGGAGGGCGAAAACCACGCTTTCGTCGAGGAATTCAAGGAAAAAGCGCGTTTCGAGGGTGCTGAAATCCATACGATCGACGGTCTGCGTGCGGATTTCGACGACGGCTGGGGTCTCGTGCGCCCCTCCAACACCACGCCGATCCTCGTCGTGCGATTCGACGCCGAGACCGAACAGGCGCTGGAGCGGATCAAGGCGGAGTTTCGCCGCCAGATGCTGGCGCTGCGGCCGGACCTGGACCTGCCGTTCTGAGCCCGATGACCACGTGATATTCGAGGAGCCTACGATGAAAAAGATCCTGCCGCTTACACTCATCGCCGCCGCGCTGGCGCCGATGGCCCAGGCCGACGGCGTGGCCGTCGAACCCGGTCTCTGGGAAATGACGACCGTCATGACGATGCCGATGTTGCCGCAACCGCAGACGGTCACGACGACGGATTGCGTCGAGGACGCGGTGCTCGACATCGACGAAATGGGCAGTGACGAGATGGATCCCGACTGCACGCTCGACGTCAGCCAGACGGACGACACGACCGTTCGCTGGACGATGGATTGCCCGGTGGAGGGCGGCGGATCGTCGCATGCCGAGTGGCAGGTGACGTCGAGCGGCGACAGCGTCGACGGCACGGGGTCGATCAGAATGAGCGTGATGGGTCAGGAGATGTCGATGGACGCGACGTTCAACGGCCGTCGCGTGGGTGACTGCCCGGCCGAATAGCCGTTCGTCGTCAGAACCCGAGTGTACGCTGACCGCCCCGGCACGCCGGCGAATACCGACCCAAGTTGCGCCACTGCGGGACTCCCATGAGGACTTTCTTCTCTGTGGGAGCGGCTTCAGCCGCGACAGGTGCCTCGTCTTTGCGGCCAGCTTGCGGGGCTTTCGCCCCCGGCGGCCGTATACCCATCGCCGGGGAACGCTCGAGTACGTCCGTGTAACGCTTGGACGGCGCCATCCCTGGCGCCGTACATCCCCGGCGACGGGCATCCGACCGCCCTGACACGTCGTCGAACACCGAGACAGGGTGCGCTCCCGCAGGTTTCGCTTCGGGTTCTATCTGTGGGAGCGGCTTCAGCCGCGACAGGAGTTCGACGCGGGCGCCGGACGGGCGCTGCAGGTCAGCTGCGATTCGCGCCGCAGGATCCGCGGACGATGAGGTCGATCGGTACGAGCGGCGAGGAGACGGCTTCGCCCGCGATCATCTTGAACAGGTTGTCGAGCATCGCTTCGGAGGCCTTGCGGGTATCCTGCCGAACGGTGGTCAGGGCGGGGCTGAAATAGGTCGAGGCCGGGAGGTCGTCAAAGCCGACGACGGACACCTGGCCGGGGATCTCGATGGCGTTCTTTTTCAGGCACTGCATCGCGCCGAAGGCGATCAGGTCGCTGGCCGCGAACAGCGCGTCGAAACGGCGTCCGCTGTCGATCAGGGCCTGCGTCGCCTCGTAGGCCGCCGACTCGAGGTTGACCGTGCTCGCCAGCAACCCGGGATCGGGTTCGATGCCGGCTTCGCGCAAGGCCTCGCAGTAGCCCTGGTGCCGCAGCTTGAATTCCGGAGCGTCGTCCGTGTCGCTGCCGACGAACGCGATGTCGCGGCGGCCCAGTCCGAGCAGGTGGCCCGTGGCCAGGCGGCCGCCATGGACGTTGTCGCAGCCGATCGCGTGGCCCTCGAGTTCCGGCACCGTTGCGCCCCAGATCGTGAACGGCAGACCTTCGCGGTGCAGCCGCTGCAGGCGGTCCGCGATGCGCCCGTAATCGCCGTAGCCCAGCAGGATGATGCCGTCGGCCCGGTTGCTGACGACGTATTCGTTCAGCCAGTCGTCGCTGAGCTGCTGGAACGATACCAGGACGTCGTAGCCGCGTGCCGTCGCGTAGCGCGTCACGTGGCCCAGCACGGTCAGGAAGAAGGGGTTGATCTGTGAGTCGTCGGAGGTGGGATCCTCGTAGAACAGCAGCGCCACGGTGTTGCTTTGCTGCGAGCGCAGCCCGGCCGCGTTGCGATCGACGCGGTAGTTCATCTCGCGCGCGATCCGCTGGATGCGGGCGCGCGTCTCGGGGTTGACCAGCGGGCTGTTGCGCAGGGCGCGCGAGACCGTGGCCTGGGAGACCCCGGCCCGATGCGCGATATCGAACGACGTCGTCTTTCCTGAACCCATCGCAGTGCCCGTTGGTGGCGGCCCGCTGGCAGGGCCGCGCCGGTTTTCTGGCATGATACCATCTGTGTTCATTAAAAAATGCTAATGCATGAATCAATCGCGGTGGAATGGGGATGAGCGAGCGTTCACTGAGAAAAATCGCGATCGTCGGCGGTGGCACGGCCGGCTGGATGACGGCGGCGGCCTTGGCGAACACGCTGCAGGGCGACTGCACGGTAACGCTGGTCGAATCGGATGCGATCGGCACGGTTGGCGTCGGCGAGGCGACGATTCCGCCGCTGAAGCTGTTCAACGCCCGGCTGGGCATCGACGAAAACGACTTTCTGCGCCATACGCAGGGCAGCTTCAAGCTCGGCATCGAGTTCGTCGACTGGGCGCGCCGCGGCCATCGCTACCTGCATCCCTTCGGCCAGTTCGGCGCGGATTTCGACGTGATTCCGGTGCACCAGTACTGGCTGAAAGCCCGCAGCGAAGGCCACAAGGCGCCGCTGGGCGAGTATTCGCTGGCCAACGTCGCCGCGCTGAAGGGGCGCTTTCAGCGGCCGGTGCGGGACCGACGGATGGTGCAGTCGACCTTCGATTACGCCTATCACCTGGACGCGGGGCGTTACGCGGGTTACCTGCGGGCCTATGCCGAGCGGCGCGGCGTCGCGCGCATCGAGGGGCGGATCGAGGCGGTCCGGCAGGATTCCGAGAGCGGCTTCATCACGGCCGTCGAGTTGGCCGACGGCCGCCGGGTCGAGGCGGATTTCTTCGTCGACTGCAGCGGATTTCGCGGCCTGCTGATCGAACAGACCCTGGCCGCCGGTTACGAGGACTGGACCCACTGGCTGCCGTGCGACCGCGCGGTCGCCGTGCCCTGCGCCCCGGACGGGCCGTTCACGCCCTACACGCGGTCGACGGCCCACGACGCCGGCTGGCAGTGGCGGATCCCGCTGCAGCATCGCACCGGCAACGGCTACGTCTACTGCAGCCGGTACGCGGAGGACGACGCGGCCGCGGGCCTGCTGCTCGATCAGCTGGATGGCGCGCCCCTCGCGGATCCGCTGTTTCTGCGCTTCAACGCGGGCCGCCGCAAGCGGGCCTGGGACCGCAACTGCGTGGCGATCGGCCTTTCCGCCGGGTTTCTCGAACCGCTGGAATCGACCAGCATCCACCTGATCCAGACGGCGATCACGCGCCTGCTGGCCCTGTTCCCCGACCGGGATTGCGATCCCCTGTTGCAGCGCGAATTCAACCGGGTGACGGCGCTGGAGTACGAGCGCATCCGGGATTTCCTGATCCTGCACTATCACGCCACCGAACGGGACGACGCCGAGCTGTGGCGCTATTGCGCGGCGATGCCGATTCCGGACGAATTGCGCTACCGCATCGACCATTTCCGCCGGTACGGCCGGCTGGTCACGGACGGGATGGAGCTGTTCCAGAACAGCAACTGGCTGGCCGTGCATATCGGCCAGTTCAACTGGCCGGAACGGTACGATCCGCTGGTGGACGAACGCGGCATCGACTGGCGCGGCCGCCTGGCCGGACTGCGCCGGGTGATCGGCGAGGCGGCCGGCGCCATGCCAACGCACGCCGAATACGTGCGCACGCACTGCCAGGCCGCTGAAAAACGCTGAAACAAGCGACTGAATACGTTTGCAAAATCTTGCCCGAATCGAGGCTCGACTATAGGGTGTCGTGCTATTCGACGCACCATGGGCACATCACACGAAGGGAGCACCAATGAAACCCGATAACAAACTCCGCCGAAAGGAGTTGGCCGCCGCGATTTCGCTGCTTTTGGCCTTCCCCGTTGCGGCACTCGCACAGGACCAGGCTGATGGCCAGGAAGAAGAGATGCTCACCGAGGAGGTGATCGTCACGGGTATCCGCCGCAGCCTGATGAACTCCGTTGATATCAAGGGCACCAGCACCTCGATCGTCGAGGCCGTCTCGGCCGAGGACATCGGCAAGCTGCCCGACGTCAGCATCACCGACTCGCTGGCGCGCCTGCCGGGCGTTACGGCGCAGCGCCTGAACGGCCGCAGCCAGGTCCTCAGCGTGCGCGGTTTGGGCCCGGACTTCACCACGGCGCTGCTCAACGGCCGCCCGCAGGTCAGCTCCGGCGACAACCGCGGTGTGGAGTTCGACCAGTATCCGTCTGAAATGATCCAGCAGGCCGTCGTCTACAAGACGCCCGACGCGAAGCTGATGGGCCAGGGCCTGGCCGGCACCGTCGACATGCAGACGATCCGCCCGCTGGCCTACGGCAAGCAGGCGCTGGTGGTCAACGCGCGTTACATCTGGAACGACATCTCGGCCCTGAACGACGACGCCGACGACAACGGTTACCGCGGCAGCGTCACCTACGTCGACCAGTTCATGGACGACACCTTCGGCGTGGCCTTCGGTATCGCCTACAACGACACCCCGACCCAGAGCGAGCGCTTCAACGCCTGGGGTTACCCGGATGGCCCGGAAGGCACGCCGGTCATCGGCGGCTCCAAGCCCTTCGCGCAGAGCAACGAGCTCCAGCGCCTGGGCGTGATCGGCACCCTGGAATGGGCGCCGTCCGACACCTTCCGCACCTCGCTCGACATGTACTACACCGATTTCGAGGAAACCCAGTTGTTGCGCGGCATCGAGTTGCCGCTGTGGTGGTCGGCCGCACAGTTGCGTGACGACTACGTCATCGAAGACGGCCTGGTGGTTTCGGGCACCTACGATGAGGTCAAGGGCGTGATGCGCAACGACCTGAACAAGCGCGAGTCGGAACTCACGGCGCTGGGCTGGAACATGCAGTTCGACCTGGCCGAGAACTGGATCCTCGAGACCGATCTCAGCTATTCGAAGATGGAGCGCCAGGACACGCTGCTGGAAAGCTACTCGGGCACCGGCCCGAACGGCGAGGGCGCCACCGACAGCCTGGGCTTCCTGATGCGCAGTGGCCGCGGCGCGCTGTTCAGCTCGAGCCTGGACTACACCGATCCGAACCTGATCTTCCTGACCAGCCCGCAGGGTTGGGGCGGCGACATCGTCCCCGGCGGCCAGCTGGGCTACGACAACCGTCCGAGCATCGACGACGAGCTGACCATGTTCGACGCCCGCGCGACCTACGAGGTCGGCGGCGACTGGCTGGCCAGCGTCGAATTCGGCATGAACTACCAGTCGCGCGAAAAGACCAAGGTGGCCGACGAGTGGTTCCTGGCCCTGGCCGACGGCTCCAACAAGGCGCCGCTGCCGAGCGACACCGGCTTTACCGACCTGTCCTTCATCGGCATCCCGGGCATGATCACCTACGATCCGATCGCCCTGATCAACAGCGGCATCCTGACCCAGGTCCGCAACCCGAACGCGGACGTCGTGATCAAGAGCTGGGTGGTCGAGGAAGACGTGACGACCGCCTTTGCGATGGTCAATTTCGACACCGATGTCGGCAACGCCACGGTCTACGGAAACTTCGGCCTGCAGATGGTCATGACCGACCAGAGCTCGAGCGCCGACACGGCGTCGGGCACCGGCTCCGACGTGGCCCTGTTCCCGGTCAGCGGCGGCGACGATTACACCGAGTGGCTGCCCAGCCTGAACGTGACGGTCGATGTCGGCAACAACAACCTGGTGCGTTTCGCGGCCGCGCGCACGCTCGCCC
The DNA here is from genome assembly GCA_037384065.1 of Lysobacterales bacterium. Classification (GTDB taxonomy): domain Bacteria; phylum Pseudomonadota; class Gammaproteobacteria; order Xanthomonadales; family SZUA-36; genus JABDPF01. The sequence continues at coordinate 24,718 of JARROJ010000019.1, forward strand.
GGGCCCGCATGGACCAGATGCGCGCCAGCCTGGATTGGAATTTCGATACCTCCAAGGTGGACGAGACCGACATCAACAATTCCCCGTGGGGCGGCAGTGGCGGTAACCCGGCCCTGCGCCCGTGGATCGCCAACTCGTTCGACCTCTCGTTCGAGAAGTACCTCGACGACGGTATCGGTTACTTCGCCGTCGCCGCCTTCTACAAGGATCTCGATACCTGGGTGAACGAATCGCCGGCCCTGTACGACTTCTCCGGCTTCCCGACCGGTGAATTCGATCCGGTGTTGAACGAAGGCCTGGTGACGATTCCGCAGAACGAGGGCGACGGCTCGATCTACGGCTTCGAACTGGCCGGTGCGCTGGACTTCGGCATGTTCACGCCGATGCTGAACGGCTTTGGCCTGATCGGCAGCGCCTCGTTCACCAAGAGCGACGTGAACGTCGATGGCCAGGAAATCACCCTGCCCGGCCTGTCCGAGGACGTCTACAACCTGACCGCCTACTACGAGAACGACCGTATCTCGGTCCGTGCCAGCGCGCGTAACCGCTCCGAGTTCCTCGGCGAGGTTTCCGGCTTCGGCGCCGGCCGCGAGTTCCGCACGGTGTCCGAGGAGACGGTCATCGACGGCCAGGCCAGCTACTTCTTCGGTGGCGACCTGACCGGGCTGAGCCTGCTGTTCCAGGTGTACAACCTGACGGACGAGGCCTTCACCACCTTTGCGAACGACGACGATCGGCAGATCATCGACTATCAGCGCTATGGCCGCACGTACCTGATCGGCGCGTCCTACAGCTGGTAAGTTCGCACTCCGGGTACGTACCCGTGTCACGGCCCCTGCTCTGGTATTCTGAGCAGGGGCCTTTTCTTTTTTCGGGAGCCCGATCATGAACCACGAACCGGTGCGCAAGGTCGTCATCGTCGGTGGCGGGACCGCCGGCTGGATGGCGGCGGCCGCCCTGTCCGAATTCTTCAAGGGCCTGGTCGAGATCGAACTGATCGAATCCGACGACATCGGTATCGTCGGCGTCGGCGAGGCCACCATTCCGCAGATCCGCCTGTTTACCGGCCTGCTGGGGATGGACGAGTCCGAGGTGTTGCGCCACACCCACGGCACGTTCAAGCTCGGCATCCAGTTCCGGGACTGGGGCCGCCCCGGCGACGTCTACATGCATGCCTTCGGTGGCATCGGCGCCCGGCTCGGCGGGCTGGATTTCCATCACTACTGGCTGCGGGCCCGCGCGGAGGGCGTGGCCGGAAAGCTGGCGGACTACAGCCTCAACGAGACCGCTGCGCTGGCCGACCGCTTCGCCCATCTCGAGCGCGTTCCCGACTCGACCCTCGACGGCCTGGTGTACGCCTATCACTTCGATGCGTCCCGGTTCGCCGCGTATCTGCGCCGGTACAGCGAGGCGCGCGGCGTGCGCCGCACGGAGGGCCGGGTCGTCGATGTCGCGCTGCGCGAGGAGGACGGTTTCATCGCGTCGGTCACGTTGCAGGACGGGCCGGCGATCCGCGGCGACCTGTTTATCGATTGCACCGGGTTTCGCGGCGTGCTGATCGAGGAGGCGCTGCAGACGGGCTACGAGGACTGGTCGCTGTGGCTGCCCTGCGACCGCGCCGTCGCGGTGCCGTGCGCCGCGTCCGGGCCGCCCATGCCCTACACGCAGGCGACCGCACGGACGGCCGGCTGGCAATGGCGCATCCCGCTGCAGCACCGCGTCGGCAACGGCCACGTGTTCGCCAGCGAGTACCTGTCGGAGGACGAGGCCACGGCCATGCTGCTCGACAACCTCGAGGGCGAACCGCTGGCCGAGCCGAAGGTGCTGCGCTTCAGGACCGGGCGCCGCAAGCAGTTCTGGAACCGGAACTGCGTGGCGCTGGGCCTGGCGAGCGGCTTCATGGAACCCCTGGAGTCGACCAGCATCCACTTGATCCAGACCGGCATCAGCCGCCTGCTGGAGTACTTTCCGCGTCGGGGCATGGACGCGGTCGACGTCGACGAGTACAACCGGCGCTGCACCTGGGAATTCGAACGCATCCGCGATTTCCTGATCCTCCATTACCGCCTCAACCAGCGCGACGACAGCCCGTTCTGGGTCGATCGGCGTCGGATGCCCGTGCCGGCCGAGTTGCACCGCCGGATGGACCTGTTCGCGACCAATGGCCGTATTCACCGCGAATTCGACGAATTGTTCACCGAGGTCGCGTGGCTGCAGGTCATGGTCGGCCAGGGATTGCAGCCGGCGTCGTGGCACCCGCTGGCCGACCGCCTGGACCGGGCCCAGCTGAAGCGATTCCTGGACAACATCCGTACCATCATCGGCGGAACGGCCGCGCGGCTGCCGAAGCACGCCGATTTCGTCGCGCAACACTGCGCGTCCCGGAGCAGCGAATGAAACGAATCACCCGTATCGGATCGTTACTGCTCGCGCTCGTTCTGGCGGCGCCGCTTGGCGCGGTCGAGAGCGCGCGTGTCTTCACCGGGCGCATCGCCGCGGATGGCGAGCAGGGGGGCGGCACCGCGTCGATGGAGGGGGCTTCGGGCTACCTGCGCCTGGGCGAGGCGTTTGCCGAGGCCATGCACCGTCTGCAGGCCGTCTGCCCCTGATCGGCGCGCCAGCGCCGCCGCGGCCCAACCGCGGATCGCGCTGCGCGGTTGGCGTCACCCCGGGCGGTAACGCTCGCCCGTAACGCGGTCGTCCTTCTCAGTACGTGTAACCGCGCTCTTTCATGCAGGCCTGGACCGCGCGCTCGCGGTCGGCCCGGTCGAGGTCCACGCTGGGGCTGCCGTAAACGGACTGCCCGGGCTTGGGCTGGCAGTCGCCCGAGGGGCAACTGATGCTGTTCCGCGCCTGGTAGTCCGGCCCCTCCGGGGTCCAGTCCCCGGGATTTTCGCCGCGCGCCAGCGCCTTGCATTGCTCGAGGTCCGTGGTCATCTGAGCCTCCGTGGTATCGGGGCGGGTGTAGTGGGTGCTGCAGGCCGAGAGGGCCACGGCGAGCGCCAGTGCGCTGGTGCGCCATGCGATGTTCATGCGCGGTTTCCTCGCTGTTTCGATAAGCGCGATTATACCGCCTGGCAGCCCATTTCAGGCCCGTCGGCGATCGCCGAACGGCGTTTTCCGTGGCCCGTCCGGGCTGCTATCCTGAAGGTGAAAAACGGCCACAACGGAGGTGGCGACGATGCGAAGGATGATGATCGGGTTGTTCAACCTGCTGCTGCTGGCGGCGCTGGTCGCGGCCGCCTGGTGGGCGTGGCAGGCGTTTACCGCGCCGGATCGCGCGGTCGCGACGCCGACCGAGGTGCTCGACATCGACAAGCGGTGCCGGGTGTTTGCCGACAGCGGGCAGTGCGTGTGCCGGCATCGGCGCACCGGCGAGCGGCTGTCCGTGCCGTACGACGAGTGCGTCGAACGGGCGCGCAATCCGTGAGGCGCATCGCGCCGGGCCGGTCGCGACGTCAGGAAACGGTCTCGAAGGTGCGCAGGGCCCAGGACACCTGGTAGGCGAACATGGCGATGGCGAAGGCCCCGTGGAAGCGCGCGTTGGCGGTCCATATGGCGACCCCGCACAGGGCGAACTGCACCACGCTGGTCAGCACGTATTCCGCGCCGAGTTCCGCCAGGTGGCCCTGGCCCTTGATCAGCGTATCGCCGACGTCGACGATGTAGGTCAGCGCGATCAGTCCGAAAAACCAGCGCCGTCGCGAGTAGAAATAATCGCGGAATCCGGCGTAACCCGCCATGCTGATCGGGAACAGCAGCGCGCTGGCCAGGAACAGCAGGAAGGCATAGAAAACGACGAACAGGTAGATCTGGAAGGTCCAGACCTCGAGCACGCCGAGCCGGAATTCCCACCACCACCAGAACACGAGCGTGAAGAACAGATAGCCGACCCACAGCAGATGGACCCAGTAAACCCGGCCTTTCTCCGGGTGCTGGATCAGAGCGGCGATCCCGCGCAACAGGTGGGCGATGCCCAGGCCGATGATGATCGACGTCAGGACCGCGGTGTATTCGAAGATGTCCATGTGCCGCGAAGTATAGTCCAGGACCCCGATTCCAGCGCGCGCCCGACGGCGGCTGGTCGAGGTCCGGCCCGGCTCCGGCGGAACCGCAGACGAGACCGGCGCCGCAGAGAGCAGGCAGGGATCGGCTGATGGCCGGCGCTCCTGAATACGAATACAGCGCGTTGACAGCCGGCGGGCGGGCTTCTAGTTTTCGAAGGCTCGCAGAAGGACGATCGAGCAGGTACCGGAGAGCGGCATGACGAATCGATTTTTCGCCCGGGCGATGCGGGCGACCCTCGGGTGCGGCCTGGGCGCGCTCGTTCTGCTGGCGCCCGGCGCCATGGCGTGGGCCGCGGCCGCGGCCGATGAAACGGATCTGGGCGCGGCGCGCGCGTACTGGCTGGCGGCGGACGCCGTCGCCTGGGCGGCGCCCGAAGACGCCGTGGTGCGCCTGCACCACAGCGCTGCGGCGGCTTTGCGGCCCGCAGCGGCGGGACTCGCCGGCGGCGACAGCCTCGACCTGGCACGGGACGGTGTCGTGGCCGGTCGCCTCGCCGAGCGTTTTCCGCACCTGGCCGGCCTGCCGCTGTACCGTCTCGATCCCGACGATCTGCACCGGGTGCCCGCGATCCTGAGAGGCCAGTTCGCCGTCGGCGCCACGCGCGACGGCGAACTGCAGGCCGCCACCGCGCTGCAGCCCGCGGGCGTTCTCGACGACCTGTTCGCCTACCCGGGTGACCTCGGCCCGACCTTCACCGACGGCGTTCCGAGCCTCCGGTTGTGGGCGCCGACCGCCCGCTCCGTGCGCCTGCTGCTGTTCGACGATGCCGACCCGGCATCCGCGCCAAGCCGAACACTGCCGATGGCCTACGAGCCCGCCAGCGGAACCTGGGCGCTGACCGGTGAGCCGGACTGGGCCGGCACGTATTACCTGTACGAGGTCGAGGTGTTCGTGCGCCGCAGCGGCCGGATCGAGCGCAACCGCGTGACCGATCCCTACGCGCTCGGCCTTTCGATGGACAGCCGCCGTTCGCTGATCGTCGATCTGGCCGATCCCCGCCTCGCCCCGACCGACTGGGGCGGGCTCGAAAAACCCGCGATCGCCGCGCCGGAGGACATCGTGCTGTACGAGTTGCACGTGCGGGACTTCAGCAGCCACGACCCGTCGGTGCCCGCGGACCGCCGCGGCACCTTCGCCGCCTTCGCCGAGTCCGATACGCACGGTATCCGGCACCTGCGCCGCTTGGCGGCGGCCGGCCTGACCCATGTCCACCTGCTCCCGGCCTTTGACTGCGCGACGATTCCGGAAAACCCGGCCGAGCGCCTGGCGCCGCCCGATCTGACCGGTTTCGCACCGGACTCGATGCGCCAGCAGGCGGCAATCGACCGCGTGCGGGCGCGCGACGCCTTCAACTGGTGCTACGACCCCTTCCACTACACCGTGCCCGAGGGCAGCTACGCGACCGACCCCGACGGTGTCCGGCGCATCGTCGAGTTTCGTGCGATGGTGCAGGCGCTCAACCGCATGGGCCTGCGCGTGGTGATGGACGTGGTCTACAACCACACCACCAGCAGCGGGCAGGCGGCGACCTCGGTGCTCGACCGGATCGTACCGGATTACTACCACCGCCTGGATGCCGCCGGTGACGTCGAAACCAGCACCTGCTGCGCCAACACCGCGACCGAGCACGCGATGATGGAAAAGCTGATGATCGACTCGCTGCTGACCTGGGCCCGCGCTTACAAGGTCGACGGCTTCCGCTTCGACCTGATGGGCCACCACGGCCGGGCCAGCATCGAAAAGGCGCGCGACGCCCTGCAGGCGCTGACCCCGGCGCGCGACGGCGTCGACGGCCGCGCCATCTACCTGTACGGCGAGGGCTGGAATTTCGGCGAAGTGGCCGACGACGCGCGTTTCGTCCAGGCCACCCAGCGCCACATGGGCGACGGCAGCGGCGTCGGCACCTTTAACGACCGCCTGCGTGACGCGGTGCGCGGCGGCGCGCACGACGACCGCGGTCTCGACCACGTGCGCGGCCAGGGTTTCGTCAACGGATTGTATTACGACCCCAACGCCGAAAACGCCGGGTCGCCGGACGAGCGCGCGCGCCTGCTGCACGCGGCCGACCTCGTGCGCGCGGGGCTGGCCGGCAACCTGGCCGATTACGTGCTGACCGACCGGCACGGCCGAGCGCTGCGCGCGGCGGATATCGACTACCACGGGCAGGCGGCCGGCTATGCGAGCGACCCGCAGGAAACGGTCAACTACGTGGCCGCGCACGACAACGAAACGCTGTTCGACATCAACCAGTACAAGCTGCCGGTCGACACGTCGATGGACGACCGCGTGCGCGTGGTCAACCTGGCCAACAGCCTGGTCATGCTCGCCCAGGGCGTGCCGTTCGTTCACGCCGGCCAGGAACTGCTGCGGTCGAAATCACTCGACCGCAATTCCTTCGACTCCGGCGACTGGTTCAACCGGCTGGATCTGAGCTACGGGGAAAACGGCTGGGCGCGCGGGCTGCCGCCGGCCTGGGACAACGAGGCCAACTGGCCGGTGGCCGGGCCGTTGCTGGCGGATCCCGCGTTGCGGCCGGCGCCGCGGCATATTCGCGCCGCTCTGGCCCACTTCGAGGAACTGTTGCGCATCCGCGCCTCCAGCAACCTGTTCCGCCTGCGCACGGCGGCCGACGTCGCCGCCACCCTGGCGTTCCACAACACCGGCCCCGACCAGGTTCCGGGCCTGATCGTGATGAGCCTCGCGGGCGACGACGAACGGCTGGTCGTGGCGTTCAATGCCACGCGCGAGGCGCGCACGGTGCCCGCGCCGCTGCCCGGCGCCTTTGCCCTGCACCCGGTGCAACGCGTCTCCGCCGATCCGGTCGTGCGCACGGCCCGCTGGGACCCGATGGCGCGGACGCTCCACGTACCCCCGCGCACCACGGTTGTGTTCCTGGCGAACTGAGGCGTGCCCGGTCATTGTTCCGCACGCGGCAACGTTCTGTTGTCGGGCTTCCTGTTTATTCGGAATCCGGTTCCAATTATCGTGTACGAATCCTGTCGCGCCACGCGACAGCAGGTAACCGGAGACCGCCGACATGAAAAACCCCGTTGACCACCCCGTGCAGGACTTCATCGCCAACCGCTGGAGTCCCTACGCCTTCGACCGGCAGCGTGACGTTGCCGAGTCGGACCTGCGCAGCCTGTTCGAGGCCGCGCGCTGGTCGATGTCGTCCTACAACGCGCAGCCCTGGCGCTACATCGTCGGGGTTCGCGGACGCAGCCAGGAAACCTGGGACCGCGTGTTCGACTGCCTGGTGGAGGGCAATCGCGGCTGGGCCGAGCACGCGCCGGTGCTGGCGCTGGGGCTCGCCGAGCACCTCCACCCGCATAACCAGAAGCTGAACAAGGCGGCCCTGCACGACCTCGGGGCTGCCTCGGCTGCGCTGACTTACGAAGCGACTGCGCGCGGTATCGTCGTGCACCAGATGGTGGGTATCAAGCCCGACCGGGTCCGGGAGGTATTCGATCTCGGTGAGTCGGTCGAGCCGTTGACCGCGCTGGCCATCGGCTACCCGGCCGCTCCGGCTGACGCCGATCCCGCCATGGTGGAGCGTGACAAGCGCAAGCGCGAGCGACGCCCGGTCGAGGCGTTCGTTCTGCACGGGGGCTTCTGAGCAAACGGGCCTGAGCGACGAAGGCGTTCGCGGTCAGGCCGTTCCCGCTTGTTCGATCGCTTTCGAGCGGAGGAGCGTTTCAGTCCAGTGTGTCCAGATGCTTGGCGTCGAAGCGCCGGATCCGGTTCAGCCGGCCCCGGCGCAGTTTGTTGCCCCATTCGGCGTCCGCCAACAGCGCGCGCCCGGCGGCGATGAAATCGAAGTCGCCGCGAACGAAGCCCTCGACCATGTGGCGCAGGCTGGGCGCATCCGCGGGCAACCCGGGGCCGTCGACCGCATCCAGGCCCAGCCCGCCGACCGCGATGACCGGCTTGCCGGTGAGGTGCCGCGTCCAGGCGGCCAGGGTGCGCGGCGAACCGGCGAACGCCGGCTTCCAGAAGTGCCGCGTACTGACGTGAAAGACGTCGACGCCGGCATCGACGAGGGGCGCCAGCAAACGGGCCAGGCCGTCCGGGTCGTCCACCAGGCGCGCGGCGTAATCCCCCGATTTCCACTGCGAGAACCGGAACACGACCGGAAACGAGGGCGCGACGGCGCCGCGGACCGCGTTCACCACCTCGAGCGCAAACCGCAGGCGCTCTTCGAGCGAGCCGCCGTAGCCGTCGCGACGCGTGTTGCTGGCGGCGCGCATGAACTGGTCGATCAGGTAACCGTGGGCGCCGTGGATCTCGACGCCGTCGAAGCCCAGCCGCTCGGCCTGTGCGGCGGCTTCGCCGTACGCGCGCACGATCGCCCCGATCTCCGCCCGCGGCAGCGCGCGGCAGCGCAGCGTGCCGTCGGCGTCGCGGATTTCGACCGGGCCGCAGCCGGGTTCGGGGCTGCCGGAGGCGCCCGGAACCCGCACGGCGCCGGTATGCCAGATCTGCGGGATGACGTGGCCGCCGGCTTCGTGGACCGCGTCGACGACGGCCTGCCAGCCGGCCAGCGCGTCGGCGCCGTGGAAGCGCGGCACGCGGTCGCTGTAGGCGTTGGCGGCGGGATGGTCGATCAGCGTGCCCTCGGTGACGATCAGGCCGACGCCGCCGGCGGCGCGGCGGCGGTAGTAATCGGCAACGTCGCCGCCCGGTATGCCGCCCGGCGAGAATTCACGCGTCATCGGCGCCATGACGAGGCGATTGCGCAGGGTGGCCGGGCCGAACGGGGCCGGCCGGAACAGGGCGTCGAAAGCGGTGCTCATGGGGTGTCGTGGTGGCTCGAGCGGGTCATGCGACAAGTGTACGGAAGGCGATCCAGCTGAAAAACCCCAGGATGACGAGCATGGCGATCGACGTCGCCGGCCGGTTACGCCAGGCGGCGCCGACCCACGCCGACCGACCGTTGAGAACCAGCAGGGCCAGTGTGAGCAGGGGCACGAACCAGGCCCCGGTCACCGCGTAGAACTTCTGCACTTCGCGAAAGCTGAAAAACAGGCCCGTCATCGGTACGGTCGCAAGCGCCAGCAGGAACATTCGCGCCGTTCTGCTCTGTTCGAGGTTCGCGGCCGGCTTGCCGTCGGCGTCCGGGTCCGCCGGGCCGGACAGCATGCCCCACAGGTCGGCGAACAGGCACGGTATCGCCTGCCAGACGCCGAGCAGGCTGCTGAACACCGCGCCGGCGGCGCCGAGCAGGAACAGCAGGCGTCCCGTGGGGCCGACCGCGGATCCGAGTTGTTCGGCGAGGTCGACGATCAGGCCCGCACCGCGGCCGTGAACCTCGATGGTGCTGCCGATGATGACCATCGCGATACCGAACAGGGCGGTCACCGCGTAGGCGACCGCCAGATCGATGCGGCAGACGCGCAGCGCGGCGGGTCCCTGGCGGCCTTCCTCGCGGATCCAGTAGCCGTAACCGAGCACCGTGACGGTTCCGCCGATGCCGCCCATCAGGGCGATGGTCCAGGTCAGACCACCGTCCACGGCGGGAATCGCCGGCAGCAGCAGGCCCGCCGCGACGGGTGCGGCGCCGGGCCAGAGCAGGCCCGCCGTGACCAGGACCGTGACGAACATCGCGCCGATGCAGACCTGCATGACCCGGCTGAACAGGCGGTATCCGCCGCGCAGCACCAGCGCCGCGCCGATCAGGCTCGCGCCGATGCCGAACGCCGTCTTGGCGCGGCCGGGATCGTCGATGACCGGGAACAGGGCGTGCAGGGTGACACCGCAGGCGCTCATCAGCGCGGAAGCGACGAAGAACGACCAGAACAGGAGGTAGGCGAGGAACAGCCAGCCGGCGGGCCGGCCGATCCGCAGCACGACGCCTTCGATCAGGGTGGTGCCGGTGGCGAGTTGCCAGCGGGCCACGCCCTCGGTGATCACGAACTTCATGAAGGCGCCGAGAACCGCGGCCCACAGGATTGCGGTGCCGAGGATGCTGCCCGCGAACGAGGCGGTCGCCAGGTCGCCGGCGCCGATGCCGGTGGCCGCGACCAGCAGGCCGGGGCCGGCGATCGCCAGGAAACGCTTCATCGGATTGGGGTCACCCGTGCTCTTTCAGCGAAAAGCGAAGGGTACACCAAGCGGCCGCGTCAGCGGCCGCATCAGCGCCGGATGATCGGCGCGGTGAGCGCGGGCGGCTACCCGAGACCGGCCGGCGTGGACTGCGGACGCGCCCTCCGCCGCAGGTTCCGGCGGTAACGACGTTCGCGGCGTGCGTGGTCCGGCGTCATCTCGCCAAATCGCAGGTTGGCCGCGTGTGTTCGGTCCAGAACGACCGGTGCGACCGGGTTTTCGTAGTGTGTAACCGTAATTCTCGCGTGTTCGCCCATCGTGTTCTCTCCAGTGGTGTTCAGGCGTTGTTGGGCCCGCCTGTTTAGCTTTAACTATAGCGAGAATCTGGAATTTTTCCGCTAAACTGTGATCAGTCGACGTTTCGGAGCGATGAATGGAGCAAAAGCGGACCTCGAAACTCTTTGGTGGTATGCCCCGGCTTGTCTGCCTGGGCGCTGCCCTGGTTCTGGCGGGCGCCCCCTGTGTGTTTGCGCAGGAAACGGCCGGCGGGAACGCGAGCGCCGCCGCGTCGCCCGAGTACGATCTGATCTGGATCCAGGATCCGTGGCTCGGCGAAAATCTGCTGACGCGCGTTCGCGAGCCCGACTTCACGCTGTGGGACCCGACCCAGATCACGGATTACGAGGCGGCGCTGAAAGCCGACTTCCCGCCGCCGCTGGGCATCCTGACCATTGCCGATCTCAACATCCAGGTGCCCGTCTTCAACGGCGCCGACGATCCGATCCTCGAACGCGGGGCGGGCCGCATCAAGGGCATGGGCAAGATGGACGGCGTCGGCAACCTCGGTATTTCGGCGCACCGCGACAGTTTTTTCCGCGGCCTCAAGGACATCGAGCTCGGCGATGAGGTGCTGCTGCAGACCACGCGCGGTGTCGACCGGTACGCCGTGTCGGATATCCGGATCGTCGACAAGCACGACCATTCCGTGCTCGAGGAGACCGCGGACAAGCGGCTCACGCTGGTCACCTGCTACCCGTTCTACTACGCCGGCCACGCGCCCCGGCGTTTCATCGTGACGGCGCTTCCGATTCCCACGGCGGGCGAGTGATCGCGGTTGCCGTTCGGCCGGCGGTGATCGGTCATCGGTCAGGGGCGTCACCGGCGCGGCGTTGATTCCGAAACGTCAGGGGTTCACAGTGGTTGCGGGTTTCCGCGCGAGGACACCATGAAGCGACGCATCCGAACCGTTCTGGCCTGGGCGCTGGCCGTGGCCGCCTCGACCGCCGCCGCGGATTTCGAGCATTTCATCTCCGTCGACGGGCACCGCCTGATGGACGGCCCCGAGACGTTCCGTTTCGTTTCGTTCAACGTTCCGACGCTGCTCTACGTCGAGGACGAAATGGCGTTTGCGCAGACCAACCCCTACGACCTGCCCACCGAGTGGGAACTGCGCGACCTGTTCGAGACCATCGTGCAGACCGGCGGTCGCGTCGTGCGCGCCTACACGATCCCGGTGCGTAATGCGAACTTCCCGGACGCGGCGGTGACGTATGTCGAGGCGCCCGGCCAGTTCAACGAGACGGCTTTTCGCGCCATGGACCGGGCGCTGGCGCTGGCGGCCGAGTACGGCGTGCGCGTCATCGTGCCGTTGGTCAACAACTGGCAGTGGATGGGCGGACGGCCGAACTACGCGGCGTTTCGCGGCAAGCCGCCGGACGCATTCTGGACCGACCGGCAACTGATCGACGATTTCAAGCAGACGATCCGGCACGTTCTGACAAGAACCAATACCGTGACCGGCGTCGCCTACCGCGATGATCCGACCATTCTCGCCTGGGAAACCGGCAACGAACTGCAGAACCCGCCGGAGTGGGCGCTGGAAATCGGCGCGTACATCAAGCGCCTGGATTCGAACCATCTGCTGATCGACGGCCACCACGGAGACCACGACGCCCGGGTTCAGCCCTACACGCTCGAATCACCGCTGTTCGATATCGTCAGCACGCATCACTACGAACCTTCCGGTGTCGACATGGTGCGCAGCCTGGAGCGGACCGTGGCCATGATCGACGGGCGCAAGCCGCTTCTGCTCGGTGAATTCGGCTTCATCAGCACGACGGGGGTGCAGGAAGTCCTCGACTACGTGCTGGCCGAGCCGGCGATCGCCGGCGCGCTGATCTGGAGCCTGCGCCGCCACCACGAAGACGGCGGCTTCTACCACCATACCGAGCCGATCGGTTACGGGCGTTACCGCGCCTACCACTGGCCCGGCTTCGACGCCGGCGAGCCCTACGACGAGCGGGCCGCCCTGGCGCTGCTGCGCGACCGGGCCTTCGCCATCCAGGGTCAAACGGCCCCGGCGCTGCGGCCGCCGGCGGCCCCGGCCATTCTGCCGTTCGCGCGAACGCCCCTGTTCAGCTGGCGGGGCGCGGCCGGCGCGGCGGCCTACGACATCGAACGGAGCGTCGCGGCGGACGGGCCCTGGCGGCGGATCGCGTGGCAGGTCGACGACATCGCCACGCCGGGCTTCGCGCTGTTCAGCGACACCACGGCGCGGCCCGGACAAAGCTACTTCTACCGCGTCATCGCGCACAATGCCGGCGGCGCCTCGCCGCCCTCGGCGCCGTTCGGCCCGGTCGCGGTCGCGTACCGGACGCGGGTGGACACGGCCCGCAACCTGGGCGTGGTGGCCGATTCCCGGGACATCACGGTGCGCCGGGGCGAGCAGCGGTCGTTCAAGGAGGCGGCAAGCCGCCTGCATGGTGAACCGGGCGCCTGGCTGAGTTACACGGCGCCGGGCGAACTGCTGGAATGGCGGATCTATGCCTACGAACGACCGAACGCCGACGAGGCGGCGGTGAAACCGGCGCTGCGCCTGTCCACCGCGGGGCGTGCCCGGGATTGGACGCCGGCCGACGCCGACATCGAGCGCTATCCGTCCCCGGAGAAAAACTACGACTACCGCGTGCCGGTGCGTTACCGCCTGCGGCCGCCGGCCGGGGCGCGTTACCTGCGCGCGGATTTCGGGGACGTCGCGGACATCGTCCGGGTAGAGCTGGATTACCGCTGAGCCTCGAGCCGGCGCAGCAGTTCCAGCAGGGCGCGGCCGTTGTGATACGGCGCTTTCCACGGCCCGGCCAGGCCGGTCTCCGGGGCATCCGCATCCAGCGCGGAATACCAGCGCCACTCGCCGCGCTCCGGATCGACGTGGTGCGCGCGGATGAACGCCCAGCTGTTCGCGCTGGCCCGCAGAAAGCGTTCGTCGCCGCCGAGTTGCCAGGCGTTGAAGAACCCGACCATCGCCTCGGCCTGGACCCACCACACGCGGTGCGGCTCGCTGACGCGCCCGTCCCGGAGTTCGCCGACCACGCCGCCGTCGTCATCGACGGCAGCGGCCAGTACGCCCTCGGCGAGGCCCAGCGCAACGGGCTGCACCGCGGCGCGGATGGCCGGGTCGTCCAGCACCGCCGCCGCGTCGCACAACAGCCAGCTCGCCTCGATGGCGTGGCCGGGCGAATGGCCGGCGGACAGGGGCTGCCAGTCGCGCGTGTAGAAGCCGGTCGCCGTTCCGTCGGCCCCCGGCACGAAGCGTTCGAGGTACAGCCGCAACAGTTCGCGCAGGCGGGGCGCGGCGGACGCTTCGATGCGGGCCAGCGCGGTCCAGGCCTCCAGCAGGTGCAGGTGCGTGTTCAGCGTCTTGTCGGCGTTCAGGTCGGTGGGGCCGAGCCGGACATCGGCCAGCGGCCGCCAGTCCCGGTCCAGCGCCTCCAAGAATCCGCCGTATCGGCGATCGAGCAGGCGGGCCTCGATCCGTTGCGCGAGTTCGCGCGCCTGTCGTCGCGCCGCCGCGCACCCGCAGGCCTGTCCGTGCCGGGCCAGTGCGTAGACCGCGAAGGCCAGACCGTACGTCTGTTTCTTGCGCGCGAGGGGGCGGCCGTCGGGGGCGACCTGCCAGAACAGGCCGCCGTCCCGCGCATCGCGGAAATCGTGCACCAGGCGGGTGTGGCACAGCGACGCCGCGGCGTGGTGGACCGCCTCGCCCGAGCGCTCCGCGAGCGCGCTGAAGAACCACAGCAGGCGGGCGACGTAGACCAGGTTCAGCGGCGCGCGGCTATCGGCGCGATGGGCGGCGGACACCGCGCCGGCGATCGTGCCGCGATCGAGATCGATGACGTGCTCGAGCCACCAGCGCGCCACGGCGTCGAGCTCGGCCGCCAGTTCGCGGCGCCAACGGTCTGGCCAGTCGCCGGGGTTCACGGGCCGCGTCTGTCGGCTCAGGCGGGCGGCACGTAGCCGGCCGCCAGGTTGCGTCGCGCCAGTTCCGTCCGCTGGCGCACGCAGTCGGCCGAGAACAGCGGATCTTCCGGCGTGTTCAGCACGTAATCCAGCAGGCGCTCCTCGGTGGAGGTCGCGACGTGCATGCGGGTGTCCGATGAGGCGTAGTAGATAAAAATCCGACCGGCGTCGTCGCGAATCCAGCCGTTGCTGAAGACGACGTTGGCCACGTCGCCGCTCCGTTCCCCGCCTCGCGGCGCAAGGAGGTGGCCGCCGGGCCGGCGCACGACCCGCCAGGGTTCGTCGAGATCCGTCAGCAGCAGGTACAGTACGTAGCGGAACCCGGCCGCGGTATTGCGCACGCCGTGCGCCAGGTGCAACCAGCCATGCGCCGTGCGCAGCGGCGCCGGGCCCTGACCGTTTTTCAGTTCCTTGACCGTGTGGAACACGCAGGGGTCGACGATGCGTTCTTCGGCGATCACGGCGCCGTCCATCGAATCGGCCAGGCCCCAGCCAAAGCCGGGGCTGCTGGCGCCGATGAAGTCGGCCTGGGGTCGCGTGTAAAACGCGTAGCGGCCACCGACGAATTCCGGGTGCAGCACCACGTTGCGTTGCTGCGGCGAGGGCGTGACCAGGTCCGGCAGCCGTTCCCAGTCGTCGAGATCCCGGCTGCGCGCAATGCCGCATTGCGCGACGCAGGCCGCGGGGTCGTCGGGCCGGTCGGGGTCGGGGCGCTCGGTGCAGAACAGGCCGTAAATCCAGCCGTCCTCGTGCGCGACGAGGCGCATGTCGTAAACGTTGGTGTCGCGTTCGCCGGTCTCGGGCAGGATCACCGGCAGGTCACGGAAACGGAACCGGTCGACGCCGTTCGGACTGCTGGCGATGGCGAAAAAGCTCTTGCGGTCGTTGCCCTCGACGCGCACGACCAGGTGATACGCGCCGTCGCGTCGGATCGCGCCGGCGTTGAAGGCGGCGTTCACGCCGAGACGCTCCTGCAGGAACGGGTTGCGCTGCGGGTCGAAATCGTAGCGCCAGTGCAGCGGCGCGTGTTCGCGGGTCAGCACCGGGTGGCGCCAGCGGGCGAAGACGCCGTTGCCGGGGCGCAGCGGCTCGTTCGGGCGGCTGAGGAGGGCGCGGTAATCGCGTTCCAGTTGCGCCTTGCGGGCGTCGTAGCTGTCGAATTCGTCAGGCTGTTTCATGGCTCTCGTGGTTCGTTCGCGGGGGTTTCGCTCGCCGGCCGGGCGCCGCAGCCGAGTCCGGCCAGGGTGCCGGCATGGCGCCGCAGCAGGCTCAGCGTCGACGCGTCGCTGTCGAACACCGAGTTCAGGCCCTGGGCTTCCTGCGGCGGGTCTCCGGTCCAGGCCGTGTCGCCGGCGCGCCAGAGGTAATCGTCGTGGCGGGCCCGACCGTAACCGCCCCAGGTCCAGAAGTTGCTGCCGGCGAAGGGTCCGCCGCGGGCCAGGCTGTGCTCGATGCGGTCGAATACCTGCCCGTAAAAACGGTCGCGCAGCGTGGTCGGCGCCGCGGGGTCGAAGGCGCCGCCATCGCGTTCGAGCCCGAACTCCTCCAGCACGATGGGCTTGCCCAGTCGCCGGGCGACGGCGAGGTGGTCGGTCATGTAGGCGTCGGCACGGGCCTGGGTGCGCGGGAACGTCGCGGCCGGGTCCTGTGCGTCGAACCAGCTCCAGTTCTTGGGCCACATGTGAAAGGTCAGGTAATCGATATCGTCGATCGCGTGCGCCTCGCGAAAGCAGGTTGCGTCCTGCAGGCAGCCCATCGTGCCCTCGCTGCCGAGCGAGACCAGGTGGTTCGGGTCGAGCGTGTGGATCAGCCCGGCGGTCTCGGCGATCCAGCGGTAGTAACCGTCGAGGCGCGAGAAGCCGAGCGCGTTGCGGTAACCCGGACGCGGCTCGTTGGCCAGTTGCCAGGCCATGATCGCCGGATCCTTCGCGTAGGGCGTGCCGTTGACCGTATTGGTGCGGGTTACGAGCGCTTCGACGTACCGCCGGAACAGGCGGTTGGCGGCTGCGCTCGCGTAAAACCCCGCCGTGAAATCGGGAAACGCCGGCCAGGGGTGTTCGGGATCACCGAGGTCGACGTATTCGCCGCCGTTGGTCCAGTAGAGGTAGGTGCCCATGCCACCGGACCATTCCCAGAAATTGTTCAGGAAGATGACCGCGTGCATGCCTCTTTTGGCCAGTTCGTCCAGCAGGTAATCCAGGCCGCGCAGCAAGGTCTCGTTGTAGCGGTCTCCGGCGTCGCGAAACGTCACCTGCAGCGATTTGCGGAAGGGCGATTGCTC